>NZ_JBVJRL010000008.1:0-306530 GCF_055607665.1 Streptomyces sp. NPDC036984
TGGTACTGCAGGGGGGACCCTGTGGGAGAGTAGGACGCCGCCGAACAATTTTTGGGAAAACCCCCGCACCTTCCGGTGCGGGGGTTTTCTGCGTTCCGGAGCCTGTGCCTCCCCGAAGGGAAGGCGGCGGATCGAGGACTATTCAGAGCCGCCCCGCCGCTTTCAGTGCCAGGTAGGCATCCGCCAGGGCCGGCGCCAACTCCTCCGGCGTCGCATCCACCACGGTCACCCCATGACGGCGAAGCTGTTCCGCAGTACGCCGACGCTCGTTCTGCGCCTGAGCCGCTGCCGCCGCCTCGTACACGGCTTCCGCATTGCCCCGGGCCTGCGCCATGCGGGCAATGTGCGGATCCGCCACGGAGGCGACCAGAACAGTGTGGCGTTGAGTGAGCTGCGGAAGTACGGGAAGCAAGCCCTGTTCCACCGGTGCCGCGTCCAGCGTCGTGAGAAGCACGATCAGGGAACGCCGAGGCGCGGTTCGCAGCGCGGTGGCGGTGAGGCCACGAGCGTCGGTCTCGACGAGTTCCGGTTCGAGTGTGGCCATGGCGCTGACCAGGGATGGCAGCACGTCGCCGGCCGAACGGCCCTGGACCAGGGCGCGTACCCGGCGGTCGTAGGCCAGCAGGGCCACCCGGTCGTCGGCGCGGGAGGCGAGGGCCGCGAGGAGCAAGGCCGCGTCCATGGAGGCGTCCAGGCGCGGAGCGTCGCCCACCCGGCCGGCCGAGGTGCGGCCGGTGTCCAGGACCAGCAGGATGTGCCGGTCGCGTTCGGGGCGCCAGGTGCGGACGGCGACAGCGGACCGCCGGGCGGTGGCTCGCCAGTCGATCGAGCGCGTGTCGTCACCGGGGACGTACTCGCGCAGGCTGTCGAACTCCGTCCCCTCGCCGCGGGTCAGCACGCTGGTGCGACCGTCGAGCTCACGCAAGCGGGCTAGTTTCGACGGAAGGTGCTTGCGGCTGGTGAACGGGGGCAGGACGCGCACCGTCCAGGGCACCCGGTGAGTGCCCTGGCGGGAGAACAGGCCGAGAGGGCCGTAGGAGCGGATCGTCACGCGGTCGGCCTGGCGGTCGCCGCGGCGGGTGGGGCGCAGTCGGGTCGTCACGCGTCGGCGTTCGCCCGGCGGCACGGTCAGCCGGTGCCGGGAGGCGGCGACCTCGGTGCCTCGCTGCCAGCTGCTGGGTGGCCAGGCGTCTCGTAGCTGGGCCCGGAGCGGGCGGCGCGACGGGTTCGCGAGCGTGAGTGTGACGTCGGCGGTTTCGCCCAGACGGGTGGAGGTGTCGCCGGAGCGGGTCAGCAGGAGGCGGCGTACGGGCGCGGCCAGTGCGTAGTCGCAGGCGCAGGCCACGGCAAGCGGGCCGTTGATGGCGAGGACGCCCGTCCAGCCCGGTTCCAGGACCCCGACGGGGATCGAGCCGAGGGCCGCGATGAGGGCGGCGCGTCCGGTGAGTGCCATCAGCGGGGGACCGGGACGTGGGCCAGGATGGCGTTGATGACCGCATCGGCGGTCACACCTTCCATCTCGGCCTCGGGGCGCAGTTGGACGCGGTGGCGCAGGGTGGGCAGGGCCAGGGCCTTCACGTCGTCGGGGATGACGTAGTCGCGGCCCGTCAGCCATGCCCAGGCGCGGGAGGTGGCGAGCAGGGCGGTGGCGCCGCGGGGAGAGACGCCCAGTGTGAGGGAGGGCGACTCACGGGTGGCGCGGCAGATGTCCACGACGTAAGCGGTGATCTCGGGGGAGACGGTCGTCTTGGCGACCGCGGCGCGGGCCGCCTCCAGGTCGGCGGCGCCCGCGACCGGGCGCACGCCCGCGGCGCGCAGGTCGCGTGGGTTGAAGCCCGAGGCGTGCCGGGTGAGGACGTCGATCTCGTCCTGCCGGGAAGGCAGAGGGATCGTCAGTTTGAGGAGGAAGCGGTCCAGTTGGGCCTCGGGGAGCGGGTAAGTGCCCTCGTATTCGACCGGGTTCTGCGTCGCGGCGACCAGGAACGGCTCGGGGAGCGGGCGCGGGGTGCCGTCGACCGTGACCTGGCGTTCCTCCATGGCTTCCAGCAACGACGACTGCGTCTTGGGCGGGGTGCGGTTGATCTCGTCCGCGAGCAGCAGGTTGGTGAAGACAGGGCCGGGCTGGAAGGAGAACTCCGCGCTGCGGGTGTCGTAGACGAGGGAGCCCGTGACGTCGCTCGGCATCAGGTCCGGGGTGAACTGGACGCGCTTGGTGTCGAGTTCGAGTGCGGATGCAAGGGCGCGGACGAGCAACGTTTTGGCGACCCCGGGGACTCCTTCAAGGAGTACGTGTCCGCGGCAGAGGAGGGCGACGACGAGGCCGGTCACGGCGGGATCCTGGCCGACCACGGCTTTGGCGATCTCCGCGCGCAGGGCTTCCAGGGAGGCCCGGGCGGTGCCCGCGTCCCCGCTCTGCCCGGCGTTGTCAGTGGTCGGGTCCATCATGAACGGCGTACCTCTCTTTCGAGGGCGTCGAGTTGGTCGGTGAGTGCGATGAGGGCCGCGTCGTCGCCGGGCGGCGGTCCGAAGAGCAGGGAGTGCAGGGTCTGTCCGTCGCCGGCGAGGTGAGCGGACAGGGCGGGAAGCAGGGCCTCGGGCGTGTGTGCCCGGGCGACGGGGACGCCGACGAGGGGGGCGAGGCGGGTGCGGGTGGTGGCCCGCAGAGCGGCCGCTGCGCGGTCGCGGGCGTTGGCCTTGCGGTAGAGCCGGGCGCGGCCTTCGGCGGTCTCCGAGGCGCGGATCGCGACGGGGAGTTTCTCGGGCACGAGGGGGCCGAAGCGGCGTGCCCGCCAGAACGCGGCGAGGACCGCCGCGATGAACAGTTGCAGGGTGGCCCAGAGCCATCCCGAAGGGAGCAGGTCGAAGAAGCTCTTCCGTTCACCGGTCTCGGGGACGGCGGCGTCGGACACTGAGGGGAGGTACCAGACCAGATGCTGGCGGGAGCCGAGGAGTTGAAGGGCGAGCGAGGCGTTGCCCTGCTCGTCGAGGCGGTCGTTGTAGAGGATGTCGGGCGCGCCGAGGACCACGGTGTCGCCGCCCCCGGAGGCCGCGGGGATGCGCAGCAGGGTGGCGAGGCGCTCGCTGGGGTAGCAGGAGTCGGCGTCGAGGTGGGTGGTGGTGTAGCGGATGCCGCCGGTGTCGGCGGTGCCCGCGCGCCGGGCGTCGGGCAGGGTGCAGTCCGGGGCGAGGGCGGAGCCGCCGCTGGTGGCGGGGTCCGCGGTGACTCCGGGGGCGAGGCGTTCGACGGACCAGCTGCCGGCCGCGACCAGGACGGTCCGCCCGCCGGAGGATGCCGTTGCCGCGTGCAGCCGGTTCTGTTGACGGTGAGTCAGCAGGTCGGGCACGGCGACCAGCAGGGTGGTGTCCGGGCCGGCGGCGGTGCGCGCCGCGTCGAGGGTGGTGACCACGCGGGTGGAGACGCCCCGCTCGGCGAGGAGTTGGGCGACGGCACGGCTGCCGTAGGCGTCGGCGGAGCGCGGGTCCAGTTCGCCGTGCCGGGTGGTGGAGCGTACGGCGGCCATGGCGACGGCCGCGACCAGGATCAGTACGGCGGCGAGCGCGATGCCGCGTGTCCTGGTCCACACCTGGCGGCCGGTGGGCGCGGTGGAGGTGGTCGTCGGCGGGGCCTCGGTGGTCACTCGGCAGCCCCCTGGCCGGTGCTGTGGGCCGTGCTGGTGGCGCCGGCGGCGAGGGTCGGCCGGGTGCGTTCCAGCTCGCGGTCGAGCTCGGCCAGGCGGTGGTACGACTGCTCGTCCGCCCTGCGCCCGCCGTATGTGACGTCGTCGAAGTCGCGGGCGGCGCTGCGCAGTCGGTCCGTGTGCCCGGGAAGGACACGGCCGGCCTCGGCGGCTGCCTCGTCGGCGGTGCGGCCGGGGCGCACGTCGAGCAGGGCGCGCTCCTCCAGGGAGCGGACCAGAGCGCGCATGCGTTCCTGGACGGCTTGGTTCCAGTGGCCCTGGGCAGCATGTGCCTCGCCGGCCGCGCGGTGTTCGGCGGCGCTGCGCGGGCGCTCGTCGAAGAGGACGGCGGCCGAGGTGGGCCGGCGGTGGGGGGTGCCGAGGCGCCACCACAGGGCGGCGAGGACGGCGACGACGAAAAGGATCACGACGAGCACGCCGACGGTGCCGCCCGGGGTCGCCGAGGCGGCGCTGCTGAACAGCCGGTCGAGCCAGTCCCAGAACGCGTTCAGGGCGCGCTGGAGCAGGCTGGGGTCGTTCTCGTGGTACATCGGCTTGGACAGCTCGCGCCGCGCCGCGTCCCGCGCGGGATCGCGCGGGACGGTCACCGGCGGTTCGTCGCCCGAGCCGCCGGCCGCCAGGACGGCCCGGTCCGTCACCCGCGACAGTGCTCGGACGACCGTCGCGGCGGCGCCCGATGGGGACGCCGCCGTGAGAACTCCCCCCGTGAGGCTCACCGCATCAGCTCCCGGGGACGTGGCCGGGGGCGCTGGTGCCGTAGCCCTGGACCCCGGCGGCGCGGGCCAGTTCGAGGTCGAGGGCTTCGCGGCGGATGCGCTGGTCGATGTAGAGGAGCACGGTGACGCCGGCGCTGATCGGAAGGGTGAGCGTGGTGCCGATCAGGGAGCCGATCCCCCGGATGATCAGGAACGCCCAGCCGACGTGTCCGCCGCTGGTGCCGAGGAAGTTGTCCATGCCGTCGCCGCTCACGGCGGCTCCGATGACGGCGAAGGGGATGGTGACGATCGAGGAGACGATGTTGGCGATGAGCCAGGCGAGCACCTGGATGCCGAAGATGCGCCACCAGGAGCCGCGGACCAGCTTGGCGGAGCGGCTCATGGCCTTCGTGATGGTCTGGCGTTCCAGCATCAGCGCGGGCGCGGCCAGGTAGAAGCGGATCGCCAGCCACACCGCGACCACGACGGCTCCGAGGATGCCCAGACCGAGCAGCGCCGAACCGCCGGCGTCGCTGCCGCCGGCGGCCAGGACGAGGATGCCGGGCAGTGCCCCGGCGACGATCACCCCGACGGTGATCAGGCCGAGCAGGAGGAGCAGGCCGCACAGCTTCGGGATCTGCGGGCGGGCCTCACGCCAGGCCTCGCGGGCGCTGACCGGCTTGCCCAGGACGGCGCGGCTGGTGATGGTCGTGAGCAGCGCGGTCGCGACGACGATGGCAGCCGCGGAGATCACCGTGATGAGCCCGCCGGCGATCATGGTCTCGCGCAGGGCGCGGTACACGTCGTCGGGGGTGGCGGTCCGGCTGTCGAGGGACGTCCGGGCGAGAGCGTCGTTGAGGACGAAGCCCTGGAGGAGGACCAGGCAGGTGTCCGTGACCACGGCGACGGTCAGCGCGATGCCGAGGACCGTGCGCCAGTAGGTGCGCATGGTGGACACGGCGCCGTCGAGGATCTCGCCGACGCCGAGCGGGCGCAGTGGGATGACACCGGGCTTGGCAGCGGGGGGCGGGCCGCCCCAGCCGCCGCCCCAGGCCGGGTAGCCGCCCGGGGTGCCGTAGCCGCCGTACCCGGCGGGCGGGCCGGCGTATCCGCCGCCGTAGCCGCCGGGGCCGGGACCGCCGGGATGCCGGCCGCCCCAGCCCGGGCCGGGGGGCGGGGGCGGTGGGGCCTGGTGCGGGCTGGGGGCACCGGTGGGCGCCGGCCACTGGCCGGGTGGCGGCTGCTCCTTCGACCACTTCGCGCCTGGGCCCTGCGCTTCCGCGCCCGGCTCCGGTGCGGGCTCGGTGGGGCCGGGGCGGCCGGCGGGCTCGGCGGGTCCGGACGCACCGGGTTCCCGCCCCTCGGACGACGGGGAGGATCCGGGCGAGGCCCAGCCCGGAGTGTCTGTCATCGAAGCTCCTTCTCGATGCCCGTCCGCGGTCGCGGCGGCAGGTTGGCAGCCATCGTGCCATGGGCCGGTCACCAGGGGGCCGGCCGCGGTGGGGGCTGGACGCCTTCAATTGTCCGCCGGATCCGGGGCAGACTGACGGCATGGCTGATCAGCAGGCGCGAACCGGCGGGGACAAGCGGCCGACCGAGATACCGGCGATCCGATGGGAGGAACCACCAGAAGGTCCCGTACTGGTCCTTCTCGATCAGACAAGACTTCCGGCCGAAGAGGTCGAGCTGGTGTGCACGGACGCGCCGGCGCTGGTGGAGGCGATCCGTTCGCTCGCCGTGCGGGGGGCGCCGCTGCTCGGGATCGCGGGGGCGTACGGCGTCGCGCTCGCCGCCGCGCGCGGCTTCGACGTGGCCGACGCGGCGAGCGCGCTCGCGGGAGCCAGGCCCACCGCGGTGAACCTCTCCGTCGGGGTGCGCCGGGCTCAGGCCGCGCATCAGGCGGCGCTGGCCAGGACCGGGGATCCCACCGTGGCCGCCGTGGCGGCGCTGGCCGCGGCGCGGGCGCTGCACCAGGAGGACGCCGAGGCCAGTGCCCGGATGGCGGCCCATGGGCTGGCGCTGCTGGACGAGCTGCTGCCCGCCGGCGGACACCGGATCCTGACCCACTGCAACACCGGCTCGCTGGTGTCGGGCGGGGAGGGCACGGCCTTCGCGGTGGCTCTCGCCGCACACCGGGCGGGGCGGTTGCGGCGGCTGTGGGTCGACGAGACGCGTCCGCTGCTGCAGGGCGCGCGCCTGACGGCGTACGAAGCGGCCCGCAGCGGCATGGCGTACACCCTGCTCACCGACAACGCGGCGGGTTCCCTGTTCGCGGCGGGTGAGGTGGACGCGGTGCTGATCGGGGCGGACCGGATCGCGGCCGACGGTTCGGTGGCGAACAAGGTGGGGAGCTATCCGCTCGCCGTGCTGGCGCGGTACCACCATGTTCCGTTCATCGTGGTGGCGCCGCTGACGACGGTCGATGCGGACACGCCCGACGGGGCATCCATCGAGGTCGAGCAGCGGCCCGGCTTCGAGGTGACCGAGGTCGCGGCGCCCCAGGTGCCGGTGACCGGAGCAGGAGGGGGACTTCCGGTGGCGCCCTTGGGGACCCAGGCGTACAACCCGGCGTTCGACGTGACGCCGCCCGAGCTGGTGACGGCGATCGTCACCGAGGAGGGGGCCGTGTCACCCGTGACCGCCGAGGCTCTTGCACAGCTGGCTGCCGGGTCCCGCCGGGCGACGGTCGACTGATGGGCTGAGGTCGGCTTCAGCGGCGTCGACGGCCCCTCCACCTGTGATGACGCTCGGGTTGAGGGGCCGTGGCAGCTCCGTCCGTCGCCTGCCGGAGTCGGCAGCTCACCGAAGCGGCGTCACGGCGTCGGCGAGGACCGGGGGAGCCTGGTGTCCAGCCGTTCCCGCGGGTCGGCGAAAGGTGCGCCGGCGTCGGGCTGACAGCCGGCACTGAGATCAGCGCTGGTGGACAGGGGCAGACAGTGACGGCTCCGTACGACTATCGTCACCGGCCAGTGACCTCCCTCACCAGGGCGCCTGTCGCTGTTATGAGAATGGGATGATGTCGTTTATGAAGGGACGAGTCCTTGTCGTCGACGACGACACCGCACTGGCCGAGATGCTCGGCATTGTGCTGCGTGGTGAAGGTTTTGAGCCGTCTTTCGTAGCCGACGGCGACAAGGCGCTGGCCGCTTTCCGTGAGAGCAAGCCCGATCTGGTCCTGCTCGACCTGATGCTGCCCGGGCGGGACGGCATCGAGGTGTGCCGGCTGATCCGGGCGGAGTCCGGGGTGCCGATCGTGATGCTCACGGCGAAGAGCGACACCGTCGATGTCGTGGTGGGCCTGGAGTCGGGCGCCGACGACTACATCGTGAAGCCGTTCAAGCCGAAGGAGCTGGTGGCGCGGATCCGGGCGCGGCTGCGCAGGTCGGAGGAGCCGGCGCCGGAGCAGCTCACCATCGGTGACCTGGTCATCGACGTCGCCGGGCACTCGGTGAAGCGGGACGGGCAGTCGATCGCGCTGACCCCGCTGGAGTTCGACCTGCTGGTCGCGCTCGCACGCAAGCCGTGGCAGGTGTTCACGCGTGAGGTGCTCCTCGAGCAGGTGTGGGGCTACCGGCATGCGGCCGACACGCGGCTGGTCAACGTGCACGTCCAGCGGCTGCGCTCCAAGGTCGAGAAGGACCCGGAGCGGCCGGAGATCGTGGTGACCGTCCGTGGCGTCGGTTACAAGGCCGGACCGAGCTGACATGTCCGGGGACAGTGCCGCTTCGGCTCCCGGCGGGTCCGGGACCCGTCCGGGGCGGCCTGTCGGCCGGACGGCGGTGGGTACGCGCTTCAGGCGTCTGTTCGAGGGCGGTCTGGTGCAGGGCGGAGTTCAGGGCAGCCCGGTGCTGCGGCTGTTCCTGCGCTGGGTGCGCCGTCCGCTGTTGCCGGTGATGCGCCTGTGGCGGCGCAACATCCAGCTCAGGGTGGTCGCCACGACCCTGCTGATGTCGCTGGGTGTCGTCCTGCTGCTGGGCTTCGTGGTGATCGGGCAGGTGCGCAACGGCCTGCTGGACGCCAAGGTGAAGGCGTCGCAGAGCCAGGCCACGGGCGGGTTCGCGGTGGCCAAGCAGAAGGCCGACGAGGCGGCCGGCGGGACCGGCGCGGGTACCGCGGCGGACGACGGCACGGCGACCGCGGACGGGCGGCAGCCGCAGAACGTCATCCAGTGGATGAGCGATCTCGTGGAGTCGCTGTCCAGCGGTGGCGCGGGCGCCTTCGATGTGGTGACCCTGCCCGTCGGTGACGACAGCGGAGGCGGGCGCAGTCCGCGCGGCTCCGGGAACGTCAACCCCACCTCCAGCGTGCCCGCGGACCTGCGTGAGCGGGTCAACAGCGGTACGACGGCGGTGCAGAGCAACACGCGGATCATCTACTACGGCGGCAGGGAATCGCAGCCGGGGCTGGTGATCGGCAAGCAGGTCAACGACCCCAACGGCCGCCCCTACGAGCTGTACTACCTCTTCCCGCTCACGCAGGAGGAGAAGTCCCTGAGCCTGGTCAAGGGCACCCTCGCGACCGCCGGGCTGTTCGTCGTCGTCCTGCTGGGCGCCATCGCCTGGCTGGTGGTGCGGCAGGTCGTCACGCCGGTGCGGATGGCGGCCGGCATCGCGGAGCGACTGTCCGCCGGGCGGTTGCAGGAGCGGATGAAGGTCACCGGCGAGGACGACATCGCGCGCCTCGGCGAGGCCTTCAACAAGATGGCGCAGAACCTCCAGGTCAAGATCCAGCAGATGGAGGACCTGTCGCGGATGCAGCGGCGGTTCGTCTCCGACGTCTCGCACGAGCTGCGCACCCCGCTGACCACCGTCCGGATGGCCGCCGACGTCATCCACGAGGCACGCGAGGACTTCGACCCGGTGACCGCGCGGTCGGCCGAGCTGCTCGCCGACCAGCTGGACCGGTTCGAGTCGCTGCTCGCGGACCTGCTGGAGATCAGCCGTTTCGACGCGGGCGCGGCGGCGCTGGAGGCCGAGCCGATAGACCTCAGGGAGGTCGTCCGGCGGGTGGTGAGCGGTGCCGAGCCGCTCGCCGAGCGGAAGGGCACGCGCATACGGGTGCTCGGCGACCAGCAGCCCATCGTCGCCGAGGCGGACGCCCGGCGCGTGGAGCGCGTACTGCGCAACCTCGTCGTCAACGCCGTCGAGCACGGCGAGGGCAAGGACGTCATCGTCAAGCTCGCCTCGGCGGGCGGCGCCGTTGCCATCGCGGTGCGCGACTACGGCGTCGGCCTCAAGCCCGGTGAGGCGACCCGGGTCTTCAGCCGCTTCTGGCGAGCCGACCCGGCACGCGCGCGTACCACCGGCGGCACGGGCCTCGGGCTGTCGATCGCCCTGGAGGACGCGCGGCTGCACGGCGGCTGGCTCCAGGCATGGGGCGAGCCGGGCGGCGGCTCCCAGTTCCGGCTGACGCTGCCCAGGACCGCGGACGAGCCGCTGCGGGGCTCGCCGATACCGCTGGAGCCCAAGGACTCGCGCCGCAACCGCGGCCTCGACGACGCCGGTCTGCCCCGCACGGGCGCGGAGAAGCAGGCGACCCTACCGGTGCAGCACACCGGCGCCCAGGCGCCCGCGCTGCCGCCGAGGGCACCGCGGCTGCCCGCCACCCCCGCCGCCGACCCGACGGCCCTGCCCGGCAACGGCAACGGCGCGCGCGTGGTGCCCCGGCCCACCGGTGGCGTGCGGCGCCCGGGCGAGGGGCCCGCCACGGGTCCGGCGCCCGACGCGCGCGGGGACCGGCCGGGTGAAGCGGCCAGGCCGCAGGACTCGACCGAACCAGGGGAGGCATTTCGTGGCCGCTGACCGCAAGGGGAGTACACGGCGGCGGCTGGGGCGCACGGTGGCGTACGCCGCTGTGGGCGTCGTACTGCTGGCCGGATGTGCCTCGATGCCCGACAGCGGGGATCTGCGGGATGTGGAGTCCACACCGCGGCAGGACACCGGGGTCCGGGTATTCGCCATGCCGCCGGCCGAGGGCGCCGGTCCGGGCGAGATCATGCAGGGCTTTCTGGAGGCGCTGACCAGCGACGACCCGGAGTACGACACGGCTCGCAAGTACCTGACGGCCGAGGCGGCGAGCGCCTGGCGGCCGGAGCGGTCGACCACCGTGCTCGCGAACGGGCCGAGCATCGAGACCGACTGCGGTCCGGGCGGCCGGGAGGAGACCAACAGCGTCACCTGTCTGCTCGCCGGTACCCGGGTCGCCACGGTCGACGCGCAACAGGCGTACCAGCCCGCCGACGGCTCCTACCGCAAGAAGCTGCACCTCTCGAAGGACCCCAAGACCGGGCAGTGGCGCATCGACGGGCTGCCCGACGGCGTCGTCATGGGCAAGTCGGACTTCCAGCGGAACTACACGTCCGTCGACAAGTACTACTTCGCCTCGAACACGGCGGTCGGCGCGAGCGGGGAGCCGGTGGCGGTCGCCGACCCGGTGTTCGTGCGTAGCAAGGTGGACCCGATGACCCAGATGGTCCGCTCGCTGCTGAACGGGCCGACCGCCTGGCTCGGGCCGGTGGTCAGGTCCAGCTTCCCGACCGGTACGGCGCTGAAGAAGGGCGTGTCCGGGCTGGCACCGGACGACCAGAACAAGCTGACCGTGCCGCTGAACCTCAAGGCGTCCCAGGTCGCGGCGAGCAAGTGCACCGAGATGGCGACGCAGGTGCTGCTCACCCTGCGGAACCTGGCGCCGACGCTGGAGTCCGTCGCGCTCCAGGGCACCGGCGGCGACCGGCTGTGCGAACTGACCGAGGAGCGCGCCGAGTCCGCCGCCTGGCACGGATCCTCCAAGCGTCCCGAGTACCTGTACTTCCTCGACGGCAGGCACCGGGCGGTACGGATGCCGACCGGGAGCACCGGCACCGGCGCCGTCCGGGTGCCGGGTCCGCTGGGCGAGGGCGAGAAGGCGCTCCAGTCGGTGGCCGTGTCGCGCGACGAGCACACCGCGGCCGGGGTCGGCGACGAGGGCAGGTCGCTGTACGTGACGTCGCTGGCGTCGGGCGGTTCGCTCGGCGACCCGCTGCTGACCAGCGCGGGCCCGGCCCCCGCCGACCGGCTGACCACCCCGAGCTGGGACGCCCGCGGCGACCTGTGGGTGGCCGACCGTGACCCGCACCGGCCGCGGCTGTTCGTCCTGGAGCAGGGCGTCACCAAACCGGAGCAGGTCGCCGTGCCGGATCTGTCCGGCCAGATCAAGGACGTGCGGGTGGCCGCCGACGGGGCGCGGATCGCGTTGGTCGTCGAGAAGAGCGGCAAGCAGTCCCTGCTCCTCGGCCGGATCCAGCGGGACGACGGCACGGGGCAGGGCATCTCGGTGGACGGTCTGCGGTCGGCCGCGCCGGACCTGGAGCAGGTCAGCGCCATCTCCTGGGCCGGCGACAGCAGGCTGCTCGTGGTCGGCCAGGAGCAGGGCGGTGTGCAGCAGATGCGGTACGTCCAGATCGACGGCTCCACGCTCGACGGCCCGGCCCCGGGCGCGCTCCCCGGCGTCGAGGCGATCGCCGCGTCCGAGGACGAGCGGGTGCCGCTGGTGGCCTACTCGGAGGACGGGATCGTACGGCTGCCGTCCGGTGCCCAGTGGCAGAAGGTCGACAAGGACGGGACGGCGCCGGTCTATCCGGGCTGAGGCCGGGCGGCCTGGGCTGAGGCCGGGCCGCCTGTGCTGCGGTGGGCCGGCGGCCTGGGCCGAGGCCGGACGGCCTGTGCTGCGGGCGTGTGGTCCGGGCTGACTTCCCCCGTGCGGGTGACGAGTTGGGTGTGGTGCCCCAAGCTTTCCCGCGAGTTGTCCACAGGGCGTTGTCCACAGGGGTGGCCGGGCGGCGGTGGCGTTGGCACAGTGGTGGACATGCGGGGGTGGTGGCAGGACCTCACCGACCTGGTGCTGCCGGCCGACTGCGCGGGCTGCGGGGCACCTCGTACGGCGCTCTGCCCGCGCTGCCGGGCCGCGCTGGGCGGGGACGCGCCGCGGCGGGTGCGGCCGGTGCCGGAGCCGGCCGGGCTGCCGGTGGTGCACGCGGTGGCTCCGTACGCGGCGGAGGTGCGGGCGCTGCTCCTCGCGCACAAGGAGCGGGGCGCGCTGGCGCTCGCGGGAGCGCTGGGTACGGCACTGGCGGGGGCCGTGCGGGCGGGCCTCGGCGCGGGCGGTGACATCGGTGGCGGGACGGCCGGGTGGCCGAGGCGCGTGCCCGTGCTGCTGGTCCCGGTGCCCTCCGCACGCTGGGCCGTGCGGGCGCGCGGGCACGATCCGGTGCGGCGGATGGCGCTCGCGGCGGCCGGGGAGCTGCGGCGCACCGGGACGCCGGCCCGGGTGGCGGCCGTGCTGCGCCAGCGGCGGCCCGTGGCGGACCAGGCGGGCCTGGACGCGCGGCGGCGCCTGGAGAACCTCGCCGGGGCGCTGGAGGTGACCGCGGGAGGCGGCCGGCTGCTCGGTGCGGGCCGCATCGTGCTCGTCGACGACCTGATGACGACGGGCGCCAGTCTCGCGGAGGCGGCGCGGGCCCTGCGGGAGGTGGTGTTATCCCGTCGAGATGAGGGGACGGCCGTGTATGAGGCCGTAACTCGGGAAGGTAGGGGAGAACGACGGACCGGTGCCCGCCCGGAACGGAGGGAGTGCATGCATGGTGCACCGGAAAAGGCGGTGTCGAACGCCCTCGAGCGGCTGCTGCATGCCGCCGTGATCGGGGCTCCCTGCGATTCATTCGAAATAAACGGGAACTGACCGCCTACCTGCATCGTTGCAGGTAGCGAGAGGGGTAATTCACCTGAACGGAGGTACGCCGCAGTAGAGGGTGACGACATCCGTCCGGGCGAGATATGTTCGGTTGTGAGGAAAGGCGCAGGCCCACCTCGCATATCCGAATGCCGTGCCGCGGGTTTTCCGCAATCACCCGTGCCGGTGGGGTGGAGATCTCGCCCATGGGGGAGGAGGAGGTGGAAGTCACCGAGTCCGAGGTCCGGTGATCACCGGGCCTGGTGCGAAAGGGAGATGCTCCGCCGAATCAGCGGAGCGATCCGGGAACGGAGTTCTGCGTGGACATCGTCGTCAAGGGCCGCAAGACCGAGGTGCCCGAGCGGTTCCGCAAGCACGTGGCCGAGAAGCTGAAGCTGGAGAAGATCCAGAGGCTCGATGCCAAGGTGATCAGCCTCGACGTCGAGGTGTCCAAGGAGCCGAACCCCCGACAGGCCGACCGCTGTGACCGAGTGGAGATCACGCTCCGCTCCCGCGGTCCGGTGATCCGGGCGGAGGCAGCGGCCAGCGACCCGTACGCGGCACTCGACCTGGCGGCGGAGAAGCTGGATGCCCGGCTGCGCAAGCAGCACGACAAGCGGTTCTCGCGCCGAGGCGCGCGCCGGATCCCGGCGGCCGAGGTCGCCGACCACGTCCCGGGCGCCGCCACGCTCAACGGCAACGGCCTCCCCGTTCAGGAGGAGGAGACCGACGGAGTGCCGACCAAGAAGATCGGCTCGCTGGAGGTCAAGGGCGAAGGGCCCCTGGTCGTCCGCGAGAAGACCCACGTCGCCTCCCCGATGAGCCTCGACCAGGCTCTCTACGAGATGGAACTGGTCGGCCACGACTTCTACTTGTTCGTCGACTCCGAGACGAAGGAGCCGAGCGTCGTCTACCGACGCCATGCCTACGACTACGGCGTGATCCACCTCAGCACGGACCCGATGGTCGCTGAGGGTCAGCCCCCCGCGGCGGGTGGCACGCTGGGCGGCTGACGCACCCGGCTGAAGCTGAGCCGGTGCCCCTGGAGCGCGTGTGCGCCCCCAGGGGCACCGGTGTGCGACCACTTCGCGCCCCGCACGTCACCTCGGTGTCGCCCGGGCATGAAATCATGGCCGCACCGGCCCAACCGGTGGGCCGCTGCCTTGGGTTGGCGATGGCACAGGACCACAGGCCACAGCCTTCAGGGGGAGGAAAGATGGCGGACACCTTCGGACCGATGCGGGACGGGGGCGCCGACGACCATGCCGTCGGCATGGGCCCGGACCCGGACGCTCCACGCAAGGAGCCGATCAGAGTCCTGGTCGTGGACGACCACGCCCTCTTCCGGCGCGGCCTGGAGATCGTGCTCGCGGCGGAGGAGGACATCCAGGTCGTCGGCGAGGCGGGCGATGGGGCCGAGGCCGTCGACAAGGCCGCCGACCTGCTGCCCGACATCGTGCTGATGGACGTCCGCATGCCCAAGCGCGGCGGGATCGAGGCCTGCACCTCCATCAAGGAGGTCGCCCCCAGCGCGAAGATCATCATGCTGACGATCAGCGACGAGGAGGCCGACCTCTACGACGCGATCAAGGCGGGCGCGACCGGATACCTCCTGAAGGAGATCTCGACCGACGAGGTGGCCACCGCCATTCGCGCGGTGGCCGACGGGCAGTCGCAGATCAGCCCGTCGATGGCGTCGAAACTCCTCACCGAGTTCAAGTCGATGATCCAGCGCACCGACGAGCGCCGGCTGGTGCCCGCACCCCGGCTGACCGACCGGGAGCTGGAGGTCCTCAAACTCGTCGCCACGGGCATGAACAACCGGGACATCGCCAAGGAGCTGTTCATCTCCGAGAACACCGTGAAGAACCACGTGCGCAACATCCTGGAGAAGCTTCAGCTGCACTCCAGGATGGAGGCCGTGGTCTACGCGATGCGCGAGAAGATCCTGGAGATCCGCTAGCCCCTAGTCGAGCAGGCCGGCGAGTTCCCTGGTGAGGGGCTCGCGCAGCTCGGGGGCGTCCACCCGCTCCACGCGGACGTCCGTGCAGTTCACCCATGTCGCCGCCTCGGTCAGCGCCTGCGCGACCGCCGGGACCGCCTTCAAGCCGTCCAGGGTGACCTGCTTGGCCACCAGCGTGCGGCCCTCGCGGGCCGGGTCGACACGGCCGACCAGCCGGCCGCCGGCGAGCACCGGCATCGCGAAGTAGCCGTGGACCCGCTTGGGCTTGGGGACGTACGCCTCCAGCCGGTGGGTGAAGCCGAAGATCCGCTCCGTGCGCGCCCGCTCCCAGATCAGCGAGTCGAACGGGGACAGCAGCGTCGTGCGGTGCCGGCCGCGCGGCGGTGTCGCCAGGGCCACCGGGTCCGCCCAGGCCGGCCTGCCCCAGCCCTCGACCTCGACCGGGACCAGGCCCGAGTCGGCGATCACCGCGTCGACCTGCTCCCCCTTGAGACGGTGATAGTCGGCGATGTCCGCGCGCGTGCCGACACCGAGCGACTCGCCCGCCAGCCGGACCAGACGGCGCAGACACTCGGTGTCGTCCAGCTCGTCGTGCAGCAGAGCGTCCGGGACCGCGCGCTCGGCGAGGTCGTACACCCGCTTCCAGCCGCGCCGCTCGACGCACACCACCTCGCCGTACATCAGCGCACGCTCCACGGCGACCTTCGTGCCCGACCAGTCCCACCAGTCGTTCGTCTTCTTCGCGCCGCCCAGCTCCGTGGCGGTCAGCGGGCCCTCCGCGCGCAGCTGCTTGATGACCTGGTCGTAGGCGCCGTCGGGGAGTGCGTGATGCCAGTGCGGACGGTTGCGGTAGGTGCGGCGGCGGAAGGCGAAGTGCGGCCACTCCTCGATGGGCAGGAGGCAGGCCGCGTGCGACCAGTACTCGAAGGCGTGCGCGTCCGTCCAGTACGCGGCCTCCACCGTCTTGCGGCCGACTGCGCCCAGCCGGGCGTACGGCACCAGTTCGTGGGAGCGGGCGAGGACCGAGATGGTGTCGAGCTGGACCGCGCCGAGGTGGCGCAGCACCCCGCGGACCCCGGCGCGCCGGTCGGGCGCGCCGAGGAGCCCCTGAGCCCGCAGGGCGATCCGGCGGGCGTCGTCCGCGGTGAGGGTGGTGGTCGGGCGCGGAAGGGTCGTCATGCGTCGGACGATAGAGGGCGCCACTGACAACCCGCGCTGAACTGCGCTTTCGCCGGGGGTAGGCCGGCCCGGCCGCCCGGCGGCGGTCAGGAACGCCCGGGCAGATACGGGGCCGTGGAGGGCAGGCCCAGGTCCGAGGGGAGCAGGGAGCCGACCCAGCAGTCCCGGCGCACCCCCTTGTTGTTGATACCGGAGCGCAGGGTGCCCTCGATGGTGAAGCCGGCCCGTTCGGCCACCGCGCGGGAGGCGAGGTTGCCGACCTCGGCCCGCCATTCGACACGGTCGACGCCGACCTCGGTGAAGATCCACCGGCAGGCCGTGAGCGTGGCCTCCACGACATAACCGCGGCCGCGGTGCTCCTTGGCCGCCCAGAAACCGATCTCGGCCGTGCCCAGCGAGCGCATCGTGAGGCCGAGCATGCCGGCCAGCTCGCCGCCGGTGAGGAAGACACCGAAGGTGAACATCGACCCCTCCGACCAGCCGTCGGGGACGATCTGGTCCGTGAAGGAGAGCGCGTGTTCGGGCAGATAGGGCGAGGGCACCGTCGTCCAGCGCTGGATGTCGGGGTCTTGCGCCGCCGCGTACACCGCGTCGGTGTCGGCGGGGCCGACCGAGCGCAACAGGAGACGGTCGGAGGTGAGAGTGACGGGTTCCATTGCCCGATTCTGCTGGGCGCACTCATCCGGAGCCATCGATTTTCGCGAAGAGTGATCGCGTGATCACACTTCGCGCAATTCCTCGCACCGATGCGGCACTATCCGGTTGGCCCGTCCGTTGTCCTGGATGAAGCAGCCGCCGGGACGCCGGGCCTCCCGGCGCAGCCGGGTCCTCGCATACGATGGCCGTTGCTCAGTACGTCAAAGGAAAACCGACCGTCCCAGGCCCGACCGGCAAGGAGACCAGCCCCCGTGTCCGTCCTCTCGAAGATCATGCGTGCAGGCGAAGGCAAAATCCTGCGCAAGCTGCACCGCATCGCGGACCAGGTCAACTCCATCGAAGAGGACTTCGTCGACCTCTCCGACGCCGAGCTGCGGGCCCTCACCGATGAGTACAAGCAGCGGTACGCCGACGGTGAGAGCCTGGACGACCTGCTCCCCGAGGCGTTCGCCACCGTGCGCGAGGCCGCCAAGCGCGTCCTCGGCCAGCGGCACTACGACGTGCAGCTGATGGGTGGCGCCGCGCTCCATCTGGGCTACGTCGCCGAGATGAAGACCGGTGAGGGCAAGACCCTCGTCGGCACCCTGCCCGCGTATCTGAACGCCCTCTCCGGAGACGGCGTCCACCTCATCACGGTCAACGACTATCTGGCCGAGCGCGACTCCGAGATGATGGGCCGCGTCCACAAGTTCCTTGGCCTGGACGTCGGCTGCATCCTCGCCAACATGACGCCGGCTCAGCGCCGCGAGCAGTACGCGTGCGACATCACCTACGGCACGAACAACGAGTTCGGCTTCGACTACCTGCGCGACAACATGGCGTGGTCGAAGGACGAGCTGGTGCAGCGCGGTCACAACTTCGCCATCGTGGACGAGGTCGACTCCATCCTCATCGACGAGGCCCGTACGCCGCTGATCATCTCGGGCCCGGCCGACCAGGCCACCAAGTGGTACGGCGACTTCGCCAAGCTGGTCACCCGCCTCAAGCGCGGCGAGGCCGGCAACCCGCTCAAGGGCCTCGAGGAGACCGGCGACTACGACGTCGACGAGAAGAAGCGCACGGTCGCGATCCACGAGTCGGGTGTCTCGAAGGTCGAGGACTGGCTGGGCATCGACAACCTGTACGAGTCGGTGAACACGCCGCTGGTGGGCTACCTGAACAACGCCATCAAGGCGAAGGAGCTCTTCAAGAAGGACAAGGACTACGTCGTCATCGACGGCGAGGTCATGATCGTCGACGAGCACACCGGCCGTATCCTCGCCGGCCGCCGCTACAACGAGGGCATGCACCAGGCGATCGAGGCGAAGGAAGGGGTGGACATCAAGGACGAGAACCAGACGCTCGCCACGATCACCCTGCAGAACTTCTTCCGCCTCTACAAGAAGCTGTCCGGCATGACCGGTACGGCGATGACGGAGGCCGCCGAGTTCCACCAGATCTACAAGCTCGGCGTGGTCCCGATCCCGACCAACAGGCCGATGGTCCGCAAGGACCAGTCGGACCTGATCTACCGCACCGAGGTGGCCAAGTTCGAGGCGGTCGTGGACGACATCGCCGAGAAGCACGAGAAGGGCCAGCCGATCCTCGTCGGCACCACCTCCGTCGAGAAGTCGGAGTACCTCTCGCAGCAGCTCAGCAAGCGCGGCATCCAGCACGAGGTGCTGAACGCCAAGCAGCACGAGCGTGAGGCGTCGATCGTCGCCCAGGCCGGCCGCAAGGGCGCCGTGACCGTGGCCACCAACATGGCCGGCCGTGGTACGGACATCAAGCTCGGCGGCAACCCCGAGGACCTCGCCGAGGCGGAGCTGCGCCAGCGCGGCCTCGACCCCGAGGAGCACATCGAGGAGTGGGCCGCGGCGCTGCCCGCCGCCCTGGAGAAGGCCGAGCAGGCCGTCAAGGCCGAGAAGGACGAGGTCGAGGAGCTCGGTGGCCTCTACGTCCTCGGCACCGAGCGGCACGAGTCGCGGCGCATCGACAACCAGCTGCGCGGTCGTTCCGGCCGTCAGGGCGACCCGGGCGAGTCCCGCTTCTACCTCTCCCTCGGTGACGACCTGATGCGGCTGTTCAAGGCGCAGATGGTCGAGCGCGTCATGTCGATGGCCAACGTGCCGGACGACGTGCCGATCGAGAACAAGATGGTCACGCGCGCGATCGCGTCCGCTCAGTCGCAGGTCGAGACCCAGAACTTCGAGACCCGCAAGAACGTCCTGAAGTACGACGAGGTGCTCAACCGGCAGCGCGAGGTCATCTACGGCGAGCGCCGGCGCGTCCTGGAGGGCGAGGACCTGCACGAGCAGATCCAGCACTTCATGGACGACACGATCGACGCGTACGTCCACGCCGAGACCTCCGAGGGCTTCCCCGAGGACTGGGACCTGGACCGGCTGTGGGGCGCCTTCCGGCAGCTGTACCCGGTGAAGGTCACCATCGAGGAGCTGGAGGAGGCGGCCGGCGACCGGGCCGGTCTGACCGCCGAGTTCATCTCGGAGTCCATCAAGGAGGACATCCACCAGCAGTACGAGTCCCGTGAGGCGCAGCTCGGCTCCGAGATCATGCGTGAGCTGGAGCGCCGGGTCGTGCTGTCGGTCCTGGACCGCAAGTGGCGCGAGCACCTCTACGAGATGGACTACCTCCAGGAGGGCATCGGCCTGCGCGCGATGGCGCAGAAGGACCCGCTGGTCGAGTACCAGCGCGAGGGCTTCGACATGTTCACCGCGATGATGGACGGCATCAAGGAGGAGTCCGTCGGCTACCTGTTCAACCTGGAGGTCCAGGTCGAGCAGCAGGTCGAGGAGGTCCCGGTCGAGGAGGCCCAGCCGGTGGGCGAGGGCGTCCAGGACACGGTGCCGGCGCAGGCGGGCGGGCGTCCGGAGATCCGCGCGAAGGGGCTGGACGTTCCGCAGCGGCGGGATCTGCACTTCTCCGCGCCGACGGTGGACGGTGAGGGTGGCATCGTCGAGCGTGACCTGGAGGACGAGGAGCCGGTGCGCTCGGAGGCGGACGGGCTGACGCGGGCCGAGCGGCGTCGGCAGGCCAAGGGTGGGCGGCGCCGCAAGAAGTAGCGGTTGCCTGCGGCGCTTCAGCCGTTGAGAAGGGCCGGGTTCCTTTTGGGGCCCGGCCCTCTTGTGTCGTCGTGCGGTGGGCTTCGTGGGTGGACCGTGCCTGGGCGGGGGCGGGTGTCGCCTGCCTGCGCCGGCGGGATGCCTCCCCCAAGCTCCCGGCTTCGCTCGAGCAGGGGCACCACCCTCGCCCACCCGTGCCGCCCGGGGGTACTCCTGCTCGCAGGGCTTGGGGGAGGCACGACTGCCCGCAGCTGGCTGCGGTGCGGCTGGCCGCTGCTCGCTGGCCTTGGCGGCTCGGCTGCCCGTGGCTGTGGGCGGTCTGCGGCACGGCCCCGCGAGCGCGCGGCCGCTCTCAGTGCTGTCGGGTGCCCGTTTCCACCGCTGTGCAGCGCCAGCGGAGGTCCTTGCCCAGTTCCAGGCGGAAGGCCAGGGCTCTCAGTTGGTCTCCGGCGGCGATGCGGGCGAAGACCTCGAGGGCGCCTTCGCTGGGGACGTAGTAGCCGATGTCGCTGACGACGGGGCGGGTGCCGCGGGTGCGCAGGGGGCTGCGGGCGGCGAGGCGGGCCAGGTCGTCGTAGGCCCTGCCCGCGGTGTGCCGGAGCATCCAGTGGGCGGGGCGCTCGCCGCTCAGGACGGCCAGCAGGCGGTCCGCGAAGAGGTCGGTCGGGCGTGGCTGCCGTACGGCCGAGTCCGGGCCCGTACGGGGCCTCTCACGGCCTGTGGGGGCGGGTGTGGGCCGGGACGCCTCCCGGACCGGGGTGCGGGGTGGTGCGCCGCCGGGGCGGCGGGAGTCGCGGCGGGTCGGCGGGCGGTGCCGCGGGCGGGGCTGGGCGGCGCGGCTCATGACCTTGTTCATCGGGGACCCCGTTCGGCGGGCCCGGTTGATACCGGGCGGTAACTCGCTGGTGGGGATCTTGTACGGGGTGCCGGAGGGGCCCGCAAGGAAGGAGCGGCGCGCGGGAGAGGAGCCGGAATGTTCACCTATCCGAGGGCTGCGGGGAGCCTTCGACCCCGTGAGGACGCGGCGGGAGAGGGTGAACCCGTGGCCCGGAGTGGACGCCTCCGAGGGTGCGGGCAGGACCCCGAAAGGGGACGGGCGCACGTATCCTGAAGGCCCTCCGGGAGACGCGCCAGCCGCTCTCCCCGGGGCCCCAGCGGAGCCTTTGACCAGGAAAGAGCGGCCAGTATGCGCGTCTACGTCCCCCTGACCCTCCCCGCTCTCGCCGAGGCGCACAAGACGGGTGAGCTGGGGAGCGGCCCGTTCGTCGCGTACGGCGTCACGCCCGCGCTGCGCGAGTGGTACCTGTCCGAGGACATCGAGGAGCTGGAGTACGCGGCGCTCAGCCGGGCCGCGCTGGCCTCGCTGCGGCTGCTGGCGGCGGACCCGGGCGCGGTGCGGCGCCGGGTCGTGGTCGCCGTGGACGTGCCCGACGGCGCCGCGAGCGCCGACCCGGACCGCGCGCTCGAACCGGCCGCGCTGGGCGAGGTGACCGTGACGGCCGCGGTGCCGCTCGCCAAGGCGGCCTCCGTGCATGTCGACGCCGAGGACGCGGAGGAGGACGTGGCCGCGGCGGCGCAGGCGCTGGAGGCGGCGGACGGCGGGGACGACGACGCGCAGTTCGTCGTGGACGGGGCGGACGACCACGAGCTGCTGTGGTACGCCACGCAGGAGATTCCCAACCTCGTCGCGCAGGGCTGACCTGTCCTGGGGGCCAGCCGTGATTGTCAGTGGTGGCGGGTACGGTCTTGGACATGGGGATGCACGGAAGCGCGCACATCGTCTGGGACTGGAACGGCACGCTGTTCCACGACAATGACGCGATCATCGGGGCGACGAACGCGGCCTTCGCCGAGCTGGGGCTCGCGCCGATCACGCTGGAGCAGTACAGGTCGCTGTACTGCGTGCCGGTGCCGAAGTTCTACGAGCGGCTGCTCGGCCGGCTGCCGACCGACGCCGAGTGGGAGCTGATGGACGGGGTCTTCCACCGGCACTACGCGGACCACCGGGTGCGGTGCCGGCTCACCGAGGGCGCGGAGGACCTGCTCGCGGGCTGGCGGTCGGCGGGGCACAGCCAGTCGCTGCTGAGCATGTACGGGCACGAGGAGCTGGTGCCGCTCGTGCAGGGCTTCGGGATCGAGGCGCACTTCATACGGGTCGACGGGCGTACGGGGCCGTCCGGCGGCAGCAAGGCCGAGCACATGGTGCGGCATCTGGAGGCACTGGCGGGGGTGGTGGAGCCCGCGCGCACGGTGGTGATCGGGGACGCGGCGGACGACGCGATCGCTGCGCGGCATGCGGGTGCGCGGGCCGTGCTGTACACCGGGGGGTCGCACAGCCGCGCCAGTCTGGAGAACGTGGGGGTGCCGGTGGTGGACACGCTGGCCGAGGCGGTGGCGGAGGCGCGGCGGGTAGCGGCGTAGGGATCGGGAAGGAAGCGCCCCGAAGGGGCGCGGGGAACTGCGCGACCAGCCACGACGGCCCCGCCGCCCGAACCCGCACCGCAGGGTTCCACGGCGAGACGCGAGCGCCCGCCCCGCCGCTCCTGCCGCCCTCTTCTCCCTCAGCTCACCGGTGCCGTGGTCCGCAGTACGTTCAAGAACTCCCGCATCCACGCCGGATGGTCCGGCCAGGCGCGGGCGGAGACCAGGGTGCCGTCGACGACCGCCTCGGAGTCCTGGAAACCCGCCCCGGCGGCCTGCATGTCCGGCTCCAGCGCGGGGTAGGCGGTGACCCGGCGGCCCCGGAGGGAGTCGATCGCCGCGGTGAGCAGCGGGCCGTGGCAGATCTGCGCGACCGGCTTGTCCGAGTCGAAGAACGCCTTGAGGATCTTGCGCAGTTCGGGATCGTTGCGCAGATACTCGGGGGCCCGGCCGCCGGGGATGACGAGGGCCGCGTAGTCGCCCGGGTCGACCTCGGAGAAAGCGAGGTCGGCGGGCCAGGTGTACCCGGGCTTCTCGGTGTAGGTGTCGTAGCCGGGTTCGAAGTCGTGGACGACGAAGCGGAGTGTCTTGCGGGTGGGGGCCGCGATGTGGACCTCGTAGCCTTCCTCGCGCAGCCGCTGGTAGGGGTAGAGGACTTCCAGGGACTCCGCTGCGTCGCCGGTGACGATGAGGATTTTCGTGGGCATGTCGGCTCCTCCGGGCAGACTCCAGGCAGAACTCCGGGGCGGGACTCCGGGGCATGACCTCGGGGCGAGGCACAGTGCCCTGGGCACCGTGCCCTGGCCGGGCGCGCTTGCCAAGAGGGCCCGGTCGCTTTCAGGGTGCGACCCGAGGCACGGGGGCGCGACCGGATACGCCACCCGCCCCCGCCCCGCTGCTGTGCAGAACGTCAAACTTCACCCCCCGGTTTTGTACACATGCGGCTCATGACGGGTCCGGGGTAAGTGGCGATAGCCTTGTGGCGTGATCAGCGCGATATCTCGCGGGGGCGATCTTGCCCCTGCCCTGCGCCCGGGTTGCACGGAACACCTCCGTGACCGGGCGGCGGTCGCTGGTCTTCGCGGGCGGGACGGGGGCACCGGAGCCCCCGAGGAGCCGAGGACGGTCCGGGACGCGGCGGTGCCGAGGGCAGCGTCACACCCGACGGACGCGTCGAGAATGGCCGAATACCCCCCGCTCTTCTCACCTCGAGGCATAGCGTCGGAACCGACCGGACACCCCGGGCCGTGGCGTTATGCCGCAGGGGAAGAGACCGTACTTCCTTCTACGTCACGCAACGGCGCGCGACAGGAGCCAGAGGACAATGCAGACCAAGCTGGACGAAGCCAAGGCCGAGCTGCTCGAGAGGGCCGCCCGGGTAGCTGAGAACAGCCCGGTCGGGGGGCACCTACCGACCGGGACGACGAGCGAGGGCACTCCCGGCACCCCGGACAGCGAATCCGTGCTCGCGTTCCTCCAGCGCTACTACCTGCACACCGCCCCGGAAGACCTCGCCGACCGCGACCCGGTCGACGTCTTCGGCGCCGCGGTCTCGCACTACCGTCTCGCCGAGAACCGCCCGCAGGGCACCGCGAACGTCCGGGTGCACACCCCGACCGTGGAGGAGAACGGGTGGACGTGCAGCCACACCGTCGTGGAGGTCGTCACCGACGACATGCCCTTCCTCGTCGACTCCGTGACCAACGAGCTGACGCGGCAGGGGCGTGGCATCCACGTCGTCATCCACCCGCAGTTCGTCGTCCGGCGTGATCTCACCGGCAAGCTGATCGAGGTCCTGCCGACCCGGCCCGTCGGCGACCTCCCGCACGACGCGCACATCGAGTCCTGGATCCACGTCGAGATCGACCGCGAGACCGACCGCGCCGACCTGAAGCAGATCACCGCCGACCTGCTGCGCGTGCTGTCCGACGTCCGCGAGGCCGTCGAGGACTGGGAGAAGATGCGGGAGTCGGCGAACCGGATCGCCGACGGCCTGGAGAGCGAGCCCGTCCCCGGCGACCTGCCCCGGCCCGAGGTCGAGGAGGCCCGCGAGCTGCTGCACTGGCTGGCCGACGACCACTTCACCTTCCTCGGCTACCGCGAGTACCAGCTGCGCGACGACGACACGCTCGCCGCCGTGCCCGGCACCGGTCTCGGCATACTGCGCTCGGACCCGCACCACGCCGAGGACGACCAGCACCCGGTCAGCCCCTCCTTCGAACGCCTTCCGGCCGACGCCCGCGCCAAGGCCCGCGAGCACAAGCTGCTGGTGCTGACCAAGGCCAACAGCCGGGCCACCGTGCACCGGCCGTCGTACCTGGACTACATCGGCGTCAAGAAGTTCGACGCGGACGGCAACGTCGTCGGCGAGCGCCGCTTCCTCGGTCTGTTCTCCTCCGCCGCCTACACCGAGTCCGTGCGCCGCGTCCCCGTCATCCGCCGCAAGGTGGACGAGGTCCTGGAGCGCGCCGGGTTCTCCCCCCACAGCCACGACGGCCGCGATCTGCTCCAGATCCTGGAGACCTACCCGCGCGACGAGCTGTTCCAGACGCCGGTCGCCGAGCTTCAGTCCATCGTCACGAGCGTGCTCTACCTCCAGGAGCGCCGCCGGCTGCGGCTGTACCTGCGCCAGGACGAGTACGGCCGCTACTACTCGGCCCTCGTCTACCTGCCGCGCGACCGCTACACCACCGGGGTCCGCCTGCGGATCATCGACATCCTGAAGGAGGAGCTCGGCGGCACCAGCGTCGACTTCACCGCCTGGAACACCGAGTCGATCCTGTCCCGGCTGCACTTCGTCGTCCGCGTCCCGCAGGGCACCGAGCTGCCCGAGCTGTCGGACGCCGACAAGGAGCGCATCGAGGCCCGCCTGGTCGAGGCCGCCCGGTCCTGGGCCGACGCGTTCGCCGAGGCGCTGACCGCCGAGTGCGGCGAGGAGCGCGCGGCCGAGGTGCTGCGCCACTACAACCACGCCTTCCCCGAGGGCTACAAGGCCGACCACAGCCCGCGCGCCGCGGTCGCCGACCTGGTCCACATGGAGCAGCTCGGCGACGACAAGACCTTCTCGCTGAGCCTGTACGAGCCGGTGGGCGCGGCCCCCGGCGAGCGCCGCTTCAAGATCTACCAGAAGGGCGGCTCGATCTCCCTCTCCAAGGTGCTGCCGGTGCTGAGCCGTCTCGGCGTCGAGGTCACCGACGAGCGGCCGTACGAGCTGCGCTGCGCCGACCGCACCACCGCCTGGATCTACGACTTCGGTCTGCGCATGCCGAAGTCGCTCGGCGGCGGCAACGGCGACTACCTGGCCGACGACGCGCGCGAGCGGTTCCAGGACGCGTTCGCCGCGACCTGGACCGGCAAGGCCGAGAACGACGGCTTCAACGCCCTCGTGCTGAGCGCCGGGCTGACCTGGCGGCAGGCGATGGTGCTGCGCGCGTACGCCAAGTACCTGCGGCAGGCCGGCTCGACCTTCTCGCAGGACTACATGGAGGACACCCTCCGCAACAACGTCCACACCACCCGGCTGCTCGTCTCCCTGTTCGAGGCGCGGATGTCCCCGGACCGGCAGAAGGCCGGCCTGGAGATCACCGACGCGCTGCTGGAGGAGCTGGACGCGGCGCTGGAGCAGGTGGCCAGCCTGGACGAGGACCGCATCCTGCGCTCCTTCCTGACCGTCATCAAGGCGACCCTGCGCACGAACTTCTTCCAGGAGGCGCTCGGCGGCACGCCGCACGACTACGTCTCCATGAAGTTCGACCCGCAGGCCATCCCGGACCTGCCGGCGCCGCGCCCGGCGTACGAGATCTGGGTGTACTCGCCGCGCGTCGAGGGCGTGCACCTGCGCTTCGGCAAGGTCGCCCGAGGCGGCCTGCGCTGGTCGGACCGGCGTGAGGACTTCCGGACCGAGATCCTCGGCCTGGTGAAGGCGCAGATGGTGAAGAACACCGTCATCGTGCCGGTCGGCGCCAAGGGCGGCTTCGTCGCCAAGCAGCTGCCCGACCCGAGCGTGGACCGCGACGCGTGGCTGGCCGAGGGCATCGCCAGCTACAAGACGTTCATCTCGGCGCTGCTCGACATCACCGACAACATGGTGGCCGGCGAGGTCGTGCCGCCGCAGGACGTCGTCCGGCACGACGGTGACGACACCTACCTGGTGGTCGCCGCCGACAAGGGCACCGCCACCTTCTCCGACATCGCCAACGAGGTCGCGAACAAGTACAACTTCTGGCTCGGCGACGCCTTCGCCTCCGGCGGCTCGGCCGGCTACGACCACAAGGGCATGGGCATCACCGCGCGTGGCGCCTGGGAGTCCGTGAAGCGGCACTTCCGTGAGCTGGGCGTGGACACGCAGACCGAGGACTTCACGGTCGTCGGCATCGGTGACATGTCCGGTGACGTGTTCGGCAACGGCATGCTGCTCTCCGAGCACATCCGGCTGGTCGCCGCCTTCGACCACCGGCACATCTTCATCGACCCCGCCCCGGACGCGGCCGTCTCCTACGCCGAGCGCCGCCGCCTGTTCGAGCTGCCCCGCTCCAGCTGGGCCGACTACAACACCGAGCTGCTGTCGGCGGGCGGCGGGATCTTCCCGCGCAGCGCGAAGTCGATCACGCTCAACGGTCACATCCGCGAGGCCCTCGGCATCGAGGACAAGGTCACCAAGATGACCCCGGCCGACCTGATGAAGGCCATCCTCAAGGCGCCGGTGGACCTGCTGTGGAACGGCGGCATCGGCACGTACGTGAAGTCGTCGGCGGAGTCGAACGCGGACGTCGGCGACAAGGCCAACGACGCCATCCGCGTCGACGGCGCCGACCTGCGCGTCAAGGTCGTCGGCGAGGGCGGCAACCTGGGCCTGACCCAGCTCGGCCGGATCGAGTTCGCGCTGCACGGCGGCCGGATCAACACCGACGCGATCGACAACAGCGCCGGCGTGGACACCTCCGACCACGAGGTGAACATCAAGATCCTGCTGAACGGCCTGGTCGCAGACGGCGACATGACCGTCAAGCAGCGCAACAAGCTGCTCGCCGAGATGACCGACGAGGTCGGCGCGCTGGTCCTGCGCAACAACTACGCGCAGAACACGGCCCTCGCCAACGCCCTGCTCCAGGCCAAGGACATGCTCCACGCCCAGCAGCGGTTCATCCGCCACCTGGTGCGCGAGGGACATCTGGACCGGGCGCTGGAGTTCCTGCCGACCGACCGCCAGATCCGCGAGCGCCTAGCCCAGGGCCAGGGCCTGACCGGCCCGGAGACGGCCGTCGTGCTGGCGTACACGAAGATCACGGTCGCCGAGGAACTGCTGCACACCTCGCTGCCGGACGACCCGTACCTGCGCGGCCTGCTGCACGCGTACTTCCCGACGCCCCTGCGCGAGCGGTTCGCCGAGGCGATCGACAACCACCCGCTGCGCCGCGAGATCACCACGACCGTGCTGGTCAACGACACGGTCAACACGGGCGGTACGACGTATCTGCACCGTCTGCGCGAGGAGACCGGCGCCTCCCTGGAGGAGATCGTCCGGGCCCAGACCGCGGCCCGCGCGATCTTCTGCTCGGCGCCGGTGTGGGACGCGGTCGAGGCGCTGGACAACAAGGTCGACGCGGCCGTCCAGACCCGGATCCGGCTGCACTCGCGCCGCCTGGTCGAGCGCGGCACGCGCTGGCTGCTCAACAACCGGCCGCAGCCGCTCCAGCTCGCCGAGACGGTCGAGTTCTTCGCCGACCGGGTCGAGCGGGTCTGGCAGGAGCTGCCGAAGCTGCTGCGCGGCGCGGACCTGGAGTGGTACCAGCACGTGTACGACGAGCTGTCCGCGGCCGGTGTCCCGGACGAGGTCGCCACCCGCGTGGCCGGCTTCTCCTCCGCCTTCCCGACGCTGGACATCGTCTCGGTGGCCGACCGCATGGGCAAGGAGCCGCTGGACGTCGCCGAGGTCTACTACGACCTCGCCGACCGCCTGCACATCACCCAGCTCATGGACCGCATCATCGAGCTGCCCCGCGCCGACCGCTGGCAGTCCATGGCCCGCGCCTCCATCCGCGAGGACCTGTACGCGGCCCACGCGGCGCTCACCGCGGACATCCTCGCGGCGGGCAACGGCACCTCGACGCCGGAGCAGCGGTTCAAGGCGTGGGAGCAGAAGAACAGCGCGATCCTGAGCCGCGCCCGCACCACGCTGGACGAGATCCGCGGTTCGGACTCGTTCGACCTCGCCAACCTGTCGGTGGCGATGCGCACGATGCGGACGCTGCTGCGTACGCACTCGTAGCCGTACGACGGTGAAGGCGCTCCGGACACACCGCGGTCCGGGGCGCCTGTTTTCTTACCCGCCGTCGGCCGAAGACCCGCGGCGAATTTACCTTTTCCTGCTGAACGCGGCGGTTCGGATAGGGTCGGTGAACGATGCACACCGCGCCGTCTGACACCGCACCGGAGCGCCGTACGGCACCGCCGAGCAGCCCGGCCTCGCGTGCCGGCCGGGCGCTGCCGCAGGCCGCCGCCGCGCTCGTCGTGGTGCTGCTGTTCCTGGTCGTCGTCCGCCTGCCGTGGGCGGGGGACCTCGGTATGCACGCGGCGACGGTCCAGCGCCTCCGGCACAGTCTGCTCGATCCCGGCAACCCACTGGTCGACGCCGACACGCCGAGCCCGTACTACTCGCCGTGGATGCTGTTGCTCGGCATCGTCGCCAAGCTGACGGGCCTGTCGGTGTTCGTGGTCCTGCGCGGGGCGGCGCTCGCCGGACTGGGCCTGCTGGTGACGGGCGTGTGGCGCTACGTCCGCACCCTCACCGCCCACCGCGCCGCTCCCGCCCTGGCCTTGCTGAGCCTGCTCCTCCTCTGGGGCCCGCTGTTGTTCAACTGGAGCGGCTTCCTCGGCCTGAACTCCCTCGCGCTGACGGTGTCGTACCCCAGCGTGTTCGCCCTCGGCCTCAGCTTCCATTTCTGGGCCTGGCTGACGCGGGCGGCGCGCCGGGAGGCCGCGTGGGGGGTGTGGCTCGGGCTGGGCGCGCTGTGGGCGCTGATCCTGCTCTGCCACCAGTTCACCGGGGTCGTGGCGTCCCTCGGCGCCCTCGCCGTGCTGCTCGCGGCCCGGCCGGCCCGTACGGCGCTGCTCCGGCTCGGCGCCGGGCTGCTGCTGGGGCTGCTGGTGCTGGGGCTCTGGCCGTACTACGACTTCTTCGCGCTGTTCTCCGCGGGCGCGGACCTGGAGGCCATCCATCGGCCGCTGTACCAGGACCTGGCCGGGCGGTTCGGGCTCGTGCTGCTCGGGGTGGTGGCGCTGGGTCTGCGCCGGCGGCGGGACCCGAGGGACCCGCTGGTCCTGTTCTTCGCGTTCGGTGCGCTGGTGTTCGCGGCGGGCGGCCTGACCGGTCACTACTCCTGGGGCCGCGCCCTGCCCGCCGCGCTGATCCCGGCGCAGCTCGCGGCCG
Source organism: Streptomyces sp. NPDC036984 (assembly GCF_055607665.1). NCBI lineage: Bacteria > Bacillati > Actinomycetota > Actinomycetes > Kitasatosporales > Streptomycetaceae > Streptomyces > Streptomyces sp. NPDC036984. Next base: position 29,811 of record NZ_JBVJRL010000008.1, read on the forward strand.
CGCTGGAGGTGGGGTCGGCGGGGCGGCGGGCGGTGCGGCGGGGGTGGGCGTGCGTGCTGTGTGCCGCGCTGGCGGTGGGGGCGTGGACGCAGGCCGGGACGCTCGGGTACGTGGTGGGGCGGGACGCGCTGCCCGGGGTGGTCGCGGAGAAGTACCGGGTGCCGTGGGTGGGGTACCAGTGGATCATGCGGGCGGGGGTGCGGTACGGGGATGTGGTGATGGCTCGTACGTTTCCGGCTCGGCAGATTCCGGCGTATGGGCCGTACACCGTGGCGCCGGGGTATCCGGATGTGTTCCTGCGGGACGCTGCGCGGCGGGAGGCGGCGGTGGAGCGGTACTTCGCGGTGGGGACGGGGGCTGACGAGCGGCGGGGGATTCTGCGGGAGTACCGGGTGCGGTGGGTTGTCGGCGGTACGTCGTCGGCGGCACCGTGGCTGCGGAAGGTGGCCGTGGGCCCAGGTGGCCAGACCCTGTACCGGGTAGTGCCTTGAACTGGTGCCCTCACCTCAACACACTCGCCGCCATCCGCGCAGCGTTCCGTACTCGGGGGCCGGCCACTCGGTGGGTCAGTGGGCGGATCAGGCGAGCCGTTACTCCCACCGGCCGCCAGCGGAGCTGCAGGCGGCCGGGGTTGCGGCCCTCCGGTTCGACGGTGAGGTCGTGGGAGTTGAGCCGGATCCGGCGGGTGGGGAAGTCGAGCGGAGCCAGCAGGAGGCCCGAGTTGGACAGGCCCTGTTGGTCCAGGCGGAGCAGGGGGTGACGGACGCCCTCGAAGCCGTGGAGCGGCAGCGGCGCCGTGGCGAGGTCCAGGCGGACCGTGCCCTCGAAGACGCCGGGGCGGACCGGGTCCAGCCGGAAGGGGACCGTCATCCGGCGCCTGCCGGGCGTCAGGAGGAGGGACGCGCGCTGCGGGCCGACGGGCAGGCGCAGACCGGGGTCGTACGTGCGGATCGCGAGGGTCAGGGACGCTCCCGGGCCGGGCGTCAGCTGCGTGATCTCGTGCCGGAAGTGGGCCGTCGGGAACGGCCCGGTGTCCAACTCCAGGTCGGACACGTCGAGTTCGCGGCGGGCGCGGTCCGTGGCCGGGAGCGAGTCACCCCAGTACGGCACACCCGCCGCGTCCGTGGTCACCTGCCTCGGCGCCACCCCCTGCCCCAGCCCGCGTGCCGCCAGCCGGGCCTCGGCCCGGCGGCCGTCCCGCAGCAGCTCCAGTACCACCCGCTCGGGGCGGGGCAGGCGGGCGTAGGCCTCGGGGGACAGCGTGTCCAGGTAGGGGTTCATGATGTCCGCGAAGGCCGCCAGCCACTCCTCGTCCCGGTAGGGCAGGTCACCCGCGTACATCCGGAAGTCGTGCTTGAGGAACTTGTAGTCCTTCTCCTCCCGCAGGGCGGCGTGCCCGCTGCTCACCAGGAAGTCGTCGATGAGACGTTGGACGTGGACCCGGTCGCTGACGTTGGAGATCTTGTGCCGCTGGTTGGAGATGGAGGCGGAGGACGCGGCGGCGAACGGCTCGATGTACCAGACGTAGACCGGGTCCGGGATGACCGTGAACGCCTTCGCCAGGCAGTACGCCTGCGCCGAGAACAGCTGGTCCTCGTAGTGGATGCCCTCGGGGAAGCGGAGCCGGTGGCGGTCCAGGAAGGAGCGCGCGTACATCTTGCTGGTCGACAGGTGCTCGAAGAACAGCCGCGGGTCGGCCTCGATGCCCTCCACCGTGCGGCGCTCGGCGACCAGGTGCGGCATCCAGGTCGAGCGGCGGCCGTTGTCCACCCGGACCCGGCGGACCGCGCCCATGGTGAAGTCCACGTCCCGCTCGCGGTGGGCGGCGAGCAGCAACTCCACCGCTCGCGGCGGAAGTTCGTCGTCACTGTCCAGGAACATCAGGTACGGCGCCCGGGCGATCTCGATGGCCCGGTTGCGCGGGGCGCTGCACCCGCCGCTGTTCTCCGGCAGCCGGAGGTAGCGGATGCGGTGGTCCTGGGCCGCCAGCTCCCGTGCCACGGACGGCGTCTCGTCCGTCGAGTGGTCGTCGCTGATGACGATCTCGATGTTCGCGTGGGTCTGGGCGCGCAGCGAGGCGACCGCGCGGGGCAGGCGGGCGGCGTCGTTGTAGACGATGACGGTGACCGTGACGTCGGGGCGCGTCATGCCGTGGCCTCCTCGGGGGTCGGGGCGGGGGTGCGGTCCTCGATGGGGAGCACCGGCGGCAGCGACTCCTCCGGTTCACCCAGGAACACCCGTCGCACCACCCGCTCGGCGGCGCGCCCGTCGTCGTACTCGCAGAACCGGCGCCGGAACGCGGCCCGCGCCTTGGCCGCGCTCTCGTCGCGCCATGCGCCGGAGACGAAGAGCTCCGCGAGTTCCTCCTGGGTGCGGGCGACCTGGCCGGGGTGCTCGGCAATGAGGTCGAAGTAGACGCCGCGGGTGGTCCGGTAGGTTTCCCAGTCGTCGGCGTAGATCACGATCGGACGGTCCAGGTTGGCGTAGTCGAACATGATCGACGAGTAGTCCGTGACCAGTGCGTCGGCGGCCAGGCAGAGCTCCTCGACGGGGTCGTAGGAGGAGACGTCGATGATCCGGCCGGAGCGGCGCAGGCCGCTCAGCGGGGAGGCCGCGCCCCCGTAGAAGTAGTGGGCGCGGACCAGGAGGACGGTGTTCTCGCCGAGGCGGTCGGCGAGGGCGGCGAGGTCGAGGCGGGGGGTGAAGCCGGCCTCGTAGTCGCGGTGGGTGGGCGCGTACAGGACGGCCGTCCGGCCGGGCGGAATGCCCAGGCGCGCGCGGGCGGCGCGTACGGCCCGGGCGTCGGCGGTGTAGAAGACGTCGTTGCGCGGATAGCCGTGGTCGAGGGAGGTGTAGCGGGACGGGTAGGCGCGCTCCCACATGCGGGTGGAGTGGCTGTTGGCGCTGACGCTGTAGTCCCACCTGTCGATACGGGCCAGCAGGGCGGCGAAGTCCAGGCCCTGGGCGGCGGCCGGGTGGTCCATCTGGTCCAGGCCCATGCGCTTGAGCGGCGTGCCGTGGTGGGTCTGGAGGTGGATCTGGCCGGGCCGTTTGACCACCGCGTTGGGGAAGTTGACGTTGTTCGTGAGGTAGGTGGCGGTGGCCAGGGTCTCCCAGTAGCGGCGGGTGCCGGGGACCACGTGGTCGGTGCCGGGCGGCAGCAGGGCCGCGTTGTCCTTGCTCACCACCCACACCGGGTGGATGTGCGGGGCGAGTTCGGCCAGCTTGGCGGCGATCGCCGCCGGGTTGCACGCCACTCCGCGCTCCCAGTAGGCGGCGAACACGGCGAGGTCCGGGTCCAGCGGGCGGCCGAGGGCCTGGCGGTACTGGTGGTCGCGGACCTTGGCGGCCAGCCGCCGCTTGCGGGTCCGGACGGCCTTCCGTGCCGCGCGGCGGGTGCGGTTGGCGGCCTGGAAGGCGCGGTACTTGGTGTACGCGCCCTCCTCCAGCAGGGTGTGCCGTACGCCCTCCAGGCCCGCCGGGTGCCGGTGGCCCTCGGGGCGCCAGCGGACCGCGGCCAGGGAGGCACGGCGGAAGAACTCGCGGGCCACCGGGTCGGGCAGGTCCTCGCGGGCGAAGGTGCGCACCAGGTCACGCACCATCAGGTCGTACAGCACCGCGTGGGCGGCGCGGCGGTCCCTGGTGAGCGGGAGCAGGGACTCGTAGCGGTCGATGAGCGCGAGCCGGTCTTCCGGGGCGCGCGGCGGCAGGCTCTCGGGGCGCAGCACCCGGTGCTCGTACGCCGTCTGGTTCAGGCAGGCGACCCGGCCGGCGTGCAGCAGCGCCGCGTGGGCGGCGTGCGGCTCGTCGTCGGTGGTCAGCTGCTCCTCGTGGGCCCGCCAGAACGCGGCGCGCAGGACGCGGTTGCCGAGCAGCGGGGTGAGCCGCAGCAGGTCGGCGGCCTCGGCCAGGGGCCGGGCCGCCCGGCCGACGGCGGCGAGGCGGCGGCCGTCGTGGGAGGGCCTGGCGGCGGTCTGCCAGGTGGTGGTGACGTGGTCGAAGAGCAGCACGTCGACCGGGGTGCCGGAGGCAGCCGCGCCGTCCAGTTCGGCGGTCCGCTCGGTGATCAGGCGGGGCGCGCCGGCCGGCAGGCCGTCCTTGGCGTGGACGAAGTGCAGCCAGCGGCCGCGGGCCCGGGCGGCGCCGGCCGCACGGGCCCGCGCGTCACCGGTGCCGTCCGGCAGCGGGACGACGATCGTGTCGGGGGCGTGACCCTCGGCCGCCTCGCGCGCCCAGTCGCCGACCGCGGCGACGATCACCTCGGCATCGGGGAGGGGGTGCGACTCCAGGGAGTCCAGCAGCTCGGTCAGGCGCCCCTGCGCGTTCGGCCCGTAGACGATCACGCTCAGCTGGGGCATCGCAGTGGACTCCTTCGGCTCGTCGTCTCCGGGCGCACCCTTCATAACATACTGTCATTAAGTGGATGAAAGGGATAACCGCGCCTGGCGTAAGAGCTGCGCTCAGGAGGGAAGAGGGACTTTCGGCGCCTCGGGGTTCCCCACGGCCGGTACTTCCGTTCCACCCGCCGGTGCTTTCGGTTCACCCGACCGTGTTTTCGGTTCACCCGCCGGTGTCTCCGGTGTCGGTGTCGGTGTCGGTGTCGGTGTCGGCTCCGGCTTCGGCGCCGGCTTCTTGGCGGCGGGCTTCTTCGGAGCGGGCTTCTTGTCGCCGGTGAAGGCCTCGTACTCCTTCATGACCTCCTCCGTCGGCCCGTCCATGCGCAGTTCGCCGCGCTCCAGCCACAGCACCCGCTCACAGGTGTCGCGGATCGACTTGTTGTTGTGGCTGACCAGGAAGACCGTGCCCGCGTGCTGCCGCAGCTCGCGGATCCGCGCCTCGGAACGCTTCTGGAAGGAGCGGTCGCCGGTGGCCAGCGCCTCGTCGATCAGCAGGACGTCGTGGTCCTTTGCGGCGGCGATGGAGAAGCGCAGCCGGGCGGCCATGCCGGAGGAGTACGTGCGCATCGGCAGGGTGATGAAGTCGCCCTTCTCGTTGATCCCCGAGAAGTCCACGATGTCCTGGTAGCGCTCCTTGATCTGCTCCCGGGACATGCCCATGGCGAGACCGCCGAGGAAGATGTTCCGCTCGCCGGTGAGGTCGTTCATCAGGGCCGCGTTGACGCCCAGCAGGGACGGCTGGCCGTCGGTGTAGATGTGGCCGCTCTCCACCGGGAGCAGCCCGGCAACCGCCTTGAGCAGGGTCGACTTGCCGGAACCGTTGGTGCCGATGAGCCCGATCGCCTCGCCCCTGTACGCGACGAACGACACCTTCCTCACCGCGTGCACCCGGCGGACACCGGCCGCCTTCTCGGTCTGCTTGCGGCGCAGGATGCGGTTGAGGGCGGCGGTGGCGGAACCCCGGCCGGCGCCGGTGCCGTTGACCCGGTAGACGATGTCGACGTTGTCGGCGACGACGGTGGGGACCTTCTCGGTGTTGTCGGGGGTCTGCTCAGCCACGGCCGTACGTCTCCTCAGCCTTCCAGAAGTAGATGAAGCCGCCGATGCCGGCGAGCAGGGCCCAGCCGGTGGCCGCCACCCACACGTGCGGGGGCAGGGACGCGGCGTGGAAGCTGTCGATCAGCGCGAACCGCATGAGGTCGATGTAGACGGCGGCCGGGTTGAGCTCCAGCAGGACGGTGACGATGTGCGGCAGGTCGTCCTTGTCGGCCAGCTTGTCGATGCTCCACATCACGCCGGAGACGTACATCCACGTCCGCAGCACGAACGGCATCAGCTGGGCGATGTCCGGGGTCTTGGCGCCCAGCCGCGCCACGATCATCGACACGCCCGCGTTGAACGTGAACTGGAGCACCAGCGCGGGGATCGCCAGCACCCAGGAGACGGCGACCGGCACGCCGAAGCAGAGCAGGATGACGACGAGCGCGGCCATCGAGAACAGCAGCTGCTGGAGCTGCTGGAGCGCGAAGGAGATCGGCAGGGCGGCCCGCGGGAAGTGCAGGGCGCGCACCAGGCCGAGGTTGCCGGAGATCGCCCGGGTGCCGGCCATGATCGAGCTCTGCGTGAAGGTCCAGATGAACACGCCCGTGACCAGGAAGGGGACGTAGTCCGGCACGTTGTGCTTGGTGCCGAGCAGCACGCCGAAGATGAAGTAGTAGACCGCCGCGTTCAGCAGCGGGGTCATGACCTGCCAGACCTGGCCGAGCTTTGCCTGGCTGTACTGCGCGGTGAGCTTGGCGGTGGCGAAGGCGCTGATGAAGTGGCGCCGGGCCCACAGGTGGCGGACGTACTCCGGCAGGGAGGGGCGGGCGCCGCTGACCGACAGGCCGTGCCGGGCCGCGAGCGCCGCGAGGTCGTCGGCGGCCGGGGCCTGGGTCGGGGGCGGTGTGTGGAGGACCTGGCTCACATCCGCTGCTTTCGCTCGGGGGAGGGGGTGCTGCGCACGACTCTCGTCGGGGTCGCCGCGTCCGCGGTCCTCGTCCGGCGTTTCCTTACGCTTCTCTTCACGTTCTCTTACGTCGGGACGGGACCGTATCGTCGCAACGTGAGGGTAGGCCCAACGGGCGTCGGAACGCAACCGTTTCGTCGTCACGCCCTATGCTGTGCGGTATGACGACGAACGCCGCCGAGCCCGCCGACGAGCCGCCGGCGCGTCCGCGCCGCCGGGCACCCGCCGGAGCCGCCGTGCTCCGGGAGGACGTGACCGAGGCCATCCGGGCGGCCGTCTTCGAGGAGCTGGCGGCCGTCGGCTACGCCCGTATGTCCATCGAGGGGATCGCCCGCCGCGCAGGCGTCGGCAAGACGGCGGTCTACCGGCGCTGGCGTTCGAAGCTCCACCTGGTCCTGGACGTCGTCTCCGCGATGGCGGTGACCGGCTTCCCGGTCCCCGACACGGGCTCCCTGGAGGGCGACCTGCGCCTGCTCTACGAGGTCACGTCCCGCGCCCTGCGCCATCCGGTCGCGTCCCAGATCATCCCCGACCTCCAGGCCGAGGCGGCCCGCAATCCCGACCTCGCGGAGGCCTTCCAGAAGGCCCTGCGGAACGGTCAGGAGGGCGTGGCCAGCAAGATCGTGGCGGCGGCCGAGAAGCGGGGCGAACTCTCCGCGGGGCTCGACCCCGAGCTGGCCCTGGACCTGATCTCCGGTCCGCTGTACTGGCGCTCGGTGGTCATCCGCAACCCGAAACTGCCGAAGGGGTACCTGGAGAAACTGGCGCGGGCCACGGCGGGCGCGCTGAAGGCGTTGTGAAGGACCCCGAAGGGGCGCGGGGCTGCATCTGACCTGCGGCCACCGCCGCGTGGGCGCGACCGGCCACGACGGGCCCGCGGCCGGGTGACGGGCCGCACCCCGACGGCGGGTCTCCTACGAGCGCGCCGCCTCCGGATGGAGCCGTACCCAGCCCTCCCACGCCGAAGTGATCATGTCCTGCACGTCGTACTTGGCCTCCCAGCCCAGCTCCGCGGCGATCCGGGCGGCGGAGGCGACGACGCGGGCGGGGTCGCCGGGGCGGCGCGGGGTGACCGTCGGAGGGCGGTCGTAGCCGGTGACCGCGTTGACGCGGTCGATCATCTCGCGGACGGAGACGCCCTCGCCGCGGCCGATGTTGAGGGTCAGGTCGGTGCCGGGCGAGGAGCGCAGCGCGCGGGCGACGGCCACATGGGCCTCGGCCAGGTCCACCACGTGGATGTAGTCACGGACGCAGGTGCCGTCCGGGGTCGGGTAGTCGTCGCCGAAGATGCGCGGCGGCGCCCCCTCGGTGAGCCGTTCGAAGACCATCGGGATCAGGTTGGACACGCCGGTGTCGGCGAGTTCGGGGGTGGCCGCGCCCGCCACGTTGAAGTAGCGCAGCGACGCGGTGGCGAGGCCCGCCGCCCGGCCGGTGGCGCGCACCAGCCACTCGCCGGCCAGTTTCGTCTCGCCGTAGGGGGACAGCGGGTGGCACGGGGTCTCCTCCGTCACCAGGCCGACGTCGGGCATGCCGTAGACCGCCGCCGAGGAGGAGAAGAGGAAGGACGGGATCCGCGCCGAGACCACCGCCTCCAGCAGGACGCGCAGGCCCTCCACGTTCTCCCGGTAGTACAGCAGCGGGTGGTCCACCGACTCGCCCACCTGCTTCTTCGCCGCCAGATGGACGACGCCGGTGATCTCGTGCTCGGCGAGGGCCCGGGTCAGCCGGTCCGCGTCCAGGATCGAGCCGCGCACCAGCGGGACCTCGGCCGGTACCCGTTCGGCGGCTCCCGTGGACAGGTCGTCGTAGACGACCGTGCGTTCGCCCGCCTCCGCCATCGCCCGTACCACGTGCGCCCCGATGTATCCGGCGCCGCCGGTGATCAGCCAGGTCATGTGCGGCCGTCCCCTCGTAGCTCGTCGGTTGGCCCGTGTCTCGGTGAAGTCGGTCGTTCCGTCTCTCAGTGAAGCAGGCGGCGGAGCCGGCCGCGGACCACCTTCAGCACTCCTCGTACACCGGTCGCCACACGCAGGGCCAGTGCGCCGGAGTGCGTGGCGTACGGCTGTGCCAGGAGCACGCCGTGCACGGCGCTCGGGACGGCGCGCCGGCGCAGCCGGCCGGCGCCCGCCAGGGCGTGCGCCGTGACCTCGCGCTGCCCGCCGTCCGCGAACCGTACGGTCAGCCGCAGATCCCAGGTGCCCGCGCCGAGCCGGGCCAGATCGACCGGCACCTCGGCCGACCAGGTGTCCGTGCCGCCGGGTGTGAGCGCCACCGTGGCGTGTCCGCGCGTGCGCTCGTCGTCCCGCGCGTGCCACACCACCCGCACCTCGCGCGGGCCCGCCTCGGCGACCCTGCCGTACAGCTCGTGCAGCCGCAGACGCAGCAGGGACACGCGCGCGCGGGGGCGCAGTTCCGCGTCCACCGCGAGGGGGAGTACGGGGACGGGCGAGGTCAGCAGAGGGGCCAGCGAGACCTGGGGAAGCTCGGGGGACCAGACCGGGACGCCGTCGGGGGTGCGGGCGTACGGCGGGAGCAGGCGTGCCGGGCGGGCGGCGAGTTCGCGCAGGCGGGGCAGGTCGCGGGGCTCCGGGGACGCCAGCACGACCCGGGCCAGCAGGCGGCCGGGGGCGGCGGGGTTCAGCTCCCAGTCGGCCGCGTCGTAGTGCCCCAGGTACTCCCGGGTGTGCGCCCACCACGCGCGCCGGTAGTGCGCGTCGCGCAAGCCCAGCTCGCGCGCGTACATGCGCACCTCGTGGTCGAGGAACTTGGCGCGCGCCGCCCGCGCCAGCTCCTTCTGCCCGGCGCCCAGCAGAATGTCGTACGCCAGCGCGCACGCCTCGACACGCGCCGTCCAGTTCTCGATGTGCTCCCGGTCCAGTGAGAGCGACAGCCGGTCGGCCGACCGGCGCACCTGCCACACGTACACCCGGTCCGGGACGAGCGCGACGCGCGGGCTCGCGGCCAGCACGCGCGCGGTGAAGACGAAGTCCTCGTAGAGGAAGCGGCCCTCGGGGAAGCGGATGCCGTGCTCGCGCAGGAAGTCGGTGCGGTACAGCTTGTTGACGCACAGCGTGTCGTGGACCAGGCGCGGGCGCTCGGAGGGGTGGGCGAGGACGGCCTGCGCCGCGTAGAGGGGCGCCTGCCACGGCTGTTCGCGCCCCGAAGGCAGCTCCCGGCGCACACACAGGCCGCTCGCGACCTCGGCGCGTGCCTCGGTGGCCGCCGCCAGCAGCGCGTCCACCGCACCCGGCGGCAGTACGTCGTCGCTGTCCAGGAACATCACGTACGGCGCGGTCGCCGCGTCGATCCCGGTGTTGCGGGGACTGCCGCAGCCGCCGCTGTTCACGCCCCGGCGCACCACCCGCAGCCGCGGCTCGCCGGCGGCCAGCCGCCCGAGCAGCCGGTCACTGCCGTCGGTGGAGCAGTCGTCCACGGCGATCACCTGGGCGACGGCGGGCCCCTGGGCCAGCGCCGAGCGCACGGCGGCGCCCACATGGGAGCGGTCGTTGTAGCCGATGACGACGACGGCGACCTGAGGTGCCGGCGCCGGTGCCTGGTCTGGGTCTCGCGGTTCTGGGTGCATGGGGTCCACGGGCCGGGAGCGGAGAAATATTAGGTAATACCCCGTTAAGAGACGCTTAGTGCTCGCTCCGGAAGACGGTCGGAACCGGGCCGGGGTTCCATCGGCGGCACGGTCTTTCCGGCCGGCGGCCGCGCGGCCCGCCACAACCGGGCGAAGGACAGCACGGCGGCGGCCGCCAGCAGCCCGTTGCGGCCCAGCATCAGCAGGCAGCCGGCCCAGGTGCCGTGCACCACCTCCCGGTAGCACATCGGGTACGCCACGGTGCTCACGGCGGCCGCCACGAGGATCAGCACCGCCACCGGCCGCTGGCTGGTGTGGCGCGAGGTCAGGCACACGGCGGCGAGGCCGATCAGCCAGATCATGTACTGCGGGCTGATGACCCGGCTGGTGACCGTGAACAGCAGCACCGCGCTCAGCGCCGCGTCGTACGGCGTGGCCTCGCTCCAGTGCCGTGCCCGCATCCGCCACAGCACCAGCAGCCCGAAGGAGACCGCGGTGAGCGCGAGGGAGACGGTGGCGACGGTGTGCACGTGCGGGCCGACGAGTTCGATCGCGCCGTACCGGTAGCGGGACCGGCCGGACCATCCGGCGTGCCGGGCCAGGTTGAGCGCCGTACCGCCGAGCGACTCGATCTGTACGCCCCGGCCGCCCTGCTCCCGCAGGAAGGACAGCGGGTGGGCGAGGAAGAGCGCGAGCGGGACCAGACACGCGAGCCCGGCCGCCGCCGCCCACGCCCACGCCGTGCGCGTCGGCCGCCCCCGGGGCAGGCCCAGCAGCACCAACGCCGGCCACACCTTCACCAGCGCGCCCAGCGCCCCGAACACACCGCCCGCGCGCGGGGAGCGCGCCGCGGCCAGCAGGGAGAGCACGGCCAGGGCGGTGACCTGGAGGTCGTACCGGGCGAGCGGCAGGTGCAGCAGCAGCGGCAGGCCGCCGGTCCACACGGCCGCGCCGAGCAGGCTGCGCCCGGGCCGGGTGCCCGCGCGCAGCAGCACCGCCGCGGTCAGCGCGTCCGCGGCCAGGGTGAGCGCCACGAACGCCTGAAAGTACGTCAGGCCCGGCAGCAGGCCCGGCGCCAGCAGCACCGCTCCCGCGCCCGGCGGGTACTGCCACAGCGTGTCGTGCACCGGGAACGAGCCGTGCGCGAGGACGCCGTACCAGTGGACGTACAGCCGCCACACCTCCCGGGACACCGAACCGCCGCCCAGCAGCCGGGCGCTGTTGTGCACGAGCAGCCACAGCATCAGGGCGCGGGTGATGAGCCACGTGGCGGTGAGCGCGAGGACCGGGCCGGGGGTGACACGGAGACGGTTCATCACATGGGAGCCTAAGCGGTGTGCATGGTGTATCCATGCTGATACGCCGTCAATAAGAGCAAAGATTGGCTAATCGCAAGAGATCGGGCCATGGTGAACGTCGGGCTTTCCGCGAAACCGCAGTCGCGTCGGGCGGCTGGAGCGACCGCTGTCGTGCCGGCCGGTGTGCCGAGCAGCGCATCACGCCGGGCACCGGGGATCCGCCGGGCCGCCGCCGTGGGCGTGCCCATGCTGGTGATGCCGGCGGTCGGGCTCTGGGGCCTCGACCGGGGCGGCATGTGGCGTGACGAGGCCGTCAGTTACCAGGTCGCGCGCCGTACGGTGCCGCAGATCTGGCGCCTGCTGCACGACGTGGACGCGGTGCACGGCGTGTACTACCTGCTGCTGCACGCCGTCCTCGCCGTCCACCCCGGCGAAGTCGCCCTCCGGCTGCCGTCGGTGTGCGCGGCGGCCCTCACGGCGGGCCTGGTGGCCGCCCTCGGCACCCGGCTGGTCCGGCCCCGCGTCGGCCTGTGGGCCGGGCTGCTCTACGCCCTCAGCCCGATGGCCGGCCACTACGCCCAGGAAGGCCGCTCCTACGCCCTCGTCGCGGCCGGCGCCACCGGCGCGACCCTCCTCTTCGTGCGGGCCGTCCGGGGCGGCTCCTGGTGGCCGTACGGCGCCGTGCTCGCCCTCACCTGCTGGCTGCACGAGTTCGCGGTGCTGCTGCTCCTCGCCCACGCGGTGTCGCTGGCGCTGGCCCGCGCCGGGGTACGGGCGTGGCGGGGCTGGGGGTGCACGGCGGCGGCGGTCGTCCTCGCGCTGCTGCCGATGGTGCTGGTCTCGCGGGGGCAGGCGGCGCAGCTGGCGTGGCTGCGGGCGCCCACGGCGGACACCGCGGAAAGGTTGCTGCGGGGGTTCCTCGGGCCGACGGACGAGGTGTTCTGGGTGTGCCTCGGGCTGGCCGTGGCCGGCTTGTCGGGGCTGGTGGGGCGGCGCGGCGAGCTCACCTGCGCGGGGGTCGCGTTGCCGGTGACGGTGGTGCCGCCGGCGGTGCTGATGCTGGCGTCACAGGTGTCGCCGCTGTATGTCGACCGGTATGTGCTGTACGCCCTGTCGGGGGCGCCGTTGCTGGTGGCGTGCGGGGCCGAGTGGCTGGTGGGGCGCCTGCGGGCCGGTCGGCCGGAGGGGGCTGCGCTGTCCCGGTCCCCCTACCCCGCCCTCGCCGGCGTCCTCCTCGTCTGCCTCTCCGCGCTGCACCAGTTCCCCGTCCTGCGTGCGGACCGGGATCCCGGGCGGCGGGCGGACGATCTCGCCGCCGTGTCCCGGGTCGCCGGGCGGGAGCTGGGGCCCGGAGAGGCCGTGGTGTTCGTGCCGGCGCAGTTGCGGAACGTGGCGCTCACGTATCCCGGGGCGTTCCGGGGCGTGCGGGACGTGGCGCTGGTGGCGGGTGCGGCCGAGTCCGGGACGCTGTACGGCCGGGAGGCCGGAGCGGCCGAGCTGCGCCGCAGGCTGGCGCGGCTGGACCGGGTGTGGGTCGTCGCGGACCGGAAGCTGATCGGCGGCCGCGCGGCCCCGCGCAGTCCCGTCGAACGGGCCAAGGTCACCGTCCTCTGGCAGCAGTTCACCCGCCGTGAGGAGGCCGTGCGGGACGGCGTGACGGTACGGCTGTACGTCCGCCCGGTCAGCGGGCCGAGCGGGCCTCCGCCTGTGCCGCCGCGTCCAGCGCGCTGGTGAGCTGGTCGAGCCGGGCGCGCAGGTCGACGATCTCCGCCAGGTCGAAACCGGTCGCCGACATGATCCGGCGGGGCACCTCCAGGGCCCGCTCGCGCAGCGCCGCGCCCTCCTCGGTGAGGTGCACCCGCACCGACCGCTCGTCCTCGGCGCTGCGCTCACGCCGTACCAGGCCGGCCCCCTCCAGTCGCTTGACCAGGGGGGACAGCGTGCCCGAGTCGAGCCGCAGCTGCTCGCCGAGCTTTTTGACCGGCAGGTCGCCCTGCTCCCAGAGCACCAGCATCACCAGGTACTGGGGGTAGGTGAGCCCGAGGTCCTTGAGGATCACGCGGTAGACGCCGTTGAAGGCGCGGGACGCGGCGTGCAGGGAGAAGCAGATCTGGCGGTCCAGGCGGAGCCAGTCGGCGTCGGGGGTGGCGGGCGAGACGGTCATGGCTCCAGAGTAGCTCTTGCGGACCATTTGGTTGTGCACAACTGAATTGTGTGCTCTACTTGTGGTCGTGCGGCGGTCAGGACAGGGGCCGCCACCACACCCGACTTCGTAAAGGGATGGTCTTCATGGACGCGCTCTACACCGCTGTCGCCACCGCCACCCACGGCCGCGAGGGCCGTGCCGTCTCCTCCGACGGCAAGGTCGACCTCCCCCTGGCCATGCCGGTGGAGCTCGGCGGCAACGGCCAGGGCACCAACCCGGAGCAGCTGTTCGCCGCCGGGTACGCCGCCTGCTTCGGCAGCGCCCTCGGGCTCGTCGGGCGCCAGGCGAAGGTCGACGTCAGCGACGCGGCCGTGACCGCCGAGGTCGGCATAGGCAAGCAGGGCGAGGGCTTCGGGCTGAAGGTGACCCTGCGCATCGAGCTGCCCGAGGCCGTGGACGAGGCGACCGGCCGCAAGCTGGTCGAGACCGCGCACCAGGTCTGCCCGTACTCCAACGCCACCCGCGGCAACATCGACGTCGACCTCGTCATCGAGTAACCGGCGTACGCACCCCAGGGGGCCGGTCCCGGACGGGGCCGGCCCCCTGCGGCGTGACTACGCCGACGTCAGCGCGTCCGTGGCCACGGCCTGGCCCGGGATCCGTACCGGATTCGCGTCCGGCACCGGCTCGCCCAGCAGCAGCGTCCGTACGACCCGTTCGGCGGCCCGCCCGTCCTCGTACGTGCAGAACCGGGCCCGGAAGTCCGCCCGCAGCCGCGCCGACTCCTCGTCCCGCCACGCGCCCGAGGTGAACAGCCGGACCAGCTCCCGGTAGGAGCGCGACACATGGCCCGGCGGCTCGGCGGTGATGTCGAGATAGGCGCCCCGGCTCGCCGAGAACGCCGGCCAGTCGTCGGCGTGCACCACGACCGGCCGGTCCAGGACGGCGTGGTCGAACATCACGGACGAGTAGTCGGTGACCAGCGCGTCCGCCGCGAGCAGTACGTCCGCCACCCGCGGCTCGTCGGTCGCGTCCACCACGATCCGGCGCCGGGCCAGTTCCGCGAGGCCCATGCCCCGGGCGGGGCCGGACGCCAGCGACGGGTGCAGCCGGACCACGAGGGTGTGCCCCTCACCCAGGTCGGCCGCGAACCGGGCCAGGTCGATCCGGTCCACGTGCCCGCCCCGGCGGTAGTCCCGGCGGGTCGGCGCGTACAGCACGACCGTGTGGTTCGCCGGGATGCCGTGCCGCTCCCGGAAGTCGCTGTCCCCTCCGTTCACCAGCACGTCGTTGCGCGGGCTGCCGGTGCGCACGGAGGTGAAGTGGCAGGGGTAGGCCCGCTCCCAGACCAGTTCCGAGTGGCGGCTCGCGACCAGGCTGTAATCCCAGCGGTCGGCCCGGCGCAGCATCTGCGGCACATCGAAGCCGAGCCGGGCGCCCGGCTTGTCGAGCAGGTCCGCGCCCAGGTACTTCAGCGGGGTGCCCTGGTGGGTGTGGATGTACACGCTGCCCGGGCGCTTGGCCAGGGCGCCGGGCCAGTTGACGTCGTTGACGAAGAACTTCGCGCGCGCGGTGACCTCCAGATAGCTCCGGGAGCCGACGATCACGTGCTCCACATCGGGCGGCAGCTGCGCGGCCGTCTCCGCGTCCCGCACCACCCACACCCCGCGCAGCCGCGGCGCGATCTCGCGGGCGGCGGCGTAGACGGCCGCCGGGTCACCGAGCAGGCCGCGGTGCGAGGACGCCGAGTACACCACCAGGTTCTCGTCCAGCGGGCGGTTCCGGTGCAGGGCCGCCCAGCCGGTGCGGGCCCGGTCGGCCGCGCCGTGGCGCGCCTGGGCCGCCCGCCGAGCCGCCTCCCGCCCGGCCCGTGCCGCCTGCCGCCTGAGCCGGTAGCCGGTCCAGGAGCCCTCCAGCACGGCGACCTCCCCGTCCACCGACGCGCCCTGCGGCTTGTGCCGGCCGAACATCTCCGCCGTACGCCGGAAGAACTCGGCCTTGTCGGCGGGCGGCAGCCGGTCCGGCTTGGCGAGGATGTCCAGGCAGTGCTCGCCCATCTTGCGGTGCAGGTACGGCAGCCAGTGCGCCAGCTCCGGCCGCTCGGCCAGGAAGGCGAAGACCCGCTCGTACTGGTCGTGGATGTCGAAGTGCTTGCGGCTGGTGGTGGACAGGATGTTGCCCTGCCGGCGCTGCCGGTAGTTCACGCAGATCCGGTCCAGGGTGGCGATCCTGCGGGCGCTGAGCAGCACCGGGAAGGTCCAGGGGGTGTCCTCGTAGTAGCCGGGCGGGAACGCGAAGCCGTTCTCCGTGACGAACTCCCGCCGGTAGACCTTGTTCCAGACCACCATCAGCAGGTCCAGGATCTCCGGGCGCTCGGCGACCGTGAAGGTGTCCGCCCCGGCCTCGGCGAGGACGTGCGCGAGGACGTTGCGCCGGGTGCCGCCCCACCAGTAGGTGCGCGCGTAGTCGAAGACGAGGACGTCCGGGTCGGCGGACTCGGTGAGCCGGTCGGCGACGGCCTGCAGCGCGCCCGGGGTGAGCGTGTCGTCGCTGTCCAGGAAGAACAGGTAGTCGCCGGTGGCCTCCGGCATACCCGCGTTGCGGGCCCGGCCGAGGCCCACGTTCTCCGGCAGATGCAGGACCTTCACGCGCGGGTCGCGCTCGGCGTACTCGTCCAGGATCGCGCCGCAGCCGTCCGGGGAGCAGTCGTCCACCGCGATCAGCTCGAAGTCGCCGAAGGACTGCCCGAGCACCGAGTCCAGGCACTCGCGCAGAAAGCCCTGCACCTTGAAGCAGGGCACGATCAGACTGAAGCGGGGCACGGCGGGTCAGCTCCTCACGAGGGTGGCGGCGGCGGGGGCGGGGATGCGTTCCGCGAGCGGGATCACGGGCGGGACCGCCTCCGGCGGCTCGCCGAGCAGCACCCGCCGCACGACCCGCTCGGCGGCCCGCCCGTCGTCGAACTGGCAGAACCGCTCGCGGAACGCGGCTCGCAGCGCAGCGGCCTCCGGGCCCGCGTAGGAGCCGTCGCGGAAGACGGCGGCCAGCTCCTTCGGGGTCCGGGCGACCACCCCGGGCGGCTCGGCCGGCAGGTCGAAGTAGACGCCCCGGGTCTCCTGGTAGACGTCCCAGTCGTCGGCGTACACGACGATCGGCCGGTCCAGGTTGGCGTAGTCGAACATGATGGACGAGTAGTCCGTGACCAGCGCGTCGGCGGCCAGGCACACGTCCTCGGAGGAGGGGTGCGCGGTCACGTCGATGATCCGGTCCGAGCCCCGCGAGCCGCCCCGGTCGTAGAAGTAGTGGGCGCGCAGCAGGACGACGACGTCCTCCCCGGCCGCCTCGCAGAACGCCTCCAGGTCCAGGCCGGACTCGAACCCGGTGTGGTGGTCGCGGTGGGTCGGCGCGTACAGCACGGCCCTGCTGCCCTCGGGGACGCCCAGCTCGCGCCGGACACGGGCCACGTCGTCGGCGGTCGCCGTGTAGTAGACGTCGTTGCGCGGATAGCCGTACTCCAGCTGCTCGTAGGAGCCGGGGAAGGCGCGCTCCCACATCTGGGTGGAGTGGCGGTTGGCGGAGAGGTTGAAGTCCCAGCGGTCGACCCGGCCGAGCAGCTTGGTGAAGCTGCCGGACTGGGCGGCCACCACCGGGTACGTCGACTGGTCCACGCCCATCTTCTTCAGCGGGGTGCCGTGCTGCGTCTGGAGGTGCACGCTGCCGGGCCGTTTGACGACGCCCTCGGCGAAGTTGGCGTTGTTCACCAGGTAGGTGGCGCGGGCCAGCACCTCCCAGTAGCGGCGGGAGCCGATCACCGCGTACTCGACGTCCTTGGGCAGGGTGTGTTCCCGGCCGGGCTCCACCAGGAACACCGAGCGGATGTGCGGGGCGAGTTCGCGGGCCTTGGCGTGGATCGCGGCCGGATTGCAGGTGTAGCCGCGCCCCCAGTAGGCGCAGTACACGGCGAGGTTCGGGTCGAGCGGGCGGCGCAGGTCGCGGGCGTAGCGCAGCCGGGTGCGCAGCATGCGCGGGCGGGGCAGCCGGCCGGCTGCCCCGCCGGCTGCCTGGTTGGCGCCGCGCAGGGACCGGAAGGCGGTGTACGCGCCCGCCGCCAGCAGCCGGTGCTGCACACCCAGGCTGCCGCCGGGCACCTCGTGGCCGGCCGGCCGGTACCGCCGGTAGAGGCGGGCCGCGCGACGGAAGAAGGCCCGGTGCCCGGAGAGCAGCCGCTCCGGCCGGGACGCCGTCTTGAGCACCACGGCGAACACCTGGTCGAAGAGCGGTCCGGTCCGCTCGACGGGCAGGGTGAGCTCCGCCGCCCGCGCCAGCACCCGCTCCGCCTGGTCCAGCAGGGCGTGCTGGTGCGGCCCGGGCTGATTGAGCCGGCTGCCCTGGCGGCGCAGCCGGTGCCGTACGACGGTCCGGCGCAGCACCGCGATCCGCTCGGCGGCGAGGGTGACCAGCCCGCCCCAGCCGAGGTCGGTGAAGTGGCCTTCGGGAAAGACGAGCTGCCGCTCGGCGAGGAAGGCGCGGCGGTAGACGGCGCTCCACGCCGGCAGCTGGACGCCGGTCAGCTCCGGCCGGCCGGCGGGGGCGAAGGCGCCCTTCGGGGCTCCCGCGAGCAGCGGCGCGGCCGGGTTCGTCGGCTCGCCCTCCCACCAGGGCGTGCGCTCGTGCTCGGCGTACAGCACGTCCACGTCACCGAGCTCGGCCAGCCGGGCGTCCAGCGCCGCCAGCGCGCCCGGCAGCAGCAGGTCGTCGCCGTCCAGGAACAGCACATACGCGCCGGTCGCCGCCCGCATCCCGGCGTTGCGCGCCCCGCTCAGCCCGGTGGACGGCGGCGAGTGGACGGGGGTCACCCGGGAGTCCCGCTCGGCGTACCCGGCGGCGACCTCCCCCGAGTCCTCGGCCGCGCTCGAACAGGGGGGACCGCCATCGGCCGGGGCGTCCGGGGCGTCCGGGGCGTCCGGGGCGTCGGGGGCGTCGCAGACCGGGATCAGCTGGAGGTCGCCGAAGGACTGGCCGAGGACGGAGTCCAGCGCCTGGGACAGCCGGCCGGCGACCCCGTGGGACGGGACGATGATGCTGAAGCGGGGCATTCTGTACTTTCTGTCGTCTTGCGGACGCGGCCGGGCCGTCCCGCCGGACGCCAGGTGGACGGCCGGCTCGGGGTGGGCCGCGTCGAGCCGAGGGGCATGGGAACTCCCGGAATGACCAACGGTGTTCAGCGGCACTCGGTGACGGGGAGGGGACCGGAAGGTTGCGGCACGGTGGCCAGCGGGGAGCGCGCACAGGCCGACGGCGCCGGTGTGCGGTCCGCGAGCGGCACCACCGGACCCAGCTCCGTCTCGCCCCGCACCACCCGCCGTACCACCCGCTCGGCGGCACGCCCGTCGTCCCACGGGCAGAACCGCTCCCGGAACGCCGCCCGCAGCTGCGCCGAGCGCGAGCCGCGCCAGTGTCCGCCGGCGAAGATGTCGATCAGCTCGTCCTCGCTGCGCGCCACCGCGCCCGGCGGAAGGGCCCGCAGGTCGAAGTAGGCGCCGCGGGCCTCCTCGTACGCCGCCCAGTCCTCGGTGTGCACCACGATCGGCCGGTCCAGGCCCGCGTAGTCGAACATGACCGGCGCGTAGTCCGTGAGCAGCGCGTCCGAGGCGAGACACAGGGCGGACAGGTCCGGGTGACCGGAGACGTCGATGATCCGGGTGCCCTCGACGGGAGTGTGGGTGCGGGCCAGGATCACGAAGCGCGGGCCCAGGCGGCGCAGGATCCGCTCCAGGTCGAGCAGCGGGCGCTGGGTGCGCCGGTGGTCGCGGTACGCGGGCGCGTACAGGATCGCCACCGCGCCCTGCGGGACGCCCAGCCCCGCCCGCAGCCGGGCCACGTCCGCCGAGGTCGCCCGCTGGAAGACGTCGTTGCGGGGCAGGCCGTACTCCAGTGTGGTGTAGCGGCCCGGGTGGACCCGCTCCCAGATCAGCGTGGCGTGCCGGTTGCCGGACAGCACGTAGTCCCACTGGTCGACGCCCCGCAGCAGCTCCGCGAAGTCCAGGTCGCGGGCCGCCGCCGGGTGTTCCTGGAGATCGAGGCCCGCGTGCCCGAGCGGGGTGCCCTGCTGGGTCTGCACGAAGACCTGCCCGGGCCGCTTGCGCAGCCGTCCCTCGAAGCCGGCGTCGCTGACCAGGTACCGGGAGCGGGCCAGCGCCGTCCAGTAGCCGGCCGTCCCGGGCCTCAGCCGGCGCGGGCCCGGCGGCACCGCGTGCTCCTGCCCCGGCCGGGCGATCCACGCCGTGCTCAGCTGCGGGGCGTGCGTCCGGAACGCCTCCTCCAGCGCGGCCGGATCGCCGTACTCCTCCTCGGCGGCGAACACCGCCCGGTCGGACCGCAGCGGCAGCCGCAGCTGGACCCGGTAGTGCAGCTGGAGTGCGCCCGTGCGCCCGGCGCGGGCCAGCTTCACCGCGGACTTCAGCGTCCGCCGGCGGACGGCCGCGGCCAGCCGGAGCGCCCGGAACGTGCGGTGCATGCCGAAGCGGACCAGGGCGTGTCGCAGCCCCGTCCGCGTCCCCGGCACGCGGTAACGGCGGTAGTGGGCGCGGGCCCGGCGCAGGAACGCGCCGTGGCTGCCGCGCGGCAGCCGGCCCCGCCTGGTGAACACCACGGCGTAGTGGTCGATCATCCGCCGGAACAACTCCGGCCGCCAGCTGTCGAGTTCGGGTCGCTGCTCGATGTAGGCGAACACCCGCTCGTACTGCTCGAACAGGTCGAAGTGCTTGTGGCTGGTGGTGCCGAGGATGCTGCCCTGCCGGCGCTGCCGGTAGTGCACGCACACCCGGTCCAGGGTGGCGATCGACTGCGCCGTCAGCAGCACCGGGAAGGTCCAGGGGGTGTCCTCGTAGTAGCCCGGCGGGAACGTGAACCCGTGCTCCGTCACGAACTCCCGCCGGTAGGCCTTGTTCCAGGCCACCATCAGCACCCGCAGCAGCCCCGGCCGGTCCTCCAGCCGGAACGGCGCCGGGCCCTGCTCGGTGAGCTGGGCGGCCAGCTGGTTGCGCACCGCGCGACCGTCCCAGTAGGTGCGCGCGTAGTCGAAGACCAGCACGTCCGGGTCACCGGTCTCCTTGAGCCGGTCGGCGACGGCCCGCAGCGCGTGCGGGGTGAGCGTGTCGTCGCTGTCGAGGAAGACCAGGTAGTCGCCGGTCGCCTCGGCCAGGCCCGCGTTCCGGGCGCGGCCGAGGCCCTGGTTCTCGGCCAGATGCACGGGCTTCACGCGCGCGTCCCGGGCCGCGTACTCGTCGATGAGCGCGCCGCAGGCGTCCGGCGAGCAGTCGTCCACGGCGATCAGTTCCAGATCGGGATACGACTGCGAGAGCACCGAGTCCAGGCACTCGGAGAGATACGCCTGGACCTTGTACGCGGGGACAATGATACTGAACCTGGGCAAGGGACATCCATGGGTCGGTCGGCGCGGGCGTTCTGCCCGGGAACGGCCGATGGAGTGACTTGGTTACGGCCCGTACGGCATTCGGGGGACACCGGGTGAACACTCAGGGGCGGGCCCCGGAAGGCCCGCCCCTGGCAACCTGCCCGGATTCAGGGCTATTTGACCGCGCCGGCCATCACCCCGGACACGAACTGCCGCTGGAACGCGAAGAACACGGCCAGCGGGATCACCATGGAGATGAACGCGCCGGGCGCCAGGACGTCGATGTTGTTGCCGAACTGCCGTACCTGCGTCTGGAGGGCGACCGTGATCGGCTGCGTGCCCGACTTGGTGAACACCAGCGCGACCAGCATGTCGTTCCACACCCACAGGAACTGGAAGATCCCGAGGCTCGCGATCGCCGGCCCGCCGAGCGGCATCACCACCCGTGCGAACAGCCGGAGTTCGCCCGCTCCGTCCAGCCGTGCCGCCTCCAGCAGCTCCCGCGGGATCTCCGCGAAGAAGTTCCGCAGCAGGAACACCGCGAACGGCAGACCGAAGCCCGTGTGGAACAGGATCACCCCGAGGATCGTCCCGAACAGGCCGATCTTGCCGAACAGTTCGGCGATCGGGATCAGCGCCACCTGCACGGGCACCACCAGCAGGCTCACCACGCCCAGGAACCACCAGTCCCGGCCGGGGAACTCCATCCACGCGAACGCGTACCCGGCCAGTGCGCCGACCACCACGACCAGAAGTGTCGCCGGGACCGTGATCAGCACGGTGTTCACCAGGGAGTCGGTGATGTCGCCGTTCTCCAGCAGCTTCTGGTAGCTGTCCACGGTGAGCTGGGACGGCTCGCTGAACACCGTCCACCAGCCGCTCGCGCTCATGTCCTGCGGCGAGCGCAGCGAGGAGACGAGCAGGCCGATGGTCGGCACCAGCCAGAACAGGCCCACGACGATCAGGAACACGCGGACCAGCCCACCGCTCAGCTTCTCGACGATCTTCGAGCCGAGCGACTGCCTGGCCTTCACCGTCGTGTCGGTGGGGGAGACCTTCCCGATGCTTCCGGCGGTCGCCGTCATCGCCGCACCTCCCGCCTCAGCCTGCGGATGTTGAACAACATCACCGGGATCACCAGGAGCAGCAGGAACACCGAGATCGCGCTCGCGACGCCCGGCCGGCCCTCCGCGAAGCCCTTGCGGTACAGCTCCAGCGCCAGCACGTTCGCGTCGTCCTGCGAGGAGCCCGGCGCGATGATGAAGACCAGGTCGAACACCTTCAGCACATTGATCATCAGTGTGACGACGACCACCGCCAGCACCGGGGCCAGCAGTGGCACGGTGACCTTGCGGAACACCTGCCACTCGGTGGCGCCGTCCACCCGCGCCGCCTCCAGCAGCTCCCGGGGCACGCCCGCGAGCCCGGCCGCGATCAGCACCATCGCGAAGCCCGCCCACATCCACACGTACGCCCCGATGATCGCCGGGGTGACCAGTGCGGGGCCCAGCCAGTCGACCCCGTTGTACGGCTCCCGGAAGTTGCTCGCGGGCAGCCGGAGCCGGGCCCCGTCGGCCGACGCGGGCAGGGTGAAGGTGCCGTCACCGGACGCCTTCGTGGACGCCACCACCGTGCCGTCCTTCACCGCCTCGATCCGCATCCCGGCATAGCCCACCTCGGAGGGGTCCGGCGCGCCGAGCCTGCCGACGCCCTTGCCACGGGTGAAGTCCTGCCAGGTGGTGCCGGTGATCCTGCCCGGCTCCGGCTTCGCGGCGGCGGCCTTTCCGGCGTCGTCCGGCAGCTGGTCCGGGGCCACCCCGACCAGGGGCAGAGCCACGGGCCGGCCGGCGTGGACGGCGGCCTTGGTGAGGAAGCCACCGCCGTCGGCGACGAGCGGCGACCGGCGGCCCGGGTGGGCCTTCGGGAACGCCGACGACTGCGTGAACGTGTCGTGCACACCCACCCACACGGCGTTCGCGACCCCCTTGTCCGGGTCCTGGTCGTACACCAGCCGGAAGATGATCCCGGCGGCCAGCATCGAGATCGCCATCGGCATGAAGACGACCAGCTTGAACGCCGTTCCCCAGCGCACCCGTTCGGTCAGCACCGCGAAGACCAGACCGAGCGCGGTGGAGACCGTGGGCGCGAACACCACCCAGATGACGTTGTTCTTGAGCGCGGTGCGGATGCCGTCGTCGGTGAAGAGGGTCTCGTAGTTGTCGAAACCGGCGAAGCCGTCGCCGGAGGCGTTGGAGAAGCTGCGGACGATCGAGTACCCGATCGGGTACACCACGAGCGCGCCGAGCAGCACCAGGGCGGGCAGCAGGAACAGGGCTGCCACGGCCCTCCGGGTGCCGGTCACGCTTCTGCGACTGCGGGGCGCGGCGGGACCCGGTGGGGCCCCGGCCGCCGCTGCCGACGCCATGGCCGGATCAGCCCCCGTTCCCGTAGGCCGCCGCCGCGTCCTTCTCCAGCCTCGCCTGGGCGCCCGCGATGTCCTTCGGGTTCTTCAGGAAGTCCTGGAGGTCCTTCCACTCGCCCTTGCCGGGTGTGCCGCCGAACGCCTGCGGGGCCTGGTCGGACATGTCGAAGCGGAAGTCGTCGCCGGACGCGATCAGCGCCTTGGCGATCTTCTGCTGGACCTCGTTCGGGTACGCCGACACCGGCACGCTCTTGTTCGGCGAGAGGTAGCCGCCGAGCTTCGCCTGGATCGTCGCCGCGTCCGGCGAGGCGAGGAAGGTGGCCAGGGCCTGGGCCGCCTTGGAGTCCTTCAGGATCACCGCCGCGTCGCCGCCGGAGACCACCGGCGCGGCCGAGCCGACCGCCGGGAACGGGAACACCTTCGCGTCCGTGCCCACCTTCGCCTTGGTCTCACCGATGTTGACCTGCACGAAGTCGCCCTCGTAGACCATCGCGGACTTCGGCTGGTCGCCGCCGGTGAAGGTCTGGGTGACCGACTGCGGGAACTCCGTCTGGAGCGCGCCGTCCTGACCGCCCGCCAGGTAGTCCTTCTTGCCCCACAGCTGGGCGAGCGTGGTCAGCGCCTGCTTCACCGACGGATCGGTCCACTTGATCTTGTGCTGGGCGAGCTGGTCGTACTTCTCCGGGCCCGCCTGGGACAGATACACGTTCTCGAACCAGTCGGTCAGCGGCCAGCCGTCCGCGCCGGCCACCGAGAACGGTGTGACCCCCGAGTCGTACACCGCCTGCGAGGCGGTCAGCAGGTCCTGCCAGGTCTTGGGCTCCTTGGCCCCGGCGTTCTCGAAGACCGTGGCGTTGTACCAGATCAGCGACTTGTTGGCGGCCTTGTAGTAGACGCCGTACTGCTTGCCGTCGACCTTGCCGATGTCCTGCCAGCCCTGCGCGTAGTTCTTCGCCAGCTCCTTGCGCACCTCCGGTCCGACGGGCTTGGCCCAGCCCTTCTGCACGGCCTGCTTGATCGCACCGGGCTGCGGCAGCAGCGCCACGTCCGGCGGCTGGCCTCCCGCGATCTTCGAACCGAGGAAGTTGATGATCGGGTCCTGCGCGGGTACGAAGGTGACGCTCGCGCCGGTGCGCTTCTCGAACTCGGCCAGCACCTTCTTGAAGTTGGCCTGCTCCGCGCCGGTCCAGACGGCGGCCACCTCCAGATGGGCGCCGTTCAGCTTGGGCAGGGTGACGGTGGCGCCGGTCGGTCCGCTGCTCTTCTCCCCGTTGTCCTTCGTGTCGTCGTCGCTGCCGGAGCAGGCGGAGAGCGCGAGGGCTCCCGCGAGCAGTGCGGCGAGTGTGGTGACGGCCCTGTGTGTCCGGAACGTGCTGCTCTTGCTGCGCATCACTTCCCCGTTCGTCGTTCGTCGTTGAACGCTGTTGAACGTCAGAACTCTGTCCCGTGCGGTCCGGTGTACGCCGGGCCGCTGAGGGCGGGCAAGAGCGCCTGCGGTGTCCACCGGCTCATCGTGACCGGCTCGTGACCAGGGGTGTATGCGTGCCGGTTTCCGGCGGCCGAGGGGACGGCGGATTCACCGGGGAGACGGAAGGTTCACCTGGAGGAGGGACGGCTTCGCCCGGCGTGGGAACGGCCACGGCCAGAGTGGGAAGGCTCCGGATGGGCAGGGACGGCGGTCAGAGCAGGGAAGGCGGTCAGAGCAGGGCAGACTCCGGTCAGAGCAAGGACGGCACCTCCGCCGCCGCGACCTGACGGGCCGCCCGCTCCACCGCGCTCGCCAGCAGGGCCAGGTCGGTCGGGCCGTTGCCCAGCTCCCGCACCGGCCGGCGGGCCGGCGGGTCTCCCATGCGCTGCCAGTCCAGCGGGACCACCGTGGGCCGCTGGGTCGCGGTACGCGGGATACGGCCCGTCACCCGGCCCCCCT
This sequence comes from Streptomyces sp. NPDC036984, assembly GCF_055607665.1. Classification (NCBI taxonomy): domain Bacteria; kingdom Bacillati; phylum Actinomycetota; class Actinomycetes; order Kitasatosporales; family Streptomycetaceae; genus Streptomyces; species Streptomyces sp. NPDC036984. The sequence continues at coordinate 55,009 of NZ_JBVJRL010000008.1, forward strand.
GGAAGCCGACGGCCCGGCCGTCCGGGTACCCGAGCCTCCCGCGCCCGGGCGCCGGCTGGTCCGGTCCCGGCTGCGCGGCGTCCAGGGTCACCCGCAGCGCGGCCCGGCGCGCCGGCTCCGACTCCGCCGTACGGCCACCGGCCCCGGCCGCCGCCACCAGGTGCACCCCGAGCCGCTCGCCCTCCCGGGCCACCGCCTCCAGCGCGCGTATCACCGATCCGGCGGCGGGCCGGCCCGGGGCGCCGAGCGCGGGAGAGACCAGCGCGTCCAGGTCGTCGACGACGACCACCAGCCGGGGCAACGGCGGCGCCGCCCCGGCACGCTGCCGGGCCGCCCCGCCCGGCCGCAGGCGCAGGGTGGAGCTGGGCGGCGCCTCGATGTCACCAGTGGCCGAGGGAGCGGGGGCGGGGGCGGATGTGCGCTGGGCGACCATCCGGCCGGACACCTCGTGGCCGGCGTGCCACTGGGCGAAGTCCGTCCGGCCCAGCAGCTCCGCCCGGCGCTTCAGCTCGGCGGACAGTGACTGCGCGAACTCCCGCATGCGCACCGGGTCGTTGGCGATGAGATGCGTGGTCACATGCGGTATCTCGGTGCAGACGCGCAGGCCGTCCCCGCCTCCGGCGCCCGCGCCGGACCCGTCCCGGCCGTCGAGCAGCACCACGGCCAGCCGGTCCGGCCGCTCGGCGGCGGCCAGCGAGGCGACCACCGCCCGCAGCAGCTCGGTACGGCCGCTGCCGGCCGGCCCCTCGATCAGCAGATGCTGCCCGTCGGCCACCAGGTCGACGGTGACCGGGCCGCGCGGCCCGGCGCCCAGCACCGCCCGCGCCCGCCCGCCCAGCGACTCGGTGTCGTCGGCCGCGTCCGCCCAGCGCGCCATCAGCGACGCCGGGGTGGCCCGGGCCAGCCCCAACTCGTCAAGCAGCCGAGCCGACTGCGGCAACGGCACGGCTGCGCGCGCGTGCCGCTCACCGGCCGGGCCGTCCGGCCGCAGCGGCGCCAGCGCCCGCGCGAACCGTTCCGCCCAGGCGGCGGAGACGGCGTCCACGACGGCGGGCGTACCGGGGCCGACGGGACCGCCCGGCGCGACCCGCAGCAGCTGGAGGGCCGCGGCCACGTCCCCGCTGAGCAGTGCCACCGCACCGCAGTGCCGGAACGTCGGCGTCACCGCGCACGCGGCCTCGTACGTCCGCGTCACCGGGGACACGGGCGAGGCGGGCTCGGTCTCGGCCAGGCACACCACATGGATCCCGGCCCGCGGCCCGGCCACGGCCAGCCGCGCGAGGGCGTCCCGCAGCGCGCCGCCGCCCGGATCCCCGTCCACGACGACGACCGTGTACGGCCCCGCGAAGCCGCCCGGACCGGCGGAGCCGGTGTCGTCCTTGGCCCAGGAGGGGCGGCGGGCGGAGGCGGACGCGGTGGACGTGGCCGGCGTGGCGGGCCTGCCCGGGGTGCCGGGGCGCGGGGCAGGGCCGGGGGTGCCCTCGGGCTGCCGGCCGTGGCCGTGCGGGCCGGTGTCTCCGGTACCGGCGCCGGGCAGGCCGGCGATCACGGAGGAGGTGCCCGACGCGGGTGTGCCGGACGCGGGTGTGCCGGACACGTCCGTTCCCGACGCGGGCGTGCCGAAGGCGGGCGTCCCCGACGCGGGCGTGCCGGACGGGGTGGTCCGTCCCCGGGTGGGGTGGGCCGTGGTCCGGCCGGTCGCCGCGTGATCGTCCAGCCGGCGCAGCAGTTCCTCCGTGCGGGCCGCGGCCTGTTCACGGTCGTAGGCCAGCAGCAGGCGGCAGTCCTGGCCGTGGCCCGGCCGGACGTGCGGCAGCCAGCCCAGCCAGGCCCACTCGGCCGTACGGTCCGCCACCGGCCGCGCGTGGTCCGCGCTGATCAGCACGATCTCCAGCAGGTCGGGGGAGTGCAGCGCGGCGAGCTGGGCCAGCACCGCGCGGGCCAGCCCGGACAGCCGCGGGCGCGGCCCGGCCAGGCCCAGTGCGCCCGCCTCGCGCAGCGCGGCGGTCACCGGTACCGCGGGCAGCAGGCCGGAACCGTCCGGTGCGCTCCGGTCGGCCGTGCCGAGCCGCACGGTCAGCGCCTCGGGGTGCCCCGCCCCGCGCTCCCACAGCCGGGGGCCGGGACCCAGGGCGGTCAGCAGCAGGGCGGCCGGGTCCGGCCAGGTCTCCGGCTGCCGCGGGACACCGGCCGCCGGTGCGCTTCCGGCGTGGGCCGCCGGGCTCTCGTACGCCTCCGGGCCGGCCGGCTGCTCCGCGCGCCCGCCGGCCAGCCGACGCGCCCAGGCCCCGAGCCCGCGCCGCCGGGCCCCCTGCGGCGCGCCGGCGCCCTTGGCCGGAGTGCCGGGAGCCGCCGTACCGGCGTACGGGTCCCCGGTCAGCCCGCCCGGCCCGGCGACACCGAAGCGCCCCGCGTGGGTGTCGCCGCCGAAAGCGCCGGGACCACTGCTGCGGTGCTCGATGCGCGGCGCCCCGGCCTGCCCCGGCACCACCGGCGCCTGCGCCCGCCGACGCTCCTGCGGCCCCGCACCGTCACCGGAACCACCCCAGCCGGCCGTGCCATAGGCGTGATGCACCCCGCCGGAGTCCCCCCGGCCCCCCTGCGGCACCCCGGCCGAATCCGAGGACACACCGGCCCCGCCACGAGCGCCCGCACCCGGCAACGCGTCGGGCACGGACGGTGCCGGCGGGAACACCGGGCCGTCTCCGGAGGCGCCCGCACCCGACGACGCATCGCCCGACGGCGCACCGCCCCCCGCCCCGACGCGCACGCACCCCTCACCGTCCGGCACCGTCCGCACCCGCGTCCCGGGGCCCCCGGACGGCGTGACCCGCAGGGCGGACTCGCCGATCCGCAGCAGGCCCCCGGCAGGGAACCGCACCGGCCGCTCCGTCACGCGCACGCCGTCGAGCGTCGTGCCGTTCGTGGAGCCGAGGTCGGCGACCGAGACCCGGCCGTCCGCGGCGACGGTCACCGCGCAGTGCAGCCGGGAGACGTCGGGGTCGTCCAGCGGGACGTCCGCGTCGGCGGAGCGGCCCACGGTGATCCGGCCGCCGTGCAGCAGATGGACGCCGCCCGCGTCCGGGCCCGCGACCACGTGCAGCCGGGTCGGGGCGTCGTCCAGCTCGGGATGCGGCTCGGGGGCCGCAGCGGCGCCCAGGGACAGCACGGCGCCGTCGACCAGCGGGGGCTCGCCGAGCGTGGCGCGGCGCGGGTCCAGCCGCTCGGTGCCCGCGTAGAGGACGACGGTCGCGCCGCCGGTGTCCCGGCCCGCGCCGCCGTCCGCGGTGACCACCCCGGCCAGCGCCGACGCGACCGCGGCCAGCTCCGTGCCCGCGGGCGCCGTGACCAGCACGTCGCGGCTCGCGGCGCGGCCCCGCTGCGGGGACGGGCCGAGCGGGTCTACGACGGTCAGCCGGATCTGCATCGGCGTCAGCGGTCCCTTCTGCGCGGGTCTGCGCGGGCGCGGACTTCCCCCCACCCCACACGAGCACGTCGGCCAGCAGCCGCCGGAGGCACCCGGCGGGCTGCTGGCAGCATCCTCGCACCTGCCGCTGACAATCCGCCCGGGACCCGGTGACAAGTGATCTTGATTGGTCGGCTCTGCCCCCAAAAATGCCTGACCAGTACGCCACCGGCGATCAGTTGAGATCGGTCACGTCCGGCCCCGGCAACCAGGAGACCGGGCCCCGCGTCTTTCCGTCGAACCCCCGCGAACATGCTCGGGAACGCGTACGTAGTCCCTCCAAGGGCCCCACTACAGTGGGTCGGAACACCGGAATGCAGGCAAGCAAGCAACAGCAAGCAGCAGGGAGCGCGTGACGTGCGGCCAGTCGGCAGCAAGTACCTGCTTGAGGAGCCGCTCGGACGCGGCGCCACAGGCACCGTCTGGCGTGCCCGCCAGCGGGAGACCGCGGGTGCCGAGGCGGCCGTGCCCGGGCAGCCCGGCGAGACGGTCGCGATCAAGGTCCTGAAGGAGGAGCTGGCGAGCGACCCGGACATCGTGATGCGCTTCCTGCGCGAGCGCTCCGTCCTGCTCCGCCTCACCCACCCGAACATCGTCCGGGTCCGCGACCTGGTCGTCGAGGGCGACCTGCTGGCGCTGGTCATGGACCTCGTCGACGGCCCCGACCTGCACCGCTACCTGCGTGAGAACGGCCCCCTGACCCCGGTCGCCGCCGCGCTGATGACGGCCCAGATCGCCGACGCGCTCGCAGCGAGCCACGCCGACGGTGTCGTCCACCGCGACCTGAAGCCGGCGAACGTGCTGCTCATGCAGCAGGCGGGCGAGATGCATCCGATGCTCACCGACTTCGGCATCGCCCGCCTCGCCGACTCCCCGGGCCTGACCCGCACCCACGAGTTCGTGGGCACGCCCGCGTACGTCGCTCCGGAGTCCGCCGAGGGCCGCCCGCAGACCTCCGCCGTCGACATCTACGGCGCCGGCATCCTGCTGTACGAGCTGGTCACCGGCCGCCCGCCGTTCGGCGGCGGGACCGCCCTGGAGGTGCTGCACCAGCACCTGAGCGCCGAGCCGCGCCGCCCCTCCACCGTCCCCGACCCGCTGTGGACGGTCATAGAGCGCTGCCTGCGCAAGAACCCCGACGAGCGGCCGAGCGCCGAGAACCTCGCGCGCGGCCTGCGGGTCGTCGCCGAGGGCGTCGGCGTGCACGCGAACGCCGCGCAGATCGCCGCCGCCGAGGGGGTGGGCGCGCTGCTCGCCCCCGACCGGGCCCCGACCGCCGTCCCGGGCGTACCCGGCGCCGCCGATCCGACCCAGGTGCTGCCGACGAACGCGCCCCAGGGGGCGTACGACTCGAACGCCGCGACCAGCGTGCTGCCGCACACCGGCGGTCCGGCCGGTGCCGCCGACCCCACCGCCGTCCTGCCGAACACGGGCGCGGCGGACCCGACGGCCGTCCTGCCGCCCGTCCCGCAGGGCCAGCAGGGCCAGTACGGCCAGCAGGGGCAGCAGGGGCAGCAGGGGCAGCAGGGGCAGCAGCCCGAGCAGCCGCACCCCTGGCAGACCCAGCTGCGGGCGGCCCGCGACCGCAACGAGCAGACGCAGATCCAGTACCTGGACCCGGACGAGGATCCGCTGCGCCGCCGCCCGCAGCGGCAGGTCGCCCGGCCCCAGCAGCAGCCGCGCCAGGCCCCGCAGGCCCGTCCGCAGCAGCCGCAGCCGCGCGGCCGGCAGCGCCCGCAGCAGGCGCCCGGCTACGGCTATCCGCAGCAGCAGCCCCAGCAGTACGCCCCGCCGCAGCAGCCCCAGCCGCAGCGGTACGCGCCGCCCGCCCCGCCGGAACCGCAGCGGCCCGCGCGAGAGCCCCGGGCACCGCGGCAGCGCAGCGCCAACCCGATGAAGATCCCGGGTCTCGGCTGCCTGAAGGGCTGCCTTTTCACGATCGTCATCCTGGTCGTGGCGAGCTGGCTGATCTGGGAACTGACCCCGCTGCAGGACTGGATCGGCACCGGCAAGGGGTACTGGGACCAGCTGAGCGACTGGGTCGGCAAGGTGGGCGACTGGGTCAAGGACCTGGGTGGCTCGTCCGGCAGCGGAAACTGATCGCTGGTTTAGGGATTTGTCGACATCTGCCGGGTGATTTCCGTCTCCGCGGTGAAGGTTGGCTCCTCGGACGCGTAGTTTTGGCGACAACACGCGTCTGTAGGAGCAGTCTTGGCACGGAAGATCGGCAGCCGGTACACCGCGAACCAGATCCTGGGGCGGGGAAGCGCCGGCACGGTGTGGCTGGGCGAGGGGCCGGACGGTCCCGTCGCCATCAAGCTGCTGCGTGAGGACCTCGCCTGCGACCAGGAGCTCGTCGGACGCTTCGTGCAGGAGCGCACCGCGCTGCTCGGTCTGGAGCACCCGCACATCGTCACCGTGCGCGACCTGGTGGTCGACGGCAACGACCTGGCCCTGGTCATGGACCTCGTACGCGGCACCGACCTGCGCACCCGGCTGGAGCGCGAGCGGCGGCTGGCCCCCGAGGCGGCCGTGGCGATCGTCGCCGACGTCGCCGACGCGCTGGCGGCCGCCCACGCGGCCGGCGTCGTGCACCGGGACGTCAAGCCCGAGAACGTCCTGCTCGACATGCAGGGCCCGCTCGGGCCGGGCGGAGCCCACCCGGCGCTGCTCACCGACTTCGGCGTCGCCAAGCTGATCGACTCGCCGAAGCGGACCCGCGCCACGAAGATCATCGGTACGCCGGACTATCTGGCCCCGGAGATCGTGGAGGGCCTGCCGCCGCGGGCCGCCGTGGACATCTACGCCCTGGCGACCGTCCTGTACGAGCTGCTGGCGGGCTTCACCCCCTTCGGCGGCGGGCACCCCGGGGCGGTGCTGCGCCGGCACGTCACCGAGACCGTCGTACCGCTGCCCGGCATCCCCGAGGAGCTGTGGCAGCTGCTGGTGCAGTGCCTGGCCAAGGCGCCCGCCTCCCGGCTGCGCGCGTCCGAGCTGGCGGCGCGGCTGCGCGAGCAGCTGCCCCTGCTGACCGGGATGCCGCCGCTGGACGTGGACGAGCCCGGGCTCGCCGAGGAGGACGCGGAGGAGCCGGCCCCGGCGGCGCCGGCGGGGGACGAGCCGGTACGGCGGCGGGGCGCGGTCTCGCTGGTGCCCGGCGCCAGGCCGGACTCCAACCGGGACACGCATACGTCGATGCGGGTGCCGGGGCCGGACGAGCTCTCCGGCGGGGCCCACGGGACCGCTCGCGCGCCCCGGGCCAGCGGTGCGCCCCGGCCGGGCTCGGCCCGGCACAAGGCCACGGTGCGGCGGCGCCGGATCACGCTGGGCGTGGCCGGAGTGGTGGTGGCGGCGGTGGTGGGCGTCGGCGCGTGGTGGGCGTCCGCCGACGGGGACGAGCAGCCGGCGCCGGCCGACCACAGCACGTCGGCTCCCTGACCCGACCAGGGGGCTCCGCCCCCCGGCCCCCCTTTGCCCACCCGCCCACCCGTATCTGTCGGCCGCCAGGGCGCCGCCCCCGCCGTCCGAGCCGCCAGGGCGCCGTCCCCGCCGTCCGGGTCGGATGGGCGGACGGGCAAAGAGGCTGGTGAGTGCAGCACGGCCGAGGACGCTTGCCACAGCCGTTACGCTGGAAGGCGTGGCAGTCGTCGATGTATCCGAAGAGCTGAAGTCCCTCTCCTCGACCATGGAGTCGATCGAGGCCGTTCTGGACCTTGATGCGATGAGGGCAGATATCGCCGTGCTTGAGGAGCAGGCGGCGGCCCCGTCCCTGTGGGACAACCCGGACGAGGCGCAGAAGATCACCAGCAAGCTCTCCCACCTCCAGGCCGAGGTCAGGAAGGCGGAGGCGCTGCGCGGCCGGATCGACGACCTCGCGGTCCTCTTCGAGATGGCCGAGGAGGAGGACGACCCGGACACCCGCGCCGAGGCCGAGTCCGAGCTGGTCGCGGTGAAGAAGGCGCTGGACGAGATGGAGGTCCGCACGCTCCTGTCCGGCGAGTACGACTCCCGCGAGGCGCTCGTCAACATCCGCGCCGAGGCCGGTGGCGTCGACGCCGCCGACTTCGCCGAGCGGCTCCAGCGCATGTACCTGCGCTGGGCCGAGCAGCGCGGCTACAAGACGGAGCTGATCGAGACGTCGTACGCCGAAGAGGCCGGCATCAAGTCGACCACCTTCGCCGTGCACTCGCCGTACGCCTACGGCACCCTCTCCGTCGAGCAGGGCACGCACCGCCTCGTGCGCATCTCGCCCTTCGACAACCAGGGGCGCCGGCAGACCTCCTTCGCCGGTGTCGAGGTGCTGCCCGTCGTCGAGCAGTCCGACCATGTCGAGATCGACGAGTCCGAGCTGCGCATCGACGTCTACCGGTCCTCCGGCCCCGGCGGCCAGGGCGTGAACACGACCGACTCCGCGGTCCGCATCACGCATCTCCCCACCGGCATCGTGGTCTCCTGCCAGAACGAGCGGTCGCAGATCCAGAACAAGGCCACCGCGATGAACGTCCTCCAGGCCAAGCTGCTCGAGCGGCGCCGGCAGGAGGAGCAGGCCAAGATGGACGCCCTGAAGGGCGACGGCGGCAACTCCTGGGGCAACCAGATGCGTTCCTACGTGCTGCACCCGTACCAGATGGTCAAGGACCTGCGCACCGAGCACGAGGTGGGCAACCCGGAGGCCGTGTTCAACGGCGAGATCGACGGATTCCTGGAGGCCGGCATTCGCTGGCGCAAGCAGCAGGAGAAGTAGCTTTGTCGACATGACAACTGCCGTCCGATGGGCGGCAGTTGTCATTTGTCTGGGTTTTACATCACACTCACAGGCTTCAACTCCCCGCAAACGCCGCCCGTCCGGACATTGCGCCCGCAACGCCCTTGACGTTGCTTTGAAAAATGGGAAGGGTGAGGCGCGGCATGCGTACTTGAGGGGCGCATGTGAACCGGGGGATCGAGTTGACGCGCTTCGTCACCAGCTACCCCGTCGATCACGGCACGCCCCACGCGACGCCTCATGGACGAATAGCTACTGGGGGTAGCAACCATATGACGAAGAAGACGCGGATCCGGGTCGCGCGGATAGCCGCCGGCGCCGTGATCGCGGCCGGTGCGTCGCTGACCGCCGCCGGCGCCGCTTCCGCTCTGGACCTCGACGTCCAGGCGGGTCCGATCAGCCTGGGTGTGAGCGGTGTCGGCGCCGACGGTGGCAACACCGACGGCGGTACCGACGGCGGCTGCCCGATCGGTATCTGCACCGACGGCGGCACCGACGGCGGCTCCACTACCACGGACGGCGGGACCACGGACGGCGGGACCACGGACGGCGGCACCACGGATGGTGGCACCACCGACGGCGGCACCGTCACCACCGGTGGCTCCACCAGCACGGACGGCGGAACCACGGACGGCGGAACCACGGACGGCGGCACCACGGACGGCGGCACCACGGACGGCGGCACCGTCACCATCGGCGGCTCCACCTCCACGGACGGCGGGACCACCGACGGCGGAACCACGGACGGTGGGACCACCGACGGCGGCTCCACCGGCACCGACGGTGGCAACGGCAACTCGGGTAGCAATGGCAACTCGGGCGGCAATGGCAACTCGGGTGGCAACGGCAACTCGGGTGGCAACGGCAACTCCGGCGGCAACAGCTCCGGTGGCAACAGCAGCACCGGCGGCGACTCCGGCAGCACCGGCAGCACCGGCAGCACCAGCGGTTCCGGTGGCACCGGCGGCAACCACACCACCCCCGACGGCGGCAACAACAACGTTCCGCAGGACGAGGGCTCCTCGGCGCTGACCGACACCGGGTCCGACACCACGGCCCAGGGCGGTGACAAGCAGCTCGCCGAGACCGGTGCCGGCCAGACCGCGTTCCTGCTCGTGGGTGCCGCGACGATGATCGCCGGAGGCATCGGCTTCCGCGTGCTTCCGCGTCTGGTGAGCGGCCGGGGCGGCGCCGCCGCCTGAGCGTAGCCATGGGCGCACGCCCCGCACGCAGGGCATGACGTAAGGGCCCGGAGCTTGGCGCTCCGGGCCCTTACGACGTCTCCGCGGGCTTTCTCACGCGGTCTGGTGCGCCAGCAGCGCCACCGCGGCGATCAGCACCGCCAGCAGCGTGATCAGGGCCATCGGGTTCAGTCCGCCCAGGCCCCCGAAGAGGCCCTCCTGCTCCAGTCGCTCGCGGTTGGCACGGCACACCGGGCACCGGCCCTCGCTCACGGGCGCCGCGCAGTTCGCGCACACCAACCGGTCGTACGTCATGCGCTCGCCCTCCTTGCACCGGCCATCACATGTACAACGCTTGCGGGAACGAGAACGTTCCCCTCCCACTGTGCCAGGTTCCCGGGCCGTGTGCGCGGGGCCCTTGGACAGGAGACGGAGACGGCAGCCGGTACAAAAACGTACAAGTCTTGCCCAACCTCAACCTGCGACTGCACTTGCACACCCGGTTCGCGTATGGTCACGCTCATCTACCCCCGGCGACCCGTGGTGCATCCGTGATCCGATTCGACAACGTCTCCAAGGTCTACCCCAAGCAGACCCGCCCCGCACTCAGGGATGTCTCCCTGGAAGTGGAAAAGGGCGAGTTCGTCTTCCTCGTGGGGTCCTCCGGCTCCGGAAAGTCCACCTTCCTGCGGCTCGTCCTCCGCGAAGAGCGGTGCAGCCACGGCCAGGTGCACGTGCTGGGCAAGGACCTCGCACGTCTCTCCAACTGGAAGGTGCCGCAGATGCGCCGCCAGCTGGGCACCGTGTTCCAGGACTTCCGGCTGCTGCCGAACAAGACGGTCGCGGAGAACGTGGCCTTCGCGCAGGAGGTCATCGGCAAGTCCCGCGGCGAGATCCGAAAGTCCGTGCCGCAGGTGCTCGACCTGGTCGGGCTCGGCGGCAAGGAGGACCGGATGCCGGGCGAGCTGTCCGGTGGCGAGCAGCAGCGCGTGGCCATCGCGCGGGCCTTCGTCAACCGGCCCAAGCTGTTGATCGCCGACGAGCCCACCGGCAACCTCGACCCGCAGACCTCCGTCGGCATCATGAAGCTGCTCGACCGCATCAACCGGACGGGCACCACCGTCATCATGGCGACGCACGACCAGAACATCGTGGACCAGATGCGCAAGCGCGTCATCGAGCTGGAGAAGGGCCGCCTCGTCCGCGACCAGGCCCGCGGCGTCTACGGCTACCAGCACTGACCCGTACCAGCACCCAGTTCCGGAAAGGCCTGAAGAACCCGCCATGCGCGCCCAGTTCGTCCTGTCGGAGATCGGTGTCGGTCTCCGCCGCAATCTGACGATGACCTTCGCCGTCATCGTCTCCGTCGCCCTGTCCCTGGCCCTGTTCGGCGGCTCGCTGCTGATGAGCGACCAGGTGAGCACCATGAAGGGCTACTGGTACGACAAGGTCAACGTCTCGATCTTCCTGTGCAACAAGCACGACGCGGAGAACGACGTCCACTGCGCCAAGGGCGCGGTCACCGAGGACCAGAAGAAGCAGATCCTCGTGGACCTGAAGAAGATGCCGGTCGTCGAGAACGTGACCTACGAGTCGCAGGACGAGGCGTACAAGCACTACAAGGAGCAGTTCGGCAACTCCCCGCTGGCCGGCTCGCTGACGCCGGACCAGATGCAGGAGTCGTACCGGATCAAGCTCAAGGACCCGCAGAAGTACCAGGTCATCGCGACGGCCTTCAACGGGCGCGACGGCGTGCAGTCGGTGCAGGACCAGAAGGGCATCCTGGACAACCTCTTCCAGCTGCTCAACCTGATGAACCGGGGCGCGCTCGGCGTGATGGCGATGATGCTGATCGTCGCCCTGCTGCTGATCGTCAACACCGTGCGTGTCTCGGCGTTCAGCCGCCGGCGCGAAACCGGCATCATGCGCCTGGTCGGTGCCTCGGGCTTCTACATCCAGGCGCCGTTCATCGCCGAGGCCGCGGTCGCCGGACTCATCGGCGGCGGCCTCGCCTGTGTGGCGCTCGTGGTCGGCCGGTACTTCACCATCGACCACGGCATGGACCTCTCCCACAAGCTCACGCTCATCAACTTCGTCGGCTGGGACGCGGTGTTGACCAAGCTGCCGCTGATCCTCGCCACGAGCGTGCTGATGCCGTCGCTGGCGGCGTTCTTCGCGCTGCGCAAGTATCTGAAGGTGTGACGCATGCCAAGAGGGCCGTACGGACATCGGGCCGTACGGCCCTTCGCGTTCCCCTAGACTCACGGCCATGTCAGGCCGCGACCTGTTCTGTCAGCCCCGCCGCATCCGCCGCGGGGCGGCCCTGACATTGGTCTTCGCCGGCGTGCTGGTCGCCGGCGCCGCCACCGGTTCCTTCCCGGCGCCCGACGGGCCGGTGCGGAAGGCCGCCGCCCGCCCGGCCACCCGGCACGAGGCCGTCGAGGAGGCCGCCGCCGCGGCGATGGCCGACGGCAAGTCCCCGATGAAGGCCGCCGAACGGGCCGTCAGCCGCAGCGGCGACCGCTGGGCCGCGGTCTACTCCGAAGGCGAGTACGAAGAGTTCCAGGAGGCGCTCGACGGCCGGTACACCGGTGTCGGGCTGTCGGCGCGGCAGGAGCCGGACGGCCGGATCGAGGTCACGAGGGTGCAGACCGGCTCGCCCGCCGCCGAGGCCGGCATCCGCACCGGCGACCGGCTGCGCAGCGTCGACGGCCACGAGGTCGACGGGCGGCCGGTCACCGAGGTGGTCGCCTTACTGCGCGGCGACGCCGAGGACGCCCCGGCCGGTACGCCGGTCACCCTCGGCCTGGCGCGCGGCACGCGCGCGTGGACCGAGACCCTGCACCGGGCCCGGCTGTCCACCGACTCCGTGACCGTGCGGCAGCTGCCCGGCTCAGTCACCGTGATCAGGATCGCCGCGTTCACCAAGGGCTCCGCCGACACGGTCCGCGAGGCCCTGCGCGCGGCCCCCGCCGACGGCCGGACCGTCCTCGACCTGCGTGGAAACTCCGGCGGCCTGGTCACCGAGGCCGTGGACACCGCCGCCGGCTTCCTGGACGGCGGCCTGGTCGCCACCTACGACGTCGACGGCGCCCAGCGCGCCCTGCACGCCGACCCCGGCGGCGACACCTCCCGGCCCCTGGTCGTCCTGGTCGACGGCGGCACGATGAGCGCGGCCGAGCTGCTCACCGGCGCCCTCCAGGACCGGGGCCGCGCGGTCGTGATCGGCTCCCGGACCTTCGGCAAGGGCTCGATCCAGATGCCGACGAAACTGCCCGACGGCTCGGTGGCCGAGCTGACCGTCGGCCACTACCGCACCCCCTCCGGCCACACGGTCGACGGCCGGGGCATCACTCCCGACCTGGAGGCGGGATCCGAGGCCCTGGAGCGGGCCCGGACGGTGCTCGCCGGCCTGGGAGACCCGTCGTAGCCACTCGTAATCGGCTGTACGCGCACCCCCTCCTTGGTGCGAAAATGGTCGGCACTATGAGCAAGGGAATGTACGTACCGAAGGAGTCCCAGCCCAAGCAGGGTGGCGGGGCCGCCAAGGCCAGGGACGGCGAGAAGGGCGGCAAGCGCAAGATCGTCGCCCAGAACAAGAAGGCCCGGCACGACTACGCGATCATCGACACCTACGAGGCCGGGCTCGTGCTCATGGGCACAGAGGTCAAGTCGCTGCGCGAGGGACGGACCTCACTGACCGACGGCTTCGTCCAGATCGACCGGGGCGAGGCGTGGCTGCACAACGCCCACATCCCCGAGTATCACCAGGGCAGCTGGACCAACCACTCCGCGCGCCGCAAGCGCAAGCTGCTCCTGCACCGCGAGGAGATCGACAAGCTGGAGTCGAAGTCCCAGGAGACGGGACACACGATCGTGCCCCTCGCCATCTACTTCAAGGACGGCCGCGCGAAGGCCGAGATCGCCCTCGCACGGGGCAAGAAGGAGTACGACAAGCGGCAGACGCTGCGGGAGAAGCAGGACCGGCGGGAGTCGGACCGGGCGATCGCGGCGGCGAAGCGCAGGCAGCGCGGCGTCTAGCCGGTCGACCGCCGGGAATGAGCTGGCATCGTCGGGCGTTGGTCACGTACGATGGCAGTGCACTCCACAGAGGGTGCGCGAACCCCTCCACGGAGGGGATTGAAAAATCAACATGGGGATGATCGGTTTCGACAGCGGCTGTCGAAGCAGGGGAAGCGTGTCGAGGAAGCGGCAATGATCTCGTAAACCATATGTCGCAAAAAATAATCGCCAACACCAAGCGCGATTCCTTCGCCCTCGCTGCCTAAGTAGCGACTTGCGAAGTGTCAGCCCGGGGCTGTTCCCGACCCGGATCCTGGCATCAGCTAGGGAACTAAACCTCTAGACCCGGTCACGGGGTGTAGAGGGAAATCAAACAGTGACTGAGCCCGTCGGAGACTTGTCCGCGTGATCTCCGGGGCCGAGAAAATCGCAGCGGACTGCACACGGAGAAGCCCTGATTCCGCACCGTTGGACGCGGGTTCGATTCCCGCCATCTCCACGAGGCCCCTCCGGGGGTCGACCCCATGTGGGCAACGGCCCCGTCGCTTTCCAGCGGCGGGGCCGTTGTCATGCGGGGGGACGCCGTGTGGGGGAGCGCCGCGCGGGCAGCGCCGTGGGGGGTGCGTCGCCGTTGCCGGGTACGGGGTCCTTGTGGCTGGTCGCGCCACGCGGCGGAGCCGCAGATCGACACGGCCCCGCGCCCCTTCGGGGCGCTCATCGCCGTGGCACTTCGCCGGCGCGGGTGAGCGTGGCCAACCCCAGGGCAATGGCTGCGCCGGCCGCCGGTACGGCGTACGCGGCTGTGGGGGTCGTGTGCTCCGCCGCCCAGCCACCCGCCGCCGAGCCGCACGCGATGCCCATGAGCAGACCGGTCACCACCAGACTCATGCCCTCGTTCAGGCGGTCGGCGGGGGTGCGCTGCTGCACCAGGGTCATGGCCGTGACCATCGTCGGCGCCGTCGCCATACCCGCCACCAGCAGGGCGCCCGCCAGCACCCACAGCGACCCGCCGACACCGGCGGCAGCCCACGGCAGCGTCATCAGCACGGCCATCCCCGCCAGGCAGTGGCCGAGCCGCACCCCCGTCGGCTTCCGTGCCCCGTACGCCAGCCCCGCCGCGCACGAGCCGGCCGCCTGAAGCGCGAGCACGGCGCCGGCCGCCGCGCGGTGACCCTGCGCGTCGGCGTAGGCGATCGTGACGACCTCCATCGAACCGAAGACCGCGCCGGTCGCGGTGAAACAGGCCAGCAGCGGCGGGATGCCGGGGCTGCGCAGCGGCGACGGCGCCTGGGAACGGGCCTGGGACGGCGGCTCGGTCGCCCGCTGCGCGGTGAAGACCAGCATGCCGGTGAGCAGCAGCAGCGCCCCGGCGAGTGTGCCCGCCTCCGGGAAGAACGTGCCGGTCAGAAAGGAGGCCAGCACCGGACCGAGCATGAAGCACAGCTCGTCCGCGGCCTGCTCGAAAGAGTTCGCGGTGTGCAGCGCGCCCGGCTCGTCGCGCAGCAGATGGGCCCAGCGGGCGCGGGAGAGGCCGCCGATGTTGGGGGTGGCCGCGGTGCCGGCGTAGGCGGCGAACAGCGTCCAGTCGGGCGCGTCGTAGCGCACGCACAGCAGCAGGGCGAGGCTGCCGAGCACCGAGACGAGCGTGGCCGGCAGCGCGATCCGGCCCTGCCCGTGCCGGTCCACGAGCCGGGCGACGAAGGGCCCGGCCAGCGCGGTCGCCGCGAGCCCGGTCGCGGTGACGGCACCGGCGAGGGCGTACGAGCCCCGGGCACCGGCGATCATCACGACGGCGCTCACGCTGAACATGCCCATCGGGAGGCGGGCGAGGAGGTTGCCCGCGGTGAAGGCGCGGGTGCCGGAGAGGGTGAAGAGCCGGCGGTATCCGGCGGGTTGTGAGCTTTCGTGCCGTGGGCGGCTGTCCTGGGTGGTCTGTTGTGGCATGGGTCTACGCTCGCCCGAAGTCGATCAGCGGGTCCAACACTTTCCGCGTGCGGATTCACGCACCTGCGTTGTAAGTTCACCGTCATGCCCGCCCCTGCCGCCATAGACCCACGCCTGCTGCGCGCCTTCGTCGCCGTCGCCGAGGAACTGCACTTCACCCGGGCCGCGGCCCGGCTGTACGTCGCCCAGCAGGCACTCAGCCGGGACGTGCGGCGGCTGGAACGGGAGCTGGGTGCCGAACTGTTCGTGCGGACCACCCGGCAGGTCACGCTGAGCCCGGACGGCGAGCGCCTGCTGCCGCACGCGCGCCGCGTCCTCGCCGCCCAGGACGAGCTGCTCGCCGCGTTCGCCTCCGGCCAGGCCCGCCCGCTGCTGGTCGACCTCAACTCGTCGGGCCTGGTCACCGGCCGCCGGGTGCTGCACCGGGCGCGGGAACTCGCCCCCGACTGTGAGCTGATGGCCCGCTACGAGAGCGGCCTCACCGGGGCCGCCGCCGAGCTGCTGGCCGGCCGCCTGGACGCCTCCTTCGGCCGCTTCGCCGGACTGGACGCGGGGCTCCGCTCCGGCCTGGAGCAGCAGCCGGTGCGGTACGAGCCGATGGCCGTCGTCCTGCCCGAGGACCACCCGCTGGCCGCGCTGCCGGAGGTGCCGCTGTCCGCGCTGGCCGGGGAGGCGGTGTACGCCGGTGCCGGGAATCCGCGTACGCGGGAGTGGACCGACCTGGCGCTGCGCCTCTTCGAGGGCCGGGGCATCCGGCTGGCGCCGCCCCTTCCGCTTGCCGTCGGGGACGAGGAGTTCAGCCGGATCATGGCCAAGACCCGGCATCCGGTGCTGGCCGTCGTGGATTTTCCGGCCCTGCCGGGCACGGTACGGCGGCCCCTCGTGGACCCCGTCCCGCTGTCGCCCGTCTCCCTGGTGTGGCGGAAGGGGGTGGTTCATCCCGGACTGGCCGCACTGCGGAGGGCGGTGGCCGAGATCGCCCGGGCGGAGGGGTGGTTGCTGCGACCCGCCGGGGGATGGATTCCAGCCATGGATGCGGAGCTGATGAACGCCGACCAGTGAGGACGTGGCGCACGGCACCTCTCCGCGTGCGCTACATTCATGGCCCGGGCACAGGGTGGTAATGGGGGCGCTCGGACCGGGTGGGGGCCTGGTTCGGTCGACGGGTGCCCGGGATCGTGAGCGCGCCCGGAACAGTCCCGTGGGGGGATCTACGCGCGTGAAAAAGTGGCCAGAAGACGCCCAACCAGAAGGCCCCGAAGCGACGTCCGCCGGGCGGAGCCTGCCGGGTGCCCGGGGCGACGAGCAGGGGCTTTCGGACACGGAGGCGGAGACAGGGGCTGCCGACCCCGGCGCGCCGGAGCCTGTCGAGCCTGCCGAGCCCGCCGAGTCGGCAGAGGCTGCGGAGTCGGTCGGCCCCGCCGAGCCGGCCGGTTCCGCCGAGACCGTCGAGCTTGCTGAGACCACCGGCGACTCCGTGAAGCCTGCCGAGGTCATGGAAACAGGTGGGTCTCCCGGGCCTGCCGAGGCCGCCGCGCCAGGTGAGTCCAGTGTGTCTTCCGAGACCACCGACTCCACCGAGCCTGCCAAGCCCACGGACGCCGCCGAGCCCGTCGAGCCCGCCGGGTCCGCGGAGCCTGCCGAGACCACCGACTCCACCGAGCCTGCCAAGCCCACGGACGCCGCCGAGCCCGCCGGGTCCGCGGAGCCCGCCGCCCCCGCCCCGCACGACGTCACCGTCGAGCTGGGCGGTGTCCGCATCGGGGCTGTGGCCGTAGGGGACCCGCGTGGGTCCGACGGGCCGGTGTTCGTGGACGAGTCGGGGCGTCGCAGTCGTCGTTTCCGGCGGCTCGGCGTCGGTGTGGGTGTCGTCTGTGCCGGTTACGCCGTCCTCATCGTCGCCACCCTGCTGTCGGGCAACTCCGCCGCCCCCTGGCTGCCCGTGCCGGGCCAGCACGAGGGCAGGCCGGCCGGCAAGGTGGACACCTCGCCGCGGCCCAGCGCCTCCACGGACCCGACCGCACCGGGAACCGGCACGGTGCCCGGCCCGGCCGTGGGCGCCGCGGCGACCGGCACCGCCGTACCCGGCAGTGGATCGTCCGCCGACCCCGCTGCCGATGCCTCGGCGTCCGGCGAACCGGCGGCCGGCACCTCCTCCGCGCCCGGCACCGCCGACGGCACCACGGAGTCCCCGTCCCCGGCGGTGCCGTCCACCGACGTGACCCCGGCCCCGTCCGATTCCGGCACCGCCACCGCTCCGGCGCCCGCGCCGTCCGCGCCGGGCCGCACCCACACCCCGCCCGGCCGCACCCGCCACCCGCACCCCGAGCTCTCCCTCTGACCGGCAGAAGAACCCTCTGATGGCTACACGTCCCCGGCGCCCCCGGCTGCCGCTGCGCTACCTGCTTCCCCTCGTGGTCCTGGGCGCGACGCTGGCGATGCTCATGCTGCGCGGCTACGTGCACAACGAGATCCTCGCGGACCACCGCATCCGGTCCGCCGCGGCGAACGACGAGGTGCCGCAGCGGATCCTGGACGGCGGTCCGGTCATCGACACCCGCCACGGCCGCACCGGCAGCCTGCGCGTACCCGACCACCACATCGTCCTCACCTTCGACGACGGGCCCGACCCGACGTGGACTCCGAAGGTGCTCGACGTGCTGAAGGAGCACCACGCGCACGCGGTCTTCTTCGTCACCGGCACCATGGCCTCCCGCCACCCGGAGCTGGTCCGGCGCATGGTCGCCGAGGGGCACGAGGTCGGCCTGCACACCTTCGGCCACCCCGACCTGTCGTACCACTCCACCAAGCGCATCGACTGGGAGCTGTCCCAGAACCAGCTGGCCCTCGCCGGAGCGGCCGGTATCCGCAGCTCGCTGTTCCGGCCGCCGTACTCCTCCTCCGCGAACGCCATCGACAACAGGTCGTGGCCGGTCACCCGGTACATCGGCAGCCGCGGCTACCTCACCGTCGTCGACGACACCGACAGCGAGGACTGGCGCAAGCCGGGCGTCGGGCAGATCATCCGCAACGCCACGCCCTCCGGCGGCCGGGGCGCGGTCGTCCTCATGCACGACTCGGGCGGCGACCGGCACCAGACCGTCCAGGCGCTCGACACGCTCCTGCCCCGGCTCCAGCAGCAGGGCTACACCTTCCGGACGCTCACCGGCGCGCTGCGGGCACCGAGCGCGGACACCCCGGTCACGGGCCTCGACCTGTGGAAGGGAAAGGCCTGGGTCTTCCTGGTGACGGCGTCCGACCACATCACCACCGTCCTCGTCGTCGGTCTCGCCGTCGTCGGCGTCCTCGTCCTCGCCCGCTTCGGCCTGATGCTGCTGCTGTCCGGCGCGCACGCCCGCCGAACCCGGCGCCGGGACTTCCGCTGGGGCGAACAGCCGGTCACCGAGCCGGTGTCGGTGCTGGTGCCGGCGTACAACGAGGCCAAGTGCATCGAGAACACGGTCCGTTCGCTGATGCGCAGTGAGCATCCGATCGAGGTGCTCGTCATCGACGACGGTTCCGCGGACGGCACGGCGGAGATCGTCGAGGCACTGGGCCTGCCCGGCGTCCGGGTGATCCGCCAGGAGAACGCGGGCAAACCGGCCGCCCTCAACCGGGGCCTGGCGGGCGCCCGGTACGACCTGGTCGTGATGATGGACGGCGACACCGTCTTCGAGCCGGCCACCGTCCGGGAACTCGTCCAGCCCTTCGCCGACCCGCGCGTCGGCGCCGTCGCCGGCAACGCCAAGGTCGGCAACAAGAACCGGCTCATCGGCGCGTGGCAGCACATCGAGTACGTGATGGGCTTCAACCTCGACCGCCGGATGTACGACGTCCTGCGCTGCATGCCGACCATCCCCGGCGCGGTCGGGGCGTTCCGGAAGTCCGCCCTGGAACGGGTCGGCGGCATGAGCGACGACACGCTCGCCGAGGACACCGACGTCACCATGGCCCTGCACCGCGACGGCTGGCGCGTGGTGTACGCGGAGAAGGCCCGCGCCTGGACGGAGGCGCCGGAGTCGGTGCAGCAGCTGTGGTCCCAGCGCTACCGCTGGTCCTACGGCACCATGCAGGCCATCTGGAAGCACCGCCGCGCGCTGTTCGAGCGGGGCCCGTCGGGCCGCTTCGGCCGGGTCGGGCTGCCCCTGGTCTCCCTCTTCATGGTCGTCGCCCCGTTGCTGGCCCCGCTGATCGACCTGTTCCTCGTCTACGGCCTGGTCTTCGGCCCGACCGGGAAGACGATCGCGGCCTGGTTCGCCGTCCTCGCCGTCCAGGCGATCTGCGCGGCCTACGCCTTCCACCTGGACCGCGAGCCTCTGACCCCGCTGCTCTCCCTCCCCCTCCAGCAGCTCCTGTACCGCCAGCTCATGTACGTCGTCCTGCTCCAGTCCTGGATCACCGCGCTCACCGGCGGCCGCCTGCGCTGGCAGAAACTCCGCCGTACGGGCGGGGTGGCGGCACCGCCGGCGGCACCGGCCGAGCGGCGGCCGGTGGCGGAGGGGAGCCCGGTGGGCTGACCGGCGGGGCACGGTCCGCGCACGGACAGCGCGCCGCTCCGCGCCCGAGGACGCCCAAGGCGGCGGCCCGGCCTCCTCACCGGCCACTCCCCGTCCGAGTGAGAGCAACGTTCCCTACCGGTCACTCACAGCCACAGGGACGGAAACGCGCCCTCCCTACCTTCGGGCTCAGTCAGTGGTTGGCAGACCGAGCAGCCGGAGCACCGTGGAGGCGTGATGACAGGCCCAGCCCCAACCCGTCGTAGTGGCCGCTGGATCGAGCGCTGGGACCCGGAGGACGAGGGATTCTGGACGGCGACCGGGGAGCGCATCGCCCGCCGGAACCTCTGGTTCTCCGTGCTCTCGGAGCACATCGGCTTCTCCGTCTGGGCCCTGTGGTCCGTACTGGTCCTGTTCATGGGCCCGGAGTACGGCCTCACGCCCGCCGACAAGTTCCTGCTGACCTCGATGGTCACGCTGGTCGGCGCGGTGGTGCGGGTGCCGTACACCTTCGCCGTCGCCGTCTTCGGCGGCCGCAACTGGACGATCATCTCGGCGAGCCTGCTGCTGATCCCGACCATCGCCGCGTTCGTGGTGATGGAGCCGGGGACGTCCTTCTCCACCTTCCTGCTGACGGGCCTGCTGGCGGGCATCGGCGGCGGCAACTTCGCCTCCTCCATGACCAACATCAACGCCTTCTTCCCCTTGAGGAAGAAGGGATGGGCACTCGGCCTCAACGCGGGCGGCGGGAACATCGGCGTGCCCGTCATCCAGCTGGTCGCGCTCGCCATCATCGGCGCGAGCGGCGGTCCGCGGGTGCTGCTCGGGATCTACATTCCGCTGATCGTGGTGGCCGCCTCGCTCGCCGCGGTGTTCATGGACAACCTCGCCTCGGTGAAGAACGACACCGGCGCGGCCAAGGACGCCGCCAGGGACGCCCACACCTGGATCATGTCCTTCCTCTACATCGGCACCTTCGGCTCCTTCATCGGCTACAGCTTCGCCTTCGGCCAGGTGCTGACCAACCAGTTCGGCCGGACCCCGCTCCAGGCGGCGTACCTCACCTTCATCGGCCCGCTGCTCGGCTCCCTCATCCGCCCCCTCGGCGGCTGGCTCGCCGACCGGTACGGCGGCGCGCGGATCACCCTGTGGAACTACGTCGGCATGGCCGCCGCCACCGCCGTCCTCGTCGCGGCCAGCATGCAGAAGTCGCTGCCGCTGTTCGTGTCCGTCTTCGTCGTCCTGTTCGTGCTCAGCGGCCTCGGCAACGGGTCGACGTTCAAGATGATCCCCGGCATCTTCCAGGCCAAGGCGCTGGCGAAGGGGCTGGAGGGCGAGGCGGCGGCCGCCTACGGCCGGCGGCTGTCCGGTGCCTCCATGGGCCTCATCGGAGCGGTCGGCGCGCTCGGCGGCGTCGGCATCAACCTCGCCTTCCGCCAGTCCTTCCTCTCCTACGGCTCCGGCACCGGCGCGTTCGTCGCCTTCCTCGCCTACTACGGTGTCTGCTTCGCGGTCACCTGGGCCGTATACCTTCGCCGTCCGGCCGGCCAGCTCCCGGCCACGGCGTCCGCTTCGGAGACGAAGTCCCAGCTCAGCTACGCCGAGGTGTGACGTAACACCGGTGACATCAAGTCGAACCGAGCCTGTCACGGATCGTTGACAGGCTCGTTCGGCGTGCCGGTCAGCTAGGAGAGCCCCCATGTACGACGAAGAGCAGCAATCCGAGCACGGACCCCTCGCCGGGTTCACCGTGGGCGTCACCGCCGCGCGCCGGGCCGACGAGTTGGGCGCCCTGCTCCAGCGGCGGGGCGCCAGCGTCCTGCATGCGCCCGCCCTGCGGATCGTGCCGCTCGCCGACGACGGCGAACTCCTCGCCGCCACCAAGGAGATCATCGACCAGGTGCCGGACGTCGTGGTGGCCACCACCGCGATCGGCTTCCGGGGCTGGGTCGAGGCCGCCGACGGCTGGGGCCTCGGCGAGCAGCTGCTCGGCCGGCTGCGCGGGGTGCGCCTGCTGGCCCGCGGCCCGAAGGTCAAGGGCGCCATACGGGCGGCCGGCCTCACCGAGGAGTGGTCCCCGTCCTCCGAGTCCCTGGCCGAGGTGCTCGACCGGCTCCTGGAGGAGGGTGTCGACGGCCAGCGCGTCGTCGTCCAACTGCACGGGGAGCCCCTGCCCGGCTTCGTCGAGTCGCTGCGGGCCGCGGGGGCGGAGGTGGTCCCGGTCCCGGTGTACCGCTGGATGCCGCCGGAGGACCTCAGTCCGCTGGACCGCCTCCTGGACGCGGCCGTCACCCGCGGCCTGGACGCCCTCACCTTCACCAGCGCCCCCGCCGCGGCCTCCCTCCTCTCCCGCGCGGAGGACCGCGGCCTGCTGGACGAGCTGCTGTCGGCCCTGGACCACGCCGTCCTGCCGGCCTGTGTCGGCCCGGTCACCGCGATACCGCTCCAGGCCCGCGGGGTGGAGACGGTCCAGCCGGAACGCTTCCGCCTGGGCCCGCTGGTCCAGCTCCTGTGCCAGGAACTCCCCGCCCGCGCCCGCTCGCTGCCCATCGCCGGGCACCGGGTGGAGATCCGGGGGCATGCGGTCCTGGTGGACGGCGCCCTCAAGCCGGTGCCGCCGGCGGGCATGTCGCTGCTGCGCGCCCTGTCCCGCCGCCCCGGCTGGGTGGTGCCGCGGGCGGAGCTCCTGCGCGCTCTGCCGGGCGCGGGCCGCGACGAGCACGCGGTGGAGACGGCGATGGCCCGGCTGCGCACGGCGTTGGGGGCGCCGAAGCTGATCCAGACCGTGGTGAAGCGGGGATACCGGCTGGCGTTGGATCCGGCGTCGGACGCGAAGTACGCGGAGGCGTGAGGCGGGGGACCGGTCGGCGTCCCAGCAGCCTGTTTTTGGCCAGCTGGCAGGCAAAGGCCGCCCCAAGGAACTCGGCCGCTCCTGCGGAGCCGCACACAAGCGGAATCAACCGACTGCGGGAGCGGTCCGCCGAGTCGGCAGGGAGAAGATCCTCAGCGATCAGGCAATCTCGCCGACACACGATCACGCAGGGCAGCCACCCGGTGACGGTACCGGAGCCGAGAGCATGGCAGACATGTCTGGTTTCGGGTGGTTGCGAGATCGAGCCAGTGGCGCGGCTGGTGTTCGCCTAAGTCGGTTGACGTTCTCCGACGGGTGTGGATTCACTTTGTTCGATTGCATGGCCGAATTTCGTACGCACGGGGGACATGTTGAGTGAGCCGGTCATTCCCAGGGAACTCGTCCACCTGACTCCTTCCTTCGCGAGGCGCTGACGCCTCAGGTATGTCGCCCTCCTGTTCCGGCCGGTGCCGCTCGACCGCTGCCCCGTTCGCCTTCAGCCGGTCGCACCCGACCGCATCGCTGGTACCCACCAGGCTGATGCGGATGCGCGTCGTGGTCGGCCCGCGGGTGGCGTACCTCGTCGCCGGGCTGTTCGTCCTGGCCCTGTACGGCCCGCTTCAGGTGCAACTGGCGCTGTCCGCCGTGCTGTTCGGCCTCGCTGTGTGTGCCTGCACGTGCTCGTTCCACCCCTGGCCGGTCTCCATGGCGCCCGAGCGCGAACTCACCCGGGCCGCCGCGAGAAGCCGCGCCGTGCCGAGCGCCCTGTCCGGCCCGCCGGCCGGCAGACAGGTCCGGCGGCAGCCCGCCGGGGCCGCCGCGCAGCCGCGGTAGTTCCGCAGCGCACCTCGCCCCCCACCCACCTCATCCCACCATCCACCGTGCCGGTTCCGGCACGCCTCACCTGTGCCCGACGGAGAGACGGAGCGTTATGAAGGTCCGAAACGCAACGAATGCCCCCGGAGCGGAGCGGTTCGAGCCGTTCCCGCTGACCGAGATCCAGTACGCGTACTGGGTCGGCCGGGGTCCCAACTTCGTGCTGGGCAACGTGGCCCCGCATGCGTACTTCGAACTGGAGGGCCGCCGCCTCGATCCCGGCGTGCTGTCCGCGGCGTGGCGCCGGCTGGTGGAGCGGCACGACATGCTGCGCGCGATCGTCGGTCCCGACGGACGACAGCAGGTACTCGAGACCGTCCCCACCTTCGAGGTCCGATGTACCGACCTGCGCTCCGCCTCCGAGGAGGACAGGGAGCGCACGCTGCTCGACGTGCGGGAGGAGATGTCGCACCGGGTGTACTCGGCGGCCGACTGGCCGCTGTTCGACCTCCGCCTGAGCCGGCTGCCCGACCACGACCGCCTGCACGTCAGCGTCGACCTGCTGATGGTCGACCTGGCCAGCCTCACCCTGCTGTTCAGCGAGTGGAGCGCGCTGTGCCAGGACCCGGACCTCGAACTGCCGCCGGTGGAGGTCACCTTCCGCGACTACGCCCTGGAGCTGGAGCGCGGCTCGCAGGCCCCCCGCTACCAGAAGGCGCTCGCCTACTGGACGTCGCGGGCCGCCACCCTCGCCCCGCCCCCCGAACTGCCGCTGGCCAAGTCACCGGTGAGCGTGCACCGGCCGCGTTTCACGCACCGTGAGTTCCACCTTCCCGAGGACAAGTGGAAGAAGCTGCAAGGGCGGTGCGAGGACCGGGGCCTGACCCCCACCGCGGTGCTGGCGGCCCTCTTCTCCGAGGTTCTCGCCGTATGGGGCGGCTCGCGCCGCTTCACCCTCAACCTCACCCTCTTCAACCGGCTGCCGCTGCTGCTCGCCGACACCGGGAACGGCAAACGCACCGTCCACCCCCATCTGCGCCGGATGGTCGGCGACTTCACCTCCATCTGCCTCATGGAGACGGACGCCTCGACGGGCCGTACGCTCACCGAACGGGTCGAGGCCACCCAGGTGCAGCTCCAGAAGGACCTGCGGCACCGGCAGGTCAGCGCACTGGAGGCGCTGCGCGAACGCCGCCGCCTGGGCCTCCAGAGCGGATTCGAGACGATGCCCGTGGTCTTCACCAGCGGCCTGGGCACCGCCGCCGACGTCTCCGGACCCCTCAGCTACTTCGGTGACATCACCTACCGGGTGAGCCAGACCCCGCAGGTGTTCTTCGACCACCAGGTCGTCGACATCACCGGCTCTCTCGACCTGACCTGGGACTGCGTGGAGGAGCTCTTCCCCGAGGGCCTGCTCGACGACATGTTCGCCGCCTACACCTCCCTCGTCACCCGGCTCGCCGACGACGACTCGATGTGGGACGAGGAGATCGTCGTCGAGCTGCCCCCGCACCAGCTCGACGCCCGGACCCGGGCCAACGACACGAGCGGCGAGCGCCCCGCGGGCCTGCTGCACGAGCCGTTCCTCGACCAGGCCGCCCGGCACCCGGAACGGACCGCCGTGCTGGCCGGAAACCGCGTCCTGACCTACGGCGACCTCGCCGCCCAGGCCCAGGCGGTGGCCGGCGAGGTCGCCGCACTCGGCACGGAGGGCCTGCGCGACCGCCTGGTCGGCATCGGCCTGCACAAGGGCGCCGACCAGATCGCCGCCGCATACGGCGTGATGATGGCCGGCGGCGCCTACCTGCCCGTCAGCCCCACGCTGCCCGAGCGGCGCCGGGCCGGGCTGCTGCAAGACGGCCGGGCGCTCGCGGTGCTCACCGATGCCGGAACCGACGGGCTGGGCTGGCCCGAGGATCTGCCGCGCGTCCTGGTCGACCAGGTGCGCGCACAGGATGCGGCGGACGGGCGCCGGCCGGGCGGACCCGCCGGTCCCGAAGACCTGGCGTACGTGCTGTACACCTCCGGCTCGACCGGCACGCCGAAGGGCGTGATGATCGAGCACCACGCGGCCCTCAACACCGTCCTCGACATCAACGAGCGGTTCGGCGTCGGCCCCGAGGACCGGGTCTTCGGCCTCGCCGAACTCAACTTCGACCTGTCGGTGTACGACGCCTTCGGCGCGCTCGGCGCCGGCGCCGCCCTGGTCCTGCCCGATCCGGAGCTGCGCTCGGAGCCGGCGCACTGGGCCAAGCTGATGAGCGAGCACGGCGTGACGGTGTGGAACTCCGTCCCGGCGCAGATGCAGATGCTGGTCGAGCATCTGGAGGCGGGCGGCGCCCTGCCCGAGAAGCTGCGCCTTGTCATGCTCAGCGGCGACTGGATCCCCGTCGACCTGCCCGACCGGATCCGCGGCCTGTGGCCCGAGGCGGAGATCATCTCGCTGGGCGGCGCGACCGAGGCGTCGATCTGGTCCATCCACCACGTCGTCGACGAGGTGGAGCGGGGCGCGAAGAGCATTCCGTACGGTGTTCCGCTGCGCAACCAGACCTTCCACGTGCTCGACGCGCGGATGGACCCGTGCCCGGTGTGGACCCCGGGCGAGCTGTACATCGGCGGCGTGGGCCTGGCCCGCGGCTACTGGGCCGACGAGGAGCGCACCGCGGCGGCCTTCGTGACGCACCCGCACACCGACGAACGCCTCTACCGCACCGGCGACTTCGGGCGTTACCGGCCCGACGGCACGATCGAGTTCCTGGGCCGCCGGGACGGCCAGGTGAAGATCAACGGGCACCGGGTGGAGCTGGGCGAGATCGAGGCGACGCTCACCGCGCATCCGGGCGTGGACAGCGCGGTCGTGGTCAAGTCCGCCGACCAGGACGGCGCCGCCCGCCTGCTGGGCTACGTCGTGCCGGCCCGTGACGACGACACGCTGTTCGTCACCGAGCGCGCCGACGAGACGCTGCGCGCGGGGCAGTGGCAGGCGCTCGCCGGCACCGCCGGCAGGCCCGCCGAGGGTCCCTCGCCCGAGGAGCTGCGGATCGTCTGGGACGCGCTCAACGAGGTGTACACCACCGCCACCGCGAGCGCCTTCCGCGCCTTCGGCCTGCCCCACCTGCCGGGCGAGCCGTTCGACCCGGCGGCCCTGCGCGGCGCCGGGGTGGCCCCCCGCTACGGGCGCTGGCTGGCCCGCGCCGTGACCGCCCTGGAGGAGTCGGGGTACCTGCGGCGCACCGACGCCGGCCTGGAGGTGGCCCGCGAACTGCCCGACGGGCTCCCTCAGGCGCTGGGCGAGCGCGCCCGCCATGCCCTCGGACAGCTGCTGGACGTCCCGGAGGACGTCACCGACTGGATGCTCGGCCTCGCCGGGAACCTGGCGGGTGTGCTGACGCAGAGCGTCCACTCCGCCGAGCTGTACGCCTCCGACCGCACCCCCGGTGTCTACGCCCGCCTCTTCGGCCCGACGTACGCCGCCGCGACCGCCGCGGTGCGCGAGATGGCCGAGAACTGGCCCGCCGACCGGCCGCTGAACGTCCTGGAGGTCGGCGCCGGCTACGGCTCGCTCACCCGGCACCTGCTGCCCCTGCTGCCCGCCGACCGCACGGAGTACGTCTTCACGGACGTCTCCCGCTACTTCCTCGACCGCGCGGAGACCGAGTTCGCCGCGTACCCCTTCCTCCGCTGCGACCTGTTCGACCTCGACCGGCCACCGGCCGCCCAGGGCTTCGACGGCCAGTCGGCGGACCTCGTCATCGCCGCGAGCGTGCTGCACGACATGCGGCAGCTGCGGCGGACGCTGAGCGCCCTGCGCTCCGTGCTGGCTCCCGGCGGCGTCCTGCTGCTCGTCGAACAGACCACCTTCCACCCGTGGTTCGATCTCGTCATGGGCCTCCAGCAGGGCTTCGACAACTTCGAGGACACCGATCTGCGCAGCACGCACTGTCTGCTGGACCGCGCCCAGTGGCAGCAGGAGCTGACCGCTGCCGGGTTCACGGAGTCGGAGCTGCTCACCACCTCGGGCGGGCCCGCGTCGGTCGGCTTCGACGTGCTCATCGCCCGAGGGCCCGCGGTGCAGCGCCGGTTCGCCCCGGAGGAGCTGCGCTCCTTCGCCGCCGAACGACTCGCCCGGCACATGGTGCCCGCCCAGCTGTTCGCGCTGGACGAGCTGCCGCTCAGCCCCACCGGCAAGGTGGACCGCGCCGCGCTCGCCCAGGCCGGCCGGCGCGGCAGCGTACGGGGCAGGCCGGCCCGGCCGCCGCGTACGGACCGGCAGCGCAAGCTCGTCGACATCTGGAAGGAGGTGCTCGGCCTGAACCAGGTCGACCTGGCCGACGACTTCCTGGACCTGGGCGGCGACTCGCTGCTCGCCGCGCGCCTGGCGTCCCAGCTCCAGTCGGCGTTCGGTACCCCCGTGCCGGTCCGCACGGTCCTGGAGTACACCACGGTCGAAGCGCTCGACGGACATCTCGAGCAGCTCCTCGGCCCGTCGGCGCCCATCACCGAGGAAAGGTGAGAACAGTGAGCAACACGGCTTTTCCGCACACCCCTGTCTCCGTCGTCGACTGGCTCACCGGCTTCCTCGCCGAACTGCTCGACGTGACCCCGGACCAGATCGACCCGGCCACCGGCCTGGACCTGCTCGGCGTGGATTCGGCCACCACCCTGGTCGTCTGCGCCAAGGCCCGCGACGAGCTGGGCGTCCCGCTGCGGCCCAGGGAGGTCTTCGACAACTTCACGGTCGACGCCTTGGCCCGCCATCTGGTCGCACGGCAGCCGGCGGGAGTGTGAGTTTCGTGTCCGACTGGCTGCTCGGCGGGGAACCCCGCTCCGCCGCCTGTGACCTGTACTGCTTCCCGCACGGGGGCGGTACGGCGGCCGAGTACCGGCGCTGGGCCCGTGACCTGCGTACGGCGCGGGTGCACGCGGTGCAGCTGCCGGGCCGCGTGCCACGGCTGCACGAGGCCATGCCCGGCTCGATGCGGGAGCTGGTCGAGGCGTTCGTCGCCGAAGCGCCCCTCGCCACAGGCCGGTTCGTCTTCTTCGGACACAGCCTGGGCGCGCTGTTCGCCTACGAGGTGACGCGCGCCCTGGCGGCCGCCGGACGCCCGCTTCCCGACCGGCTGGTCGTGTCGGGCTTCCGGGCCCCGCATCTGCCGCATCCGGCCACGCGGATCCACCTGCTGCCCGACGACGAGCTGCTCGACACGGTCGCCCGCCTGCACGGCGGGCTGCCGGACGAGGTGCTCGCCTCGGCCGAGCTGCGCGAGCTGGCCGCGGGCGCGCTGCGGGCGGACTACCGGGTCCTGGAGACGTACGTGTGGCAGGCGGGGGATCCGCTGCCGGTGCCGCTCACCGTGTTCGGCGGTGAGGACGACCGGATCACGGCGGACGAACTCGAAGCCTGGGACGAGCTCACCTCGGCCGGGACGACCGTCCGCCGCTTCCCCGGCGGGCACTTCTACCTGCGCGAGCGGCCGGCGCCCGTCCAGCGGGCGCTGGCCGCGGTCCTCGCCACGGTCCGTGCGGCCGAGCGGAGCACGCCGTGCTGACCTTCGCCGCGGCCTGCCTGGTGCTCATCATGATCCCTGGCCCCGACCAGGCCCTGATGACCCGGAACGCGCTGGCCGGCGGGCGCAGGGCCGGGCTGCTGACCATGGTCGGCGGGTTACTCGGCCTGAGCGTCCACGTCTCCGCGGCCGCGCTCGGCGTCTCGGCGCTGCTGCTGGCCTCCGCCACCGCCTTCACCGTGCTGAAGGTGGTGGGGGCGGTCTACCTGGTGTGGATGGGCATCGCGACCCTGCGCGGTTCCCGTCGCACCCTGCGGGAGGGCACGCAGGACGACGACGCCGTGGCGGCCGGTGACGGCGAGGGTGGCCGGATGCTGCGCCAGGGGTTCCTGTCCAACGCGCTCAACCCGAAGGTGGCGCTGTTCTTCGTCACCTTCCTGCCGCAGTTCCTGCCGTCCGAGGGCAGCGTGCTGCCCCGGGCTCTGCTGCTCTCGCTGGTGTTCGCGGTCCTGTACCTGCTCTGGTTCAGCCTGTACGTGTCCACCGTGGACCGGCTCGGCAGGGTGTTGCGCCGGCCTCGGGTGCGGGCCCGCATCGAGCAGGTCACGGGGCTGCTGCTGATCGGGTTCGCGGCCCGGCTGGCCTTCGAGTCGCCCTGATCCGGCCGACGGGGCACCGGCGCACCGACGCCGCGTGCGACGGGGCCGCCGCTTCCCTGATGCGGCGGCCCCGTGTCGTCGGGCCGGGCTGTCGAACCCCGGTGGGTACGAGGGGTTCCGGGCGCCCGTCGGGGCGGGCACTGTGAAGAGGAGAGCGACGGAACGACTCCCTCACGGTTCCTGCCCTAGGCGGTGACAGGCACATGGCACTGGGTTCGGCCACGCCCCCGTACGCGTTGCGGTTCGACGCCGGGCGGATCTGTCTGGATCTCCTCGCGACCACGCATCCCGTCGAACGGCTCGACACCGTCGAGGCGTTGTGCGCCTGGATCACCGGCGCCGGGCTGGTCCCGCCCCGCACCCCGCTGGCGCACGCCGATCCCTCCTGGCTGACCGGGTTCCGGGAACTGCGCGCTCATATCGGGCAGTTGGTGCGCAACGGCAAGGCGATGGACACGCCGTCGTACGGGCGGGCCCTGTGGCGGGTCAACGAGGTCGCGCGTGCCGCGCCCCCGGCCCTGTGCGCCGTATGCGGTGAAGGCGGCCTGCTGGTGCGGGAGCTGACGGAACCACCGGCCTGTGTGGCCTTGCTCGCGCTCGTCGCGCGGGACGCCGTCGAACTGCTCACCGACCCCGTCGCGCGGGCGGCCGTGCGCGAGTGCGAGGGCGACACCTGCCCGCTCGTCTACCTGGACACCTCCCGGGGCCGGCGCCGGCGCTGGTGCTCCAGTGAGGTCTGCGGGAACCGGGAGCGGGTGGCCCGGCACCGGCGGCGGGCCGCGCTCGCGGGGGCGTGATTTCCGTAACACCAGGTTTGGATGCGTCATACACGGGAATCTCCCGCCGCCTCCGGCGACCCCCCGGCGATGTGCCGGAAATGTAAAGATCACACGGTGGGAATGTGGTCCCATGTCCCGCTCGTCACGTCACCTCACAGAAATCTGTCACTCCGGTTTGAACACCGAGGCGCCGCCGTCCGTACGGGTGGGCGAGCGACCGACTGGGGGAACCCCCGGACACCGGAGGTGGGCGTGCGCAAGGATGCGGCCGTGGCCAATGAACGTGGAGCGAGGGCCCGACATCGCATGTCCTCATCACAGCCCTCCGAACCCGACGAGGAGCTGATGCGTGCCCTGTACCGGGAGCACGCGGGGCCCCTGCTCGCGTATGTCCTGCGCCTGGTCGCCGGTGACCGGCAGCGCGCCGAGGACGTCGTACAGGAAACGCTCATCCGTGCCTGGAAGAACGCCGGTCAGCTCAATCGGGCGACCGGTTCGGTACGCCCCTGGCTGGTGACGGTCGCACGCCGCATCGTCATCGACGGCCACCGCAGCCGGCAGGCCCGGCCGCAGGAGGTCGATCCGTCGCCGCTGGAGGTCATCCCCGCGGAGGACGAGATCGACAAGGCGCTGTGGCTGATGACGCTGTCGGACGCGCTCGACGACCTGACCCCGGCCCACCGGGAGGTGCTCGTCGAGACGTACTTCAAGGGGCGTACCGTCAACGAGGCGGCCGAGACGCTCGGTATACCGAGCGGCACGGTCCGTTCCCGGGTGTTCTACGCCCTGCGGTCGATGAAGCTGGCACTGGAGGAGCGGGGGGTGACGGCGTGATGAGCAACGGCTACGGGGGAATGCAGGGGTTCGGACCGGGTGGTCCGGGTATGTCTGGCCCCATGAACCCCAGTCAGGGATCTTCGGTGCCGAGCGAGCACGAGACCGTCGGCGCCTATGCCCTCGGGATCCTCGACGACGCCGAGGCAACCGCTTTCGAGGCGCATCTCGCCGGCTGCGAGTGGTGCGCCCAGCAGCTGGACGAGCTGGCCGGCATGGAGCCGATGCTGGCCGCGCTCGCGGACCTGCCGGGCTCCGGCAGCACACCCGCCATCGGCGAGTCGCTGTCCGCCAAGCCCAGTCCGCGGCTGGTGGAGAAGCTGGTGGACGAGGTCGCCGAGCGGCGCGCCCAGAAGCGCCGGCGCGGCTTCTACATGGTCGCGGCGGCGGCCGCGCTGATCATCGCCGGGCCGCTGGCCGCGGTGGCGGTCAACAGCGGCTCGGACGGAGGGGAGCAGGTGGCGGCGACGCCCGCCCAGGCGACCTTCCAGACCATGAGCGACAAGAAGTCCGCCACGGACGCGTCGACCCGTGTCAGCGCGACCGTCGGCATGGCGTCGAAGGACTGGGGCACCCAGGCCGTCCTGGAGCTGAAGAACGTCAAGGGCCCCCTGAAGTGCTCCCTGGTGCTCGTCGCCAAGAACGGGCAGCGCGTGACCATGTCGTCGTGGTCCGTCCCGGACTGGGGGTACGGCGTCCCGAACGCCACCTCCGAGACGGCGAAGAAACCGCTGTACATCGGTGGGGCCGCCGCCTTCCAGCCCAACGAGATCGACCACTTCGAGGTGGTGACGTTCGAGGGCAAGAAGCTGGTGCAGGTCGACGCGTAGCGCCTGCGGCGGGCTCGGCCGTCGTCGGGTGCGGTTGGCCGGGGGTGCCGTTTCGGGGGCTGTGCCCCCGGGCCCGTGCCGGGTTCCGGGCGCGTGCCTGGCCGCCGCCGGCCGGGGGTGCGCCGTGGCTGTTCGCGCAGTTCCCCGCGCCCCTGGGGAACTGCCGTCCCGTAGCTTTGAGGGGCCCCCTTCGCGTACGGTTGACGGCTGCCCAGCACGTCAGAAGGGGGCCAGGTGGCCGCTCAGGTTCAGCAGTCCGCGGTCGGCTCGGTACAGGACGCACACGACTCCGTCCGTGACCGGGAGATCGGCATCGAACAGGAACACCTGGACCGGGTGTACCGGCGGCTGGAGGAGAAGATCCACGAAGCCGAGTTCCTGATGCACGACGCGGCCAAGCGCGGCCAGGTCGGCACGCCGGGTGCGCTCGCCGAGCGGGATGCGCAGGTCTTCCGGGCCGGCGTCCATCTGAACCGGCTGAACAACGAGTTCGAGGACTTCCTCTTCGGGCGCATCGACCTGCTCCTCGGCAAGGACGGCAAGAAGGGGCCCGACGGCGCCTACACCGCGGTCGAGCCCGCGGAGGGGGCCGTCCGGCCGGGCAACACCGCCGACATCGCCGAGACCCTGCACATCGGGCGGATCGGCGTCCTGGACGAGGACTACTCCCCGCTGGTCATCGACTGGCGCGCGCCCGCCGCGGCGCCCTTCTACCGGGCCACGCCCGTGGAACCGGGCCGGGTGGTACGGCGCCGGGTCATCCGCTCCAAGGGACGCCGGGTGCTCGGCGTCGAGGACGACCTGATGCGGCCCGAGCTGACCGCCTTCCTCGACGGCCGTGAGCTGCCCGTCATCGGCGACGGCGCCCTGATGGCCGCCCTCGGCCAGGCCCGCGGCCACACCATGCGGGACATCGTCTCGTCCATCCAGGCCGAGCAGGACATGGTCATCCGGGCCCCCGCCGCCTCCATCACCTACGTGGAGGGCGGCCCGGGCACCGGCAAGACCGCGGTCGCCCTGCACCGCGCCGCCTACCTGCTCTACCAGGACCGCAGACGCTACGCGGGCGGCATCCTGATCGTCTCGCCGACCCCGCTGCTCGTCGCCTACACCGAGGGCGTGCTGCCCTCGCTCGGTGAGGAGGGCCAGGTCGCGATCCGCGCGATCGGCTCCCTGGTCGACGGCGCGGAGGCCACCCTGTACGACTCCCCGGCCGTGGCCCGCGCCAAGGGCTCCCGCCGCATGCTGAAGGTGCTGCGCAAGGCCGCCCGGGGCGCGCTGGAGCTGGGGCCCGCCGACACCGGGGCGGCGGACGCGGACAGCGGGCCGCGGCCCTCCGACGGGACCACGTCCCGCCTCCGCGTCGTCGCCTTCGGGCGCCGGCTCGAACTGGAGGCCGACGAGCTGGAACGTATCCGCCGTACCGCCCTCGGCGGAACCGCGCCCGTCAACCTGCTCCGCCCGCGCGCCCGCAAGCTGCTGCTGGACGCCCTGTGGGCCAAGTCCGGCGCCGCCACCCGGCACGCCGACCCGGAGCTGGCCGCGGAGCTGCGCTCGTCCTTCGACGAGGACGTCACGAGCGAGGACTCCTTCCTCGCGTTCCTCGACGCCTGGTGGCCCGAGCTGACGCCGAAGGCGGTACTCGCCGCGATGGCCGACGAGAAGCGGCTCGGCCGCTGGGCCCGGCGGATCCTGAACCCCGGCGAGGTGCGCAAGGTCGCCCGTTCACTCAGGCGCGACGGCTTCTCCGTGCACGACATCGCCATGCTGGACGAGCTCCAGGCGATCCTCGGCGCGCCGGCCCGGCCGCGCAGGAAGCGCGAGCTCGACCCGCTGGACCAGCTCACCGGCCTGGAGGAGCTGATGCCGGTGCGCGAGGAGTCCCAGCGTGAGCGGGCCGAGCGCCTCGCGCAGGAGCGCACGGAGTACGCGCACGTCATCGTCGACGAGGCGCAGGACCTCACGCCGATGCAGTGGCGCATGGTCGGCCGCCGCGGCCGGCACGCCACCTGGACGGTCGTCGGCGATCCGGCGCAGTCCTCCTGGTCCGACCCGGACGAGGCGGCCGAGGCCCGCGACGAGGCCCTCGGCACCCGCCCGAGGCGCCGCTTCCAGCTCACGGTGAACTACCGCAACCCGGCCGAGATCGCCGAGCTGGCCGCGAAGGTGCTCGCGCTCGCCATGCCCGGCTCCGAGGCGCCCTCCGCCGTACGGTCCACCGGGGTCGAGCCGCGCTTCACCGTCGTACGGGACTCTCTGGAGCAGACCGTGCGCGCTGCGGCCGAGCGGCTGCTGGACCTGGTGGACGGCACGGTCGGCGTGGTCGTCGCGATGAACCGGCGCGAGGAGGCCCGGCGCTGGCTGGCCGGGCTCGGCGACCGGGTGGTGGCCCTCGGCAGCCTGGAGGCCAAGGGCCTGGAGTACGACGCGACGGTCGTCGTCTCGCCCGCGGAGATCGCCGACGAGTCCCCGGCCGGCCTGCGCGTGCTGTACGTGGCGCTGACCCGGGCCACCCAGCAGCTGACGGTGGTGTCGGGGGAGCGGGACGAGCCGGACGCGGCGGGGGTTCCGGACCTGCTGCGGGATTAGAACCTCAGGAAGTCCCGGTACGGGAATGGGCTCGCGGGATCCGTTTGTTAGCCTGGACGTGGCACCGGCTCGATCCAAGCCCCCGGGCCCAACCTTTGTCCCTGCGAGGGACCACTTGCCGCGAGGCGAGCATGGCGGGCCGGTGTCATGAACGTGTGGGAGGCCCACGTCACCATGTGACGTGGGCCTCTCGCTTTGCCCCGGCGGACTCTTTCCTTGGCTGATCGTTTCTCGTATGGTGGAAGTGATTTTCCGAAACCGTGCATCTATCGGAACAGCCGCTGTGAACAAAACGTCCGCAACCCTGGGCGGCTATCACGTACTGGCGGGTAGGTGCGACGATCGGACGGCACAACTCGCGACACGGTGAAAGCAGAGGAAGTCGGCCATGGCAACGGCGCCCAGCGTCTCCTACTCGATGACGATCCGGCTGGAGGTGCCCGCGAGCGGAACCGCCGTCTCGCAGCTCACCACCGCCGTGGAGTCCTCCGGAGGCTCGGTGACCGGCCTCGACGTCACCGCGTCCGGTCACGAGAAGCTCCGTATCGACGTCACCATCGCGGCCACCTCCACGGCCCACGCCGAGGAGATCGTCGAGAAGCTGCGCGGCATCGAGGGCGTCACGCTCGGCAAGGTCTCCGACCGCACGTTCCTCATGCACCTCGGCGGCAAGATCGAGATGGCGTCGAAACACCCCATCCGCAACCGTGACGACCTCTCCATGGTCTACACGCCCGGTGTGGCCCGCGTCTGCATGGCCATCGCCGAGAACCCCGAGGACGCCCGCCGCCTCACCATCAAGCGCAACTCCGTTGCGGTCGTGACGGACGGCTCCGCCGTGCTCGGTCTCGGCAACATCGGCCCCAAGGCCGCGCTGCCCGTCATGGAGGGCAAGGCGGCCCTCTTCAAGCGCTTCGCCGGTATCGACGCCTGGCCGATCTGCCTGGACACCCAGGACTCCGACGCGATCGTGGAGATCGTCAAGGCGATCGCCCCCGGCTTCGCCGGCATCAACCTGGAGGACATCTCCGCGCCGCGCTGCTTCGAGATCGAGGCCCGGCTGCGCGAGGCTCTCGACATCCCCGTCTTCCACGACGACCAGCACGGCACCGCCATCGTCGTGCTCGCCGCCCTGACCAACGCCCTGCGCGTCGCGGAAAAGGCGATCGAGAACATCCGGGTCGTCATGTCCGGCGCCGGCGCGGCCGGTACGGCCATCCTCAAGCTGCTGCTGGCGGCCGGCGTGAAGAACGCCGTCGTCGCCGACATCCACGGGGTCGTCCACGCCGGCCGCGAGGACCTGGTGAACGCCCCGGCCGACTCGCCGCTGCGCTGGATCGCCGACAACACCAACCCCGAGGGCCTGACCGGCACCCTGAAGGAGGCCGTGCGCGGCGCCGACGTCTTCATCGGCGTCTCCGCCCCGAACGTCCTGGACGGCGACGACGTGGCCGCCATGGCCGACGGCGCCATCGTGTTCGCGCTCGCGAACCCGGACCCCGAGGTCGACCCGGCGATCGCCCGGCAGACGGCGGCCGTCGTGGCCACCGGCCGCTCCGACTTCCCGAACCAGATCAACAACGTGCTGGTCTTCCCGGGTGTCTTCCGCGGCCTGCTGGACGCCCAGTCGCGTACGGTGAACACCGAGATGATGCTCGCTGCCGCGAAGGCCCTCGCCGACGTGGTCAGCCAGGACGAGCTGAACCCGAACTACATCATCCCGAGCGTCTTCAACGACAAGGTCGCGGGCGCCGTGGCCGGGGCGGTCCGCGAGGCCGCCAAGGCGGCCGGCGCGACGGCCTAGCCACGGCGTGTCGTACGGTGCGGGTGCTGTGAGGATCACCACGGCAGCCCCCGCACCGGCGCGTCGTGGAACCACCTGATGCCGGGCGCGCTCTAGGGTGACGGCCGAGCGGGCGCTTTTCGTGTGACTCCCCAGGGTGTTCTCACGACTCCTACGGGTGCCGGATTGGCTTTCCCGCCGCAGGTAGGGGCAGGATGCGTCCCTGGGCGCGAGCGCATCGGCATCGCAGTGCCTCCTATGCGGCCCCGCCGCGTGGCACACCCCAACGGCAAGAAAAACACGGGAGTAACAACATGAACCGCAGTGAGCTGGTGGCCGCGCTGGCCGACCGCGCCGAGGTGACCCGCAAGGACGCCGACGCCGTGCTGGCCGCGTTCGCCGAGACCGTCGGCGAGATCGTCGCCAAGGGCGACGAGAAGGTCACCATCCCCGGCTTCCTGACCTTCGAGCGCACCCACCGTGCCGCTCGCACCGCGCGCAACCCGCAGACCGGCGAGCCCATCAACATCCCGGCCGGCTTCAGCGTGAAGGTCACCGCGGGCAGCAAGCTCAAGGAAGCCGCCAAGGGCAAGTAAGCGCTCCGCTCTGAGCGCCGTGGGCAACTGCGGGCCGGTTGTGGCTGGTCGCGCAGTTCCCCGCGCACCTTCGGGGCGCGGCCCAGCTGACGATGCCAAAGGGGCGGCCCTCCTTCACGGGAGGGCCGCCCCTTTGGCGTAACGAAGCCGCTAACCGAGCGCCTTGCCCGGCAGCTCGACCTTCGCGCCCAGTTCCACGAGCTTTTCCATGAAGTTCTCGTAGCCGCGGTTGATGAGCTCGATG
Source organism: Streptomyces sp. NPDC036984 (assembly GCF_055607665.1). Lineage (NCBI taxonomy): Bacteria > Bacillati > Actinomycetota > Actinomycetes > Kitasatosporales > Streptomycetaceae > Streptomyces > Streptomyces sp. NPDC036984. Next base: position 92,372 of record NZ_JBVJRL010000008.1, read on the forward strand.
CCGTGGACCCGGGAGGTGCCCTCGGCGGCGAGCGCCGCGATGAGGTACGAGAAGCCGCCGCGCAGGTCGGGGATGACCAGGTCGGCGCCCTGGAGCCGGGTGGGGCCGGAGACGACCGCGGAGTGCAGGAAGTTGCGCGCGCCGAAGCGGCAGGCGGAGCCGCCCAGGCACTCGCGGTAGAGCTGGATGTGCGCGCCCATCTGGTTCAGCGCGGAGGTGAAGCCGAGCCGGGACTCGTACACCGTCTCGTGGATGATGGACAGGCCCGTGGCCTGCGTCAGGGCCACGACCAGCGGCTGCTGCCAGTCCGTCTGGAAACCGGGGTGCACGTCCGTCTCCAGCGCGATGGACTTCAACTGCCCGCCGGGGTGCCAGAAACGGATGCCCTCGTCGTCGATCTCGAAGGCGCCGCCCACCTTGCGGTAGGTGTTGAGGAACGTCATCATCGAACGCTGCTGGGCGCCGTGGACGTAGATGTTGCCCCCGGTCGCGAGCGCCGCCGACGCCCAGGACGCGGCCTCCAGGCGGTCCGGCAGGGCGCGGTGGGCGTACCCGCCGAGCTTGTCCACACCGGTGATGCGGATGGTGCGGTCGGTGTCCATCGCGATGATCGCGCCCATCTTCTGCAGCACGCAGATGAGGTCCTCGATCTCCGGCTCGACGGCCGCGTTGGACAACTCCGTGACGCCCTCGGCGAGCACGGCCGTCAGCAGCACCTGCTCGGTCGCGCCGACGGACGGGTACGGCAGCCGGATCTTCGTGCCGCGCAGCCGCTGCGGAGCCTCCAGGTACTGCCCGTCCGCGCGCTTCTCGATGGTCGCGCCGAACTGCCGCAGCACGTCGAAGTGGAAGTCGATGGGCCGGCCGCCGATGTCGCAGCCGCCGAGGCCCGGGATGAACGCGTGGCCCAGGCGGTGCAGCAGCGGGCCGCAGAAGAGGATCGGGATACGGCTGGAACCCGCGTGGGCATCGATGTCAGCCACGTTGGCGCTCTCGACGTGCGTCGGGTCCAGCACCAGTTCGCCGGGCTCCTCGCCCGGACGGACCGTCACCCCGTGCAGCTGGAGCAGGCCGCGGACGACTCGCACGTCACGGATGTCCGGAACGTTGCGCAGTCGGCTCGGCTCGCTGCCCAGCAGGGCGGCGACCATGGCCTTCGGCACGAGGTTCTTCGCACCGCGGACACGGATCTCGCCCTCCAGCGGGGTTCCGCCGTGGACAAGCAGGACATCGTCGTTGACGGTCATGAATCTCGCGTTCCGATGAGTTGGTCAGGGGCCGGCCGATCACTGTGCGCAGGGGCCGGGAAGACAGGGTAATCGCCGATTACCCCCCGCCCGTAAGCCCGAGGACGACTCAGCCACGTCATAGCTGTGTCACAACACGAACCGTTCCCTTTCGGGCACATGGGGTCACCGGTGCACGGGGGTGCGCCCGCCCCGCTCCGGTGCGCCCTGAGCTGCGTTCACCCCCGCACCCCCGATTGGCTCCCCACAGCGGGGGAAGATGCGGGATCATGTCTGGCATGACCGAGGTGTCCTCGCTCACAGGGCGGCTGCTCGTGGCCACCCCCGCCCTGGCGGACCCGAACTTCGACCGTGCGGTGGTGCTCCTTCTCGACCACGACGAGGAGGGCTCCCTCGGTGTCGTCCTCAACCGTCCGACCCCGGTGGTCGTCGGCGACATCCTGGAGGACTGGGCCGACCTCGCCGGCGAGCCCGGCGTCGTCTTCCAGGGCGGGCCGGTCTCGCTGGACTCGGCGCTCGGCGTCGCCGTCATCCCCGGCGGCGCGAGCGGTGACGGCGCGCCGCTCGGCTGGCGGCGGGTGCACGGCGCGATCGGGCTGGTCGACCTGGAGGCCCCGCCGGAACTGCTGGCCTCCGCCGTCGGCTCCTTGAGGATCTTCGCCGGATACGCCGGCTGGGGCCCGGGCCAGCTGGAGGACGAGCTGGTGGAGGGCGCCTGGTACGTCGTCGAGTCCGAGCCGGGGGACGTCTCCTCGCCGGCGCCGGAGAGGCTCTGGCGCGAGGTGCTGCGCCGCCAGCGCAACGAGCTGGCGATGGTGGCCACGTATCCGGACGACCCGTCGCTCAACTGATGCGTGTGAGCTTCAGTACCCTTGCTGATATGAGCACTCTCGAGCCCGAGCGCGGGACTGGTACGGGGACCCTCGTAGAGCCGACGCCACAGGTGTCCCACGGCGACGGCGACCACGAGCGCTTCGCCCACTACGTCCAGAAGGACAAGATCATGGCGAGCGCCCTCGACGGGACGCCCGTCGTGGCGCTGTGCGGCAAGGTGTGGGTGCCGGGCCGCGACCCGAAGAAGTACCCCGTGTGCCCCATGTGCAAGGAGATCTACGAGTCCATGGGCAGCGGCGGCGACGACAAGGGTGGCGACAAGTAGGTTCCCGGCCTCCCCGGTGGCCGTGAGATCCCCGGGCGCGTGTCAGGCGCGTCCCGGGGATCTTTCTGTTTTCCGGCCGCCAGGTGGTCCAGACCTCTTGTGGGGCCTCGGTGCAGTCCCTACCCTTCGGGGTGGCGTACGTGTTGTGCAGGGCGGAAAGGGCGTTGCATTGCATGCAACGCGGGTGAGGGGCTGATGTCGTGGACCTGATTCCGGCGCCGCGAGCCGTCGAGGCCCCGTCCGGGTCCGCCGTACCGCTCGGCCACGACACCACACTGTGGGCCGGCCCCGGCACGGAACGCACCGAACGCTGGCTGCGCACCACGCTCGGCGCGGCTCTGGGGCTGCCGCTGCGCCCCGGGCCGCGGGACGCCCGCGACGCGGTGCGGCTGCTCCTGGACGACACGCTGGAACCCGAGGCGTACCGGCTCAGTGCCGTCGCGGACCGGGGCGTGGAGCTGCGCGGCGGCGGGCCCGCCGGCGTGTTCTGGGGCGCGCAGACCCTGCGCCAGCTGCTCGGCCCCGACGCCTTCCGGCGCGCCCCCGTACGGCCGGACGCCGCCCTCGGCGTCCCCTGCCGGACCGTCGAGGACGCCCCCCGCTTCCGCTGGCGCGGACTTCTCCTCGACGTGGCCCGGCACTTCATGCCCAAGGAAGGTGTGCTGCGCTATCTCGACCTGATGGCCGTGCACAAACTCAACGTCCTCCACCTGCACCTGACGGACGACCAGGGCTGGCGGATCGAGATCAAGCGGTACCCGAGACTGACCGAGATCGCCTCCTGGCGCCCGCGGACGAAATTCGGCCACCGCGCCTCACCGCTGTGGGAGCAGAAACCGCACGGGGGTTACTACACCCAGGACGACATCCGGGAGATCGTCGCCTACGCGGCCGAGCGGCATATCAGCGTCGTCCCGGAGATCGACGTACCGGGCCACTCGCAGGCCGCCATCGCCGCATACCCGGAACTCGGCAACACCGACGTCATCGACACCACCGCCCTCTCCGTCTGGGACACCTGGGGCATCTCCGCCAACGTACTGGCTCCCACCGACACCACCCTGCGCTTCTACGAGGGCGTCTTCGAGGAGGTCCTGGAGCTGTTTCCCGCGGACGCCGCCGCGTTCTCGCGGTTCGTCCACGTCGGCGGCGACGAGTGCCGCAAGGAGCAGTGGACCGGGTCCGTGACCGCCAAGACCCGCATCGCGGACCTCGGCCTGACCGGCGAGGACCAGCTCCAGGCCTGGTTCATCGGGCACTTCGACGCCTGGCTCGCCGCGCGCGGGCGCCGCCTCATCGGCTGGGACGAGATCCTGGAGGGCGGGCTCGCGCCGGGCGCCGCCGTCTCCTCCTGGCGCGGCTACGCAGGCGGCATCGCCGCCGCGCGGGCCGGCCACGACGTGGTCATGTGCCCGGAGCAGTACGTGTACCTGGACCACCGTCAGGCCCCGGGCGAGGACGAGCCCGTGCCGATCGGCTTCGTGCGCACCCTGGAGGACGTCTACCGGTTCGAGCCCGTGCCGGAGGGGCTCACCGAGAAGGAGGCCCGGCATGTGCTGGGCACCCAGGCCAACGTGTGGACCGAGGTGCTGGAGGACACCGCACGCGTGGACTACCAGACCTTCCCCCGGCTCGCGGCCTTCGCCGAGGTCGCCTGGAGCCCGCTGCCCGCCCCGGCGGAACGGGACTTCGCCGGTTTCGAACGCCGGATGGCCGCCCATTACCGGCGACTTGACGCCCTCGGTGTCGGCTACCGGCCGCCCACCGGGCCCCGCCCCTGGCAGCGCCGCCCCGGCGTGGCCGGCCGCCCGGTCGACGGGCCGCCGCCGGTCCGCTGAACGACGGCCGTTTCCGGCCGGTCATCGGCGAGCGGCCCTCCCGCACCCTCGAACGGGTCCCTCCGAACCCTCGAACGGGTCCCTTCCGAACCCTCGAACAGGTAACGGAAAAACCCCGGCAGGATCACCGAAGAGTGGCAATCGGTATGCACCGGTGATGCCGTGCGAAAACGGACCATCCCCCCGGTGAGGTGGGCGAACGTCTCCTGGCGCACCCCCGCGTCCGGGCGTTGCGAAGATGTGCCAGAGTTGCGTCGTCCGCCCTGTCAGCACGTACCGTACGGCAACACAGGCGGGACCAGGTGGGGCAGCGGGAAGGGGCAGCCGGTTTGACCACGCACGTACCGCAGGCGGCGCAGGCCGTCACGCTGCCCACGACACTGGACGAGGCCGTGGCGGCCCTCACCGCCATGCCCACCGCCGTCCCCGTGGCGGGCGGCACCGACCTGATGGCCGCCGTCAACTCCGGCCAGCTCAGGCCCGCCGCGCTGGTGGGCCTCGGCCGGATCAACGAGATCCGCGGCTGGCAGTACCTGGACGGCCACGCGCTGCTCGGCGCTGGCCTCACACACGCGCGGATGGGCCGCCCCGACTTCGCGGCCCTGATCCCGGCGCTCGCCGCCGCCGCGCGCGCCGCCGGCCCGCCGCACATCCGCAACGCGGGCACCCTGGGCGGCAACATCGCCTCGGCCGCCCCCACCGGGGACGCGCTGCCGGTGCTGGCCGCCCTGGAAGCGACGCTGATCATCGCGGGCCCGGGCGGAGCCCGCCGGGAGATCCCGGTGTCGCACCTGCTGGCCGGCATGGAGATGCTGCGCGGCGGCGAGCTCATCGGCTACGTGCGCGTACCGCTGCTGCACGCCCCGCAGGTCTTCCTGAAGGCGACCGGACGCACCGGCCCGGGCCGCGCGCTGGCCTCCGTGGCCCTCGTCCTCGACCCCGCCCGGCGCGGTGTGCGCTGCGCCGTCGGGGCCATCGCACCGATGCCGCTCAGGCCCTTGGAGGCCGAGCAGTGGGTCGCGCGGCTCATCGACTGGGACAACGACCGCGCCCTCGTCCCGGAGGCCCTGCACGCCTTCGGGGAGTACGTCGCCGCGGCCTGCATCCCCGACCCGGCCCCCGAGCCCGACGGCTCGGTGACCCCGCTTCCGCCCGCCGTACTGCACCTGCGGCGCACCGTCGCCGCGCTGGCCCGACGAGCACTGGGGAGGGCGCTGTCGTGACCGACGACCAGCACGGAGAGGGCACGCCCCAGGGCGGCGGACGCTGGAACCCGCTGCCGCAGGGCGACTACGACGACGGCGCCACCGCCTTCGTCGAACTCCCCGAAGGCGGCATCGAAGCCCTGCTGTCCGGCGACAGCCCGCTGGCCGCGCCCGGACACGGCTATGTGCCGCCGCAGATAACGGCCACCCACGCCGACGGCGCCACGGATGCCTGGCCCGCGCCCGGCGGCGGTCAGTGGCCCGACCCGAACGCCATGCCGGCCCCGCCGCAGACCGCGGACGACCGGTTCACGTACCAGCCCGGTGCCACCCAGCACTGGACCTTCGAGGAGCCCGCGGCCCCGGCCGCCCCGGGGCACGACGTCACCGGGCAGTGGTCCATCCCCGTCGCCGGGGGCGACCTTCCGGACGAGTCCGGCGAGTACACCACGTCCTCGCTGGTCGAGCAGTGGGGCGGCACCCCGCCGGCCACACTGCCCGGCGGTGCGCCGGCGCCCTGGGCGACGGACGGCGCGGGCCGCTCCTGGGACACCCCGGCCGCCCCGCGGCCCGCCGCCGGCCACCCCGGCCACCCGGCCCTCCCGGACCACACCGGCGCCCACCCGGCGGGCGGCGCGCAGCCGTCGGCACCGGACGCGCACGCCACGGACGACGCGTATGCCGCGGACGACGCGTATGCGCCGGAGGACGGGTACGGATCGGAGGACGCGTACGGGCCGGAGAACGGGTACGAGTCGGAGGACAGGTACGCGTCCGAGGACGGGTACGTCCCGGCGGGCGGCCACGGCCCTGACGGCGGGTACGAGCGCGGCCCGGCCGGTCACGCGGACCACGGCCGCGGGGGGACCGGGCAGCCGGAGGCGGGGCCCGCGGACGGGGAGCACGCCGAGGCCGGGCACGGGGCCGCGCAGGACGGGCACACCGGTGCCGGGCATGCGGACGGCGGGTATGCCGACGGCGGGCCTGCGGACGGCGGTTACACCGGTGCCGCGCACGTCGGTGCCGGGCATCCGGACGACGGCCACGGCGACTTCCGTCCGGCCGGACCCGGTCACGCCGAGCACGCCGGTCACGCCGGGCACGGGGCCGACACGCCCGAGGGCATCGTCACGCACACCGCGCCCGCCGAGCCGCTCCCGGACGTGCACCAGCACGCCGAGCCCGGTACGGCGCCGGACGCGGACGCCCATGGCCTCACCGAGGCCCCTGGACGCCCCGCTGACGGCCCCGCGGACCACGACCGGCCCATGGACCCCGCCGCCGCCCCGCAGCCCGCGACAACGCCGGCCACGGACGGCACGGCGGCACCCCACGGCCCGGCCGCAGCCGACGACGCCGCGGCAGCCGACGACGCTGCGGACCCGGCCGGCCCGGTGGTGCCCGACGACTCGGCGGGAACGCCCGGCACCACGGCAGCGGCCGGCGACCGAGCCGACGCCGCCGCTGCTCCCGCGGCTTCGCCGTCCACCGACCCGGCCGCGCCGGCGCACGCGCCCGTGCCGGACGAAGCGGCCCTGCCCGACCGTGACGGTGCCCCCGAGAGCCCGGTGCCCGGGCCGGAGGGCGCCGCCGAGGGTGCCGAGCAGCCGTCCGTGCCGCTCTCGCCGCACGACGACCACCCCCTCGCCTCCTACGTCCTGCGCGTCAACGGCACCGACCGCCCGGTCACCGACGCCTGGATCGGCGAGTCCCTGCTGTACGTGCTGCGCGAACGGCTCGGCCTCGCGGGCGCCAAGGACGGCTGCTCACAGGGCGAGTGCGGGGCGTGCAACGTGCAGGTCGACGGCCGCCTGGTGGCCTCCTGCCTGGTCCCGGCGGCCACCGCGGCCGGCAGCGAGGTGCGGACGGTCGAGGGGCTTGCCGCCGACGGACAGCCCTCCGACGTCCAGCGGGCGCTCGCCCGGTGCGGTGCCGTTCAGTGCGGTTTCTGCGTGCCGGGCATGGCGATGACCGTCCACGACCTGCTGGAGGGCAACCCGGCGCCGACCGAGCTGGAGACCCGGCAGGCCCTGTGCGGCAACCTGTGCCGCTGCTCCGGTTACCGGGGCGTCGTGGAGGCCGTCAAGGAGGTCGTCGCCGAACGCGAGGCGACCTTGGCCGGCCCCGAGACGGACATGGACGAGGCACGTATCCCGCACCAGGCGGGCCCCGGCTCCGGCCGTGTCCACCCGTCGGCGTTCGAGGCGCCGGGCGCCTTCGACACCCCGCAGACCGCCCCGGAGGGTTACGACGCACACGGCGGGGCGTACGGCGACACGCCGGACCCGTACGGCGCGCCGCCGGGACCGCAGGACCAGCACTACGGCCAGGACGGAGGCCAGGCGTGAGCAACGAAGCCGGCACCGCGACCACCGCCGCGGAACCCGCCCCCGAGGCCGAGCCGCTGCCGCACGGCCTCGGCTCCTCCCTGCCGCACGCCGACGCCCGCGCCAAGACCGAGGGCACCTTCCCGTACGCGGCCGACCTGTGGGCCGAGGGCCTGCTCTGGGCGGCCGTGCTGCGCTCCCCGCACGCGCACGCGCGCATCGTCTCCATCGACACCACCCACGCGCGCGAGATGCCCGGCGTCCGTGCCGTCATCACCCACGAGGACGTGCCCGGCACGCCCCGTCACGGCCGGGGCACGCCCGACCGGCCGGTGTTCGCCTCCGAGGTCGTACGGCACCACGGCGAGCCCATCGCCGCGGTCGCCGCCGACCACCCGGACACCGCGCGGATGGCCGCCGCGGCCGTCATCGTCGAGTACGAGGTGCTCGACCCCGTCACCGACCCGGAGCAGTCCTTCGAGGCCGAGTCGCTGCACCCCGACGGAAACCTGATCCGGCACATCCCGCTGCACCACGGCGACCCGGAGGCGGTCGGCGACGTGGTGGTCGAGGGGCTGTACCGCATAGGGCGCCAGGACCCCGCCCCGATCGGGGCCGAGGCCGGCCTCGCCGTGCCGCGCCCCGACGGCGGGGTGGAGCTGTACCTGGCCTCGACCGACCCGCACACCGACCGCAACACCGCCGCCGCCTGCTACGGGCTGTCCCCCGATCGGGTGAAGATCGTCGTCACCGGGGTGCCCGGCGCCACGGCGGACCGCGAGGACCCGGGCTTCCAGCTGCCGCTCGGCCTGCTCGCGCTCAGGACCGGCTGCCCGGTGAAACTCACCGCCACGCGCGAGGAGTCCTTCCTCGGCCACGCCCACCGCCACCCGACCCTGCTGCGCTACCGCCACCACGCCGACGCCGAGGGCAAGCTGGTCAAGGTCGAGGCGCAGATCCTGCTGGACGCGGGCGCGTACGCCGACACCTCCGCCGAGGCCCTGGCCGCCGCCGTCTCCTTCGCGTGCGGCCCGTACGTCGTCCCGAACGCCTTCATCGAGGGCTGGGCCGTGCGCACCAACAACCCGCCCTCCGGCCATGTGCGCGGCGAGGGCGCCATGCAGGTGTGCGCCGCCTACGAGGCCCAGATGGACAAGCTGGCGAAGAAGCTCGGCCTGGACCCGGCCGAACTGCGCCTGCGCAACGTCCTGGCCACCGGTGACGTCCTGCCGATCGGCCAGACGGTGACCTGCCCGGCACCGGTCGCCGAACTCCTCCAGGCGGTACGGGACTTCCCGCTGCCCGCGCTGCCCAAGGACGCGCCCGAGGAGGAGTGGCTGCTGCCCGGCGGCCCCGAGGGCGCGGGCGAACCGGGCGCGGTGCGCCGGGGCGTCGGCTACGGCCTGGGCATGGTCCACATGCTGGGCGCGGAGGGCGCCGACGAGGTGTCCACGGCGACGGTCAAGGTCCACGACGGCATCGCGACCGTGCTGTGCGCGGCCGTGGAGACCGGGCAGGGCTTCACCACCCTGGCCCGGCAGATCGTCCAGGAGACCCTCGGCGTGGAGGAGGTCCACGTCGCCCCCGTCGACACCGACCAGCCGCCGGCCGGCGCGGGCTGCCGGGGCCGGCACACCTGGGTGTCCGGTGGCGCGGTGGAGCGGGCGGCCAAAATGGTCCGCACGCAACTGCTCCAGCCCCTGGCGCACAAGTTCGGGATGTCCACCGAGCTGCTCCAGATCACCGACGGCAAGATCACCTCGTACGACGGTGTCCTCTCGACGACCGTCACCGAGGCGATGGAGGGCAAGGAGCTGTGGGCCACGGCCCAGTGCCGCCCGCACCCCACCGAGCCGCTGAACGCCTCCGGCCAGGGCGACGCCTTCGTGGGCCTCGCGTTCTGCGCGATCCGCGCGGTGGTCGACGTCGACGTCGAGCTGGGCTCGGTCCGGGTGGTGGAGCTGGCGGTCGCCCAGGACGTCGGCCGGATCCTCAACCCGGCCCAGCTGGCCGCCCGTATCGAGGCCGGCGTCACCCAGGGCGTGGGCATCGCCCTCACCGAGAACCTGCGCACCCCGCGCGGCCTGATCCGCCACCCCGACCTGACCGGTTACGCCCTCCCGACCGCCCTGGACGCCCCCGACGTCCGGATCGTCAAACTGGTCGAGGAACGGGACGTGGTCGCCCCCTTCGGCGCCAAGTCGGTCAGCGCGGTCCCGGTGGTGACGGCCCCGGCGGCGATCGCCTCCGCCGTCCGCGCCGCCACCGGCCGCCCGGTCAACCGCCTCCCGATCCGCCCGCAGGCGGCCGTGGTCACGGACCGGTGAGCACGCCGGCGGGGAGCCGCGCCAGGAACCGCCGCCCGGCGTCGGCAAGCTGATCCTGCGGATCCTGGTGTTCGCCGTGGCGGCGCCTGCCGTGGCGCTGGGCGGCATCCGCTTCACGTGGCCCCGGCGCCGGCCGCAGAGATCCGCGCGGCCACGCAACGGGCCCGGCCCGCCGGACGTCCTTCCTGGTGAGGGCCGTTGTCAGTGGGGCGGCGTAGTGTCCTGAGCAGTGGGGCACCTGCCCGGGGGCCGCGTACGACGGTGTGCGCACGCCTGGCACGCACGGGGAAGATCGCGGGGGAGCGATGAGCACGACCGACGCCGAAGTTCCGGCGATCACGCTGACCGAGGCGGAGCTGGGCCGGCATGTCACGCACGCGCCGACACGCGGCCTGCTCACCGGTGCCGGCCTGCCCGCCCGGACCGACCTGCTGACCTTCTCCCCGCTCCGCCGGCACGGCCTGCGCACGCTCGCCGACGCCGCCGACGCCCCCTTCCGCCTGGCGGAGGAGCTGCGGGGCCGCCTGGTGATAGGCGAACTGCTCACCCCGGCCGGCATGGAGCGCGAGTCGATCCTGCTCGACGGTGCCACGGGCGAGATCACGACGGCCTATCTCTTCGACCCGTCCGGCCAGCGCCCCTTCGCACCCTGCCTGACCACGTTGCTGCGCTTCGCCGCGGTCACCGAGGAACTGGCCGGCCTGCGCGGCCGGTTCGCCTCCCTGGCGGGGCACTACGGCCCGAGGACGGTCGCCGAGGCCACCCGCCGCCTCCTCGCGCTCTTCGAGGAGGACACGGACGGCGATGTCCCGCCGTACTGGAAGGCGGCGGCCGTGATCCGCCCCCTCGCCCTGGTCGCCCGGCTCGGTGGGGCCTCCGGCCTCACCCTGGACGTCCCCGCGCGCGTCCTGGACCAGGAGTTCGGCCACGGCCGGGTGGCCCGCTTCGAGGAGGTCGACTTCCCCGGAACGCTCACGCACGAGCCGACGCGCCGCTTCCTGCGCGAGACGGGGCTGCCGGAAGAGGCGGTGTTCTTCCGCACCGACGCGGACGTCCCGCTGCCGACGCTGCGGGAGTACTTCACGCAGGAGCGCGCCGACTACCCCCTGGAGAAACTCCCGGCCCACTGCGACCACTTGATCCGCCTCGGCCACCTCCTGGAGGACAACAGCCTGGTGGTCGACGGCAGAACGGGCGCGGTCCTGACCTTCGACGAGCCGGACGCGACGCTCCACGCCCTCAACACCGATGTCTCCACCCTGGCCTTCACGATCTGGCTCCTGCACCACGAGCGCACCATCGACATTCACTTGGCCCGCGAACTGGCGACGACCGCCTACGACCAGCTGGCCGCCGCCATGATCCACACCCTCAACAGCCTGGACCCCACCGGCACCCTGCCCGACGCGGCCTGGCACTACTGGACGGAACTCTTCCAGGACGAGGCGGGCGGGGTGCTCTGACGCCAGGCCCGGTCAGGCCGCGGCACTCGTGATGACGGCGAAAGGGGCACCGGCGGGGTCGAGGAACATGGCGAAGCGGCCGATGCCCTCCGCTTCGGCGACCGGGATGATGACGGTGGCTCCGGCCTCGGTGGCCCTGGCGACCGTGGCGTCGCAGTCACTCACCTCGAAGTACGGATGCCACTCCGGCGTCGATCCCGCATCGAGGTTCTCCCGGGGCAGCTGCATCAGCCCGCCGTGGGCCGCCTCCGCACCACCGCCGGACGGGGTGAGAACCGTGTACGTCAGCTCCGGGGTCATCGGCACATCGTTCGTCTGCCAGGAGAAGACCGACCCGTAGAACGCCTTCGCCGCGCCGGCGTCGGTGGTGTAGAGCTCCACCCGGGACAGGCTGTTGGGGACGCCGACGACCTCCAGGCCGTTGGTCCCGCGGGGCTGCCACACGGCGAAGTCCGCACCGGCCGGGTCGGTGAACGCAGCCATCCGCCCGAAGGCGAAGACGTCCACCGGGGCCACCCGGACCCTGCCACCGCCCTGCTCCACGGCCTTGGCGGTGGCATCGGCGTCCGCCGTGTGGAAATAGACCGTCCAGGAGGGGCTCGCGCCCTCCTCGGTGAGCGGGCCGAGCCCGGCGACCGTCCTGTCGTCCTGCCGGAAGAAGCCGTAGCCACCCGCCTCCGGGCCCGCCGACTCGAACCTCCAGCCGAAGACGGCGGAGTAGAAGGCGACGCTCGCGTCCGGGTCCGGGCTCCCCAGATCGAGCCAGTTCGGAGCGCCGGGCACATACGTGGTCGTCAGCATGGTGTGGTCCTCCACCCAGATTCGGGGACACCGCGTCTCTCAGTGGTTCTCGGTTCCGCACGAGGAACGACCACGACCCCCCGAGGTTTCGCCCCGCACACACGAAGGGCGGCACCCCTTCCATGGGTGCCGCCCTGTCGTTCTGCCTGGTGAAGGCACTGGAGGCCGTGGCGGGATTCGAACCCACGTAACTCGCTTTGCAGGTTTGTCTCCGCAGGTCAGACGGCAATTCGATGCCGTTCAGACCCGTTCAATCCCGTCGCCTCACCCATCGCACGAACCGCTGTGAACGGCTCTGGACGGGGGTGAATGAGACGGAAACTGAGACGGGCGTCGCCCGGTTGACCTGCGCGTCAGTCGCCTGCGGGGCGAGGTTCGAGGCCGTCCAGAGCGGCGATGACGGCCGCTGCATCGCCGTCGTACAGGAGATGCGGTTCGTCAGCCTGCGGGGGGATGAACCGCTTTCGGTACCGCTGTAGGTCGCTCTCGGAGAAGTAGATGGAGTTCGGGTCGTTCTCGTGCTGTTCGTTGCGCTTGCTGACCCTGGCCCACAGCTCATCGTGGCTGGCCGCGAGGTAGACGAGTATGGGGGTGGCTCCTGCATCGGCGGCGACGCCCTGCCATCTAGCCCGGTCTTCCGGGGTCCAAAAGCCATGGTCAACGACTACGTCATGCCCTGCCTTGAGCTGGTCTCGCAGCTCAAGGGCCACATCTTCGAGTACTGGCCGTTCGAGGGTCGGGAAGGTGCCCCGGGGGAAATCGACCCCGTAGACGCCGTGCCGGCGGTACATCTCTTCATCCGGGCACAACCGTACGAATCCGCGAGCGGTGAGGGTGCGGGACAGGGTCGTCTTCCCTGAGCCGGGAAGTCCGGCCATAAGGACACAGACCGGCGGACGAGTGCGCGTCACGGGGAGACCTCCGATTCTGTGCGCCATGTACGACCGGGACCGCCGAGGTCCACGCCGTACTCCACGATGTTGCCCTCACTGTCCACGAACTTTGCCGTCATGACGACCACTGGTTCCGCCGGCGGGTTGTCAGGGTCAAGCTCCAAAAGCCGTGCGTACTCCGGGGTAAGTAGGCGGGCCGAAGCGGTGTCGATTCGGTGACTGATCGGGTGGCCGGTCGCTTGGGCGATGAGCTGAAGCGACGTTCCCCCTGTCAGACGCTTGCTCGCTGCTAGCTGGGGAATCAGCTTGCCGTATCGAGCAGGGATCCACGATGTGCTGTGGGCGACGATGCCGTGCCGGTCCCGGTAGACCCGGCTACGGCGGACCACGTCTGAGCCGGGCTGAATGTCCAGCGCTTGGGCCACCTCATCGGGCGCGGGTACGACGGCCGCCTGATGAGAGTCAGACCTCTCGCCTTGCCCCCAACTAGAGCCGGTACGGCGTCCCCGGTCCTGGCGCTGGGACCCCGACGACATAGGCGAGGGCTGATCCAACACCTCGGTCCCGATGCCGTGAATCCCTCGCACAAGCCCGTCGTTGCGTAGCTTGCGCAGCGCTTTCTCCGCTGTCGCGGTGCTCACTGCCCACTCTTCAGAGAGCTTCTTGATGCTCGGCAAGAGGGTCCCTGGCGGTAGCTGACCAGTCGAAATCTGCTCCGCGTAGTGGGCGGCAATCCTGGCGTACGGGGCGCGATTGTCGGCCTGGCCTGCCATGACGCTTGCTCCTTGTCGTCACTTCCCTGAGGTTCCCTACCTTACCGCTTGACACCGCAGGGAACCCTAGGGAACCTTAGGGATGTGCCCGCCGGTCAGTGGGACCGATCGGAGGGTGCTGGACCTGACGTGCCTGCTCAACCGGCTCTGTCGAGGTCAAGGGGCCCGGGACAGAGCGGGCCGAGGGCGCACCCGACCCTTTGCATTCGGGAGGGCTTAGGCCGAAAGGTCACGTCTCCATACGCCTACAACGGGGTCATTTCGCACTACCTGATACGGGTGCGGAACCCCCGAAGGGGACACCTGCAAGACCCCATCGCCGCAGTTCACTGCGGCCGGTTGCCTCCGCTGCTCGTCTCGTACGAGCAGCGCTGAGGGGAGCCGGACATCCCGACTTCAACGGCGCGCGGCCCCGGTGCTGGAACACCGGGGCCGCTGTTCGGGCCGTTCCTGTGTGAGAGGAACCAGACCCAATGAGCCACATCGTCACTGTTCAGGACGCTGTTACGGCGTTCGCCGACTTCATGGAGCCGACGGACGTGGAGCTGGACGCGATCGAGCAGGAGCTGCCGCTGATCCTGGCGGAGGTCGACTTGCTGGACGCGCAGATCATCACCCTGGACCGCACGCCGAGCGAGCTGGACGAGCGCCGCATCCGCCGCGCCCGCCAGCGCGTTCTCGCCGAGCGGGCCGCGCTGGCGAACCGCGCGGCCACGGTGAGCCTGCCCGGGGGTGCGGCATGAGCGGGTCGGCCGTACGGATCGACTGCCTCCCGGAGCCGGTCGTAGCGCTGCTGCGCGCGCTCCGGGACGCGCTGGACATCCCGTTGCCGGGTCTGACCGACGCCGACGAACGCGCCTACAGCAGGCTCATGCAGGACAGGACCCGCGAGGTGGGTGTCGTCCTGGCGTGTGTGCTGGAGGAAGGCCACGACATCGGCCCCGCCGCCGACAGGCTGAACGTCTGGACGGCCCAGCGGCCGGTCACCTACACCCCCTGGATCGATAAGGGGAGTGCGGCATGAACCGCAAGCTGACCCGCTCGCAGACGGTGGTCCTGAGCGCGGCGTTCGTCATCATGGCCGGCGTCGGCGGGATCGGCGGGTACGGCACGTTCTCCAACATCGGGCATGCCTACGGCACCGGTACCGCGCTGGGTGCGGTGGCTGCCGGTGAGGGCGCCACGGCCGTTCTGGGGCTGGTCCTGCTGGGGCTGACCATGCTGGGGCAGTCCTCGCCCCGGATGGTCCGGATCGGGCTGTGGGCGCTGCCGGCCGCTGCGTCGGTGATGGCGGCGATGGCCGGGCCGGACGCCGGCCGGACCGTGATCTACGCCGTGACCCCGATGGGCATGTGTGTGTCGGCGGAGGGGATGGCGTTCCTGGCCCGCCGGATCGTCGTCCACACCGATGGCCGCGACGCGGAAGCCGAGGCCCGTACGGCTGCTGTCGTGCGGCAGTTGGCCTATCACCGGGCCGTGGCCGCCAACCACCCCAGCAACCGTGTTAGGAAGTGGTCCGAGCGCAAGTCGTGGCGTCTGGCCCGCAGGGTCGGCACTGGCGACCACACGCTCGGAACGCGGCTGCTGGACGTCCAGCGCGACCGGATCACGTCGGGCGCGGACGCGGCCCTGGCGGAGATGTTCACCGCCCCGATCGAACTGCCTGCGCCCCCGACCGCCACCCCGATCGATACTCCCGACGCGAATGCGGAGGAATCGCCCCAGGGTGGGATGTTTCAGTCGGTGGCTGACCTGCCGGAATCGGCTCCGGTCAAGGTGACGCTGACCCGGCTTCCGATGCCCGATCCCGTTCCCGCCGATGCCGGGAAGTCGACCCTTCCACTCAAGCCTGTACGCGCCCTCGCGGCCCCGATCGGATCGGCCCCGGTCACCCCGATCCAGCCGAAGCGGTCGGTGGCGGCGGAGTCGATTCGGCCGCTCCGGGCGACGTACCGGGTACCGGAGGCGGCGAAGACGCCGCGCGTGCACCGCACGCCGGAGCAGCTTCTCACCGAGGCCCGCACCGTGGCGGCCGACTGGCCCAAGGTGACCGCCGAGGGCATCCGGCGGGCCCTGCACGTCTCACCGGCCAAGGCGCGCACCCTGCGAGATGCGCTGCTGGCTGAGCGGGCCGCGTGATGGGTGCCCTGCCGGTCTACCGGTGGCGGCTCGCCCCGGACGGCTACGCCACCCGCCGTCAGCTCCGTGCGCGGGGCCTGCGGCCGGGTGGTCAGCCGGTGGCCGCGCAGCTCGAACGCCCGCGCCGGCGCAGGGGCCCGCTGGTCGCCTACCTCTACCGCGTCGACCTCGCCAAGCCCGTCCGGCCGATGACGCCGGCACGGCGGGCGGCGCTGGCGAAGGCGAATCGCGCCCGCCGCATCTGCCCGCAGTGCCGCACCGATGCGGGCTACGTCATCCCCTTGTCGCTCGGCACCTGCGTGCCCTGCGCTTCCCCTTCTACCTCGCCGAGGAGTGCGTGATGGGCAAGCCCGACACCCGCCGCCTGGACCGCGAGATCCAGCAGAACGAACGCAAGCTTGAGGCAGTGCAGAACCGAGAGCTGTGGCCGCTGGACGGCCGCGAGCGCCGCGCCGTGCTGGGCGCGGTCGTGTCCGGCACGCGCAGCCTGCGCCGGGGCGACGGCACCGCCCGCGCGGACCGGAAGATGGACACCGCCTGGCAGAGCGCCGAGACCCGGCTGATCGCGGAGATCGCCGCGTTGAAGACCGAGCGGCAGCGCATCGTGAACGAGGCCGCCGCCGCCAAGGCCGCGAAGAAGTCGTCCGGGTGGTGGTGACCATGTCCCGGACCGTGCCCGTCCTTGACTCGCACTTTCACTGCCCGGACTGCGGGCCGCTGGTCTTCGGTGTCACCCGGGCCATTTGCGGCCAGGTGATCCCCGCCCCGGTCGTCGGTGACGGCCCGGAGCGCAAGTGCCCGCCGTGCAAGGCCGCACTGCGCGCCCATAAGGCCGGCCACCGCCGCCACCGCCGCTGAATGCCGCTGACCGCCCCCGCCCGCGCCGCTGCCGGGCGGGGGCGGACATGCCCAGACTTCCCGCCCCACTGGGGCAGTCAGGAGAACGCCGTCTCATGCCCGAACCCGCCACGGCGGCCCCTGAGCTGGGGACCGTCCACGACCTTGACGAGCACCGGGCCGCCCGCACCTGCGCGGCACCGGTCGACCTGACCAAACCCGCCCTCACCTCCGTCCCGGCCGGTGCGCAGACGCTGGCGGCGGAGGGTGAGGCCGTCGACCGGCCGGACAACCCGCTGGCCGACTGGCTCACCGTCCCCGACGCGCCCGTGCTGCCCGCCTGGGCACGCTCGCGTGCGTCGGTCGTCGCGAATGTCCGCGCGTTCGGCCGGCTGACCTGGTGGCACACCCGCTACCACGGCTTTCGCACCCCGAAGTACCTGTTCAAGACCGTGTTGCTGGCCGCCCGCGGTTTCTACCGGGCCACGGTCGGGCTGTGGCCGACGCTGTCCGCGCAGGACCACACCGCGACCGTCCGGGCGCTGCGCGCGCAGGTCAAGGCCCGCCCGGAAGACGTGGACCTGGCTGCCCGGTTGCAGGTCGCGCACTACGCCCGTACCCAGACCCGCCGCTGGCGGTTCGGGGCCGCCGCCGTCGGTGTCGTCGCCGCGGCCGTCGGGTTCGCGCTCGCGCCGCCGCTGCTTCAGGCAGGCATCACCGCCGCCGTGGTCACGCCTCTGGCCTACCTGGGCCGAGGGAAGGAGACCCGCATCCTGGACCAGGCGGCGCCGCCGCTGAAGGTGGAGATGTCCGCGCAGCAGCTCAACGACGCGCTGCGGGCCGCCGGCCTCCTCAAAAGCGGCAGCGGCAAGGAGGACAAGGATCTTCCGAAGGTGCACTGCACGATGGGTCCGGTCCGGGACGGCCGTGGCTGGGCAGTGATCTTCGACATGCCCCGTGGTGGCGGCAAGACCGCCTCCGACGTGCTGGCCAAGCGTGAAGTCATCGCACAGGAACTCGGGGTCGATGAGATCCAGGTCATCATGTCCCGCGTCCGCGCGGCCAAGGGCGGCAACGCCGGCCGCGTGTCGATGTGGGTCGCCGACGACGACCCCTACCTGGGCACCCCGAACCCGTCCCCGCTGGAGAAGGCCGAACGCTTCTCGATCTGGGACGCGGTGCCGTTCGGGCAGGACGCGCGGGGCAACCGGATCAACGTCCCCGTGATGTGGCAGTCGATGTTCTTCGGCGGACTGCCCCGGCGGGGCAAGACGTTCACCCAGCGGCTGCTGACGGCGGCCGGTCTGCTGGACGCCTACGTGCGGCACTACGTCGCCGACGGCAAGGGCGGGGCCGACTGGATGCCCATGAAGGCCGTCGCCCACCGCCTGGTCATGGGCGCCGAGGACGACGCGATCGAAGCGCTCAAAGCCATGCTGCAAGAGCTGCTGGCGGAGATGGAGCGCCGGTTCGCGCTGCTGCGAGACCTGCCGACGTCGGTGTGCCCGGAAGGCAAGCTGACCCCCGACATCATGGTCAAGTACAACCTGCCGGTCATCTTCGTCACCATCGATGAGTTGCAGGAGTACTTCACCGCGATGGAGCGCGAGGACCGCGAGCAGGTCATCAACGACCTGTGCCGCATCGCCCGCCGGGGACCGGCCGCCGGGTTTATCTCGAACTTCGCCTCCCAGCGCCCGGACGCGGAGTCGGTGCCGCCGAAGCTGCGGGAGATCATCACCATCCGCTACTCCACCCAGGTCGTGGACCGCACCAGCTCCGACATGGTGCTGGGCAAGGGCAAGGCCGCCCAAGGCGCGGACGCCTCCGTGTTGTCCGAGGACCACAAGGGCGTCGGCGTGCTGGTCACCGGCCCCGCCTCCTACGTCACCGTCCGCGCGGACTACCTCGACGGGCCCGCGTTCGCCGCGCTGTGCCGCAAGGGCCGCGCCCTGCGCGAGGCCGCCGGACAGCTCACCGGCGACGCGGCCGGCGACGTCACCGCCGCCGCCGACGCGGCCGGGCTGACCGTGCCCGCCATCGTCTCCGACGTGCTGGAGGTCATGCGGCACTCCCCGCGCATGTTCACCACCGACCTGCTCGCCGGTCTGGTCAACCTGGACGAAGACGTCTACGGCGACTTCAACGCCGAACGCCTCGCTTCCGAACTCGAAGCGGCCGGCGTCAAGCGGACCAGCAAGCAGGTCAAGATCAGCGGCGCCAACGGGGCCGGCTACCAGCGTCGCGACATCGAAGCCGCCGTACCCGCCGAGATCCTGCTGAGCGTCGGCAGGTAAAGACCCCCCGCCCTACCTCACCCCCTCCCGCCGCCCCCTCCGCTCCGTCGCTCGCTGTGTTCCGTGAGTGCTACCGAGTAGAGGGGGCTCTTTACCCCGGTAGAGGGGGAGGTAAGGGCCGCTGACCTGCAAGGTAAGGCCGGTAAAGGGGGCTGTGACGCCCCCTGCTCAACCCCTCCACAGCCCCTCTCAGCGGCCTTGCCGCACCCCCCGCCGAGCACCGGAAAGGGCCCGCATGCACCCCGAGACCGCCCCCGGCACCACCCAGCCGCACGCCGTGATGAGCGACGCCGAGGCCGCCGCCGAGGCCCGCCGGATCATCGCCAACGCCTACCAGCCCACCGGCTACCGCGACACCACCCCCGTGCCCGCCTACGGCCACACCCCGCCCGTCGTCCAGCCCGGCCGTCCCCCGATGAGCCAGGGCGCCACGGACGCCAGCGTCTTGATGCTCGCCGGCGGCGCCACCACCGCGATGGTCGGCGGCACGGCAGCCGTGCTGCTGTACGTCTCCCAGTTCGCCGACCCGGTCGTGTGCGGACTCGTCTTCGGCGCCCCCACCGCGCTCCTGCTCGCCCTGGCCCGGCTGGTCAAGCGGGCCAAGCCCGCCCCGGACGTCCACCACCACTACACGGGTCCCGTCTACCAGGACCAGCGCAACGTCCACAGCACCACCCGTGGCGTGTGGGCCAAGACCACCAACCAGCAGTGACAGCAAGGGCGGCCCCCCATTCCGCCAAGAACCGGGGCCGCCCTCGTTCCACCCATCCAACTGAACAGTGGAGGTCTCCCAGCATGACCCAACCGACCGACATCCGGCGAGTGCCCGACCGGCCACGCCTACCTCGCCGCCACCAACGCGTCGGAGGCGGCGGCATGAGTAACAGTCGTGGTCTTCTGGGCACTGCCCTGAACCTGGTGGCGGCCGGCGTGCCGGTGCTGCCCCTGCGCCGGGGGAAGGTGCCGTTCGGGAACTGCCGTGTGTGCGCCAACAATGTCTGCGGCGGACGGCCGAACATGAGGAACGCCGGTCCCTGCCAGTGCCCGGCGCCCTGCCACGCGTGGGCCGCCGCGACCACCGACCCGCAGGTGATCACCTCGCCCGCGTGGGCACAGGCATGGCGTGAGGCCGTCTGCGTCGGCTACCACCCCGGCGGCGTCGGGCTGACCGTTGTCGACCTGGACGACGCGGACGCCATCGCGTGGGCCCGTACCGCCTTGCCGGCCACACGGACCGTGGCGACGACGCGCGGTGAGCACTGGATCTACCGAGGTGTCATGACCTCCCGCAACGCGGTCCGACCCGGCGTCGACATCAAGTCGTCCATGGCCTACGCGCGCTATCTCGGCCCCGGCACCGGCCGCATGGCCGACCTGCCAGACGCCGTACGCGCCCTGGCCGTCAAGACGCCCTCCCCGATCCGGCCGGCGTCGCAGGTCGTCACCGTGCCCGCACGCGCTGGCGGCGGGGAGTGCCCGCACCGCACGCCCGCCTTCCTGGAACGCGGCATCGCCATGGCCGTGGAGCGCATCAGTGAGGCGCGCAGCGCAGTGCACGCGACCGTGTACCGGACGTTCCTCGCCGTGCTGTCCACGCACGGCCGGTGCGGCTGCCTCACCGACGCCCACATGACGCGGCTGTTCACCGCCGCGCAGACCAAGGGGGAGACGCCGCGGCACTGCACTGACGCGTGGACCAACGCCCGTTCCGCGTTGGGACTGTGACCATGGCCGACGACGAGAAGAGCCCCGCTCGCGAGGTCATCACCGACTACGCCCAGCAGCACTTCCGGTACTTCCGCACCGCCGACGGCACCGTGTACGCGCAGCGCAACGGCCACCCCGTGGCCCGCCCCATCCGCTCCCAGGGCACCACCGGCAGCCACCGCCAGGAACTCATGGTCGGCCTGTTCAAGGACGGGATCGGCGTGTTCAACGGGACCGCACTCAAGGAGGCGTTGGACCTGATCGAAGCACTGGCGCTGACCGAGGACGTGCAGCCCGTCCACATCCGCGTAGCTCCCGGATCCGACGGGGCGACGTGGCTGGACCTGGGCCGCAGCGACGGGCAGTCCGTCCGCATCCACCCCACCGGCTGGGACATCACCGTTCCCAACCCGCGTGAGGTGTGCTGGCGGCGCACCCAGCTCACCGGGGAACTGCCCCTGCCCGTCAAGGACACCGACGGCAAGGGCATCGATCTGCTGCTGAGGCTGTGCAACTTCGCCAATGCCGAAACCGAGTGCCTGGCCATCGCCTGGCTGATCGGCTGCCTCGGCCCATCCGTTCCTGTCCCCGCCCCCTTCCTCACTGGCCCGCAGGGCGCCGGAAAGTCCACCGGCGGGCGGATGCTCGTGCGAGTCATCGAGGGCATGAGCGGCGACCTGCGCCGCGCCCCGAAGGACGAGGAGAACCTGATCGCGGCGGTGGCGGCCGGCTGGGTCACCGCCCTGGACAACCTCTCCCACATGAACCCGGATCTGTCCGACGCCATGTGCTGCATCGTCACCGGTGCCGAGAACGTCAAGCGGGCCCTGTTCACCGACGGGGATGTGCACCGTTCCCGCTACCGCCGTCCCCTGCTCCTGACCGGCATCGACGTGGGCGTCATTCGACCCGACCTTGCCGAACGGCTCCTGCCGCTCCGTCTGGAGCGGCCCAAGGTCCGGCGCACCGAGGCGGAGCTGTGGGCGGAGTACGCAGAGGCCTTGCCCGTGATCCTCGGGTCTCTCCTGGACCTCACGGTGAAGGTCCGTGCGGCCGAGGCTGACATCCCCACCGACCTGCGCATGGCCGACTTCGCCCACCTGTGCGCGCAGCTCGACGCGGCCACCGGTCTGGGAGCGCTGGGCGCCTACCGGGCCAGTCTGGACGACCTCAACGACGACGTGATCGAGGGTGACCTGCTGGCTCAGACCGTGCTGAAGCACGCCGCCGGCCTGGAGGCGGGGGCAGAGCAGCGGATGACCTCTGCCGAGTGGCTGCACTGCCTCACCGGCCTCTACAGCGGCGAAGAGTGCCGCCCTCTGCCTAAAGGCTGGCCGACCACCGGCAAAGTGCTCTCAGACCGCCTCAAACGTCTCCAACCCACCCTCGCCGCCCGGGGCGTCATCATCGACTGGGGTCGCACCCGAACGGCCCGCTACATCGAGATGGCCCGCCCCCAGGCCACGCCGTCTCACGAGCAGGAACCGGCGTTCTGACCGGCGGCGAACCGCTGCACAAGCAAGAAGAGCACCCGGGCGCCGAGCTGCGTGCTCTTCTTGCTGTTCGGCGGCAACGCCGCCCTGCAATGGACGCGCCGCGAAGCGGCCCGTTCTTCATGCTCTGAGGCGCGCACTACAACCGACACCACACCCTCCTTTGTCCGAAGTAGAAAGACGCTGCGTCACTTGCGTCACCCGGGCCTAATACACGGTGGGTGACCTGCGCAGACAGAGGTGACGCAGACGGCCGATTCCTGCGTCACCCCGCGTCACCTGCGTCACCGATGACGGAGTGCATGCGTCACCGATGACACACCCTCAACGGTCTGCGTCACGCCGAAGCCGCAGGTCGGAGCCACGGATGACGGAGATGACGCGGATGACGCAGAAATCCGCACCTCGGACACACACGCCCCCGGTACGGGCCCGCTGGAGCCCGAAGTACTGCCCCACAGGAGAGCCCACATGAGCATCGCCAGCGTGGACAGCAACCGATGCGCCGACGTTGACGTCCCGGCGCCCGTCCTGCTGACCGTCGAAGAGGCCGCCCGCTGCCTCCGGGTCGGTCGAACCACCTGCTTCGCCCTCATTCGCTCGGGTGAGCTGGAGTCCCTGATGGTCGGGGGGCTCCGACGCGTCCCCGCCGATGCCCCCGCCGCCTACCTCGCACGTCGCCGCGCTGAGCGGCAGGCCGCCTGACCAACCCTTAGCCGGAGCGCTGCCACGCCGTTGGCAGCGCTCCGGCCGTTCCCGCCCGCTTCAACCCCAAGGAGTCTGCTGTGGTGGAAGACAAGAAGCGCACTCGACAGCCGAACGGCCGAAGCTCGATCTACTTCGGCAAGGACGGCAAGTGGCACGGCCGAGTTACCGTCGGCGTCCGCGACGACGGCACGCCCGACCGTCGCCACGTTGAGCGGAAGAGCAAGGCGGAAGCGGTCGCCGCCGTGCGGGAACTGGAGCGACAGCGCGACGCCGGCACCGTGCGTAAGCCGGGGAAGCCCTGGACGGTCAAAGCGTGGCTGACGCACTGGATTGAGAACGTTGCCCCCCTCGCGGTCAACGACAACACGATGGTGGGGTACGGCGTAGCCGTGCGGAAGCACCTCATCCCCGGGCTGGGCGCTCACCGGCTCGACAAGCTCAAGCCCGAGCACATCGAGGCGTTTTACGCGAAGATGCAGGCCAACGGCAGCAAGCCCGCGACCGCCCACCAGGTGCACCGCACCTTCCGCACCGCCCTCAACGAGGCCGTACGGCGCGGCCATCTCGGCAAGAACCCGGTCCAGTTGGCCAAGGCGCCTAAGACGGGGGATTACGAGGTGGAGCCCTACAGCGTGCAGGACGTACAGCGGCTGCTGAAGGCCGCCGACCAGCATCGCAATTCCGCACGATGGGCTGTCGCCCTCGCCCTCGGATTGCGGCAAGGGGAAGTGCTTGCCCTGAAGTGGGATGACGTGGACCTCGACGGTGGTTTCCTCGTGGTCCGCCGCAGTCGCCACCGGCCGCAGTACGCACACGGGTGCGTGGCGCCCTGCGGACGCAAGACCGCCGGCTACTGCCCGGAGAGGCGGCGCACCAACCCGGAGATCTCCACCACCAAGTCACGTGCGGGCCGCCGCGCGGTCGGTCTCCCGGAACAGCTCGTTGACCTACTGCGGGCTCATCTGAAAGCGCAGGAGGCAGAGCGGGAGGCGGCCGGGAAGCGTTGGGAGGAAAACGGCCTGGTGTTCCCGGACGAGTACGGCCGTAGCCCCTCCCACCGGCGGGACTGGGCCGAGTGGAAGGCGCTGCTGGCAGAGGCGAACGTCCGGGACGGGCGTCTGCACGACGCCCGCCACACGGCCGCCACGGTCCTACTCATCCTTGGTGTCCCCGAGCGGGCCGTCATGGGCCTCATGGGGTGGTCGACCACGGCCATGGCCGCCCGCTATCAGCACATGGTGGATGCCGTGCGAGCCGACGTTGCGAGGCAGGTGGACGGTCTAATCTGGCAACCGGAGGACAAACGACCGCCAATGTGAAGCCCAATAGCGTCCTGAAAACGCACTTACAGTCGCGTCAGACCGACACAAAGGGATTGCTTACCCCCAGAACAGATGCAAGAGTGCTGGCGTGCCTTGTACGAGGTGCAGGTAGCCCTCACCTGAGCGGGCTGGCCAAGCTTCACGCAGGTGAGAGCTACCTAAGGTGGGCACCTGATTGGTTCAAGAGCCAATCAGGTGCTCATTCAGGAACCGATAGATCGCCAGGGCGGTTGACGCGACAGCACTCACCGTCGGCGCCCAGCGGCGCACCCCGGGACTTAGCTTCCGGAGCTGATCCGCAACTTTCCCTCCAAGGCGACTGATTCCATTCCTTTCTGGCACCGATTTACCTCCCGAATCGCAATCACGCATTGTCTTCTGCGGTACAGATCCCGCTAGCGCGGACCTGTGGGAGGGTCTGTCGGTCAAAGGGGAATGTAAGCCCTTCGGGTGTCTCTGCAACAGGTCAATCGGACGAGAGTTCTGGACGAGGCATGACCGGAGATTTATCGATCTATGCCCATATTTTAGGGCAAAGCGAAACGGGCTTAAGTCACAAAAGATATATATCGGGCTCCAGTTTGGCTACTTTTTTGACGGGTCAGGGGGCGTGCGATGTTAGCGAGGGATAGCTTAAAAGCGGCGCGTTCCCCAGATGTAACGCCGTCAACCATACAGAATTGCCTCCTCCGCTTATCGGCTCGGGGGCAATGTGCTTGCTTGAGGACGCTCTCTGCGGAGCGTTGCAGCTTTCAGTTGCTGGCCCATTGCGGTCAGGGCTTCCTGCGAGCCGATGCTCGGCTCCGTTGGCCGCAGGCATCGCTGGCGGTCTTGCTGTGCGCTTGAGGAAGCAGCGAGTGAGCGCTCCGGATGGGTTGGGAGCGTCGACTGAGACGGAAACTGAGACGGACGGCCAGAAGGGCGGCACCCCTTCCATGGGTGCCGCCCTGTCGTTCTGCCTGGTGAAGGCGCTGGAGGCCGTGGCGGGATTCGAACCCACGTAACTCGCTTTGCAGGCGAGCCCCTGAACCACTCGGGCACACGGCCGTGTTTTGTTGTTGTTCTCGGCCGTGGTGGGAATGGAACCCGCGTAACTCCCCGCGAGCGGAGCTCGCTGTCGGATGCAGGGCAGGCGAGCCCCTGAACCACTCGGGCACACGGCCGTGTGCGTGAGAAGAACGTACGGCGCCGCCGGAGAGGGGCTCAAGGGAATCCGGGGGGCTGCAACGGGACTGCCATACGGCGTTCATGAAGCGGGGTGGGGTGTACGACCGACGGTGGAGCGAGGATCGGTCTCCTGACAGGGGCCAAGCAGGGTTGCGGGCCTTACTCTGACGGCATGAGCGCCCTCGACTCCCGTGACCCCGCCGTCCTCGCCTCCTCCGCCGCGCGGGACGACGGGGTGCTGAGCCGGGCGTACCGGGCGCTCAGCATCGGAATCGTGTCCGTCGTGGTGCTGATCGCCTTCGAGGCGACCGCCGTCGGTACCGCGATGCCCGTCGCCGCGCGGGAACTGCACGGCGTGGCGCTGTACGCGTTCGCCTTCTCCGGTTACTTCACGACCAGCCTCTTCGGGATGGTGCTCGCCGGGCAGTGGTCCGACCGGCGGGGACCGCTCGGTGCGCTGACGACCGGCATCGGCGCCTTCGCCGCGGGGCTGGTCGTCGCCGGGACCGCGCAGGCCATGTGGGTCTTCATCCTCGGGCGGGCCGTGCAGGGGCTGGGGGGCGGGCTGGTCATCGTGGCCTTGTACGTCGTCGTCGGCCGCGCCTACCCCGAGCGGCTGCGGCCCGCGATCATGGCCTCCTTCGCGGCCGGCTGGGTCGTACCGTCCATCGTCGGCCCCCTCGCCTCCGGCGCCGTCACCGAGCACCTCGGCTGGCGCTGGGTGTTCCTCGGCATCCCGGCCCTCGTCGTCCTCCCGCTCGCCCTCGCCCTGCCGCAGATACGCCGGCGGGCGTCCGGGCCGGTGGACGCGGAGGCGGGCGCCGCCGCCTTCGACCGGCGGCGGATCCGGCTCGCGCTGGGGATCTCCCTCGGCGCCGGGCTCCTCCAGTACGCCGCCCAGGACCTGCGGCCCCTCGCGCTGCTGCCCGGACTGGCCGGTGCCGCGCTGCTCGTGCCCGCCGTCCTCGGCCTGCTGCCGCGCGGCACCTACCGGGCCGCCCGCGGCCTGCCCTCCGTCGTCCTGCTGCGCGGGCTGGCCGCCGGTTCCTTCGTCGCCGCGGAGTCCTTCGTGCCGCTGATGCTGGTCACCCAGCGCGGGATGTCGCCGACGCTCGCCGGGTTCTCGCTGGCGGCCGGCGGCGCGACCTGGGCGCTGGGGTCGTTCGTGCAGTCGCGGCCGCGGGTGACGCCGTACCGGGAGCGGCTGATGACCCTGGGCATGGTGCTGGTCGCCGCGGCGATCGTCACGGCGCCGAGCGTGCTCGTGCACGCCGTGCCCGTGTGGACCGTCGCCGTCGCCTGGGCGTTCGGCTGCTTCGGGATGGGGCTGGTGATCTCGTCCGCCGGCGTGCTGATGCTGACGCTGTCCGCCCCCGAGGAGGCCGGTGCCAACTCCGCCGCCCTGCAGATCTCCGACGCCCTCTCCAACGTCGTCCTCCTGGCGACGACCGGCGCGGCCTTCGCGGCTCTGGGCGGCGGCAGCTCGGCGTCCACCACGGCCGCGGCGGCCGGCGCCGGCCATCCCGCCGCCTTCGCCGCCGTCTTCCTGCCGACGGCGGCCGTGGCGCTGGCGGGGGCCTGGGTGACCCGGCGGCTGCGGGAACGGGCGCCGGTGCGCTGAGTGACGGGCCGGTGATCGTGGGGCGGTTGCGGCTGTTGTGATGTGGCTCCCACCCGGCGGCGACCCGGGGTTGTTCGCGCGTTGACGGCACAGCGGCGCCGGTAGGGTGGCCCGGTTGTCATACGTAGCCGAGCCGCCGACCCTGATCTACGGAGACCGTGACTACCACCGCCGCATCCTCCGCTACCTCCTCCCACCATCTGTCGCCCGCCTTCCCGGGCCGGGCCCCCTGGGGTACCGCCAGCAAGCTGCGTGCCTGGCAGCAGGGGGCGATGGAGAAGTACATCCAGGAGCAGCCGCGTGACTTCCTCGCCGTCGCGACGCCCGGCGCCGGCAAGACGACCTTCGCCCTGACGCTGGCCTCCTGGCTGCTGCACCACCACGTCGTGCAGCAGGTGACCGTGGTCGCGCCCACCGAGCACCTGAAGAAGCAGTGGGCGGAGGCCGCGGCCCGGATAGGGATCAAGCTCGACCCCGAGTACAGCGCGGGCCCGCTCGGCCGGGAGTACCACGGCGTCGCCGTCACCTACGCCGGTGTCGGCGTACGGCCCATGCTGCACCGCAACCGCGTCGAGCAGCGCAAGACCCTCGTCATCCTCGACGAGATCCACCACGCCGGTGACTCCAAGTCCTGGGGCGAGGCCTGCCTGGAGGCGTTCGAGCCGGCCACCCGCCGCCTCGCGCTGACCGGTACGCCGTTCCGCTCCGACACCAACCCCATCCCCTTCGTGACGTACGAGGAGGACAACGCCGGGATCCGGCGGTCCGCCGCCGACTACACGTACGGCTACGGGTCCGCCCTGTCGGACGGAGTCGTCCGGCCCGTCATCTTCCTCTCCTACAGCGGCAACATGCGCTGGCGTACGAAGGCCGGTGACGAGGTCGCCGCCCGGCTCGGCGAGCCGATGACCAAGGACGCGATCAGCCAGGCGTGGCGTACGGCCCTCGATCCGCGCGGTGACTGGATGCCGAGCGTGCTGCGCGCCGCCGACCAGCGGCTGACCGAGGTCCGCAAGGCCATCCCGGACGCGGGTGCCCTCGTCATCGCCTCCGACCAGGACTCCGCGCGCGCGTACGCCAAGCTCATCCGGGAGATCACCGGTACGAAGGCGACGCTCGTGCTCTCCGACGACGCCGGCGCCTCGAAGAAGATCGACGAGTTCAGCGACGGCACCGACCGCTGGATGGTCGCGGTGCGGATGGTGTCCGAGGGCGTCGACGTACCGCGGCTCGCGGTGGGCGTCTACGCCACGACCATCTCGACCCCGCTCTTCTTCGCGCAGGCCGTCGGGCGTTTCGTGCGGTCCCGGCGGCGCGGCGAGACCGCGTCCGTGTTCCTGCCGACCGTGCCCGACCTGCTGACCTTCGCCAACGAGATGGAGAAGGAGCGGGACCACGCCCTCGACAAGCCGAAGAAGGAGGGCGAGGAGGACCCGTACGCCGAATCCGAGAAGGAGATGGAGGAGGCGAACAAGGAGCAGGACGAGGACACCGGCGAGCAGGACATGCTGCCCTTCGAGGCGCTGGAGTCCGACGCCGTGTTCGACCGGGTGCTGTACGACGGCGCCGAGTTCGGCATGCAGGCCCACCCCGGGAGCGAGGAGGAGCAGGACTACCTGGGGATTCCCGGGCTGCTGGAGCCCGAGCAGGTGCAGTTGCTCCTCCAGAAGCGGCAGGCACGGCAGATCGCGCACAGCCGGAAGAAGCCGGACACCGAGGCCGACCTGCTGGAGCTGCCCGCCGAGCGGCGGCCGGTGGTCACGCACAAGGAGCTGATGGAGTTGCGGAAGCAGCTGAACACCATGGTCAGCGCGTATGTGCACCAGAGCGGCAAGCCGCATGGAGTGATCCACACCGAGCTGCGGCGGGTGTGCGGGGGGCCGCCGAGCGCGGAGGCGACGGCGGGGCAGTTGCGGCAGCGAATCGACAAGATGCGGGAGTGGGCCACGCGGATGAGGTGACGAGCCCACCCGCCCGACCCGACCGCCCGAGAAGTCACCGCCCGGGGCTCCGCCCGGGCCCCGGCAGGGCCCCGGGCACGGCTGACCGCCCCGGCCCGAGGCCGAGCCCCGGTGTGCGTATCCGGACGAATGCAGGCAGGCCGGATCTGGCCTTGCCCGGATTCTGGACGAAGACTTCCGCTCAGCGAACCGCCTTCGCTACTGTCCCGCTACGCAACGCCCCGTGGCAGCGCCGCCGCGGAGCGCAGCCGTGAAGCGACATGGCCCGGAGCCGCCGGACCGTTCTGCCGATCGGCGGCCTCTGAAGCGCGTCGCCGACGGGACTCGGCGACGCATCCGTCGCTCAGAGGGCCCGCCGACCTCACCACCAAAGGAGTGGGCGTCGTGACCGCGGAGACCTCTCAGACGCTCGACCGGGGACTGCGTGTCCTCAAACTGCTGGCCGACACCGACCACGGGCTGACCGTCACCGAGTTGTCCACCAAACTGGGCGTGAACCGGACCGTGGTGTACCGGTTGCTTGCCACGCTGGAGCAGCACGCGCTCGTACGGCGTGATCTCGGCGGGCGAGCCCGGGTCGGGCTCGGGGTGCTGCGGCTCGGGCGGCAGGTGCATCCGCTGGTCCGCGAGGCCGCGCTGCCCGCGTTGCGGTCGCTGGCCGAGGACATCGGGGCGACGGCGCATCTGACGCTCGTGGACGGTTCCGAAGCGCTGGCCGTCGCGGTGGTGGAACCCACCTGGACCGACTATCACGTGGCCTATCGGGCCGGGTTCCGGCACCCGCTGGACCGCGGAGCGGCCGGCAGGGCCATTCTCGCCGCCCGGCAGTCGCCGTCCGCCGATCCCGGGTACACGCTCACCCACGGTGAGCTGGAGGCGGGAGCGAGCGGGGCCGCGGCGCCGCTGGTCGGGGTGACCGGCGTCGAGGGCAGCGTCGGCGTGGTGATGCTGGCGGACTCCGTGCCGGAGCGGGTGGGACCGCGGGTGGTGGAGGCGGCACAGGAGGTCGCCGAAGCCCTGCGCTGAGCGAGCGGCACAGCGCAGCGGCGTGGCGGCCCTGTCGAGCCGGTCGAGCCGGTCGAGCCGGTCCTCAGGGGCCGGGGCCGAAAGGAGGCGGCGGTGAGGGGCCGGGGGGCGGCAGGAGACGCCGGGTTAGATTGACCCCGTGCTCTCACGTCTCACACGCCCCCAGGCCCTCGCCGTCTGCGCACTGCCCGTCGCGGCCCTGCTCGCCACGGCGGTGTTCGCGCCGCTGCCGTTCTCGGTGGCGCAGCCCGGCACGACGGTGAACGTGCTCGGCGAGAACCAGGGCACCCCGGTGATCACCGTCTCCGGCGCGGCGACCCGGAAGACGAGCGGGCAGCTGCGGATGACGACCATCGTGGCGACCGGCCCGGACGCCCGGATGTCCCTCGGGGACGTGCTCGGCAACTGGTTCCGCACGGACCGGGCGGTCATGCCCCGCGACGCGGTCTACCCGAGCGGCGACACCGTCAAAGAAATCGAGAAGCACAACGTCGAGCAGATGCAGGAGTCCCAGGATGCGGCGACCCAGGCGGCGCTGAAGTACCTGGACCTGAGCCCGAAGAAGGTGAAGGTCGAGCTGAAGCTCGCCGATGTGGGCGGGCCCAGCGCGGGGCTGCTCTTCACCCTGGGGATCATCGACAAGCTCGACGGCGACGGCGGCGGCGGCGACCTCACCGGCGGCCGCACCATCGCCGGCACGGGCACGATCGACGCCGCCGGCAAGGTCGGCGCGGTGGGCGGGGTCGCCCTGAAGACACAGGCCGCGCGCCGGGACGGGGCCAGCGTCTTCCTCGTCCCGAAGGCGGAGTGCGCCGACGCCGAGGCGAAACTGCCGAAGGGGCTGCGGCTGGTTCCGGTGACCACCCTCAAGAGCGCGGTCGACTCCCTGGTCGCCCTGGAGAGGGGTAAGGGCTCGGTACCGAGCTGCTAGGACCCGCCTCTTGGCCGAGGTCACCCGGGCCGAGGGAGGGCGCCTACTTCACGAACCCCTCCTGCTTCATCCAGTCCAGCGCCACCTGGTGCGGGTCCTCGCCGGCGACGTCCACCTCGGCGTCGAGGGTCTGCGCCACCGTGTTGTCGAGTTTCCTGGTGACGGGTTCGATGACGGCGGCGATGGCCGGCCACTTCTTCAGGACCTCCGTGTCGACCACGGGCGTGGCGTTGTAGTCGGGGAAGAACTTCCTGTCGTCGGCCATCACCACCAGGTGCATCGACTTGACGCGGCCGTCGGTGGTGAACACCTCACCGTAGGTGCAGGCGGCCTTCGCCACCTGGGTGTAGATGATCCCGGTGTCCATCTGGGTGACGTTCCGCGCCGGCAGGCTCATTCCGTACGCCTTCTCCATGCCGGGCAGCCCGTCGGCCCGGTCGGCGAACTCGCCCTCCACGCACAGGGTGACCGCGCCCGGGTTCTTCCTGGCCAGTGCGGCCACCTCCGACAGGGTCCGGGTGCCGTACTGCCGGAAACGGGCCTGGTTCATGGCGAGGGCGTAGGTGTTGTTCAGCCGGGAGGGCGGCAGCCAGGTCAGCCCGTTGCGCAGGTCGGCGTCCCGCACGGCCTGCCACTGCCGCTCCGGGTCGGGGATCGGCCTGCTGTTGCCCAGGTAGGTGATCCAGCCGGTGCCCGTGTACTCGAACTGGGCGTCCGCGTCCCCGTTCCGGACCGCCTCCCGGGACCCGATGGACCCCTGGATCCCGGTCCGGTCGACGACGTCCGCGCCGGCCGCCTGGAACGCGATCCCCATGATCGCGCCGAGGATCAGCTGCTCGGTGAACTCCTTGGAGGTGACGGTGAGGCGGGCGCCCGCGAGCGGCCGGCCCTGCCCGATCGAGCCGGGCTCGACGCCGTCGACCATGGGGGAGCCGCTGGACAGCCCGCAGCCGGACGGTACGACGAGCAGCGCGGCCAGCAGCAGGCGGGTACGGCGGCTCGTGCGTACGAGCAGGGCGGGGCGGGCTCTCGCACGCGCCGAGGACACGGCACGGGCCGGTGTGCGTCTCATGTGCCCACCTCCAGCCCCCGCGGCCGCAGCAGCACCTCCGCCAGCGAGGCCAGCCAGTCCACCAGCAGGGCCAGCGCCACGGTCAGCACCGAGCCGAGCACCAGCACCGGCATGCGCTGGGTGGTGATGCCGGTGGTGATCAGCGTGCCGAGGCCGCCGCCCCCGCCGAAGACCGCCAGGGTGGCCGTACCGACGTTGAGGACCAGCGCGGTGCGGATGCCCGCGAGGATCAGCGGGACGGCGAGGGGGAGTTCGATCCGGGTGAGCACGCCGAGCGGGGACATGCCGATGCCCCGGGCCGCCTCCAGCAGGGTCGGGTCGTTGGCCTGGAGACCGGCGATCGTGCTGGAGAGCACCGGCAGGACGGCGTAGACGATGATGCCGATCAGGGCCGCCTTCGTGCCGGTGCCCAGCCAGATGACGAGGAGGGCCAGCAGGCCGATCGCCGGGGTGGCCTGGCCAGTGTTGGCGAGCGCCATGGCCGCCGGGGAGGCCCTGCAAAACGCCCGCCGGGTCAGCAGGATGCCCAGCGGGATGGCGATGACCAGCACGAAGAAGGTGGAGATCACCGTCAGCCGCACGTGCTGCCACAGCGCCTTGGAGACCTTGCCGCCCGACAGCGCGTTCGCGGAGATCGTGTCCAGGTCGGCCTGCCGGAACCACAGCCAGGTCGCGAGGAGTACGGCGATCAGGAACGCGGGCAGCACGGTCAGCCGCGGCCAGGACAGCCGGCGCCCCGGCGGGCGCCGGGGCGCCGGCGGGGCCTCCTGCTCCCCCTCGCCCGCGTCGCGGAGGTCGAGCCCCTTCGGCTCGCCTTTGCCACGGAGGTCGAGCACCTTCGGGCCGCCTTCGCCGCGGAAGGCGAGCCCCTTCACCTCGTGTTCGCCCTCGGGGCGTCCGGCGGTGCTCACGCCTTCGCCACCCCTCCGGGGCCCTCCTGGTCCAGGTGCGTCTGCTGGACGCGGGCCGCCACCAGCTCGTGCTGGGCTTCCATGGCCTCCAGCCGGTCGGCCTCCAGCAGCTCGTGCACGGAGTTCATCAGCGTCTCCATGTCGACCACGCCGATGTACTCGCCGCGCCGCCCGGTCACCGCGACCCGGCCCGCGTTGTCGGTGAGTACGGCCTCCAGCGCGTCCCGGAGGGTGGCGTCCCGGGTCACCGTGTCGTGCACCGGCGTGCCCGCGCGGGCCAGCGAGCCGCGGGCCCGCATCAGGTCGCCGCGCCGCAGCCACTTGTAGGGCCGGCGGCGCCTGTCCAGGAGCAGGATCTCGTTGGTGCCGCTGCCGCGCAGGAAGCCGAAGATCTGCTGGAGCGGGGTGTCCACGGTCACCGTCGGGTAGTCCCGCATCTCCACGTCCCGCACCCGGGTCAGGTTGAGCCGCTTCAGGGCCGCGCCGGCGCCGACGAAACCGGAGACGAAGTCGTCGGCGGGGTTGGTGAGGATCGCTTCCGGGGTGTCGAACTGGGCGATGCGCGAGCGTTCGCGCAGCACCGCGATGCGGTCGCCCAGTTTGACCGCCTCGTCGAAGTCGTGGGTGACGAACACGATCGTCTTGTGCAGTTCGCGCTGGAGCCGGATCAGCTCGTCCTGGAGGTCATCGCGGGTGATCGGGTCGACCGCGCCGAACGGTTCGTCCATCAGCAGCACCGGCGGATCGGCGGCGAGCGCCCGGGCCACGCCGACGCGCTGCTGCTGGCCGCCGGAGAGCTGACACGGATAGCGGCCGTGGAACTCGCCCGGATCGAGACCGACGAGGTCCAGCATCTCCTCGACCCGCTCCCGGATCCGCCCCTTCGGCCAGCCGGTCATCCGGGGTACCAGGGCGATGTTCTGGCCGACGGTCAGGTGCGGGAACAGGCCCGAGGACTGGATGGCGTACCCGACCTTGCGGCGCAGCTTCACCGGGTCGATGCCGGTGACGTCCTCGCCGTTGATGCGGATGCGCCCGCCGGTCGGTTCGATCAGCCGGTTGATCATCTTGAGTGTCGTGGACTTCCCGCAGCCGGACGGACCGACGAAGACGACCGTCTCGCCCGCCTTGATCTCCATGCTCACGTTGTCCACGGCCGGCTGCGGATTGCCCGCGTACCGCTTGCTCAGGTTCTCCAGCTCGATCGTGGCCCCGTGCGAGGCGGCGGAGGTCGGCTCAGACACGGATCCCCCTGGGAATGGTCAGCCGCCCGATCAGCACGCACGCGGCGTCGAACAGCAGGGCGAGGATGGCGATCCCGAGAGTGCCCGCGAGCACCTGGTTCAGCGCGTTCTTGCTGCCCAGCGAGGCGAGCCCGCGGAAGATCTCGTTGCCGAGGCCGGGACCGGAGGCGTAGGCGGCGATCGCGGCGATGCCCGTCAGCATCTGCGTGGAGATCCGGATGCCGGTCAGGATCGGCGGCCAGGCCAGCGGCAGCTCCACCCGCAACAGCCGCGTCGGCCCCGACATGCCGATGCCGCGCGCCGCGTCCACCAGCGCCGGATCCACCCCGCGCAGGCCCACGATCGCGTTCCGCGCGATCGGCAGCAGTCCGTACAGCGTCAGCGCGATCACCGTGGGCGGCACGCCCAGGCCGACGACCGGGATGAGCAGACCGATCATGGCGAGCGAGGGGACGGTGAGGAGGGTGGAGGTGGCGGTGGTGGCGAGGTTCCCGGCCCACTCGGCGCGGTAGGTGACGACACCGACGAGCACGCCGAGCAGGGTCGCCAGGACCATGCACTGGAAGACCGCGCTGGCGTGCTGACAGGCGTCCGTGAGCAGCTGCTGGTGCCGGCTGCCCAGGTACTCCCAGAAGCTCACCCGCGCTCACCCCCGGATCGGCCTAGGTCCCTTCGCTGTCCCGGGCCGCCTGCTCCACCAGCGGGATGACCCGCAGCGGAACGGGGTTCTCCATGACGATCGCCGTGGAGGCCCGGACAATGCCATCAAAACCGACAACCCGGTCGATCACCCGTTGAAGGTCGGCGTTCGAGCGGGCCACCAGACGGCACAGCATGTCCCCGCTGCCGGTGGTGGTCAGCAGCTCCAGCACCTCCGGCACCGTCGCCAAGTGCGCGCGGACGTCGGGCCCTTGACCCTGCCGGATCTGGAGCGTGGCGAACGCGGTGACCGGGTAGCCGATGGCCGCCGGATCCACCTGCGGGCCGAAGCCGCGGATGACTCCGTTCGACTGAAGCCGGTCGAGCCGCGCCTGCACGGTCCCCCGCGCCACGCCCAACCGGCGGGACATCTCCAGCACGCCGATGCGCGGCTGCTCGGCCAGCAGCACGATGATGCGCCCGTCCAGATGATCGATCGCCACGGCACCCCCTGAGGTGGTCATCCTGTACAGAAAGGCCGCCGAAACGGCCGTAACACCAAGCAGATTGCACAGCGAACAAGGAAACTATTGCGCACCTTGCAGAGCAGAGCCACCCTTCCGCTATGACGCAGACCACACACCACACTCCCGACACCGCACGGCAGGCCGACCCCTTCCCGGTCAAGGGAATGGACGCGGTCGTCTTCGCCGTGGGCAACGCCAAGCAGGCGGCGCACTACTACTCCACCGCCTTCGGCATGAAGCTGGTCGCGTACTCCGGACCGGAGAACGGCAGCCGCGAGACCGCCAATTACGTGCTGGAGAACGGCTCCGCCCGTTTCGTCTTCACCTCGGTGATCAAGCCGAGCAGCACCTGGGGTCACTTCCTCGCCCAGCACGTGGCCGAGCACGGCGACGGCGTCGTCGACCTGGCCATCGAGGTCCCGGACGCCCGCCGCGCGTACGCCTACGCGATCGAGCACGGCGCCCGCCCGGTCGCCGAGCCGTACGAGGTGAAGGACGAGCACGGCACCGTCGTCCTCGCCGCGATCGCCACCTACGGCGAGACCCGCCACACCCTGGTCGAGCGCACCGGCTACGACGGCCCCTACCTGCCCGGCTACGCCGCCGCCGAGCCGATCGTCGAGCCGCCCGCCCAGCGCACCTTCCAGGCCATCGACCACTGCGTGGGCAACGTCGAGCTCGGCAAGATGAACGAGTGGGTCGGGTTCTACAACAAGGTCATGGGCTTCACGAACATGAAGGAGTTCGTGGGCGACGACATCGCCACCGAGTACAGCGCGCTGATGTCGAAGGTGGTCGCGGACGGCACCCTCAAGGTCAAGTTCCCGATCAACGAGCCCGCCATCGCCAAGAAGAAGTCCCAGATCGACGAGTACCTGGAGTTCTACGGCGGCGCCGGCGTCCAGCACATCGCGCTGAACACCAACGACATCGTGCAGACGGTCCGCACCATGCGCGCGGCCGGTGTCCAGTTCCTCGACACCCCCGACTCCTACTACGACACCCTCGGCGAGTGGGTCGGCGACACCCGCGTGCCCATCGAGACCCTGCGCGAACTGAAGATCCTGGCCGACCGCGACGAGGACGGCTACCTGCTCCAGATCTTCACCAAGCCGGTCCAGGACCGGCCGACCGTGTTCTTCGAACTCATCGAGCGGCACGGTTCGATGGGCTTCGGCAAGGGCAACTTCAAGGCACTGTTCGAGGCGATCGAACGCGAGCAGGCCAAGCGGGGCAACCTGTAACCGACGGGTCCCCCGCCGGACGACCAGGGGGGACCGTGGAGCAGCGCATCGACCTCGCCGCACCCGCCGCCCGCTGGCTGCGGCAGCTGGACACGCTGCGCGAACCCACGGTCCTCCAGTCCTTCGCCTTCGACGAGGTCCACCACCACCTCTACGTCCTCCAGCTCACCCCGGGCGGCCGGGACACCGGCGACCTGTGCCTCAACCGCCTGGACCTCGCGGGCAGACGCCTGGGCCACATGTACCTCAAGGGCTTCGGGCACGGCGTGAGCATGGGCGTCCAGCACGACACCGACGGCACGGTGTGGATCTGGACCGAGACGGACGCCCTCGGCGGCTTCGGCCGGGGCGTCACCCGCTTCCGGTTCGCGCGCGACGCGACCCGCACGTCCGACGACGTCAAGGTCCGCCACCCCATCGAGGGGTCCCGCGCCAACCAGCCCACGGTCTGTCCGGCCACCGGCCGCATCGCCGTCCGCCACCGGCTGCGGAGCGTCCCGCGCTACCGCGTCTGGGACCTGGCCGCCTTCACCACCCGGGACTACGCCTCCCCGCTCGCCGACTTCCCGCAGACCGGCGCCCACCCCGATCCGGGCGCCCCCTTCCAGGGCTTCGCCCTGCACGGCGACCACCTCTACCAGCTCGCGGGCAACGCCTACGATCCCCGCACCAACCCGCCCGCCGGCCACGGCAACACCTACCTGTCCTGCCTGGACATCCGCACCGGCGAACTCCTCGACCGCCACCGCACGGAGGCCGCCCACTCCCTCGACCACCGCGAGCCGGAGGGCCTGGCGGTGCGCCGCACGGGCACCCCGCGCCTGTACCTGGGGTTCGCGTCGGGGCAGGAGGGAGCCCGCAGGTTCTCGATCTACTACAAGCCCGGGAGCTAGGGTCTCCGCTGCAAGCCCGGGAGCTAGGGGGCCTCCGCGGGCAGCGGCTCGTCCGGCACCTCCCCGAGGGAGGCCAGCGCGCTGCGGGCCTCGGTGACCCCGAGCGGCGAGAAGTACGGATTGATCCGCAGCGCCTCCTGGAGATGCCGGCGCGCGGGCCCGAACCGCTCCAGCTCCGCCTCGATCACCCCCAGGTGGAACGCGTACAGCGCGCTGCGCACCCCGCCCCCCTTCGCCTTGTCCGTCGCGGCGGACGCGTAGGCCAGCGCGTCCTGGTCCTCGCCGGCCCGGTGCAGCGCCCAGCCCAGCGCGTCGGCCACCTCGATCCCCGGCTGCCGCGCCCACTCCTCCTGGAGCCGCTCCACGGCGTCCCACGGGTCCCCGTGGTCCGCCTCGAACCGCCCGATCACCAGCGCCTCGTCGACCCCGCCGGCCACCGCCTGCCGCACCGCCGCCTTCAGCCGCGCGTACTGCTCCTCGGCGGTCCCGGTCTGCCCCAGCGACTCGTACAACTCGCCCAGTTCCAGCAGACCCTCCGGGTCCGGCTGCCGGGCGAGCGCCGCCCGGTACGCGGCCAGTGCCTCGGTCGTGCGCCCCTGCGCGGCCAGCGTCCGCGCCCGCCCGACCTGCGCCGGCCGCTGGTCGGGATCGAGCCGGAGCGCGGCCTCGAAGTGCCGCAGCGCGACCGGCAGGTCCCCGCGCTCCCAGGCCAGCTGCCCGAGCCCGGCCAGCCATGCGGCCTGCTCGGCGGGGGTACGGGCGGCGGCCGCCGCGTCGGTCAGCTGGGCCACCGCGTCCTCCCGCCAGCCCCGGTCCCGGTACACCGCCGCGGCCCGCGCCTTCACGGCCGGCCGCTCCGCCGCGCCGGTGCGCAGCTCCAGCAGCTTGTCGAGGGTGGAGCGGGCCTTCGTGTAGTCGCCGAGCCCGGTGTACGCGTCGATCAGCGGCGGGTACGCCGTCCACCGCTTCGGCGCCGCCTTGAGCACCTGCTCGCCGTACCGTTTCGCCGCCGGGAAGTCCCGGCGCGCCAGCGCCAGCGCGGCCAGGCCGTCCAGCGCCTCGGTGTTGCGCGAGCCGCGCACCTCCAGCGAGGTCCGCAGCGCCCGCTCCGCCCGCGGGTAGTCCGCCGCGTCGCCCGCCCGGTGCCCCCGCTGCACATAAGCGGACCCCAGCACCGCCCACGCCCGGGCGTCCCGCGGCTGCGCCCGCACCCGCGCCTCCTGCCGTCCGATGAGCGCCGTCAGACCGGGCAGCGCGGCCGGCACCCCGTAGGTCACCGTCGTCAGCGCCTGCGTCCGGGCCTGCGCCTGCGGACCGGCGGCGGGCGGTGCGGCCACGCGCTGCTGCCGCTCCTGTGGCAGCAGCGTCAGCGCCGTGCCCGCGACGACCCCACCCGCCAGCACGGCGACCAGCACCCGCCGCAGCACCCGCCTGCGGCGGCGCGGCGCGGGCGGCCCGGCCGGCAGGGACGTACCCGGCACGCACAGTCGGTTGTCCATGGCGCTCACTGTGCGTCAATACGACGAGCACATCCGGGTGGCCCAAGGACGGCGCGGGCGGGGTTCACACCGATGGCCGCGAGTGCCACGCTGTGATCATGAGCCGTATCGAAGCACCGCGCGACGAACTCACGGGGAACCTCACCGACCGGCTCCTGGCCGGCCTGCCGCCCGAGGCCGTCCTGACCGACCCCGACGTCCTGGCCTCCTACGCGCACGACATGGCGAGCTTCTGCCCCGCGGGCAGCCCGGCCGTCGTGGTGCTGCCGCGCACCGTCGAGCAGGTCCAGCACGTCATGCGCACCGCCGGCGAACTGCGCGTCCCGGTCGTCCCGCAGGGCGCCCGCACCGGCCTGTCCGGCGGCGCCAACGCCACCGACGGCTCCATCGTGCTGTCCCTCACCAAGATGAACCGCATCCTGGAGATCAGCCCCGTCGACCGGATCGCCGTGGTCGAACCGGGCGTGATCAACGCGACCCTCTCCCGCGCGGTCGAGGAACACGGCCTGTACTACCCGCCGGACCCCTCCAGCTGGGAGACGTGCACGATCGGCGGCAACATCGGCACGGCCTCCGGCGGCCTGTGCTGCGTCAAGTACGGCGTGACCGCCGAGTACGTGCTCGGCCTGGACGTCGTCCTCGCCGACGGCCGGCTCATGTCCACCGGCCGCCGGACCGCCAAGGGCGTCGCGGGCTACGACCTCACCCGCCTCTTCGTCGGCTCCGAGGGCTCGCTCGGCATCGTGGTCCGGGCGGTCCTCGCGCTGAAGCCCAAGCCGCCGCAGCAGCTCGCGCTGGCCGCCGAATTCGCCTCCGCGGCCGCCGCCTGCGACGCCATCTGCCGGATCATGGCGGGCGGCCACGTGCCCTCCCTCCTCGAACTGATGGACCGTACGACGGTCAAGGCAGTCAACGACCTCGCCCACATGGGTCTGCCCGAGACCACCGAGGCCCTGCTGCTGGCCGCCTTCGACACCCCGGACCCCGCCGCCGACCTCGCCGCCGTCGAGGCCCTGTGCCAGGCCGCCGGCGCCACACAGGTCGTCCCTGCCGAGGACGCCGCCGAGTCCGAACTCCTCCTCCAGGCCCGGCGGCTCTCGCTGCCCGCGCTGGAGGCGGCCAAGGGCACGACGATGATCGACGACGTGTGCGTGCCGCGCTCGCAGCTCGGCGCGATGATCGAGGGCACCGAGCGGATCGCCGAGAAGTACGGCCTGACGATCGGCGTCTGCGCACACGCCGGCGACGGCAACACCCATCCCGTCGTCTGCTTCGACGCGCAGGACCCCGACGAGACCCGCCGGGCCCGTGACTCCTTCGACGAGATCATGGCCCTCGGCCTGGAGCTGGGCGGCACCATCACCGGCGAACACGGCGTCGGCGTGCTCAAGAAGGAGTGGCTCGCCCGCGAGCTGGGCCCGGTCGGGCTGGAGATGCAGCGGGCGGTGAAGCAGGTCTTCGACCCGCTGGGCATCCTCAACCCCGGCAAGCTGTTCTGAGGCGGCCGCCCTCACCGGGCGAGCAGCTGGTCGAGCGCGTCGTCGATGCCCAGCTGCCCGCCCTCCGTCCCCGGCGGTACCGCCCGCAGCGTCCGCTCCAGCCAGGCCGACACCTGCGGCACCGGCGCCTCCAGCAGCGCGTCGCCGTCCGGCGAACTCAGCGCCATCAGCACGACACTGCGCCCGTCCAGCTTCGTCGGCCACACCCGCACATCCCCGTGCCCGCACGGCCGGAACACCCCCTCCACCAGCAGGTCACGGGCGAACGTCCAGTTGACGGGGTGCTCGGAGTTGATGTGGAAGGCGACGTGGACGGCGTAGGGGTCGTCGGAGCGGTAGCTGAGCCGGGCCGGGACCGGGACGCTCCGTTCCGGCGACAGGACGAGCCTCAGCTCCAGCTCCCGCTCCACCACGGTGTGATGCATGACCTGCGTCTCCTTTCGGTTCGGGGCCGCTCGGACCGGGCCCGCACCAGGGGAGAGGGGGCAGCGGCGGGGCCATTACGCGGGTTCGGGGATTTTTTTCGCGGACCGTGAGAGTCCGGTGCGGCGATGCCCGGAAAGGGGCGGGTCCTGCGGGACTGGCGGTGGGGGATGCCCGGGTCTGATAGATGTGGAGGCTCCCATCCCACCCCCGAGCAGATACGGGACGACGGACATGAGCGCCCCAACCCCGGCCCCAGGTGACGACCGGCCCCGCGAGGGCTACTACCCGGACCCGTCCATCCCCGGCTACGTCCGGTACTGGAACGGCGCCTCCTGGGTGCCCGGCACGAGCCGCCCGGCGCCGAAGGACGGCGAACCGCTCACCCCGCCGCCCGGCGTCCGCCCGGCAGCCCCGTCCGTGGAGGAGACGGGCCCCCACTTCTTCGACGAGGACCCGGCCGACACGAGCAGGCAGCCCGGCACCGACGGGCAGTCCCCGGCCACCCCGTCCGACGAGTGGGGCCGGGCGGGCCGGCCCGCGCAGAGCGGTCAGGGCGCGCAGGCCGCGCAGTGGGGTCAGTCGGGTCAGCCGGGCCGACCCGGCGAGTCCGGCGGTGCCGGGCAGTCCGCGCAGGGTGCGCAGTGGGGCCAGTCGGATCAGCCGGGTCAGTCGAGCGGCCCGGCCCAGTCCGGCGGTGCCGGTCAGTGGGCCGGTGCCGGGCAGCCCGCCCAGTCCGCCCCGCCCGGAATCCCCGCCCAGGCCACCCACTCCGGAAACTCCGCCCAGGCCGCCCCGTCGTCGGGGCTCGGCGCTGACGGCCGCGGTGGGGCCCGGGGTGCCGACCCGCGGGTGCCGGCCGAGGCCCCGGCACAGCCCGACGACCAGGCCACCGGCCGTGCCGACGGCACCGCGACGATCCCCCCGGCGGAGGACGCCGCCCCGGACCCCGGGACCTTCATCTTCCGCCGCCCGATCCCCGGCCCGGCGGCGGCCCGCACCGACGACGGCACGATGACGTTCCGCCCGGTACCGTCCGGCCCTGCCGAGGGCGGTGCCGCCCCCGGCGGTTCCGGACCGGCCGGCTTCGGTACGCAGGGGCCGGTCGGCGCGCCCGCGAACTCCGGCTTCGGCGCCGGGAAGGCCGCCGCTGCCCGCGCCTCCGCCGCCCAGGCACCCCAGACTCCGGCGCAGTCGGCCCAGGCCGCACCCCAGACCCCGCAGCCCTCCCCGGCGCCGCACACTCCGCAGGCCCCGGCCCCGGCTGCCGCAGCCCCCTCGGTGCCCCCGCAGGGCGGTGCTCCCGCCACTCCGCTGACCGCCGGTCCCGGTGGCGGGCAGGCGTCCTGGGCGCAGCAGGTGCACCGGCTGGCGGCCGGCGGGGACGAGCAGCCCGTGGCGCCCTGGAAGCCGCCGGTGGAGGACATCTTCCAGGCCGCCGCGCGCCGGCAGGCCGCCGCCCGGCCCGCCGGACTGGGCAAGCGGCTCGCCGCGCGGCTGATCGACACGCTGGCCATGGGCGTGGTGACGGCGGCCGCCGGCGTTCCGCTCGGCATGCGGGCCGTGGACCACGTCCAGCAGAAGATCGACGCGGCCCGGCTGTCCGGCCGTGAGGTCACCGTCTGGCTGCTCGACGGCACGACCGGCACCAGCCTCGGCATCGTCCTCGCCGTCCTGCTCCTCACCGGCGTCCTGTACGAGGCGCTGCCCACCGCCAAGTGGGGCCGCACCCTCGGCAAGAAGCTGTGCGGTCTGGAGGTGCGGGACATCGAGGGGCACGAGCCCCCGTCCTTCGGCCCGGCGCTGCGCCGCTGGCTGGTCCTGAGCGTGCCGGCGCTGCTGGTCGTCGGAGTCGTGGGCGTGCTGTGGTGCCTGTTCGACCGGCCCTGGCGCCAGGGCTGGCACGACAAGGCGGCCCACACCTTCGTCGCGGGCTGACCGCGGGGCGCGCGTACTCCGTACGGCCGTCTGCCGGATGCGGAGGCAGGGGGGTTCGGGTTCCACTCGGGCCATGAGCAGCGAACCACCCCCCGGCTCCGGAGAGCAGCCCCCCGAGGACGACCCCTTCAGGAAGCGGCCCCCGTCGGACCAGGGGTCGGGCTCGCCGTACGACACCCCGTACGGCGGCGCCCAGCAGCCCCCGCCGCCCGGCGGCGGCCAGCACCCGCCCCCGGGCGGCGGTCAGCCACCTCCGTACGGCGGTCAGCAGCCGCCCCCCTACGGCGGCGGCCCCTACGGCGGTTCCCCGTACGGAGGCGGCCCGGGCGGCCCCTACGGCGGTGGCCCCTACGACGCCGGCGGCTATCCCGCCGACCCGCTGGCCGGCATGCCCCCGCTCGCCGACAGCGGCAAGCGGACGCTCGCGCGGATCATCGACATGATCCTCGTCGGTATCGTCGTCTGGCTGCTGACCTGGGCGTTCGGGGTGCGTGAGTACTCCGTCGACGGCGACCGCATCGAGGTCGGCCGGTCCGTCGCCCAGTCCTTCATCGCGGCCGTGCTCTATGTCGCGTACGACACCTTCATGATCAGAAAGTCGGGGCAGACCCTCGGCAAGAAGTGGCTCCGCCTGCGGGTGGCCAACCTGGACGACGGCGCCACCCCCTCCACGCAGTCCTCGCTGACCCGTGCCCTGGTGCTGTGGGTGCCGTTCGCCTTCTGCTGCGCCTGCATCTGGACGGTGATCTGCGGCGGCTGGAGCTTCTTCGACAAGCCGTACAAACAGGGTCTGCACGACAAGGCGGCCAAGACGGTGGTGGTCAGCGTCCCTTGAGCGGCGCGTGAGAGGCACCGTGAATGTGATGGGTGCCCATACGAGAGCGGCGGGTCCGTGACGTACACGGGCCCGCCGCTGTCGTGCCGTGCGGTCACAGGGTGGTGGGCACGCGCTCCTCGTCGGCCACGGGCTCCGCGGGCGCCTGCACCGGGCGTGCCCCGGGTGCGGGGACCGTCAGGGCGACCAGCAGGCCCAGCGCGAGTGCCGCGAGGGCGATGACCGTGATCCCGGGTCCCGAAGTCGTCTGGGACAGCAGCAGCATGGCCAGCGTCGAGAGGACCACGGTGCAGGAACCGTAGGCGAGCTGTGCGGCGGTCGGACGAGGCATGGCAATCGTGTCCTCGGCAGTCGTCGGGGGATGGGGGGTGCCGTTCGGCTCTCTTGGCGTGCATGCCCGAGCGGGACGGCCGGTAAGCGTGACCTAACCCACGGTACCGGTGCACGGGGGGCGCACGGAGTCACCGGTCCGGCCAAACGGGCGGACGCCTGCGCCGGTTGGGCGAGCCGCAACGTGTTCGCAAAGCGGACGCCATCTCCGCATAGTGCACTTGTCCTGCTCAAGTCAAGGTCTGTCTTTTCCGCTAAACCTCTAGTCAAATGTCGTCACTTGATTACACGCGTTGATCGTGCGCGCACGGATTCCTCCATGACCCGGAACCCCCTGTCCGTGTGCGCGGCGCGGGGGAGGAACTCAAGTGACCAGCAGATCCTGGACGTTCAGAGCGGCCGCCATCGGCGTGACGCTCGCCGCGGCCTCCGCCACGTTCGCGACGTATGCCGTCGCCGAGGCGAGCACCCCGGCCCGGTCCGCGGCCGCCAACCGGCACGACCCGGCCCCGGTGAACCAGCAGAAGCACGACCTGGACG
Source organism: Streptomyces sp. NPDC036984 (assembly GCF_055607665.1). Taxonomy (NCBI): domain Bacteria; kingdom Bacillati; phylum Actinomycetota; class Actinomycetes; order Kitasatosporales; family Streptomycetaceae; genus Streptomyces; species Streptomyces sp. NPDC036984. Next base: position 137,208 of record NZ_JBVJRL010000008.1, read on the forward strand.
GCCCGCTGAGCAAGACTCAGGAGGCGCAGCGCCAGGAGGCCCTGAAGCAGCTCATATCGGGCAAGGCGAAGGCCGAGGAGCGCAACGGCTCCAAGGTCGTCAAGCTCAAGAGCCGCAAGGGCCAGAGCAAGTACGTCGAGCTGGGCCGCGAGAAGACCGACAAGATCTTCACCATCCTGGTGGAGTTCGGGGACCAGACCGACCCCAAGTACGGCGGTACCGCGGGACCGCTGCACAACAAGATCGCCGCGCCGGACCGTACGAAGGACAACTCGACGGCCTGGCAGAAGGACTACAGCAAGAAGCACTACCAGGACCTCTACTTCGGCACCGGCAAGAAGACCGAGTCGCTGAAGAAGTACTACGAGAAGCAGTCCTCGGGCCGCTACTCGGTCGCCGGTGAGGTCACCGACTGGGTCAAGGTCCCCTACAACGAGGCCCGTTACGGCAACAACGCCTGCGGCCAGACCAACTGCCCGAGCGTGTGGAACGTCGTCAGCGACGGCCTGAACGCCTGGGTCGCCCAGCAGAAGAAGGCCGGCCGCACCGACGCCGACATCAAGAAGGCCATCGCCAAGTACGACCAGTGGGACCGGTACGACTTCGACGGCGACGGCAACTTCAACGAGCCGGACGGCTACGTCGACCACTTCCAGATCGTGCACGCCGGTGAGGACGAGTCCGCGGGCGGCGGCGCCCAGGGCAAGGACGCGATCTGGGCCCACCGCTGGTACGCCTTCGGCACCGACGCCGGCGCCACCGGCCCCGAGAGCAACAAGCTCGGCGGCACGCAGGTCGGCGCCACCGGCATCTGGGTCGGCGACTACACCATCCAGCCGGAGAACGGCGGCCTCGGCGTCTTCGCCCACGAGTACGGCCACGACCTCGGCCTGCCGGACGAGTACGACACCGCCGGCGGCGACAACTCCACCGGTTTCTGGACCCTGATGTCCTCCGGCTCCTGGCTCGGCACGGGCAAGGAGTCCATCGGCAACCTGCCCGGCGACATGAACGCCTGGGACAAGCTCCAGCTGGGCTGGCTGAACTACGACACCGCCAAGGCCGGCAAGCAGTCCACGCACAAGCTGGGCGTCGCCGAGTACAACACCTGGGACAAGCAGGCCCTGCTGGTGACCCTGCCGGACAAGGCGGTCACCACCACCATCACCGAGCCGGCGCAGGGCTCGACCCAGTGGTGGAGCGGCAGCGGCAACGACCTGAAGAACACGCTGACCCGCTCCGTGGACCTGACGGGCAAGTCCTCGGCGAGCCTCACCCTGGACGGCTGGTGGGCCACCGAGGAGGGCTACGACTACGTCTACACCGAGGTGTCGACCGACGGTGGCGCCAACTTCACCGCCCTGGACGGCACGGCGGACGGCCAGGCCCTCCCGCGTGACGCCAGTGGCAAGCCGGCGCTGAGCGGCTTCTCGCAGACGCACAAGAAGCTGTCGTTCCCGCTCGACGCCTACGCGGGCAAGAAGATCGACGTGCGCTTCCGCTACGCCACCGACGGCGGTGTCGCGGAGAACGGCTTCACGGCCGACGAGATCACCGTGACCGCCGACGGCACCCCGCTGTTCTCGGACAACGCCGAGACCGCGGACGCCGGTTGGACCGCGGCCGGCTTCTCCCGCATCGGCGCGTCCTTCACCAAGGACTACAAGCAGTACTACATCGCCGAGAACCGGCAGTACGTGTCGTACGACAAGACGCTGAAGACCGGCCCGTACAACTTCGGCTTCGCGTCGCGCCCGGACTGGGTGGAGCACTACCCGTACCAGAACGGCCTGCTGATCTGGAAGTGGGACACCTCCCAGGCGGACGACAACACGAACGAGACCAACGGCCACCCGGGCACCGGTCTCATCCTGCCGGTCGACTCGCACTGGAAGGCGCTGAAGTGGGCCGACGGCACGCTGCTGCGCAACCGCGTCCAGGCGTACGACTCCCCGTTCAGCCTCTACGGCACGGACGGCATCACCCTGCACAAGGCCGACGTCGCCCTGAAGATCAAGGCGTCGAAGGGTGTCTCGGTCTTCAACGACCACACGAGCACCTACTGGGACCCGAAGAACCCCACCGGGGGCGTCAAGGTCACTGACACCAACACCAAGATCACGATCGTCAAGGAGGCCAAGGACGGCTCCACGATCCAGCTCAAGGTCGGTCCCGCGGTGAAGTAGTCCACAAAACCGCAGGTCAGGCGCGTATCGGCGGCAACCCCTTGGCGGGTTGCCGCCGGTCGTGTTTAGGTGCGTCCTGTGGACCGCTTATTGACACCGACCGAAACGGGGATGTGACCGCATGGCCGCTGGAGGCTTCTGCAAGCTACCGAACGGCACCGTGGTGGTGGCGCTGAATCTGCCCTACGGCTCCGCCGCGGTGCGGGTGCTGGTGCACGCCCAGAACCGGGCCCGGGCCCTGACCAGGCTCCGCAACCTGGGGCTGCGGGCGATATACCTGCGGGGCAACGCCGCGCCTCCGACGCCGGACGAGATCACGGCGGTCCTGCACCATCCCGACGGCCTTATATGGCGCACGGCCCCTGCCGACAACGGTGTCATCGTGAACGAGCTGTGGCATCCGATCCGAGCCCTGCTGCGCACGTCAGCGGTGGTGCAGCAGGGGTGACGCCGCTGCGGGGGCCGAACCGGCCCAGGCCCCCGCCCGACGTCCCCTAGCCGCTCACCACGGGCTTGCCCGTCAGTTCCACGCCCGCTTCGCGCAGCTCTTCCAGGGCCCGCTCGGTGGTCTCTCCCGCCACCCCGGCCGTCAGGTCCAGCAGCACCTGGGTCCGGAAACCCGCTTCCGCGGCGTCCAGGGCGGTGGCCCGCACGCAGTGGTCCGTGGCGATGCCCACCACGTCCACCTCGGTGATCTCCCGGGCCCGGAGCCAGTCGGCCAGCAGGACGCCGTTCTCGTCGGTGCCCTCGAAACCGCTGTAGGCCGCCGAGTACGCCCCCTTGTCGAACACCGCGTCGACCGCGCCGGAGGCGACGGCCGGGGCGAAGTTCGGGTGGAAGCCGACGCCCTCGGTGCCCGCGACACAGTGCGCGGGCCAGGAGCGGACGTAGTCGGGGTTGTCCGCGAAGTGACCGCCGGGCGCTATGTGGTGGTCGCGGGTGGCCACCACATGCCGGTACCCGGTGCCCCCCGCCTGGCCGATCAGCTCGGTGATGGCGGCGGCCACGTCCGCACCGCCGGCGACCGCGAGGCTGCCCCCTTCGCAGAAGTCGTTCTGCACGTCTACGACGATCAAGGCGCGGCGCATGGTGGGTGTCCTTCGACTGAGAGTTAAGTAACTGAGCCTAGAGACTTCCGGGCCCGGACGGGAGAGGGCGTTCGAGGGCGGACGTCGGTCCCGCTCTAGCTACCCGAGCGCCCCTGGACATACTCCGTCGGAATGACGGGTTCCCCCCGGGACAGCTGGGTAGCGGAGAGAGGCAGGTTCGCGCGGGCCGCGATATGGCGGTCCCGGGGCACGTCCAGCGGCTCCCGGGCGATCACGTCGCCACCCTTGATCAGCTGCACCAGCAGCTGCCGGTCGGCCAGCTCGGCCGGGACCGGTCCTGTGCCCACGACCTCGGCCTCCGCGACCCCCTCTGCGTCCAGCCGGCGCGCGGCCCACTTGCGCCCGCCGATGGAGGTCTTGCCGCCGCTGGACTTCTTCGCGACCGGCAGCAGCGGTGTCTTGGGGTCGGCGGAGTCGGCCCGGGCGACCAGCTTGTAGACCATCGAGGAGGTCGGGTGCCCGGAGCCGGTCACCAGCTGGGTGCCGACGCCGTACGCGTCCACCGGGGCCGCGGCCAGCGAGGCGATGGCGTACTCGTCCAGGTCGGAGGTCACGATGATCTTCGTGTTCGTCGCGCCCAGCTCGTCCAGCTGCTGCCGCACCCGGTGGGCCACCAGCAGCAGGTCACCGGAGTCGATGCGGACCGCGCCCAGCTCGGGGCCGGCCACCTCCACCGCCGTACGGACCGCCTCGGTGACGTCGTAGGTGTCCACGAGCAGGGTCGTGCCCCGGCCGAGGGTGTTCACCTGGGCCTGGAAGGCGTCCCGCTCGCGGTCGTGCAGCAGGGTGAAGGCGTGGGCCGAGGTGCCCACGGTCGGAATGCCGTAGCGGAATCCGGCGGCCAGGTCGGAGGTGGTCGCGAAGCCGCCGACGTAGGCGGCGCGGGAGGCGGCCACCGCCGCCAGCTCGTGGGTGCGCCGGGCGCCCATCTCGATCAGCGGGCGGTCTCCGGCTGCGGAGGCCATGCGGGAGGCGGCGGCCGCGATCGCGGAGTCGTGGTTGAGGATGGAGAGGATCACGGTCTCCAGCAGCACGCACTCGGCGAACGTGCCCTCGACCCGCATGATCGGCGAGCCGGGGAAGTAGACCTCGCCCTCGGGGTAGCCCCAGACGTCCCCGCTGAAGCGGTAGTCGGCGAGCCACTTCAGGGTCTCCTCGTCGACGATCTTCCGTTCGCGCAGGAAGCCGAGGACGGCCGGGTCGAAGCGGAAGTTCTCCACCGCGTCCAGGACGCGTCCGGTGCCCGCCACCACGCCGTAGCGGCGCCCGTTCGGCAGCCGCCGGGTGAAGACCTCGAACACGCTGCGCCGTTCGGCCGTACCGGCCTTCAGGGCGGCCTGAAGCATGGTCAGCTCGTACTGGTCCGTGAAGAGCGCCGTCGAGGGAACGTCCACCGGCAGCCCAAGGTCCGCTGTGTTCATGACCATGGATCGTACTCCCTTTTCGTCGGTGTGACGATTTATGGGGGTCGTGGCAGCATGGCTGTGTGACGTCACCCGCGCCCGTAGAGATCGAACGCACCGAGTCGGCGGAGGAGGTCTTCGCCGTACCCGAGCCCGACGTCCCCTGGGTCACGATCGTCCACAACGACCCGGTCAACCTCATGAGCTATGTGACGTACGTCTTTCAGACGTACTTCGGCTACTCCAAGGACAAGGCCACCAAGCTCATGCTCGACGTCCACCACAAGGGCCGGGCGGTCGTCTCCAGCGGGAGCCGCGAGGAGATGGAACGCGACGTGCAGGCGATGCACGGCTACGGTCTGTGGGCCACCCTCCAGCAGGACCGGAAGTAGCGACCGACTTACATGCCCGGACACTTCGAACCGCTCCCCGGCGGCGGCGCGGCCGTCGCACTCGACGACGTCGAGATCTCCATCATCCGGTCGCTGGCCGTCCAGCTCCTGGAGCTGATCGGCCCCGGCCCCGGCGCCGACGCCCCGGACGACCCGCTCGCCGAGCTGTTCGCCGAGGGCCCGAGCGAGCCGCCGGCCGACCCCGTGCTGCGCAGGCTCTTCCCGGACGCTTACAGCGACCCCGAGCAGGCGCCCGGCTCGCCCGCCGAGGCCGAGGAGCGGCGGGCGCACTCCGCCGAGTTCCGCCGCTACACCGAGAACGACCTGCGCGCCGGCAAGCGGGAGAACGCGCTCGCGGTGATCCGCACCCTGGACGCGCTCGCCCCGGTGGACGAGGGCGGGGCGGTGCTCAAGCTGTCCCCGGAGGAGTCCCGGCGGTGGCTCGGCGCCCTCAACGACCTGCGGCTGGCGATCGGTGCCCGGCTGGAGATCACCGACGAGGACGACACCGATCTGCTCTACCGGCTCCCCGAGGAGGACCCGCGCAAGCCGATGGTGCTGGCCTACCTGTGGCTGGGCGGGCTCCAGGAGACGCTGGTGACGACCTTTATGCCGTGATCCGGGCGGCTTTGTCCCGCCTGGAGTGTTCGCTCAGAGGACGCTCAAATCCGGATAACGATCCCGTCACCGTTGCGGCCTGGTTTGCCGCATTCGGGCGGTCTTTGTCCGCTTTTACCTGTGCGGTGCGCCACAACGCGTCCCTGTGATCAGTATTGCGGCCGTGATAAATCTTCACGACCGCCCGGCCAACACCACCCATGTTCGGCCGGGTGCGCCACCGAGCCGACGACCGTCGGCCAGGCAACAGCTCCAGCAATCCGGGGGGATCGAAACCCGATCCGAGGCCGACGAAAGGCCCGGGTCGGCATGGAGAAAGGCGCACCACACATGACCTCAGCGCAGGTCGACCAGCATCGCGACGGCAATGAGGCCGTGCGGGCCGAGGACAGCGAGGGCGGCGAGGGGTATCAGCGCGGGCTCGGTGCCCGGCAGATCCAGATGATCGCCATCGGCGGTGCCATCGGCACCGGTCTGTTCCTCGGTGCGGGCAAGGGCATTTCCAAGGCCGGCCCCAGCCTGATCCTGGCGTACGCCATCGCGGGCCTCGTCATCTTCTTCATCATGCGGGCGCTCGGCGAGCTGCTGATGTACCGCCCGGTGTCGGGTTCGTTCTCCGAGTACGCGCGCGAGTTCATCGGCCCGTTCGCCGGTTTCGTCACCGGCTGGACGTACTGGCTGTTCTGGGTGGTCACGGGCATCACCGAGGTCACCGCCGCGGCCGCCTACATGACGTACTGGTGGAACATCCCGCAGTGGGTCTCGGCGCTCATCTTCACGATCATCCTGTACGGCGCCAACCTGATCTCCGTGAAGCTCTTCGGTGAGCTGGAGTTCTGGTTCTCCATGGTCAAGGTCACCGCCATCATCGGCATGATCCTGATCTGCGCCGGCATCCTCACGATCGGCTTCTCCGACGCCGGTGACACCGCCTCCGTCAGCCACCTGTGGAGCGACGGCGGCTTCTTCCCGCACGGCGTCGGCAACACGCTGATGACCCTGCAGATGGTCATGTTCGCCTTCCTCGCCGTCGAGCTGGTCGGTGTGACCGCGGGCGAGTCCAAGGACCCCAAGACCGTGCTGCCCAAGGCGATCAACACCGTGCCGTGGCGCATCGCCGTCTTCTACGTCGGCGCGCTGATCATGATCCTGTCGGTCGTGCCGTGGACGCACTTCCAGCCGGGCGTGAGCCCGTTCGTGGCCGCCTTCGAGAAGATGGGCCTGGCCGCCGGCGCGGGCATCGTCAACTTCGTCGTCCTCACGGCCGCCCTGTCGTCCTGCAACTCCGGCATGTACTCCACCGGCCGCATGCTGCGCGACCTCGCCCTGAACAACCAGGGCCCGAAGCTCTTCACCAAGCTGACGTCCAGCGGCACTCCGCTCGTCGGCACGTCGGTCTCCGCCGCGCTGATGCTGGTCGGCGTCTGGATCAACTACCAGTGGCCGGGCAAGGCGTTCGACTACGTCGTCTCCTTCGCGACCATCTCCGGCATGTGGGCGTGGATCGTCATCCTGCTCTGCCAGATCCGCTACCGCGCCAAGGCCGACCGCGGTGAACTGCCCCGCTCGGAGTTCCGCACGCCGGGTGCCCCGTTCACCAGCTGGTTCGCGCTCGCCTTCATCGGCATGGTGATCGTGATGATGGGCATCGACAAGGACGCCCGGGTCTCGCTGTACTGTGCACCGCTGTGGGCTCTGATCCTCGGCGTCGCCTACCTGGTGCTCAAGCGCCGCAACCCGGAGGCCGCGGCCTTCCGCAAGCGCTGACCCCCGGAAAAGGACGTCCGGCCGCCGGGAGCACTCGTGGTTCTCCCGGCGGCCGCCGCTCAGGACGTCCGCAATGTGGGCCGTCCCGTACCGCACCTCGGTACGGGACGGCCCCTCTGCTTATCCTGACGGACATGCTGACCATCACCCAGGCACTGGTCGACCAGATCGTCGCGCACGCGCGGAAGGACCACCCGGACGAGGCGTGCGGCGTCGTCGCGGGCCCGGCCGGCTCGGACCGCCCCGAGCGCTTCATCCCGATGCTGAACGCGGCCATGTCGCCCACGTTCTACGAGTTCGACTCGGGCGACCTGCTCAAGCTCTACCGCGAGATGGACGACCGCGACGAGGAGCCGGTGGTCATCTACCACTCCCACACGGCGACCGAGGCCTACCCGTCCCGTACGGACATCTCCTACGCCAACGAGCCCGGCGCCCACTACGTCCTCGTCTCCACCGCCGACACGGACGGCCTGGGCGAGTTCCAGTTCCGCTCGTTCCGGATCGTCGACGGCGTGGTCACCGAGGAGGACGTGAAGATCGTGGACGCCTACTGATCCGCCGGCTCCGAACCCTTCCGGATAGGTGTGCGTCTCGCTGCTCGGACCGATTGCGTCCGGGATGTGGGATCACACTCCGGGAAACGAAGCGGGAATCGATACGATGAGCCCATGGTTTTCGACGACGTGAGCGAGAAGACGCCGGGCACGCTGCTCGTGGCGCGGCTGCACGTCGATTTGTGCAGGCTCGCCAGCGCCATCTGTTGACGCCGGCCCTGCCGCCGTACGGCCGTGAGCCGCGGCGCCCAGACCCGCGTACGTCGCCCGTGCGTTCCGCGCCGCCGCGCGCCCACCGACCAGACACCTTCCGACAGGAGCCCTGAGCCATGGCCATCGAGGTCCGCATCCCCACCATCCTCCGCCAGTACACCGACGGTCAGAAGGCGGTGGAGGGCAGCGGGAGCACCCTCGCCGAGCTCTTCGCCGACCTCGAGACCCGGCATGCGGGCATCCAGGCCCGCATCGTGGACGGCGACCAGCTGCGCCGCTTCGTCAACGTCTACCTGAACGACGAGGATGTCCGCTTCCTGGAGGGCATCAACACCAAGCTGTCCGACGGCGACAACGTGACGATCCTGCCGGCCGTGGCCGGCGGCATGCGCTGATCGGTCGCTGAGCAGCGATGCGCTACGACTCTCCGCTGGCCGCGGTGGGCAACACCCCTCTGGTGCGCCTGCCGCGGCTGTCGCCGTCCCCGGACGTCCGTATCTGGGCGAAGCTGGAGGACCGCAATCCGACCGGTTCGGTCAAGGACCGTCCCGCGCTGCACATGATCGAGCAGGCGGAGAAGGACGGCCGGCTGACCCCGGGCTGCACGATCCTCGAACCCACCTCCGGCAACACCGGCATCTCCCTCGCCATGGCGGCCAAGCTCAAGGGCTACCGGATGGTGTGCGTGATGCCGGAGAACACCTCGCAGGAGCGCCGGGACCTGCTCGGCATGTGGGGCGCCGAGATCGTCTCCTCGCCGGCCGCCGGCGGCTCCAACACCGCCGTGCGCGTGGCCAAGGAGCTGGCCGCCGAACACCCCGACTGGGTGATGCTCTACCAGTACGGCAACCCGGACAACGCGGGCGCCCACTACGCCACCACCGGCCCGGAGATCCTCGCCGACCTGCCCTCGATCACGCACTTCGTGGCGGGCCTCGGCACCACGGGCACCCTGATGGGCGTCGGCCGCTACCTGCGCGAGCACAAGCCGGACATCCAGATCGTCGCCGCCGAACCGCGCTACGACGACCTGGTGTACGGGCTCAGGAACCTCGACGAGGGCTTCGTCCCGGAGCTGTACGACGCCTCGGTCCTCACCACCCGCTTCTCGGTCGGCTCGGCCGACGCGGTCACCCGCACCCGTGAGCTCCTCCAGCAGGAGGGCATCTTCGCGGGCGTCTCCACCGGCGCCGCCCTGCACGCGGCGATCGGCGTCGGCAGGAAGGCGGTCTCGGCGGGCCGGAGCGCCGACATCGTGTTCATCGTGGCCGACGGCGGCTGGAAGTACCTGTCCACCGGCGTCTACACCGCGGCCACCACCGAGGAGGCCATCGAGACGGTCCAGGGCCAGCTCTGGGCCTAGGTCCTGTCGCCGAACTCCCGTCGTCCCCGAAGGGCGGGGCGGGCGGGAGTTCGACCACAGGCCTGGCGACGGGTCCGGCGGCGGGCCGGTCGGCGGACCCGGCGGTGGATCCGTTCGTTCCGGTGGTACGTCACATCTGCACCAGGCTGCCGGACCGCCCGGCCCGGCAGCGGACGCAGAAAGGCGGACCTCCCCATGCGCCGTACCACGCCCTTCGCCCTCGCGGCGGCAGCGCTGCTCCTCGCGGGCTGCGGCTCCCAGCAGGACGCCGGGAGCAGCGGCAAGGAGTCCGCGCCGCCGTCCCCGTCCCGGTCCGCCGGCGGCTGTGCCTCCCGTGCGGAGCTGACGGCCGACGACCACGGCCGTACGGTCTGCGTGAGCAAGGGCGGCGAGGTCCGGCTCACCCTGGACGGCACCAAGGCCCGCTCCTGGAAGCCGGTCACCGCGAGCGGCTCGGGACTCGAGGCCATCAACGCGGGCTTCGTACTCCAGCCGGGTGACGCCACGGCCGCGTACCGGGCGGTGGCCGCCGGGACGGTGAAGCTCACCTCCTCCCGGCCGCTGTGCGCCGAGCCCACCGCCCCGGGCCAGGTCTCCTGCAAGGGCATCGAGGACTGGACGGTCACCGTCCGGGTCAGCTAGGTGTACTCGGCCACGACGTCGGTGACAGCGGGCTGATCGGGGGCCGGCCTGCGGGCGCGGTGTGTCCCTAGCGGGCGAGGTGCCGTACCTGGTCCCACAGGACCGGGTCGACCACGCCGACCCGGCGCCGGAAGCCGTCCACCGGCACCTCGCGCAGCTCGTCGGTCTCCAGGAAGCTGGGCCGGCCCTGGGCGTCGCCGACCGCGCCGGGGGGCAGCGGGATCACCCCGCTGCGTTCGTCGTGGTACTTGCTGGTGATCTTCGCGACCGTGGCCCGGTTGCCGCGTACGGCCAGCACCAGACAGGGCCGGTCCTTGACCCCGGTCCGGTCCTCGTACGGGACATCGGCCCACCAGATGTCGCCGGGCGTCGGGCGCATCGCGTGCGGCACGCGGGTGCCCGCCCGGCCCGGCGGCCTGAGCCGCCGCCCGCCCGGCCGGCGGCCGCCGCGGCCCCAGCCGTCGACGAGCGTGGCGACCAGTGCGAGCAGCACCACCGCAGCGAGCGCCAGCCACCAGGACGTGTCCATACGACGACGTTACCGGCGCTCGTCGAACATTGCGCGCCCTCTCCCCATCCTTGTGCGTCCCACGTCCAGCCGAACCGGTGACAGCACAGGTGAGTTCGCCCACAACGGCCCCTGGCGGAGGAGCGACCCGTGCTTTCGCGCCTTACGCTCGACGAACCGCACGACCCCTGTCAGCCCTCAACCCGAGTGGCCCTTCGTCCCGTCCCATCGGTTTCCCGCCAACGGAGGTTTCTGCTTCATGAAGCTCACCGTCGTCGGCTGCTCGGGGTCGTTCCCGTCCGCGGAATCGGCCTGCTCGAGCTACCTCGTAGAGGCCGACGGCTTCCGGCTGCTACTCGACATGGGCAACGGCGCCCTCGGCGAGTTGCAGCGCCACTGCGGTCTCTACGACCTCGACGCGATCTTCCTGAGTCATCTGCACGCCGATCACTGCATCGACATGCTCGCGTACTTCGTCGCGCGCTACTACCGCCACGAGGGCGGCCGCTGCGCGCCCATCCCGGTCTACGGCCCCGAGGGCACCGAACACCGCCTGACCACGGCCTACGCGGACACCCCCTCGGCCTCCTCGATGAGCGAGGTCTTCGACTTCCACACGGTCAAGCCGTCCACGTTCGAGATCGGCCCGTTCACGGTGCACACCGAGCGGGTCCGGCACCCCGTGGAGGCGTACGCCATCCGTGTCGAGCACGCGGGGCGGTCGCTGACGTACTCCGGCGACACGGGCGTCACCGAGGTGCTGGACGAGCTGGCCCGGGACACCGATCTCTTCCTGTGCGAGGCGGCGTTCACGCACGGCAAGGAGAGCATCCCCGACCTGCACCTCAACGGTCGCGAGGCGGGCGAGTCGGCGGCCCGCGCGGGCGCGCGCCGCCTGGTCCTCACCCACATCCCGCCGTGGACCGACCCCGAGGTCAACCTGAGGGACGCCCGCGAGGTGTTCGCCGGGCCGGTGGAACTGGCCGCGCCCCGGGTCACGTACGAGATCTGACGAGCCGGCGGCATCGCACATCAGACGCGGCCCCGCACCCCTCGGGAGTGCCGAAGGCCCCCGGGACCTTCTCGGTTCCGGGGGCCTTCGGCGGTTGTTCCGGGTTACTTGGCCTCGGCCTTCTGAAGCTCGGCCAGTTCCTCGTCGGACTCGCGGCCCGGCGTCGGCAGGTTGAACCGGATGATCGCGAACCGGAAGATCACGTAGTAGACGGCCGCGAAGCACAGGCCCACCAGGACCAGGCCCCAGGGGTTGCTCGCGATGCCCAGGTTCAGGCCGAAGTCGACCGCGCCCGCCGAGAAGCCGAATCCGTCCTTCATGCCGAGCGCCCAGGTCAGCGCCAGCGAGACACCGGTGAGGACCGCGTGGATCGCGTACAGGACCGGCGCGATGAACATGAAGGTGAACTCGATGGGCTCGGTGACGCCGGTGACGAAGGACGTCAGGGCCAGCGAGAACATCATGCCGCCGACGACCTTGCGGCGTTCGGGCCGGGCGCAGTGGACGATGGCGAGGCAGGCGGCCGGCAGGGCGAACATCATGATCGGGAAGAAGCCGGTCATGAACTGGCCCGCGTGCGGGTCGCCGGCCAGGAAGCGCGCGATGTCACCGCTCTTGCCGTGGTACTCGCCCGCCTGCAACCACGGGAACGAGTTGAGCAGGTGGTGCATGCCGATCGGGATCAGCGCACGGTTGGCGACACCGAAGATGCCCGCGCCGATCGCGCCCGACTTGACCAGCCACTCACCGAAGTTGTGCAGGCCCGTGCCGAGGACCGGCCAGATGTAACCGAAGACGATGCCGATGACCAGGCCGGCGAAGGCCGACAGGATCGGGACGAGCCGGCGGCCGCCGAAGAAGCCCGCCCAGTCGGGCAGCCTGGTGCGGTAGAAGCGCTGGTACAGCAGGGCCACGACGATGCCCATCACCACACCGCCGAGGACCTTGGCGTCCACCGGGGCGCTCTGCATGACTATCTTGCCGTCGACGACGGTCGCCACCTTCGGCAGGTTCTTGTCGGTGAACGTGGCGAGGACGTTCTTGAAGACCAGGTAGCCGACGACCGCCGAGAGGGCCGTCGAGCCGTCCGACTTCTTCGCGAAGCCGATCGCGATGCCCACGGCGAACAGCAGCGCCATGTTGTCGAGGATCGCGTTGCCGCCGGCCGCCATGAAGGACGCGATCTTCGTCAGGAAGGTCGGGAAGGAGGGGCGGCCCAGCATGTCGGTGTTGCCGAGGCGCACCAGGAGGGCGGCGGCCGGCAGGACGGCCACCGGCAGCATCAGGCTGCGGCCGATGCGCTGGAGCACAGCCATCACTCCGGCGCCCTTCTTCTTCTCGGCCGCGGGAGCGGCGGTGGCCGTGGTCATAAGTTCCTCCTGGGGGTACCGCCCAGCCGGGGCTGGGAAGGGCAGGGCGCCGCCCGGGAACCATGGAAGGGGACGGCAGCGTCTCTGGTCTACACCACCTGTGGTGTAGACCTGTTCTAGCACGATGAAGGCGGCATAAGGAACCCACGAATCCGCTACCGCGGTGCTACGCGCTGTGCGCCCTCAGACCTTGGTGACGTCCTCGACCTCGTCCACCGGCTCCCGCCCCGGCGTCTTCAGGTCGAACCGCGTGATCGCGAGGCGGAAGACGACGTAGTACACGGTCGCGAAGCACAGGCCGATGGGGATGATCGCCCACGGTCTCGTGGCCAGGGGCCAGTTGATGACGTAGTCGATCAGGCCCGCGGAGAAGCTGAAGCCGTCGTGCACCCCGAGCGCCCACGTCACCGCCATCGAGACACCGGTGAGCACGGCGTGCACGGCGTACAGGGCGGGCGCGATGAACAGGAACGAGTACTCGATCGGCTCGGTGATGCCGGTCACGAACGAGGTCAGCGCGACCGACAGCATCAGGCCGCCGATCTCCTTGCGGCGCTCCGGCCGGGCGCAGTGCGTGATGGCCAGGGCGGCGGCCGGCAGCGCGAACATCATGATCGGGAAGAAGCCCGAGGTGAACTGGCCCGCGTTCGGGTCGCCCGCGAGGAACATGTTGATGTCGCCGTGGACGGGCTTGCCGCCCGGCGGGGTATAGGTGCCGAACTGGAACCAGATGGGCACGTTCAGGAACTGGTGCAGGCCGATGACGAGCAGCGCCCGGTTGGCGATGCCGAAGACGCCCGCTCCCCAGGCGCCCGCGTCCCGCAGCCAGCGGCCGAAGCTCTCCAGGGCGTCACCGATGGGCGGCCAGACCCACAGGCACAGGGCCGCGAAGACGATGGCGACGAACGCCATGATGATCGGCACGAGCCGGCGGCCGTTGAAGAAGCCCAGCCAGTCCACCAGTTTCGTGCGGTGGAACCGGATCCAGAAGAAGGCGGCCAGCAGTCCCATCACGATGCCGCCGAACACCCCGGGGTTCTGGAACGTGAACGCGGTCACCGCGCCGACGCCCGCCCCGACGCTCACCTGGCAACCGACGTCCGGGACCGCCTTCGAGCCGCCCGGGCACCGCTCGGGGAACTGGTGCAGGACGCTCCAGTAGACAAGGAAGCCGACCACCGCCGCGAGCGCGGTCGAGCCGTCCGACTTGCGGGCCATGCCGATCGCGACACCTACGCAGAACAGCAGGGGCAGGCCGAGGGAGCCGTCGAGCAGCGCGCCGCCCGCGCCCTTCATCAGTTTCGAGACGTCGGTCCAGCCCAGGCCGTCGGCCCCGAACACGTCGGGCTGGCCCAGCCGGTTGAGGATGCCCGCCGCCGGTAGCACCGCGATGGGCAGCTGGAGGCTCCGGCCCATCTTCTGCAGGCCCTGGAACAGGGTGTTCCAGCGCGCGCGGGCGGGGCTGACCGTGTTCTCGGCGCTCATGCGCGTCCTTTCCGGGCCGCTGCACCGGGACGCGGTTTGGCGACCTTCCCCACGGTGGTGTAGACCAGTCGGCGGACGGTTCCGCTGTCGTGATCGCCATCATTCGGCACGGACGGCATGACCGCTCGCGAAGATGGGCCAACTGTGGGTTACTGCGACAAAGCGGTTCGGATCAGGGAGAAGGAACATGGCCAGCAAGGCTGAGAAGATCGTCGCCGGGCTCGGCGGCATCGACAACATCGAGGAGATCGAGGGCTGCATCACCCGGCTGCGCACCGAGGTGTCCGACCCCGCCCTGGTCGACGAGGCCGCCCTGAAGGCCGCCGGCGCCCACGGTGTCGTCAAGATGGGTACCGCCATCCAGGTCGTCATCGGCACCGACGCCGACCCGATCGCCGCGGAGATCGAAGACATGATGTGAGCCGCCGGGCTCACCGTGAAAGGGGCTCCTCCCGATGCGGGAGGAGCCCCCTGCGCAGCTCAGGCTAGGCTCGTCGGCATGTCTCGCATCGACGGCCGTACCCCCGAACAGCTCCGCCCGGTCACCATCGAACGCGGCTGGAGCAAGCACGCCGAGGGCTCCGTCCTCGTCTCCTTCGGCGACACCAGGGTCCTCTGCACCGCCTCGGTCACCGAGGGAGTCCCGCGCTGGCGCAAGGGCAGTGGCGAGGGCTGGGTCACTGCGGAATACGCCATGCTGCCCCGCGCCACCAACACCCGCGGCGACCGCGAGTCCGTCAAGGGCAAGATCGGCGGCCGGACGCACGAGATCTCCCGGCTCATCGGCCGCTCCCTGCGCGCCGTCATCGACTACAAGGCGCTCGGCGAGAACACCATCGTCCTCGACTGCGACGTCCTCCAGGCCGACGGCGGCACGCGCACGGCGGCGATCACCGGCGCCTACGTCGCCCTCGCCGACGCCGTCGCCTGGGCCCAGCGCAAGAAGCTGATCAAGGCGGCCCGGCAGCCGCTCACCGGCACCGTGAGCGCCGTCTCCGTCGGCATCGTCGGCGGCGTCCCGCTGCTCGACCTCTGCTACGAGGAGGACGTGCGCGCCGAGACGGACATGAACGTCGTCTGCACCGGCGACGGCCGCTTCGTCGAGGTCCAGGGCACCGCCGAGGCCCAGCCGTTCGACCGCGAGGAGCTGAACGCCCTGCTCGACCTCGCCGTCACCGGCTGCACCGAGCTGGCCGCGGTCCAGCAGGCGGCGCTGGCCGCCACCCTCGCGTAAAGAATCCTTCAAGGCCCGGGGGCAACCCCCCGGGCCTCTCCGGCGTCCCTCTGGGTACGGGCGCACAGCTCACCAGCGTGCGCCCGGCCAGCCGTACCAGGGGAGGGAACCCACCATGGCCGCCAGCCGACGCCGAGGCCGGCTCATCGCCGTCGCCGCCGCCGTAGCGACCGCCGCGCTCACCGCCGGCCTCACCACCGGCTGCGACGCCGTGGACAAGGCACTGGACTGCGTGCAGACCGCCGATGCCATCGCCGACAGCGTCACCGACCTCCAGCAGGCCGTGGAGAACGCCGCGAAGGATCCCTCCCAGACCGACGAGTCACTCGACTCCATAGACAAGAGCCTGCGGAAGATCGGCGACAAGACGGACGACGCCGATGTGAACAAGGCCGTGGACGACTTGCGCAAGGCTGTGGACAACGTGCGTACGGCCGTCAAGAACGGTGACGAGACGCCGGACGTCGGTCCGGTGACGGACGCGGCGGGCGAGCTGACGAAGGTCTGCACGTCGTAGCTCGTGGGGGCGCGCTCAGTGCCCCCCGTTGCGGCGGCGCTCCAGCCTCTCCTGCCGGCGCTGTTCCTTCAGCCGCTGCCGCTGAGCGCGCGGGAGTTTGCGTTCCACGCCCACCCCGCCCCAGAAGGCGAAACCGCCGATGATCACGCGGGGGGCGCCCGGCTCGGGCGGGGTGTCGTCTCTCGGGTGCTCGAAGGCGCCCATCACGCCGATGCCCCGTACGACGACCTCGGCGCCCGGCGGGACGATCACCTGCACTCCGCCCATGATCGCCACGCAGTTGATCTCGACCTCGCGGTCGGCGAAGTCCGCCTCGCGCAGGTCGAGTTCGCCGCCACCCATGAACGTGAAACAGGTAAACCGCCTCGGTACGGTCCAGCGGCCCCTGCGCTCGAACCCAGACAGGATCGCCACCGCACCCGTCGACGACCCCTCGCCGCCGGTGATCCGGCCCGCCCAACCGCCGTTCGCCACGGGGTCCTTCGCGAAGGAGACGCGCGGGGCCACCGCGCCGGACGCCGGCAGGTCGCGGGTGAGCGGTGCCAGCTCGCCGTACGTCCGCGCCTTGTAGGCCGCCTCCAGCCGCTCCTCGAACTCGTCCATGTCGAGCCGGCCTTCGGCGAGGGCGTCCCGCAGGACCTCGGCGACCCGTTCACGGTCGGCGTCGGACGCCCGGAGGTCCGGGGCTGCGTCGTCGCTCATGCCGGCAGCCTATGAGACCGCCCTCTCGGCGTACATCCGGGCGATGACGGCCTCGATGTCCGGCTCCCGCACCGACAGGTCCACCAGCGGATAACGGGCCGCCAGATGCGCGACCACCGGCGCCGCCGACTGCCCCGCCGGGAACGCCAGCCACTGCCGCGGCCCGTCCACCCGCACCACCCGCGCCGCCGGCACCTCCACCGGCGGCAGCTCCCGCTCCAGATCGACCACCAGCGTCCGTTCGCTCTCCGCGGCCTCGTGCAGCCCCGCGAGCGCGCCGTCGTACACCAGCCGCCCGTGGTCGATCACCATCACCCGCGAGCACAACTGCTCGATGTCCTGGAGGTCGTGCGTGGTCAGCAGCACGGTCGTGCCCCGCTCGGTGTTCACCTCGCGCAGGAACTCCCGCACCTTGGCCTTCGACACGACGTCCAGGCCGATCGTCGGCTCGTCCAGGTACAGCACGTCCGGATCGTGCAGCAGGGCCGCCGCGATGTCCCCGCGCATCCGCTGCCCCAGCGACAGCTGCCGCACCGGCACGTCCAGCAGGGCGCCCAGCTCCAGCAGTTCCACCAGACGGTCCAGGTTCTCCCGGTAACGGGCGTCCGGAATGCGGTACATGCGGTGGGCCAGCCGGTAGGAGTCGATCAGCGGCAGGTCCCACCACAGCGTGGTCCGCTGCCCGAATACCACCCCGATCCGGTGCGCCAGACGCGTCCGCTCCCGCGCCGGATCGATGCCCGCAACCCGCAGCCGCCCGGCACTCGGCGTCAGAATCCCGGTCAGCATCTTGATCGTGGTCGACTTCCCGGCGCCGTTCGGCCCGATGTATCCGACCATCTCCCCGCGCGCCACGGTGAACGAGAGCGCGTCCACCGCCCGCACCTCGCGCCGCTCCCGTCTGAGAAACCCGGTCCTGCGGCGCACCTCGAAGACCTTCTCGACCCTCTCCAGTGCGATGAAGTCACTCACGCTAGCTCCCTGTGCTGCGGTACGAACGAAGTCCCGCCCGCCAGGCCAGTCCCGCCGCCGCACAGCAGGCCACCGCCACCAGCGGGGGTGTGAACGCGACCCACTCCGGCACGCCCAGCGGATACGGCCGCCCCAGCACGTAGCTCGCGGGCAGCCAGTTGACGAAGGCCAGCGGCAGCACGAACGTCACCCCGCGCACCAGCTCCTTCGCGAACACCGTCGGCGGATACTGCAGCAGCGTCGTACCGCCGTACGTGAAGGCGTTCTGCACCTCCGAGGCGTCCTGCGCCACGAACTGGAACGCCGCCCCCGCCACGAACACCGCGCAGAAGATCCCGCAGCCGCTCAGCACCATCACCGGGATCAGCAGCAGTCTGCCCGGCGTCCAGTCGATGTCCACCCGGGTCAGCGACCAGCCCAGCACCAGCGCCCCCTGGGTCACCCGGCCCAGCCGCCGGAGCGCGAACCGGTCCGCCGCCACCTGCGCCAGCACCGGCGCCGGCCGCACCAGCAGCGTGTCCAGCGTGCCGTCCCGCACCCGCCGGCCCAGCCGGTCCATCGACCCGATCACCAGATCCGCCAGCCCGAAGGGGACCGCGGACAGCCCGTACAGGAACGCCACCTCGGGCAGCGGGTAACCGCCCAGCGCGTCCACCCGGGAGAACATCAGCATGATCGCGACGAAGTCGAGGAAGGTCGCCGCGAAGTTCCCGAACGTGGTCATGGCGAAGGACGTGCGATAGGCCATCGTGGACCGCACCCACATCGCCGCGATCAGCCGGTACGCCCGCACACCCTCGGCCAGCCGCCGCGCCCGCGTCTGCGGCGCCACCGGGCTTCCCTCAGCCACCCTGCACCACCACCCGGCGCGTCGCCGCGTACTGCACCAGCCGCCCGGCACCCAGCAGCACCACCGCCCACGCCGCCTGGAAGACGTACGTCCGCACCGGGTCCCCCGCCCCGAGCAGGATGTCCGCCGGCGCCTGGAGCAGCGAGGACCACGGCAGCACCCGCACGACCTCGCCGAGGGTGCCCGGGAACACGTTCAGCGGCAGCAGCATCCCCGAGCAGAAGAAGCCCAGCAGCCACGCCATCTGCGCCACCCCGGTGCCGTCCAGCAGCCAGAACGCGCTCAGCGCCACCAGGTAGCGGATGCCGAAGCCGACCAGCATCGCGAGGACGACGGCGACGAGGAACGCCGCCCAGGTGCCGGCGTCGGCCGGCAGATACACCGGGAAGCACAGCGCGCCGAGCACGAACGGTACGACCCCACGCCCCAGCAACTGGAAGAAGGCCCGGCCGAGATCCGCCGCCAGCCACCACAGCTGAAGATCGACGGGCCGGTACAGGTCGATCGCCACATCCCCCGTACGGATGCGTTCCATCAACTCGTCCTCGACACCGCCACCCCCGATCGCGAGCGTCGACAAGAAGGCCTGTCCGAGCCAGACATAGGTCATGGCCTGTGCCTGGTCGTACCCGCCGAGATGCGGCTTCGCGTCCCACAGGGCGCGGTACGTGTACACGAGGATCAGCCCGAAGACCGTGTTCGTGAAGACCCCTGCCGCAGTGGCGGCCCGATAGGTCGCGTACCGTCGGAACCCCCCTGCCGCGACGGCCGCGTACAACCGTTCCGCGCCCACGCCGGTCGACCTCCTCGGACCGCTCGACACCGAAGCGCAGGAGCCTAGTCCGGAGGCCGACGGCCGGCCACGCGTTTTCCGGCCGGAAGCGTGCCGGAATCCGGGAACGGAACGCCGGGTGCGAGAGTCTTCAAACCAGGGGGAGCGCAGAAGCGTACGAGGCGTACGGGAACGTACGACGCGAAACAGGAGTCCGTGCACGAGATGAGCGACGAGCCGCAGCCGCAGCAGCCGAACGAAGGCGTGGCACCGAAACGGCCGCTGCCGGCTGAAGGGCCCGGGAACCCGGGGGGCCACAAGAAGAGGACAGCGCGCCCCGCGACCTCTGCCGCCGAGGGCGACAAGAGGGACGAGGGAGCCGGCCGGGACGCGGCTGCCCCGAGGGGCACGAGCGCCCGCCCGGCCGGCAGTGCCGAGCGGTCTGCCGACGGTGCCCGTGGCGCCGGGACGGCCGGCCCCGAGGGCAACCGGCCGGGCGGCTCGCAAACACCCCGGCGCACCGCGAAGCAGACGCCCGGGACTGACGCGGACGCGGCGGCCCGCGATGGTTCCGGTGCGGCGGGCTCGGCGGCTCGGGACGGTTCCGGTGCGGCGGGGACGGCGGCCCGGGACGGTTCCGGTGCGGCGGGCGCGGCGGCCCGTGAGGGCTCCGGCCCGGCGGCGCAGGACCGGACGGCTTCCATTGCCCGGGCCCGGCAGGCGGCTCGTGCCCGGACGGAGCAGACGGGGGCTGCCGGGGCTGCGGGCGCCGGCGGGGCCACGGCCTCCGACGGCGCCCAGGCGTCCGGCCGGGGTTCGGCGTCCGGTGGCGCTCAGGCGTCCGGCGGTGGTCCGGCCTCCGGTCGCGGTTCGGCGTCCGGTCGCGGTCCGGCGTCCGATAGCGCTGGGCCTTCCGGTGGTGCGCAGGCGTCCGGCCGGGGTTCGGCGTCCGGCGGGGCATCGATGGCGCGAGGTACCTCGGCCTCCGGTGGCGCTTCCGGCTCCGGCGGGGGCTCGGAGTCCGGTCGTCGTGTGAATCCCCGCGGTGGTGCCGAAGGCTCTGGTGCCTCGGCCTCCGGCAAGGTGCCCGGCACCAGGAAGCCGGCCGCCCCGGGTGCCCCGCTCGGCTCCGAGCAGGCCCAGTCGGCCGAGAGCACGCAGGTGCTCCGGCGTATCACCCCGCCCAGGGGACCCCAGGCGACCCCGGCCGGTCCCGCGCCCGCGGGCCGGTCCGACGAGGCCGGCCGGCAGGACCGGCCCGGCAAGACGGCGGGCGCGCCCGCAGGCTCGGGCAAGGCCCCCGGTGCGCCCCAGGGCTCCGGCGCGGCGGCCGGTGCCGCTCACGGCGCCGGTAAGGGCGGTGTCCCGGCTCAGGGCGCCGGTAAGGGCGGTGTCCCGGCCCAGGGCTCCGGCAAGGCCGCCGGTGCCGGGCAGCCGGCCGAGACCACGCAGGTGCTTCGGCGGGTCAGTGCTCCTCGCTCGGGTGAGCCCGGCGGTGCCGGCCCGGCGGCTGCTTCCCCGGCGGAGCCGAACGCCACCGGCGGTACGTCGCGCGGCGACGCTCCCCGCCCGGGCGGCGGCGGGAAGAGCGCGCCCCAGTCGGCCGGTTCCCCCGCTCAGCCCTCCGCGGCCGCCGCACGGGCCGCCCGCGCCGCACGCGCGGCCGGCAAGGCCGGCGCCGCAGGCGCCGCCTCCGCACAGGCCGCAGGTGCCGGTGCCGGCGCTGCCGCCGCTCAGGCGGGCAAGGCCGCCGCCGGCGCTGCCGCCGCCCAGGCCGGCGCCGCGAGCCGCGCTGCCGCCGCCACCCCCTCGGCCCCCGCCACGCCCTCTGCCGCCGCCGGATCGCGTCCCGCCGGGTCCCCCGCCGCGGATTCCCCCGAGGCCGAGACCACCGCCCTCGCCGCGGCAGACGGGGAGACCGCCGGAGGCCAGGGCAAGGGCAAGGGCAAGAAGGGCAAGCGGCCCAAGCGGACCGGGTGGCGGCGGATCATTCCGACCTGGCGCATGGTGCTCGGCACCTTCGTCGTCGGCGTACTGCTGCTCATCGGACTCTTCTTCCTCGGCTACTCCCTGGTGAAGATCCCGCCGGCCAACGCGTTCGCGACCAAGCAGAGCAACGTCTACCTGTACGCCGACGGCTCGCAGCTGGCCCGCGACGGCGAGGTCAACCGCGAGAGCGTCAGCCTCGCCCAGGTCTCCAAGGACGCCCAGCACGCCGTACTGGCCGCCGAGGACCGCGACTTCTACACCGAGTCCGCCGTCGACCCCAAGGCGATGATCCGCGCCGGCTGGAACACCGCGACCGGCAAGGGCAAGCAGTCCGGCTCGACGATCACCCAGCAGTACGTGAAGAACTACTACCTGGCCCAGGAGCAGACGCTCACCCGCAAGGCCAAGGAGTTCTTCATCTCGATCAAGCTCGACCAGAACAAGTCCAAGGACGAGATCCTGGAGGGCTACCTCAACACCAGCTACTTCGGCCGCAACGCCTACGGCATCCAGGCCGCCGCCCAGGCCTACTACGGCAAGGACGCCGCCGACCTCGACCCGGCCCGCGCCGCCTACCTCGCCGCGCTCGTCAACGCGCCGAGCGAGTACGACGTCGTGGCCCACCCGGAGAACAGGAAGGCGGCCCTCGCCCGCTGGAACTACGTGCTGAACGGCATGGTCACCAAGGGCTGGCTCAGCGCGTCGGAGCGGGCCGGGATGAAGTTCCCGATGCCGAAGGAGCAGACGACCTCCACCGGCATGTCCGGCCAGCGCGGCTACCTCGTGGAGGCGGTCAAGCACTACCTGACCACGAACAACATCATCGACGCCGACCACCTCGCGGCCGGCGGCTACCGCATCACCACCACCATCCAGAAGAAAAGGCAGGACGCCTTCGTCAAGGCGGTCGACGACCAGCTGATGTCCAAGCTGGACAAGAAGAACCGCAAGGCCGACACCTACGTCCGGGCCGGCGGCGCCTCCGTCGACCCCAAGACCGGCAAGGTCGTCGCGATGTACGGCGGCATCGACTACGTGAAGCAGTACACCAACGGCGCGACCCGCGGTGACTTCCAGGTCGGCTCGACGTTCAAGCCGTTCGTGTTCACCTCCGCCGTGGAGAACGGGTCCACCACCCAGGACGGCCGCACCATCACCCCGAACACGGTCTACGACGGCACCAACCAGCGCCCCGTCCAGGGCTGGAGCGGCGGCGCCTACGCCCCCGAGAACGAGGACCAGCGGTCGTACGGCCCGATCACCGTCCGCAAGGCCACCGACCTGTCGGTGAACTCGGTGTACGCGCAGATGGCCGTCGACGTCGGCCCCGCCAAGGTCAAGCAGACCGCGATCGACCTGGGTGTGCCCTCCGACACCCCGGACCTCCAGCCGTACCCGTCCGTCGCCCTCGGCACCGCCACCGCCAGCGTCCTGGACATGGCGGAGGCCTACGCCACGCTCGCCAACCACGGCAAGCACGGCACGTACACGCTGGTCGAGAAGATCACCAAGAACGGCACCGACGAGGTCAGGCTGCCCGACCGGTCGGCCAAGCAGGCCGTGAGCCGGGAGGCCGCCGACACCACCACCGCGGTCCTCCAGAGCGTGGTCCAGTCCGGCACCGCTACCGCCGCGCAGTCCGCGGGCCGCCCGGCGGCCGGCAAGACCGGTACCGCCGAGAGCGACACAGCCGCCTGGTTCGCCGGCTACACCCCCGACCTGGCCACGGTGGTCTCCGTGATGGGCCAGGACCCGGTGACGGCCAAGCACATGCCGCTGTACGGCGCGCTCGGCCAGGCCCGTATGAACGGTGGCGGCCCGCCCACCCAGATCTGGGCCCAGTACACGCGTGACGCGCTGAAGGGCAAGCCGGTCGGCGAGTTCGACCTCCGGCTGGAAGAGGGCGCCGACCGGATCCAGGAGCCGCCCGCCACCGGCACGTCCGAGCCCGGCACGGGCGACGAGGACGACGGCGGCGCGACCGCCACCCCGACCGACGGCGGCGCGACCGCGACCCCGACCGACGGTGGTGCGACCGCGACGCCGACCGACGGCGGCACCACCGGCACCCCGACCGACGGCGGTACGACCACCGACGGGGGAGGCACCACCACCGGCGGTGACACGACCGGCGGCGGGACGACCACCGGCGGTGACACGACCGGCGGCGGGACGACCACCGGCGGTGACACGACCGGTGGCGGGACCACGGGCGGTGACACCACGGGCGGCGGCGGTGCCACCGGCACGGGCGGAGACATCGGAGGAGGCCCCGGCACCTGACGCGCCGGGTCAGTGACCGCTGGTCGCCTTCAGCCCGACCACGGCGACCAGCAGCAGACACACGAAGAAGATCCGGGCGGCGGTGACCGGCTCACCCAGCACCACCATGCCGAGCACCGCCGCACCGGCCGCGCCGATGCCCACCCACACGCCGTAGGCGGTACCGATGGGCAGGGACTTCGCGGCGTACGACAGCAGGACCATGCTGGCGACGATGCCGGCGCCGGTGAACAGGCTGGGGACGAGGCGGGTGAAACCCTCGCTGTACTTCATCCCGATCGACCAGCCCACTTCCAGCAGACCGGCGACGACGAGCAGAACCCAGGCCATGACAGGCACCTCCGAGACGTGACGACTCTTCCGCGGGGTGCGTCGTCTTTGCCTTCGACCCGGTACGGCGCGTCTCGTCGGGTTCCTTTTCGAACATAGCAAAAGCACGACAAAGAGGGCCGGTGACCATCGTCACCGGCCCTCTTTGTCGTGTGTTCTAGAGGTACAGCCCGGTGGAGTCCTCCGACCCCTCGAACCGGTCCGCGGCCACGGCGTGCAGATCGCGCTCGCGCATCAGCACGTACGCCACGCCCCGCACCTCCACCTCGGCCCGATCCTCCGGGTCGAACAGGACCCGGTCGCCCGGCTCCACCGTCCGTACGTTCTGGCCGACCGCGACGACCTCGGCCCAGGCCAGCCGCCGTCCGACCGCCGCGGTGGCGGGAATCAGAATGCCGCCCCCCGACCGCCGCTCACCCTCACCGGTCTCCTGCCGCACGAGAACCCGGTCGTGCAGCATCCGGATGGGCAGCTTGTCGTGATGGGGGGTGCTGTGCTGGTTTCTGTTGGCGCTCACGCCTCGAACCTACCTGCCCTGGTCAGTCCCTGCGCCGCCGGGCCCCGAGGGTCAGCAGCCCCACGACCCCGACGACGACCAGTGCGACGGGCACGACGCGCTCCAGTCGAGGCGCCCCCTCGTCGTCCACGAGCTGCGCCCGGACCTCGCTCACCATCCGGTTGACCTGCACGTACGCCCGGCCGACCGTGTGATCGGCATGGGCGATGACCCTGGCCTTCGCATCCCCGACGATCGTCTTCGGATGCACCCGCATCCCGATCTCGTCGAGCGTCTCGGCCAGCACTGCACGGCGACGCTTGATGTCCGCCTCGATCTGCGCCGGGGTTCTGGTGTCCGACGTGTCCGCCACCGTACGGCCTCCGAAGTCTGCCGAAATCTGCTGCTGCTGTTCCGGACAGTCTGTCAGCTCATGCGCGCATCGCACCGCAAGGCCCCCCGGTTACGCTAGTCCGATGAGCGAGCGACTCCAGCCCGGGGACGTTGCCCCCGCCTTCACCCTCCCCGACGCCGACGGCAACGAGGTGTCCCTGTCGGACCACAAGGGCCGCAAGGTCATCGTCTACTTCTACCCGGCAGCCCTGACTCCCGGCTGCACCAAGCAGGCCTGCGACTTCACCGACAACCTGGAGGTCCTGGCCTCCGCCGGCTACGACGTCATCGGCATCTCGCCGGACAAGCCGGAGAAGCTCGCGAAGTTCCGCGAGCAGGAGTCCCTGAAGGTCACCTTGCTGGCCGACCCCGACAAGCAGGTCCTGGAGGCGTACGGCGCCTTCGGCGAGAAGAAGCTGTACGGCAAGACGGTCGTCGGCGTCATCCGCTCCACGGTCGTCGTGGACGAGGACGGCAAGGTCGAACGAGCCCTGTACAACGTCAAGGCCACCGGTCACGTGGCGAAGATCATCAAGGATCTCGGCCTCTGAACGCGCTGCCCGGCCGTTAGCATGGCCGGGCAGCACCAGGCGGCCGTGGTGGAATTGGCAGTCACGCTGGGTTTAGGTCCCAGTGGGGTAACTCCCGTGAGGGTTCGAGTCCCTCCGGCCGCACCAGAGTTCAGCCGAGCAGTTCCCGCACGACGGGTACGAGGGCGCGGAACGCCTTCCCCCGGTGGCTGATGGCGTTCTTCTCCCCGGGGCTCAGCTCGGCGCAGGTCCGGCTCTCGCCCTCCGGCTGGAGGATCGGGTCGTAGCCGAAGCCGTTGGTCCCGGCCGGAGCGTGCCGCAGCGTACCCGGCAGCCTCCCCTCGACCACCCGCTCCGTGCCGTCCGGCAGGGCGAGCGCCGCCGCGCAGGCGAAGTGCGCGCCCCGGTGCTCCTCCGCGATGTCGGACAGCTGGGCGAGCAGCAGCTCCAGGTTGGCCTTGTCGTCGCCGTGCCGGCCGGCCCAGCGGGCGGAGAAGATGCCGGGCGCGCCGTTCAGGACGTCGACGCAGAGGCCGGAGTCGTCGGCGACGGCGGGCAGGCCGGTGGCCCGGGCGAGGGCGTGGGCCTTCAGCAGGGCGTTCTCGGCGAAGGTGACGCCGGTCTCCTTGACGTCGGGGACATCCGGGAAGGCGTCGGCGCCGACCAGTTCGTGGGGCAGCCCGGCTTCGGCGAGGATCGCCCTCAGCTCGGTGATCTTTCCGGCGTTGCGGGTGGCGAGGATCAAGCGGGTCATGACCGCCAGTATTCCTCGCCACCGGGCCGCGGCGTCGCCAGGACCTAGAGCTCCGCCTGCCCCGCGCCCTTCAGCGCGCTGAGGTCGAAGACCTCGGCCATCCTGGCGAAGCCCAGGTCGCTGGGGTGCAGATGGTCGCCGGAGTCGTACTCGGAGCGCAGCCGGCGCGGGTCGTAGGGGTCCCGGAGGGCCTTGTCGAAGTCGACGACCGCGTCGTACACACCGCCGGCCCGGATCTCCGCGTTTACCTGCCGGCGTACGGCCTCCCGGGCCGGGGTGTAGCCGCGGTGCCCCTCGAAGGGCATCAGGGTCGCGCCGACGACCTTCAGGCCGCGGGCGTGGGCCTGGCGGACGAGGGTGCGCAGGCCGGTGAGGATGCGGTCGGGGTCGGCCAGCCTGCGGTTGCGCAGGATGTCGTTGACGCCGAGATCGATGACGACGACCTTGACGTTGGTGCGGGAGAGCGCGTCGCGGCCGAAGCGGCCGAGGCCGCTCTGGTTCTCGGCGGGTCGGCCCAGGCCGTCGGCGAGGACCTGGTTGCCGCTGATGCCCTCGTTGACGACGCTGAAGCGCGGGAGTTGCTGCCCGTTCTCCAGCGCGGAGCGCAGCCGGCCCGCGAGGACGTCCGGCCAGCGGCGGTTGGCGCCGATGGTGGAGGTGATGCCGTCGGTGATGGAGTCGCCGAAGACGACGACGGTGCCGGCGGCCTCATTGCTGAGGACGTCAAGCGCCGTCAGATACCGCCAGTACGGCGTCTGTTCGGTGTAGGGGTTACCGGTCGCGTCCTCGGTGCGGTCGCCGGTGGCGACGTACGACACCTGCCGGGCGTGCGGGTGGTAGGTGACGGGACCGGACGGGGTGGGGGAGTAGGTGGTGACAAGGACGTCGGTGCCGTGCGCGACGGTGAGGCGTACGGCGTCGCTGACGGCCTGTCCGCCGGCGGGTATGACGATGCTGGTGCTGCCGTTGAAGCTGAGGCGCCGCATCGTTTCCGCATCGGCCGCGGCGGTGCCGTCGCCGGCCGCGAGGGCGAGCGAGGCGTGCGTGATGGTGAGCGGGGACTGGCCGTAGAGGTTGGACAGCGTGATCCGGGCGCTCGTGCCGCCGGTGCTCGCGTGCACCACGTTGCGGACCGAGTGGCCCGCGAGGCCGGTCGCCTCGGTGCCGGGTTCGCCGCCGACGGGGGCGGTGGCCCAGGCGCCGACCCAGGTGCCGGTGGAGGCGGGGGCGGCGCCCATGCCGCGGTGCGGGCGGCCTGCGGCGAGGGTGCCGCGGGGGGTGCCGTCGTCGGCGGCCACGGTGACGTATATGCCGGCGGACACCGCGATGACCAGGGCGACGAGGGCGCCGAGCACCGCATAACCATGACGCTTGGTCACTCTTGTGTTGTTCTCCTCGGGCGATGGGAGCCCGAGGCTCCGATCATGCTGAGTCCATGATGCGTCATGGGCCCGGGAGACCTGACAGGACCCTGCCACTACTCCCGTCCAGACAGACGCCGGGAACTCTCGTTCCGTTCCGGGAGTCGGTCAGGAAGGGACAATTGTGTGCGGGATCACCGAACGGGTGGAGCTGATGGAACCTACCGAGACGGGAACACCGGGACGGGTCGCCTCGTACCGGACCATGACGGCGTTCACCCCGGCCGACGAGGAGCGCCGGCGCGGGGTACGGCGGATGAAACTCACCGCCACGGGCCTGCTGCTGTTCGTGGCGGTGGTCTACGTCCTGGCGAAGGCGGCCGGGCACGCGGGGGCCGGGGAGTGGGCGGGCTATGTGGCGGCGGCGGCCGAGGCGGGCATGGTGGGCGCGCTCGCCGACTGGTTCGCGGTCACGGCCCTGTTCCGGCACCCCATGGGCCTGCCCATCCCACACACCGCGATCATCCCCACCAAGAAGGACCAGCTGGGTGTCTCGCTGGGCGAGTTCGTCGGGGAGAACTTCCTCTCCGAGGACGTCGTACGGCAGCGGCTGCGCGCCGTCGGCATCGGCAGCCGGCTCGGCGCCTGGCTGGCGGAGCCGGAGCACGCGGACCGGGTGACCGCGGAGCTGGCCACGGCCCTGCGCGGGGCGCTGACCGTGCTGCGTGACTCGGATGTGCAGGCGGTCGTCGGCGAGGCGATCACCCGGCGGGCCAACGCCCAGGAGATCGGGCCGGGGCTCGGCAAGATGCTGGAGAAGGTCGTCGCCGACGGCGGGCACCGCCGGGTGGTGGACCTGGTGGTGGCCCGCGCGCACGACTGGCTGGTGCTGCACCGGGACGATGTGATGGTGGCCGTGGAGGGCGGCGCGCCGGGCTGGACCCCGCGGTTCGTGGACCGGAAGGTCGGCGAGCGGGTCTACAAGGAGCTGCTGCGGTTCGTCACCGAGATGCGGGACATGCCCTCGCATCCGGCGCGCGGCGCGCTGGACCGCTTCCTCGGCGACTTCGCCGCCGACCTCCAGTCCGACACGGACACCCGGGCGCGGGTGGAGCGGCTCAAGGGGGAGGTGCTGGGCCGGGACGAGGTGCAGGACCTGATCGCCTCCGCGTGGACCGCCGTACGGTCGATGATCGTGACGGCGGCGGAGGACGAGGGCAGCGAACTGCGGCTGCGGGTGCGGGCCGCGCTGCTGTCGCTGGGCCGGCGGATGGCGACCGAGCCGAAGGTGCAGCACAAGGTCGACAGCTGGGTGGAGGGCGCGGCGGTGCACGTCGTGACGACGTACCGCCAGGAGATCACCTCGCTGATCACGGACACGGTGGCGGGCTGGGACGCCGAGCACACCACCCGGAAGATCGAGGCGCACATCGGCCGTGACCTGCAGTTCATCCGGATCAACGGCACGGTGGTGGGCTCGCTGGCCGGATTGCTGATCTACACGGTGTCGCGGGGGCTGGGGGCCTGACCGGACTGTTCCCGGCAGGTCAGGGCACACGGTACTGCGTCCTTCGACGCGGAGGGAGCGCCCATGAGTACAGCCGAGGCCGGGACCGGCCGGACCCTCACCACCGACATCCCCGCCCGACTCGACCGTCTGCCCTGGTCCCGCTGGCACTGGACGATCGTCATCGGCCTCGGGACCGTGTGGATCCTCGACGGCCTGGAGGTCACGGTCGTCGGCAACATCGCCGGCCGGCTCGCGGAGCCCGGCAGCGGCCTGTCGATCAGCTCCGGACAGATCACCGGCGTCGCCGCCGCGCTGTATGTGGCGGGCGCCTGCTCGGGAGCCCTGTTCTGGGGCCGCCTGACCGACCGATTCGGCCGCAAGAACCTCTTCATGATCACCCTGGCGGTGTATCTCGCGGCGACGGCGCTCACGGCCGTCTCCTGGGAAGCCTGGTGGTTCTTCCTCTTCCGCTTTCTGACCGGCTTCGGCATCGGCGGTGAGTACGCGGCGATCAACTCCGCGATCGACGAGCTGATCCCGGCGGACTACCGCGGCCGGGTCGACCTGATCATCAACGGCAGCTTCTGGCTCGGCGCGGTCGGCGGCTCCCTGCTGTCGATCGTCGCGCTCGACACCGACCTGCTGGCGGCGAACGTCGGCTGGCGCCTGACCTTCGCCCTCGGCGCCGTTCTCGCCCTCGTCATCCTGCTCGTACGACGGCACGTCCCGGAGAGCCCGCGCTGGCTGCTGATCCACGGCCGGGACGGGGAGGCGGAGGAGATCGTCTCCGGCATCGAGCGGCGGGTCGAGGCCGAGCGGGGCGAGCCGCTGCCCGAGCCGCACGGTGAGCTGGAGATCCACCAGCGCAAGAGCGTGACCTTCCTGGAGATCGCCCGCACGGTCTTCGGCCGCTACCGCAGGCGGGCGGTGCTCGGCTTCTCCCTCTTCATCGGCCAGGCGTTCCTGTACAACGCGATCACCTTCGGCTTCGGCGCGATCCTGACCAAGTTCTTCGACGTGCCGTCCGGCCGCACCGGCTACTACTTCGCGGTGATCGCGGTCGGCAACTTCTGCGGCCCGCTGCTGCTCGGCAAGCTCTTCGACACGGTCGGCCGCAGGGTCATGATCTCCTCGACGTATCTGCTGTCGGGTGTGCTGCTGTTCGCCACGGCCTGGCTGTTCGGCCGGGGCGCGCTGACCGCGACCACCCTGACGGCCTGCTGGTGCGCGGTGCTGTTCTTCGCCTCGGCGGGCGCGTCCAGCGCCTATCTGACGGTCTCGGAGATCTTCCCGATGGAGACCCGGGCGATGTCCATCGCGTTCTTCTACGCCCTCGGCACCGCGGCCGGCGGCATCAGCGGCCCGCTGCTGTTCGCCGACCTCACCGGCACCGGCAAGGTGGGCGACACGGTCCTCGCCTTCTCGATCGGCGCGGCTCTGATGTGCGCGGCGGGGCTGGTCGCGGCGGCCCTGGCGGTACGGGCCGAACGCCGCTCCCTGGAGGACATCGCCCGCCCGCTGACGGCGGTGGCGGACCGGGCGAGGACGGCGGCGCGGAGCGCCCGTCCGGGCACTCCGGGCAGCGGTCCCACGGCACCGCCGGCGGCGAGCAGGCCGTGATGACCCTCACGCACCTGTCGTGGAGCCCGGACGGACGATCATCAGGACGGTCACGGCGGCCCACAGCAGGTTGAACAGCCCGGTGGACATGGCGAGCCGCGCGATCGGTGCGGTTGTACCGCCGCCCTCGACGAAGGTGCTCTGGACCGGGAGGACCAACGCGACGAGGACCAGGGCGGCGAGGGCGGTCAGCACGATCGACACGACCAGCCAGGCACTGCCGAGGACCCCCATCTCGCTCGCGGTGGCGAACCCGAAGACCGGTACGACGACACCGACGACGGCGTAGACGCGGCAGATCCGGTGCAGTAGCCGAAGCGTCCCGGCGTCGGAGCCGTCGGAGCCGTCGGAGCCGTCGGAGCCGTCGGCCCCGGCGGCCAGGGCGCGGCGGGCGGCGGGCGGGAACATGCTGGCGGCGACGGCGACCGGGCCGACGGCGAGGATCGCGGCGATGACGTGCACGGCGAGGAGGAACTTGGTCACGAGGGGACGGTAGGGTCCGGCGGCCCCTCGCAGAAGTGGCGAGATTGCCACACCCCAACGGATTCCCGCCACCGGGCGCTCACGGGGACCGGCTCACTCCCCGGGCACCCCAGCCCCACCCGGCCGAGAAGCCGGCCGCATCACCGCCGGTTGGCGAGGGCCCGTCGTACGACTACGTTCCTGCCATGCACACCGTGGCCGTACTGGCGCTGGACGGCGTCGTCCCGTTCGACCTCTCCGCCCCCATCGACACCTTCGGCTGGGCACGGCTGCCCGACGGCCGGCAGCCGTACCGGGTGCGGGTGTGCTCGGTGCGGGAGGAGGTGAGCGCGGGTGCCTTCACGGTGCGGGCGCCGTACGGCCTGGAGACGCTCGCGGAGGCCGACACGATCATCCTGCCCGGGGTCGCCGAACCGCCAAAGGAGCTGCCCCCCGGGGTCGCCGAGGCGCTGCGCGCGGCGGCGGCGAACGGCACCCGGATCGCGTCGATCTGCGTGGGCGCGTTCCTGTTCGCGGCGACGGGCCTGCTGGACGGCCTGCGCGCGACGACCCACTGGTTCGCGGCCCCGCAGCTGGCCGAGCGGCACCCGGAGGTGACGGTCGATCCGGACGTCCTCTACGTCGACAACGGCCAGTTCCTCACCTCGGCGGGGGCGGCGGCGGCCCTGGACATGTGCCTGCACATGATCCGCAAGGACTTCGGCTCGGCGGTGGCCGCGCATGCGGCCCGGATGTCGGTGATGCCGCTGGAACGGGAGGGCGGGCAGGCCCAGTTCATCGTCCACGCCCTGCCCCCGGCCCCGGCCGGCGCGACCCTGGAGCCCCTGCTGACCTGGCTGGAGGACCACTGCGACCGCGATCTGACGCTGGACGACATCGCGGCGAAGGCGGGCATGAGTACCCGCACCCTCAACCGCCGCTTCCGCGAGCAGACCGGTACGACACCGCTCCAGTGGCTGCACCGGGCGCGGGTGCGGCGGGCGCAGCATCTGCTGGAGACCACCGCGCACCCCGTGGAACGCATCGCCGCACAGACGGGTTTCGGCTCACCGACGGCGTTCCGGGAACGCTTCCGGAGGGTGACGGGGACGAGCCCGCAGGCGTATCGGAGGGCGTTCCGTGCGGGGGAGAGGGTGTCGTAGAGGGGGCTAGGCGTTGCAGCTGTCGGCCCTGCGGTCGGCGACGGACCGGGGGGGGTCCTGGGCCTTGCGGTCGGCGACGGACCGGGGGCGGTCCTGGGCCTTGCGGTCGGCGACGGCCCAGGAGGCGCGGTCGTCAGGCCCTGCGGTCGGCGACGGCCCAGGAGGCGAGGGCGACGGCGCCGGTGACGCCGAGGACGGACGGCCAGGCGCCGACCTTCTTGGCGAGCGGGTGGGAACCGGCGAACGCGGCGACATACGCGGCGGTCAGCGCACCGGCGGCCTTCCCGCCCGCCTGCCTGCGCCACTGCTGAGCGGCGGCGGCCCCGGCCACTGCCAGCACGGCCCCGCCCAGCTGCCGCTTCTTCGTCCAACGGGCGACGCCATAGCCACCGACGAGTCCGGTGGCGGCGACGACAGCGCTGGGAACCCTGGCCATGGAGCCTCCTCGTATTTCCGGTTTCCGGATATCGCTGTCCGAGGCTAAGGCGCAGCCGGGCGGGGGAACGAACCTGAGTCCAGGCTTGTCAAGTTTTCGGCAGGGAGTTATATAAGAAGCCGTAGGGCATCGCACCCCCAGTCCCTGAGGAGAGGAGTGACCTGTGATGCTCATGCGCACCGACCCGTTCCGCGATTTCGACCGGCTCACGCAGCAGCTCCTGGGCGCCACCACCCGCCCCTCCGTGATGCCGATGGACGCCTACCGTTCCGGGGACGACTTCCTGGTCCACTTCGACCTTCCCGGCATCGACCCCGAGACGATCGAACTCGACGTCGAGCGCAACGTCCTCAACATCCGCGCCGAGCGACGGAGTCCCGCTCCCGAGGACGCGGAGATGCTGGTCGCCGAACGGCCCACGGGCACCTTCACGCGCCAGCTGTTCCTGGGCGACACGCTCGACACGGACCGCATCGACGCCTCGTACGAGGCCGGCGTCCTGACCCTGCGCATCCCGGTGGCCGAACAGGCCAAGCCGCGCCGCATCCAGATCAGCGGCGGGGCGGGCGACCGGAAGCAGATCGACGCCTGAAGCCGACGAGGCCACCGCAGGATTGACGGTGACCCCCACCCACGCGTCCCGCGGCCCGAGCGGGACCCGGGACGCGTGGGCCCTGCCGTGGCACTGCGCCGGTCCGGCCGTGGCGCTGCGACGGCGTCCCGCGGCCCGAGCGGGACCCGGGACGCGTGGGCCCTGCCGTGGCACTGCGCCGGTCCGGCCATGGCGCCGAGCCGGCCCTGCCGTGGCACTGCGGTGGTCTCTCTTCGCACAGGCCGCCGTAGTGCTCGGCCGGACGGCACCACACGACCCACCCGCCGCACTTTGGCCGAACTCCCGCTCATGCCAGCTGCATTACGGGGTAACCGGGCTTCCGGTGCCCCGAAGTGTCCCGGAGGAGGAGCCACCACGATGACCGTGACGACCCCGCAGCCGAGAACCACCATCCCCGCCCCGAGCCGGCCCACCCGAGAGATAGCGGAGGACGCCGACTGGGTGGAGCTGACCGAGGGGGTGCGCGAGGCGGGCCAGTACTCGACGAGGGCGGAGGCGGAACGAGTCACCCGCATCGTCCTGTCGGCCCTGGCCGGCCACGTCACCGGCGACGAACGCGTGGCCCTGGCTCGGGCGCTCCCCCACGAGGCGGGCCGGGTGATCGCCTCCCAGATCCCCGCGACCCACCCCCTGACGGCACGCGAGTTCGTCGAATCGGTGGCAACCCGCATCGAGGGCTCGACCCCCGCGACGGCCCGCTGGGACGTCAGCTCGGTCCTGAGCGTCCTGTCGGACCGAGTCGGCGAGCCCCTGACCACCCGCCTCCTCACCCAACTCCCCCCGGGCTACGCCCTCCTCTTCGGGCGGGCGGACTTGGCACCGACGGCGTAGTACGCGATGGGCGCCGGGGGAACTCCTGGGCGTAGACGGGATGGGCGTTGCAAACGAGCCCGGAAAATGTGATCCGGAGCGGGACCTCTTCCGCCCGGCTGGCCCCATGCTGACGGTAGAGCAGGCCGCGATCATCCAGGGCTTCCCGGCGGACTGGGAATTCCAGGGCAGGAAGACAGCGCAGTACCGGCAGGTAGGAAATGCTTTCCCGCCCCGTGTGGCAGAGGCGGTGGGGCGCGCTATCGCCGCGGTGCTCCGGCCCGAGTATCGTGACGAGCTTCTCCACGACTACGAACTGGACACCGAGGGTGGCGATTCGTATGTGCCGCAGCCGGAACAGATGGCTTTTCCTGTGTCAGACAGGCCTCTTGTCGGCAGCCCGCCGAAGGCGAACGGCCGCGGCGATCTTGTCCGCGCAGGCGCCTGACGGCTCGTGCTCCCAGAAACGGAGCACGAGCCAACCGGCTTGTTCTAGGCGCTGGTCGGTGTCCCGGTCCCGCTCGACGTTGCGGACCACCTTCTCCGACCAGTAGCCGGAATTTGTTCTCGGCGGGACATAATGATCAGGGCAGTCATGCCAGTAGCAGCCGTCGATGAATACCGCAACCTTCGCCGTACGGAAGACCATATCTGCCGTCCGGCGAAGGTCCGGCAAGGGGCGTGCGGCGACGCGATAGCGCAGACCCTGGGCGTGAACCAGGCGCCGGATCAGCCTCTCCGGCCTGGTGTCCTGGCTGCGGATCGCCTGCATGTTGCGACGACGTGCCGCGGATGAGGCCCAGGAGCCTTCTGGCGCTTTCCACGGGGAGTCTTCGGACACCTTTGTAAGCGCAGCCCGCTGACGTCACGCGCCATGACAGTCCGCGTACGTTGCCCCCACCCCACACCAACACCCCGCCCCCCGCCCTGGCGGCCACGCCACAGCTCGCCCCCGGGCGGCCAAGGTCGTGGCGTACTGGGGCAGGAGCGTGGTGTCCGTCGGGGACGTGCCCTCCGAGGCGGCGAAGGCCTCGTAGGACGGGACTGTGCCGGTCACGATGCCCAGGTTGGGGGTGCCGGAGGAGGCCAGTTCCCGGAGGGACGACTCTATGGTCGACAGGTGCTCGGCGTGGGAGGGGTACTCCGTGGACAGGGCGGGGTACGCCGCGAGGAGCTCTGAGAGTTCCGGGGCCGGCCAGTGCAGCACCGCCACCGGGAAGGGGCGGGAGAGGGCCTCTCGGTAGGCGCCCAGTTCCGCTCGGAGGCGGGAGATCTCCGCCGCCAGTTCGGCCGGGTTGTCCGAGCCCAGGGACCACACCCGCTTCGGGTCGTGGAGTTCGTCCAGGGTGATGGGGGACGTGTGGAGGGTGTCCGCGAGGGTGTCCCAGTCGTCGTGCGGCAGTCCCAGCATGCGGCGCACGCGGTGGCGGCCGTAGAGGAGGGGGTGGGTGGAGGGCGGGGGCTCCTCCGACGCCGACGCCGGCAGCAGCAGATGCGCGGCCTCCGTGAACGTCTCCGCCGCCGCCTCCAACTCGTCGTGGGACTCCAGAGCCTCCGCCACGATCACCCAGGGGGCCGGGTCCCGGGGGGCCGTGGTGCGGACACCCTCGATGATCGCCCGTGCCTCCGCCTCATGGCCGTACTCCCACAGGTTCGACGCCTTCAGGGCGCGGACCAGGGCAGGGTTGTCCAGCCCCTCGGCGGACGAGAGCAGGCGGTCGTAGAGGGTCGTCGCGGCGGGGCGGTCGCCGGACAGCTCCAGGTGGGCCGCCGCGCGGAGGAGGAGGACCTCGGCGTCCTCGGGATACAGGCCGGCGGTCCGCTCCAGGCGTGCCGCTTCGGTGGTGTGGTCGACGTTCTCGGCAGGCGTGTCGGGGCGCATGGGGGACACCGTACTGCCGGGCGGTGACAAAAGTGAGGCGCGCAGGGGCGCCGGGGCATGGGCCGGCCGCCCTCCGGTGCGTAAATCTGGATATCTTCAGTGCCGACATCTAGACGCGGAGTCGGCATGCAGAAGACGGGTGAGCCAGTCCAGGCCGAGGCCGGGGCCGGGGCCGGGGCCGAGGACGATGAGGCCGGCGTCGGCGTCGGGGTCGAGGGCCGTGAGGCTGGTGCCGGGGCCGGGGACCATGCTGCCGGCGCCGCGCCTCCCCGGTTCTGGCCCCTGCTGCTGGTCGGCGCCGCCGTTCTGCCCGGTGCCCTCCTCTTCTTCCTCGGGCGCTGGGGTGACGCCCCGGCCGTGCAGACCTGGCGGACCGTGTGCCTGGCCGTCACCGTGCAGGCCCTGCCCTTCCTCCTGCTCGGTACGGCCCTGTCCGGCGCGATCAACGCCTTCGTGCCGGAGCGGGTGTTCCAGCGCCTGCTGCCGAGGCGGCCCGTGCTCGCCGTACCGGTGGCAGGGGTCGCGGGGGTCGTCCTGCCCGGGTGCGAGTGCGCCTCCGTGCCGGTCGCGAGCAGTCTGATCGGGCGCGGGGTGGCACCGGCCGCCGCCTTCGCGTTCCTGCTGTCCGCGCCCGCCGTCAATCCCGTCGTGCTCACCGCCACCGCGATCGCGTTCCCGGGCAACCCCGCCATGGTGCTCGCCCGGCTGCTCGCCTCCCTCGCCACCGCCCTCGTCATGGGGTGGCTGTGGCTCCGGTTCGGGCGGGCCGAGTGGCTGCGGCCCGCCGTACGGCACACCGGGCACCGGCACGGTCACAGCCGTCTCGACGAGTTCCGGCGCGGCTTCCAGCACGACTTTCTGCACGCCGGCGGGTTTCTGGTGCTCGGCGCCATGGCGGCGGCGACCTTCAACGTCGTCGTACCGCGCTCCGTGCTGGACACCTTCGCCGCGGCGCCCTGGCTGTCGGTGCTCTTCCTCGCCGGCCTCGCCGTGCTGCTCGCGGTGTGCTCCGAGGCCGACGCGTTCCTCGCCGCCTCGCTGACCGGGTTCCCGCCGGTGGCGCGGCTGGCGTTCATGGTGGTGGGGCCCATGGTCGATCTGAAGCTGATCGCGCTGCAGGCGGGGACCTTCGGGCGGGCGTTCGCGGTACGGTTCTCCGCCGCCACCCTCGTCGTCGCCGTCGCGTGCAGCGCGCTGATCGGAGGGGTGTTGCTGTGAAACGGTCGCTCCAGGCAGGGCTGCTCGCCCTGTGCGGGCTCGGGCTGCTGTACGTCTCCCTCGTCACCGACCTCTGCCTGCGGTACGTCAAGGAGGGCATGCGGCCCCTGCTCATCGCCTCCGGCGCCG
Source organism: Streptomyces sp. NPDC036984 (assembly GCF_055607665.1). Classification (NCBI taxonomy): domain Bacteria; kingdom Bacillati; phylum Actinomycetota; class Actinomycetes; order Kitasatosporales; family Streptomycetaceae; genus Streptomyces; species Streptomyces sp. NPDC036984. The sequence goes on from NZ_JBVJRL010000008.1 coordinate 174,859, forward strand.
TCCTGCTCCTGCTCGGGCTCGCCGCCGCCTTCCTCGACAGAAAACTCGACAGAAAACTCGACGGAAGACTCGACGGAAAAGACGAGCATTCTCACGGCAGCGCAGACGAGCACCCGCACGGCCCGCACGACCACTCCGCCGTCCCCCGCGTCTCCTGGCTGCTCCTCCTGCCCGCGCTCAGCCTGCTCTTCTACGCCCCACCGGCCCTCGGCGCCTACACCGCCTCCCGGCAGCCGGCGAAGGTCGTCACCCATGACGGCGGCTTCGACCCGCTGCCGCGCACCTCGCCCGTCCCGATGACCCTCTCCGACTTCACCAGCCGGGTGCGGCAGGACCGCGGGCAGGCCATCGAGGGGCGCGTCATCCGGATGACCGGGTTCGTCACGCCCCTCGATGGCACCAAGGGCAGCTGGGACCTCACCCGGATCATCCTCAACTGCTGTGCGGCGGACGCCCAGTCGGTGAAGGTGCGGATCCACGGCGGGCCCGCGCTGCCCGCCGACACCTGGGTGACGGTCACCGGGACCTGGCACCCGGGCGGGACCCTGGGCACCGGCTCCGCGCAGGTCGCGCTGGACGCCCGTACGGTCACGAAGGTGCCCCGGCCGGTGAACGGCTACCAGGACTCCCTGCCGCTGGGCTGAATCCGGCGCGTCACACGCTGACGCCGTCCACCTGAAGCGTCTGCACCGACTTGGCCGCGAACGGCACGGACACCGACGTGCCGTTCAGGCGGATGTCGGAGCGGGCCGTGTAGCGGTCGCCGCCGCCCGTCGTGACCGTGTTCCAACGGGGGACCAGGCCGCCCGAGCCGCCGGTCACGGCGGAGAAGCGGGAGAGGTCGAAGCTCAGGGTCTGGGCCGCGGAGGACGTGTTCGCGGCCACGATCACCAGGCGTTTCGCGGTCCGGTCCAGGGCCGCCGCCGCGTAGCTCACGCCGGTGTCCAGGATCGTCATGCCGGGGCGGATGTGGCGGGTGAACTGGGCCAGGACGTAGTACTTGGTCTGGATCGCGCCCGGCTGGAGCGTGCTCGGGTCGTAGGCGATCGTCGCCCAGCCCGCGCTCGGGTCCATCACCTGCCAGTACACCCAGGCCGTGGGGTGCAGCCAGCGGAAGTCGTAGAGGAGGTTGCTCGCCAGGGTCAGGCCGGTGGCGTCGCTGTCGCCGGTCTCCGAGTTCCACAGGGCCTTGCGGGCCGTCGTCACCACGTCCGTGTAGAGCAGGTCGCGGCGGCCGCCGGAACCCTGGTAACCGTGGACGTTGACCCGGTCGACATAGCCCTTCGTCGTGGCGGAGAAGGAGTTCCAGGTGGTGCGCGCGAGGTCGTAGCTCGTCTCGTCGGACGCCGCGATCCTCGTCGCCGTCAGGCCGCGCTTGTCCAACTCGCTGCGCAGGTACGGCAGTACGGCCGCCTGCACGCTCGCGTCGATGTGGCAGCCCTCCTGGGTGCCGGTCGCCGTCCACCAGGACGAGGCCGGCTCGTTGAAGGGCTCCACGGTCGCGAAGGTCACGCCCCAGTTCTGCTTCGCGTACAGGGCGACCGCGGCGAGGTGGGAGGCGTGCTGGCGGTAGTTCCAGGACTGGAGGTTGTTGCCGCCGTCGGCCGCGCCGGACGGGTTGTGGTTGGAGCACATCCACCACATCGGTGAGTTGGCGAACAGCTCGGAGACCGCCCCGCGTCGGGTGGCCTTCACCAGCATCGCCCGCTGGGCGGCGTCCGCCGACCACTTCCAGGCCGCGGAGGCCGGGTCCTCGTCTCTCCAGTCCTGCCAGTAACCCTCGATCTGCTTGAAGGCGGGGACGTTCGGGGAGACGGCCATCGACGCGCCGCTCACGCTGTTCCAGCTGCACGCGCCCAGGTTGTAGCGGGCGATGTTCAGGCCGAGGCCGGGCAGGGACGTGCCGTTGTACGTCGTGTTCTTGGTCGTGAAGAAGATGTCGGCGAAGTCGTCCCGGGTGCCGAAGACGTTCGCCCACCAGGCCAGGGACGTCCCCCAGCCCTCCCAAGTGCCGTAGGTGGCCCCGGGATCGACGGCGATCGTCGCGTCGGCCCGGGCGCTGCCCGTGGCCAGCGCGCTGCCGAGGAGGCCACCGCCCGCGGCGGCCAGCAGTGTTCTGCGTCGGATCATGGCTGTGCTGCCTCTCCGTGCGGCTCCGGCACCGCCTCCCCGAGCGGTGCCGACTCGTCCCCCCGGCATGCCAACAGGAAGCATCGGGGGTGGCGGACGGGGTTGTCGAGAGTTGTGACGCCCCTTTCTCAAACCCGTTGAGGAAGCCCGGCGGTGAGGTCCTTGCCCTGCTCCCTCTGGCCAGTTGAGGGCGCCGCGCCTATCGTGCGGGCGGCTTGGGCGGAGGTGGGGTGCGGATGCGGACGGCTTCGGGCGTACGGGTCGTACGGGTCGTACGGCACAGCGATCGGCGCCGGCGGGCCCGGCGCCGGCGGGTGCTGTGGAGCGGGGGCGAGGTGCTCGTGACGGCCGGGCTGGTCCTTCTGCTGCTGGTCGTGCACCAGCTGTGGTGGACCAACCGCGAGGCCCGGCGCGGGGCCGAGCGGAAGGTGGCGGCACTGGAACGGGAGTGGGGCAGCGGCACGACGGCCCCCGGCAGCGGTACGACGGCTCCCGGCAGCGGCACCGCCGGCGGTGCCGGCGCATCCGGTACGCCCTCCGCCGCGGCACCGGCCGCCCCCGGCGCATCCCGCGCGCCGCAACGCGCGAACACCCCCGTGATCCTGCCCCGGCGGTCCCAGGCGTACGCCGTGCTCACCATCCCCCGGCTGGGTCTGCGCGTCCCCGTCGCCGAGGGGGTGAGCAGGGCGGACGTCCTGAACAAGGGATACGCCGGCCACTACCCGGGGACGCAACAGCCGGGGCAGGCGGGGAACTTCGCGCTCGCCGGGCACCGGAACACGCACGGCGAGCCTTTCCGGTACCTGCCCCGGCTGCGGCGGGGGGACGACATCGAGGTGGAGACGCGGTCGGCGACGTACACGTACGAGGTCGACAGGATCCTGCCGCGCACGTCGGCCACCGACTCGGGGGTGGTGCGGCCCGTCCCGCGCTCGCTCGTGCGGCCCGGGTACGGGTACGACGAGCCGGGCCACTACCTCACCCTGACCACCTGCACACCCGAGTTCACCTCGCGGTACCGGCTGGTGGTGTGGGGTCGGCTGGTGTCGATGCGGCCGAGGTGAGCCCGGGTCACCCGCGCGCTCCCCGCTCCCGCAGGGCCAGCACGCTCACCGCGCCCGCCGCCGCCAGCCCCGCCGACACCAGCAGGGCGGTGTCCGCGCCGTCGGCCATGCCGCCGGCCGAGGTGGCGAGGGCGATGGTCAGGGCCACGCCGGCGGAGGAGCCGATGTAGCGGAAGGTCTGCTGGGCGCCGGAGCCCATCGCGGCCCGCTCGGGCGGCACCGACTCCACGGCGAGCAGCGGCAGCGCGCCGTTGAGCAGGCCGCTGCCGACGCCGCCGACGATCAGGCCGGGCAGCAGGCGGGTCCAGGAGCCGGAGCCGAGGGCGCCGAGCATGGTGACGACCGCGATCGCGTGCAGGCCGAAGCCGAGGGCGAGCTGGACGCGCGGGGCGACGCGGCGCGCCAGGTGCTTGACCTGGAGGGCGACGGCGAAGCTCAGGCCGGACCAGAGCAGGAACAGCCAGGCGGTGGCCAGTGGGGAGAGCCGGAGCGTCTGCTGGAGCAGCGCGGGCAGGAAGCTGAAGATGCCGATCACGGCCAGGCCGGTGAACAGGCCGCCCGCGGAGGAGGCCAGGAAGCGGGGCCGGCGCAGCAGGCCGAGGTCGATCATCGGGGTGCCGGTCCGGTGCTCCACCGCGACGAACACGGCGACCAGGACGACGGCCGCCGCGAGCAGCAGCCCGACCGGGGCGCGCAGCCAGCCGTCCCGGCCCAGGGTCAGGGCCGCGACCAGGGCCACCAGGGCCAGGCCGAAGGTGAGCGCGCCGAGCACGTCCGGCCGGCCGCCGCGCGGGGCGCGCGACTCGGCGAGCGCCCGGGTGCCGAGCGCGGCCACGACGAGGGCGGCGGCGCCCAGGACGCCGTAGCCCACCCGCCAGTCCGGCAGCGCGCCCGCGAGCAGCGGGCCCACGGCGATACCGCCGCTGACGAAGGCGCCCCACACGCCGGTGGCGTGCAGCCGGCCGCGCGGGCTGGGGAAGGCGTGCACGATCAGGCCCAGGCTGCTGGCCAGCAGGGCCGCGCAGGCCGCGCCCTGGGCGATGCGGGCCAGGGTGAACTGCCAGGTCGACGTGGTGAACGCGCCGAGCACGGCGGTGAGGCCGAGGCCGAGGGTGCCGGCGAGGAAGATCCGGCGCCGGCCGTGGTCGTCGGCGAGGCTGCCGGCCACCAGGAGGAGGGCGGCGAGGCCGAGCGGGGTGCCGTTGAGCAGCCACGCCTGGGCGGAGAGCGGGGTGTGCAGGGCGGCCGCGATGTCCGGCAGCGTGACCATCGGGGCCGTGTAGATCATCAGGGCCACGGTGGTGGCGGCGCTGGTCAGGGCGAGGGTGGCGCGGGGTCGCACGGGGGCGTCCCGGGCGGTGGCGCCGCGTACGGCCGCCGCGGGGGTGGTGGCGGAGTCGAGCCGGGTCATGGCCTGTCCTGTCCTTCCGGGGCCCCGGTCCTGTCCGCCGGGGTGTGCGGCATTCGGTTCGGTCATTGAACTGACCTGTCGCGACCACCGTAGCACTGTCGGTTCGTTCACTGAACCAATGTGCGGTCAATGGTTACAGTGGACGGCATGGCACTGGGCAAGGACTACGCGACGCAGGAGTGCTCGATCGCCCGCGCGCTGGAGGTCGTCGGCGAGCGGTGGACGCTGCTCGTCGTCCGCGACGCGATCTACGGCGTCCGGCGCTACAACGACTTCCTCGTCCACCTCGGCATCCCGCGCGCCGTCCTGTCGGCCCGGCTCCGCACGCTCACCGAGGAGGGGATCCTCGAGAAGCGCCGGTACCAGGAGACCCCGCCCCGGGACGAGTACGTCGTCACCGAGCGCGGTGCCGCCCTGTGGCCCGCGCTGCGCGCCCTCGCCCAGTGGGGCCGCGAGCACGTCGACGGCAATCGGCTGCGCCTGTTCCGGCACGCGGACTGCGGCGGGGACGTCGAGCCGTACGGAATGTGCACCGCCTGCGGAACTCTCGTGCCGGTCGCGGACGTTGTCATGGTGCCGGGGCCGGAACTCGACTCCGCGCCGGCGGATCCGGTCAGCAGGGCGCTGCTGCGGCCCAAGCGGCTGCTGGAGCCCCTGGAGACCGATCCGGTGCACCTGGCACACTGACAGACAGTCATACGAAGGGGGGAGTGCTGATGACCGGCCGTGTCGCCACCGGGCGCTCCCTCGCCCTCCTGCTGGTCCTGGCCCAGCTGCTGCTGCTCCAGGCCGCGCTCCTCGGCACCGGCGGCCTCACCACCGCCGTCGCCCTCGCCGCGACCGCCACCGCCGCCGCCATGCTCGCCGCCTGCACCCTGCTGGCCGCGCGCAGCGTGCCCCTCGTGCCACCCACCCGCGTCCGCACGGCGATACGCGACCGGGCCCGCCGTACGGCCTTCCTGCCCCAGCGCGATCCCGACGCGCCCGGCCGGCGGCGGCCCAGAGCACCCGGACACACCCGTCCGGCGACCGCCGCGTAGGGCACGTCCTCGCACCTCTCAGCGCGTGACCCCGCGCGGGTCGTCATGCCGTTCTCCGTTCGCTTCCGGCACGACGAGACCCCCGGAGGGCTCACCCATGTCCGTTTTCGCCGATCTGGTCGAGCAGCTCGCCGACCTGCTGACCCCGCTCTTCCACGCCTCCGCGGCGGCCGCCGCGATCGTCCTGTTCACCGCGCTGGTACGGCTCCTCGTCCACCCGCTGTCCCGGGCCGCCGCCCGCGGCAGGCGGGCCCGCGCCGCGCTTCAGCCGAGAGTCGCCGAGCTGCGCGCCAAGCACGCCGAGGACCCGCAGCGGCTCCAGCAGGCGGTGCTGGAACTGCACGCCGAGGAAAAGGTCTCGCCGCTCTCCGGCTGCCTGCCCAGCCTGCTCCAGCTGCCCGCCTTCTTCCTCCTCTACCACCTGTTCTCCAGCTCCACGATCGACGGGGAGGGCAACGGCCTGCTCGGCCACCGGCTGCTGGCGGCACCGCTCGGCGGGCGCTGGTCCGACGCGCTCGCCGACGGCGGGATATTCGGCCCGGCCGGGCTGGTCTACGTCGGCCTCTTCGTCCTCGTCGCCGCCGTGGCCGCCGTCAACTACCGGCGCGCCAGGCGGACCATGGCCGAGCAGCCGGCACCGGCCGTCGCCGGTGCGGAGGTGCCGGGGCTCGGCGCGGTCACCCGGGTCGCACCCTTCCTGTCCTTCTTCACGCTCGTCACCGTGGCGGTCGTCCCGCTCGCCGCCGCGCTGTACATCGTCACCAGTACGGCCTGGAGCGCGGCGGAACAGGCCCTGCTGTCCCGCTGAGCCCGCCGCCTACCCCGAGCGGCCCCGGTTACGGTCCAGTACGTGAACAGGGTCTTGCGGACTGGACGGCGGAATTGGAGGATCGGCCAGTCCTCCGATGGCTGCACCCATCGGCCGGGCGCCCCCGCGATCGAGGGAGATTGTGACCATGAAGCTGCTGCGAGTCGGTACGGCCGGGGCCGAGCGCCCCGCACTGCTCGACGCCGAGGGGACCCTGCGGGACCTGTCGGGCCTCGTGGACGACATCGACGGTGCGCTCCTCGCCGACGACACGGCGCTCGACCGGGTGCGGGCGGCGGCCGAGGCCGGTGAGCTGCCCGCGCTGGACCCGGCCGGCCTCAGGATCGGGCCCCCGCTCGGCCGCATCGGGAAGGTCGTGTGCATCGGGCTCAACTACCACGACCACGCCCGCGAGACGGGCGTCGAGCCGCCCCCCGAGCCCGTCGTCTTCCTCAAGGCGCCGGACACGGTCGTCGGGCCGCACGACACGGTGCTGGTACCGCGCGGCTCGGCCAAGACCGACTGGGAGGTCGAGCTCGCGGTCGTCATCGGCCGCACGGCCCGCTACCTGGATTCGGCCGAGGAGGGCCTCGCGCACGTCGCCGGCTACGCGGTGGCGCACGACGTCTCCGAGCGGGAGTTCCAGATCGAGCGCGGCGGCACCTGGGACAAGGGCAAGAACTGCGAGACGTTCAACCCGCTGGGGCCCTGGCTGGTGACGGCCGACGAGGTCGCCGACCCGCAGGATCTGTCGCTGAGGCTGTGGGTGAACGGGGAGCTGAAGCAGGACGGCACGACGGCCCAGCAGATCTTCCCCGTCGGGGAGGTCGTGCGGTACCTGAGCCGGTTCATGACGCTGTACCCCGGGGACGTCATCAACACCGGGACGCCCGCGGGGGTGGCCATGGGGCAGCCCGAGCCGAAGCCGTATCTGCGGGCCGGGGACGTGGTCGAGCTGGAGATCGCCGGGCTCGGCCGGCAGCGGCAGGAGCTCAAGGACGCCTAGGGGGTTTCGTTTGGATCAGGTCGGATCAGGCCGCGGCGCATGGTGCGGTGCATCGCAAGGCGGAGGATCACCCGCGTACTGGGCGTACTCGGGTGGTCCGACAACGCGGCGAGGTGCCATGCCGGGCGTCGCGGACCCGGGCTGATCCAAACGAAGCCCCCTAGGTCCCGTCCTCACACTCCCGTCGTCCGCCCGGAGGGCGGCAGGCGGGAACTTGACGACAGGGCCTGAGAGGGCGGGGGCCGCGCGCGTCCGGCGGCTGCGGGTCCGCCGTGGCCGCTCGCGCCCGCGCCGCGGAGCCGCACGTCGAACACGGCCCCGCGCCCCTTGGGCGGGACCGGTCACCCGAGCAATGGAGCCAGGCGGCGCCATTCCTCCCTCGGGAGGGTGCCGTCTGTGTTCGCCGTCACCACCTGGAGGGCCACGTGGTCCGCGCCCGCCTCGTGGAAGGCCGTGATGCGTTCACGGATCCGGTCCTCGTCGCCCCAGGCGAAGACCGCGTCGACAAGGCGGTCGCTGCCGCCGTCCGTGACGTCGTCGTCCGTGAAGCCCAGGCGGAGGAAGTTGCCGGTGTAGTTGGGCAGTTCCAGGTAGCGGGCGAGGTAGGCGCGGGCGGTCTCCCGGGCGCGGGCCGGGTCGCTCTCCAGGACCACCTTGAACTCGGGCGCGAGCAGGGGCTGTTCACCCAGGATCTCGCGGGCCCGGACGGTGTGCTCGGGCGTGACCAGGTAGGGGATCGCGCCCGCCGCGCGGTTGCCGGACAGGCCCAGCATCCTGGGCCCCAGCGCGGCCAGCACGCGGCGGCCGGCGGGAACGCCCGCCTTGTCCAGCGCGTCGAGGTAGTCGACCATCGCCGCGTACGGGCGGCTGTAGTCCTTCACCAGCGGGCCGTGGCTCACCCCGAGGCCCAGCGCGAAGCGGCCGGGATGGGCCGCCTCCAGCTCGGCGAAGCCGGCCGTCGTCGTGGCCGCGTCCTGCTGCCAGACGCTCTGGATGCTCGTGCCGACGGTGACGCGCCGCGTCGCCCCGATGAGCGGGGCCGCGTTGTCCGCCGTGCTGTTGCCGCCCAGCCAGATGGCGCCGTACCCGAGTTCCTCCAACTCGGCTGCGGCCTCCTCCAGTTCGCCGCGCCGGGCCGGGTCCTCCGAGCGCAGCTCGAAGCTCCAGATGCCGTAGCGGCCGACGGACTCCTTCAGCGAAGTGGTCATCGGGTGTGGTCCCTCCGGTGGTGGGCGGTGCCGTGATCGTCACGTCTTCCGCCACTGCCAACCGGAGGGCCGTCCCGGATGATTCCCGCCGTTCCCTCAGCCGGCCGAACGGCCGAGGAACTTCTCCAGCGCCTCCACCACGAACCGGTGGTCCTGGAGCTGGGGCAGGCCGGAGACGGTCACCGCGCCGATCACACCGACGCCCTCGACCGTGATCGGGAAGGAGCCGCCGTGCGCCGCGTACGCGTCCGGGTCCAGACGGGAGGACTCCTCGAAGGTGCTGCCCTTGGCCCGGAAGCGGGCGCCGACCAGGTAGGAGGCGGCGCCGTAGCGCTCCACCACCCGGCGCTTGCGGGCGATCCAGGCGTCGTTGTCCGGGGTGGATCCGGGCAGGGCCGCGTGGAAGAGCTGCTGTCCGGCGCGGTGGATGTCGATGGCGACCGGGGCCTGCCGCTCCCGGGCCAGCTCGACCAGCAGCGAGCCGAGCGCCCAGGCGTCGTCGTACGTGAACGTCCGGAAGACCAGGCGGCGTTGCTGCGCCTCCAGCTCCTCGACCGACGGGGTGAGCTCGGGGGTGGTCCTGGGTGTGATCTGGGGCATCAGAGGGTCACCGTCACCTTGTCCCGGGCGGACCTGCGGGCCGCTTCCAGTACGTCGAGGGCGGCGGCCGCCTCCAGGGCGGTCACCGGGTTGGGGCCGGTGCCGCGCAGGGCGCCGGCGACGGCCGCGTAGTAGGCGGGGTAGTCACCGGGGAGGGTCGGTACGGGGGTGCCGCCGCCGGTCAGCGGGGACTCGCCGGACCCGAGGCGGCCCCACAGGGACTGGTCCTCGGCGCCCCAGTCGGCGAAGGTGCCGGGGCGGCTGCCCTCGCGCAGAGCCGCCTCCTGGGGGTCCAGGCCGTACTTGACGTAGCCCGCGCGCGAGCCGAGCACGCGGAAGCGGGGGCCGAGCTGGGCGGCCGTGGCGGAGACGTAGAGGTGGGAACGGACTCCGCTCGCGTGGGTGAGGGCGATGAAGGTGTCATCGTCGGTCTCGGCGCCGGGGCGGCGGATGTCCGTCTCGGCGTAGACCTCGGTGGCCGGGCCGAAGAGGACCAGGGCCTGGTCGACGACATGGCTGCCGAGGTCGTAGAGCAGACCTCCGATCTCTGCGGGGTCGCCGGACTCGCGCCAGCCGCCCTTGGGCTGGGGGCGCCAGCGTTCGAAGCGGGACTCGAAGCGCCAGGCGTCGCCGAGTGCACCGTCCGCCAGGAGCCGGCGAAGGGTCAGGAAGTCGTTGTCCCAGCGGCGGTTCTGGAAGACCGACAGGAGCAGGCCGCGCTCCTCGGCGAGGGCGGCGAGCGCGCGGGCCTCGGCGGCGGTGCCGGCGACCGGCTTGTCCACGACCACCGGCAGGCCCGCCTCGAGGGCGGCCGTGGCCAGCGGGACGTGCGTCTTGTTCGGGGAGGCGATGACGATCAGGTCGAGCTCGGCCGCGCGGTCGAACACCTCCTCGGGGCCGGCGGCGAGCGCCACGTCCGGGAACTCGGTGCGTGCCTGCTGCTGCCGTTCCGGACTGGAGGTGACCACGGTGTCCAGGGCGAGGCCCTCGGTCGCGGCGATCAGCGGGGCGTGGAAGACGGAGCCGGCGAGGCCGTAGCCGATCAGGCCGACGCGGAGGGGCGTAGCAGTCATGCCCTCCACTTTGGCAACGCTGTTGCGAAAGTGCAAGCGGGGGGCAGAATGGGTGGCGTGAACAGGACGAGGACCACGCGGAACGGCGGACCGGCGGGTGCGAATCTGGGGGCGGTGCGCAGTCACAACACCGCGCTGGTGCTGGGGCTGCTGCGGGACGCCGGGGCCGAGGGCATCAGCAGGCTGGAGCTGGCCGAGCGCACCGGCCTGACCCCGCAGGCCGTCAGCAAGATCACCGCGCGGCTGCGGGAGGCGGGGTTCGTGGTGGAGGCCGGGCGGCGGGCGTCGACCGGCGGCAAGCCGCGGACCGTACTGCGGCTGGTCCCGGAGGCGGGACATGCGGTCGGGGTCCACCTGGACCGCGACGAGCTGCGGGTGGTGCTGCTGGATCTGGACGGGGCCGTGGTGGGGGAGCGGCGCGCGGAACTGGACCTGGGGGCGGGGGCGGAGGCCGTGCTGGGGGCGGTGTGCGGGGTGGTCGAGGGGCTGGTGGGGGAGCGCCTGGGCGCGGACGGCGGGGGGACGGCGCCGGGTGCGGGTGCGGGTGCGGGTGCGGTGGCGGCGGCGGTGGTCGGTGGGGTGGCCGGTGGGGTGTCTGGTGGCGCCGGGGCTGCCCAGGGGGCGGCCGGAGGTGCGGGGGCTGTCGGTGGGGTGGCCGGAGGTGCGGGGGCTGTCGGTGGGGTGGCCGGAGGGGCGGGGGCTGTCGGTGGGGTGGCCGTAGGGGCGTCCGAGGGTGGGGAGGCTGCCGGTGAGGCGTCCGGTGGCGCGGTGGGTGTGTCGGGGGCGGTCGGTGGTGTGACCGGGGTCGGGCTCGCCGGGGTCGGGTCACTGGTGGGGGTGGGGGTGGCGCTTCCGGGGCCGCTGGATCATGCGCGGGGGGTGCTGCACCGGGTCACCGGGTTCCCCGAGTGGGACGGCTTTCCGCTGCGGGACGCACTCGCGGAACGGCTGGGGGTGCCGGTGGTGGTGGACAAGGACACCAACGCCGCCGCTCTGGGGCTGGCGGTCGAGGGTACGAAGGACGCGGCGGGCCCGTCCTTCGCCTATCTGCATCTGGGTACGGGGCTCGGCGCCGGGCTCGTGATCGGCGGCAGCGTGCACCGCGGGGCGCGGACCGGGGCCGGGGAGTTCGGACACCAGGTGATCCGGCTGGACGGGCCGCTGTGCGAGTGCGGGAACCGGGGGTGCGTGGAGGCGCTGTGCCTCGGGGCCGTGGCGCGGGGGGAGGCGGCCGAGGCGGCGCGGGTGCTGGGCGTGGCGGCCGGGAATCTGGTGGGGCTGCTGGACATCGATGTGGTGCTGCTCGGCGGGCGGACGGTTGCCGGAGCGCCCGAGGTGTATGTGCGAGGGGTGGCGGAGGTGTTGGCCGCGCGGGCTCGACAAGAGGGCGTGCGTGGGCGGTCGGTGCCGGTGCGGGTCGCTCCGCGAGGGGAGCGGGCGGTGGCCGAGGGGGCTGCGCAGTTGCTGTTGGCGCCGTTGTTCGGGCGGGGGGACGGGTGATGGTGGTGCCGGGGAACCCTGTGCTGTCGCTTGCCCGCGCCGGCGGGGAGCCTCCGCCACGTTCGTGCAGCAGGGGACATCCCCCGGATCCGCTCGCAGGCACGCCGGTGTTCTCGATCAGGCGCGCGGGGAAGTGACCCTGCCGGGCGTGAACGGTGCCGGCTCCGCCGATCGAGCGGACTTCGGCCCCGCCCGCCGAGTGGTGCCGCCCGATCCCCAGGGCCGCCCGGCATGGTCATGTGTTCATGCGACTGTGCACGCCCCTGTCACTCTGCCTTGCCGCAGCCGCCGCCGCCGTCGTCGTCCCCGTCGGCGCCCCCGCGTCGCCGGAAGCCGCCTACGCCGCCGCCTCGGCCCCGTCCTGTGTCGCCGCCGACGCGGGGACCTTCCCGCTGGCCACCCGGATCCGCGGCGGGCCCGACTCCTATGAGGCGGGCGGCGGATACGGCACCTGGTACATCGACCTCACCAACACCACCGGCCGGGCCTGTGCCGGCATCCACCCGGTCGTGGTCCTCGTGGACGACCAGCGCGCGCTGCGCCCGTCACAGCCCCGGCTGGACTTCTACGACGGCTCCCGTATGCGGCCGGTGGCCTTCGAGAGCACCGACGAGCAGGAGCTGGTCGGAGTGCTGGACGGCACCGGGTTCGGCGGGTTCACCGTGCCGGCCGGCGGGACCGTCAGCGTCCGGGTCCGGCTCGCGCTCACCTCCGACACCGCGGCCGGCCAGGTCACCGCCAACGCCGCCGTCGTACAGCGGCGGGGCCAGGACGGGGACTGGGTCGGGGAGTCCGACGCGTACCGCTTCGGGATCGGCGGGAAAGAGGAGCAAGAGGAGCAAGAGGAGCAAGAGGAGCAAGAGCAGCAAGAGGAGCAAGAGGAGCAAGAGCAGCAAGAGGAGCAAGAGGAGCAAGAGCAGCAAGAGGAGGAGGCGCAGCAGGTGCAGGACGGGCAGGACGCCGGCGGTGTGACGGTGACCCCGTCCGGCAGTGCACCGGCCACCGCTCCCACCCCCGCCCCCGCCGACGACGCCACCCCGGACTCCACCCTGCCCTTCGCCGAGGAGGCGCGGGAGGCCGGCGAGCGGGCGCGCGAGCTGGCCCGCACCGGGCCGGGGCTCGCCCACGGGCTGCTCGCGGCCGGCGCGGCCCTGCTCGGCGTGGGCGCCGGCGCGTTCCTGCTGGCCCGCGGCCGCCGCTGAACCGGGGTCCGGTCCCGCACCCGCGCGCCCCCGGCCGCGGCTGAACCAGGGCTGCGCTGCGGGCGGTCGCCGGGTTCGTCCGGCCCGCGTCCGGGCGGATGTTCCTCGGCGATGTGCAGATGAACTACGCCCGGTCCGAGACCATGCCCCACCTCGGCATCCGGTTCCCGGCCGGCACCGGCGGCAAGCTCGCCACCTTCGCCCTGCCCTACGTGCGCCGAGAACTTCACGTCCTACGTCGAGGACTGGAAGCCCGCCACCGGCAGCCGACCCCGCACCCACTGCCGGCGGACAAGCGGTTAACCGGTGATCGACAGGGTCAGGATCCACCGGTCCTGACTAGGCTGGGGGCGTCGGTACGCCGTGGTTCCGGCGCCCCCGCTTCTCGACCGTACGTACGCCAGGAGACGCACAACATGGCAGACCGCAAGCCCATCGAGTCTTGGCTCACCGACATGGACGGCGTCCTGATCCACGAGGGGGTGCCGATCCCCGGCGCCGAGGCCTTCCTGAAGAAGCTGCGCGAGTCCGGCCGACCCTTCCTGGTGCTCACCAACAACTCCATCTACACCGCCCGCGACCTGCACGCCCGGCTGCGGCGCATGGGCCTGGACGTGCCGGTGGACAACATCTGGACCTCGGCCCTGGCCACCGCCCAGTTCCTGAACGACCAGCGGCCCGGCGGCAGCGCCTACGTCATCGGCGAGGCCGGCCTGACCACCGCACTGCACGACATCGGCTACATCCTCACCGACCACGACCCCGACTTCGTGATCCTGGGCGAGACCCGCACCTACTCCTTCGAGGCCCTGACCAAGGCCGTCCGGCTGATCAACAACGGTGCCCGGTTCATCGCCACCAACCCCGACAACGTCGGCCCCTCCATCGAGGGCGACCTGCCCGCCACCGGCTCGGTCGCCGCCCTGATCACCGCCGCGACCGGCAAGAAGCCGTACTTCGTCGGCAAGCCGAACCCGCTGATGATGCGGGCCGGGCTGAATGCGATCGGCGCCCACTCCGAGACGTCCGCGATGATCGGCGACCGCATGGACACCGACGTGCTGGCGGGCCTGGAGGCCGGGATGCGCACGTTCCTGGTGCTCAGCGGCGTGACCCAGCCCGACTCCATCGACCGTTACCCGTTCCGCCCGTCGGAGGTCGTCGACTCCATCGCGGACCTGGTCGACCTGGTCTGAGCGCGGGGGTCCGCCCGGCCGAAACCCGGTGTCACCCGTTCGGAGCAGCGGGGCGCCTCCCGAGGATGCGGGAGCGCCCTGAGCGGGGGAGTCTCCTGGTACTGGAGGTTCACGATGGGCTCACTACGCCTCACTCTCTGTACCGCACTCCTCGCCGTCGCCGCGGTCGCCCCGGCCGCCCACGCGGCGGACGGCGGCTCGGTCACCCTGACCCCCGCCACCCCGGCGCCGGGCGACGACGTCACCCTGCGGGTCAGCGGCTGCGCCGGCGAGCAGGGCACGGCCGCCTCGGCCGCCTTCGTCGCCGACGCCCGGCTGACCGGCGCCCAGGGCATCCTGGCCGGCGAGACCCGCGTCCGTTCCGCCCTGGAGCCGGGCGCCTACACCGTGAAGATCACCTGCGCCGACCAAGTGATCACCGGCAGGATCACCGTCATGGCGGCGGGAGGTGCCCGGCCGGCGGAGCCCACCCGGCCGTCCACCGCCCCCGCCTCGCCCGTCGCCCCGGTCCCCGCGGGCGGCGGCGGCGCGGCGCACTTCGCCACGGTGGCCACCAGCGGCTCCGGCCCCGACACCGTCCAGGCCGTGACCGGCCTGGCGCTCGCCGGGGTCGCCGCGGTCGCGGTCGGGCTGCGCGCCCGCCGGAGCCGCGGCACCCGCTGAGCCATGTCCGACGACCAGGCGCGCGGCCCGGGCGGCGGGCGGCTCGTGACCGGTCTGGCCTGGGCGCTGCTGCTGTTCGGGCTGTGGCTGTGGGGGCGCGGGGTCACCGGTGTCCAGCCGAGCACGGACGGCCCCACCACGGGCGACGTCTTCAGCCTCGGCCACCCCGCCGACCCCGCCCTGCTGCCGCGCCCGGCGAAGCCCCTGGGTGACGCGCTGCCCCAGCGCGTCGACATCCCGCGGCTCGGTGTCCAGGCCCCGGTGGTGGCCCGCGGCCTGGACGCCCAGGGTGCCGTCGATCCTCCGCCCTACGACCAGCCGGGCGTGGTCGGCTGGTACGGCGCCGGCCCCAAGCCCGGCGCGGCGGGGGCCGCCCTGCTGGTGGGGCACGTCGACACCGAGTCCCGGCCCGCCGTCTTCTACCAGCTCAGCACCGTCCAGCCCGGCGAGAGGGTCCGGGTGGTGCGTGCGGACGGCAGGGTCGCCGAGTTCACCGTCGACGACGTCCGCGTCCTGCCCCGCGAGGGCTTCGACGCCCGGCTGGCCTACGGCGCCCGCGAACCGGGCCGGGCCGAACTCCGCCTGATCACCTGCGGCGGCTCCTTCGACCGGGCCAGCCGCAGCTACACGGCGAACGTGGTGGTCTCCGCCTACCTCACCGGGACGGTCCGCTGAGCCGGTTCACCCGTTGGACACGGCCACCGGGGACAGCCGGGTGCGGATGTTGCCGAAGTGCTCTCTTATGGCCCGCTCGGCCCGCAGCGAGTCGCCGGAGCGCACCGCGTCCAGGATCTCCCGGTGCTGGCGGCAGGTGACCCGCGGATCCTGCGCCACCTCCACCAGGTCCTGCTGCACCCGGTGGAAGGCGTCCCAGAACGCCTCCAGCACCTCGCCGAGCAGCACGTTGTCCAGCCCCCGGTAGAGGGTGGCGTGAAAGGCGCGGTCGGTCTCGGCGAGCCCGGCCCCCTCGGCGGCCTCCCGCTCCATGCGCTCCACGAGCGCCTCCAGTGCCACGAGGTCCGCCTCCGGCAGCCGCCCGGCCAGCCGCGACACCAGCCCGGTCTCCACGGCCTCGCGCAGTTCCAGCAGCTGGAGCAGGGAGTCCTCGCCGCGGTAGTGGCCGGCGACGGTGCGGAAGGCCAGCCCCTCGATCATCGGCGCGAACGACATCGAGCCGACGTACGTCCCGAACCCGTGCCGGATCTCCACGATCCCCATCGCCTGGAGCGCCTTCAGCGCCTCCCGCACCGAGTTCCGGCTCGCCCCGAGGAGCCGCATCAGCTCGGGCTCGGTGGGCAGCGGGGCGCCCGAGGGCAGCCGCTGGTCCACGATCAGCTTCTTGATCCGCTCCTGAAGGTCCCGGGCTGCCATGGCCAGAGGGTATCCGGCCATTCGGGCGGAGGGCATACGAAAAGCCCCCCGCTTCCGCGAGGGGCTTTCCGGTCGGTGCGCCGCCAGGGACTCGAACCCCGGACCCGCTGATTAAGAGTCAGCTGCTCTAACCAACTGAGCTAGCGGCGCCTGCTGACGAAGAAAACTCTACCTGACCTGGAGGGGTGCTTCTGACCGCCGGGAGGTGGCGGACGGCCGCCAGGAGGGGACGCGTACATCATTCGGACCGTCAAAATGCGCGGTCTGACCACAGTTGGGAAACTGATCAACGTGCACACTCGCGGACAAATCACCCCCGAATGTGAGGCAGATCGCATGATCGCTCCGGTGTTCGAGGACATCGACCCCGGGAGCGACTGCGACTGCCCCGGCTGTGTCCACCGGGGGCGGCCGGCTCCCGGCCCGCCGCCCGGCCGCGGGAGGGCCCGCACGGTGGTGGTCGCGGCCGCCGCCTCCGCCGCCCTCGGCGCGGTTCCCCAGGCTGCCGCCCTCACCCCCGGCCACTCCCCGCACCGCCAGGCCCTGCCCGGCGACGGCGAGCCCGACACCCCCCAGGGCGCCAAGGCCCCGCTGCACGGCCCGGCGGGCAAGCCCGAGGGCTCCACCACCGTCCCGATCCCCGCCACCACCCGGACCGACATCATCAACCGGGCCAAGATCTGGGTGGCCGCGCAGGTGCCGTACAGCATGTACGCCTTCTGGTCCGACGGCTACCGGCAGGACTGCTCCGGCTATGTCTCCATGGCCTGGGGCCTGCCGGGCAACGAGTGGACGGGCAGCCTCGGCCAGTTCGGAGTGAAGATCACCAAGGAGGAGCTCCAGCCCGGTGACATCCTGCTCTACCACAACCCGGACGACCCGGAGAAAGGGTCCCATGTCGTGATCTTCGGCGGCTGGACCGACTACACCCACACCTACTACACGGTCTACGAGCAGACGCCCCCGCGCACCCGCCGCCAGACCACCCCCTATCCCTACTGGAGCCACACCGACAAGTACGTCCCCTACCGCTACAAGGGCGTGACGAAGGGCGCGGCCGGCGCCGCGGCGGCGGCGTCCGTGAAGACGGCGGTCGGCTACCCGGGTGCCGCCTACTTCGGGCCCGGCGCCGACAACACGTACGTCACCCTGCTCGGCGAGATGCTGATCGCCAGGGGCGCGGGCGCGTACTACGACAAGGGCCCGGGTCCGGTCTGGGGCGAGGCGGACCGGCGCGCCACCCAGGCGTTCCAGCGGGCCCAGGGCTGGACGGGCGACGTGGCCGACGGGCTGCCCGGGCCGCGCACCTGGGACCTGCTGGTCACCCGCAAGGGCAAGGACATCACGACCGGGGCGGCCGGCCTCGCCGCACCCGCCTCGCACGGGGTGCCCGGCTACCCCGGCCGGCAGTACTTCCGGCCGGGCGCGACCAACGACTACGTCACCCGGCTCGGTGTTCAGCTGGTGAAGAAAGGGTTCGGCCGGTTCTATGCCCTCGGTCCGGGTCCGCACTGGGGCGAGGCGGACCGGCGGGCCGTGGAGGCTTTCCAGCGCACCCAGGGCTGGCGGGGCGGCGCGGCGGACGGCTATCCGGGCCCGGAGACCTGGCGCCGCCTGTTCGCCTAGCCGCGCCCGCCCGCCCGGGGCGGCCCCGGCACCACCCCGTACACCCCCACCCCCTGTTCATGACGCGTCTGGCGCGGAGGCTGGAGCACGCATGAGTACGACCACATCCCACACACCGCCCGAATCCGAGGGGCAGCCGGAGGGCGGTGCGGCGGGCCACGGCATCCGGCCGACCCGTCTGATCCACAACGAGGGGACCACCGAGATCCCCGTCCACCTGCTCTTCCGGGACGATCCCGACCCGGTGCGGGTGCCGCTCAAGCCGGCCGTGGTGGCCCGCCGGCAGGGCACCGGCGAGCAGCCCCGCCTGCACCGCACGGCGCCGGTGCGCAGACGGCCGCTGCCGGAGGTCGACCCGGAGCTGGCGGAACGCCCGGCGCGGGTGCTGCCGGGCGCGGCCGGGGTGCTCACCGGGGCCTGCGGGCTCACCGGCTGCCTGGCCACCACCTGGTGGGCGGGGCTGCTTCCGCCGCTCGCCGCGGAGGCGCTGCGGCTGCCGGCGTACGCGGGTGCGGGCCTCGGTGTCGCGCAGTGGGCCGCGTACGCCGGGGCCGGAATGCTCGGCGTGGTCGGCTTCGGCGGGCTGGCCCGGGGGCGGACCGGGCGGGCCTGGGTGCTCGGCCTGTTCGGCCGCTACCGCGGGACGGTCCGGCGCACCGGGCTGCTGTGGGTGAACCCGCTGGTGCTGCGCCGCCGGGTGGACGTGCGGCTGCGGCACTGGCGCAGCGAGGTGATGCCGGCGGTGGACCCCGACGGGCTGGCGCTGCGGGTGGTCGTGCTGGTGGTGTGGCGGGTGCGCGACACCGCGCGGGCCCTGCTCGGCGTCGAGGACCACGAGACGTACCTGCGCGAGTGCGTGGAGGCGGCGCTGGCCCGGGTGCCGGTGGAGGCGGCGGGCGGGGTGCGGGGCGGGGCGACGGCGGCCGGGGACGCGCTGACCCGGCTGGTGGCGACGGAGACCGCGCCGGTCGGCGTGGAGGTGTTCTCCGTGCAGCCGGTCCGGGTGGAGCACGCCCCCGAGGTGGCCGCCGCGGTGCACCGGCGCCGGATCGCCGCGCTGGACGCCCGGCAGCGGGCCACCCTGCTCAGCTCGGTGGTGGACTCGGTGGAGGACACGGTGACCCGGCTGACCATGCGCGGTCTGGTCGAACTGGACGACTACGAGCGCAAGGTGCTGGTGCGGGACCTCACGGTGGCGTTCTGCTCGGGGCGCGGCGAGCCGGTGTGACCGGTCCGGCAGCGGACCCTCGATTGGTATGGACATGTTCAACTAACGGCAATAACCTGAGACTTGGTCTAGACCTACCTGCACAGCTCACCGAACTCCCCACGTTCCCCAGGAGCGGCAGCATGCGCACGAAGACCAAGTTGTCCGCGGTCGTGCTGGGCGCGGTGACCGCCGGAGCGTTCGCGCTCTCCACCGGCGGTGCCAGCGGGCACGGCTACACCGACCTCCCCATCAGCAGGCAGAAGCTCTGTCAGAACGGCACCGTCGCCAACTGCGGCCAGATCCAGTGGGAGCCGCAGAGTGTCGAGGGCCCCAAGGGCTTCCCGGCCGGCGGACCCGCCGACGGCCAGATATGCAACGCGGGCCTGGGCCAGTTCTCACAGCTCAGCTCGCCGAGGACGCCGTCCGGCGGGGCCTGGCCCACCACCAGGGTGACGGGTGGCCAGTCGTACACCTTCCGCTGGCAGTTCACCGCCATGCACGCCACGACGGACTTCAAGTACTACGTCACCAAGCCGGGCTGGAACCAGAACCACAACCTCGCCCGCTCGGACCTCAACCTCACCCCGTTCCTGACGGTGCCCTACAACGGCCAGCGCCCGCCGGCCACGCTCAGCCACAGCGGCACGCTGCCCACCGGCCTGAGCGGGCATCACGTCATCCTCGCGGTGTGGACGATCGCCGACACGGGCAACGCGTTCTACGCCTGCTCGGACGTCACCTTCTGATCCCGTTCGGGTAAGGTCCGCGTGCGCCGGCGCCGTGTCGACGGCCCCGGCGCACGTGAGTCCTCAACACCGATATACGGGGGTACGGGTACCTGTGGACGCCCTGTTCAACATATCCATGGCGGGCATGCTCGGGTTCATGGTCTTCACCGCGGTGGCTCTGGTCCGCCGGACCCGGCAGCGGCGCTCGGCCTGGGAGAGCGGGCTGACCGCGCAGGCGCGGGTCGTGCGTGCCTGGGTCACCGCACAGGTGGTCAACAACGTCGCCAGGCGGGTGCAGTGGCACGAGTACGACTTCACGGCGCAGGACGGCCGGGCCGTGCGCTTCAAGGAGGCCGGCGGTCCGAGCGAGAGGGGCGCCGGCGACATGGTCCGCGTGTACTACGCCCCGCAGGAGCCGGAAAAGGCCACCGCCACCGAGCCCGAGCCCGGCAAGGCCATGGCGGCCGCGGTCGTCTGGCTGGTGCTTCTCGGGGCCTGTGCGGTCTTCCTCGTGCACGAGTGGATCACACTGTCTCGATTCTGATACTGAGCTTCTCTTGAGGCGGGCCACCCGGCGTGCCGGGTACGTTCCTCGCACGCCGACCGAGCGGGGACGGCGTACCTGACCACGGGGGACCTCATGGAACTGTTCTTCTACGCCGTGCCCGGCCTCATGTTCGCGGCGTTCGTCTCCGCCGCGTATCTGCTGGTCCGCCGTGCGCGGCGGATCAGCAGGACGTGGGCGCACGGCCTGACCGCCGAGGCGCGCTGCCTGCGGATGTACACGACGACCAGCGGGGGCGGCGGGGACACGTCCGTGCGCACGACCCTGCACCACGTCTACGAGTTCACGACCCGCGACGGCCGCACGGTCCGCTTCGAGGAGGAGGACGGCCCGGCGACCGTCCTGGAGGGCGACTTCGTGACCGTGCGCTACCTGCCGGAGCTTCCCCAGCAGGCCACCGCCAAGCCGCCGGCGCCCGGCAGCCTCGCCGTCGGCACCGGCTTCGGGCTGGCCTTCCTCGGCGTGGCCGGTGCCTTCTGCATCGGGTTCATGGCCGTGGTCCACATGATGTTCGCCGAGTCGGGCGGTCTGCTGCCGTAGCCCTCCTCATCTGACGCTCCGTCAGTTACCCTGCCCGGCCATGGAGACCACGACGGTCGCCGCACTGGTCGCGGCGCGCTGGGGTGACCACCGGCCGGGGCTGTGGTGCGAGGACCGGGTGCTGACGCACCACGAGACGGCCGCGGGCGCCGCCGCCCGGGCCGCGCTGCTGACCGACCTGCTGCCACCCGGCGCCGTACCGCACATCGGGGTGCTGCTCGACAACACCGAGGAGTTCCCACTGTGGCTCGGCGCCGCCGCGCTCGCCGGCGCGGCCGTCGCCGGAATCAACCCCACCCGGCGCGGCCCCGAGCTGGCCCGGGACATCGGGCACACCGAGTGCCCGCTCCTGGTCACCGAACGGGCCCACCTGCCGCTGCTGGCCGGGCTGGAGCTGCCCGGGGTGCGGCTCCTCGTGACGGACACCCCCGAGTACGCCGCCCTGCTCGCGCCCTACGCCGACGCCGTGCCCGACCCGTCCCGGGCGAGGCCGGCCGACCGGCTGCTGCTGTACTTCACCTCCGGCTCCACCGGCGCCCCCAAGGCGGCGATCTGCTCCCAGGGCCGGCTGGCGGCCGCCGGGCAGGCCCTGGTCCGGCAGTTCGGGGTGCGCGCGGACGACGTGCACTACGTCTGCATGCCGATGTTCCACGGCAACGCGGTGATCGCCGACTGGGCGCCCGCACTGGCCGCCGGCGCCGGGGTGGCACTGCGCCGCCGCTTCTCGGCCTCCGGTTTCCTGCCCGACGTCCGCCGCTACCGCGCGACCTACTTCACCTACGTCGGCCGGGCCGTCCAGTACCTCCTCGCCACCGAGCCGCGCCCCGACGACCGCGCCAACCCGCTGCGGCTCGGCTTCGGCACGGAGGCCGGCGCGGTGGACGCGGCGGCCTTCGAGCGGCGGTTCGGGGTGCGGCTGGTGGAGGGCTACGGCTCCTCCGAGGGCGGGGCGGCGATCCAGTGGGCGCCCGGCACCCCGGCGGGGGCGGTGGGTCCGGCCGGGCCCGGCCTGGTGGTGCTGGACCCCGCCACCGGGCGGGAGTGCCCGCCGGCCGTCTTCGACGGCGCCGGGCGGCTGCTGAACGGCCGGGAGGCGATAGGCGAGCTGGTCAACCGGGCGCCGAACCCCTTCGAGGGGTACTGGCGCAACCCGGCCGCCGAGGCCGAGCGGCGCCGGGGAGGCGCGTACTGGACCGGCGACCTCTTCTGCCGGGACGCCGACGGCTATCTGTACTTCGCGGGCCGTACCGACGACCGGATCAGGGTCGACGGGGAGAACCTGGCCGCCGCGATGATCGAGACCATCCTCGCCCGGTACGCGGGCGCGCACGCCGTCGCCGTGTACGGGGTGCCGGACCCGGTCACCGGGGACCAGGTGATGGCGGCCGTCGCCGGGACCTTCGACCCGGCGGGGTTCGCGGCGTTCCTGCGGGCCCAGCCCGACCTGGGGACGAAGATGGCGCCCCGGTTCGTGCGGGTGATGGAGCGGATGCCGGTGACGGCGACGAACAAGATCGAGCGGGCCCGGCTGCGGCGGGAGGGCTGTCTGTGCGCGGATCCGGTGTGGTGGCGGCCCCCGGGGGAGTCCGGGTACCGGCCACTGACCCCGGAAGACGCCGAAGGGTCCCTCGCTTTCGCGAGGGACCCTTCGATCTCGTGCGCCGCCAGGGACTCGAACCCCGGACCCGCTGATTAAGAGTCAGCTGCTCTAACCAACTGAGCTAGCGGCGCATGACTCCCGCCGACCGCGGTTTTCACTTCCCGCGGCTGGCGACGAAGAAAATACTACCTGGTCTCCCGGGGTGCTCGTGACCACCCCGGGCGGCGCCTAGATCGCGAGGGACAGCAGCACCGGCGCGGCGCTCCGGTTCAGCGTCTCCGCCGCACGCTTCAGCCGGTGCGCGTGCTCCACGGGAAGCGACAGCGCCAGGCAGCCCACCGACGCGCCCGCGGTGATCGGTACGGCCGCGCAGACCGTGCCGATCGCGTACTCCTGGAGGTCCAGGACCGGCACGGTCGGCGGCTGGGACTCCAGGCGGGACAGCAGCAGCTTGTCGCTGGTGATGGTGCGCGAGGTGAGCCGGGCCATCTTGTGCCGGGACAGGTGGTCGCGGCGGGCGTTGTGGTCCAGCTGGGTCAGCAGGCTCTTGCCGACGGCCGTGGCGTGCGCGGAGCAGCGGAAGTCCACCCACTCGTTGACCGCCGGGGTGGTCGGCCCGGCGGCGTACTGGGTGACCCGGACCTCACCGTCGACGTACCGGCTCAGGTAGACGGCCGCGCCGACCGAGTCGCGCAGCCGGTCCAGCATGTGCTGGAGCTTGTCGTGCAGGGCCTGCTCCCGGTCGTGGGCCGAGGTGAGCCGGCGCAGGGTGTCGCCGGTGACGTACGCCCCGTCGGTGATCTGCTCGACATAGCCCTCGCGGCGCAGCATCCGCAGCAGGGCGGTGAGCCGGTCAGGGCCGAGGCCGGTGTGGCGGGCCAGCTGGGTGTCCGTGACGCCGGCGGAGTGCCGGGCCACGGTCTCCAGCACGCGCAGCGCGTCCTGCGCGGAGTGGTACGGGGCGGTCGGTTCGATCCTCATGTCGGTCGGTCCCCCCTCGGCCGCGCTCCGGGTCGGCGGATCGTCTCCACGATAGCCGTCAAAGGGGTGCCGGGGAGAGGGGTTGGCGAGATTGTGCCGCGCGCGCCCGTGCTCCGAACTGGGGCGGAGATCCTCTGGCATATGCCAGAGGAATGCCCCAGTGACCGGACCTCGGGTCTTCCCCCGTTCACCCCCCCCGTGTTCACAGGACCGCGCTGATGAATTCCCGGGTGCGCTCCTGCTCCGGGTCGCCGAAGATCTTCTCCGGCGGACCCGCCTCGATGACCCGGCCCGCGTCGAACATCAGCACCTGGTCGGAGATGTCCCGGGCGAAACCCATCTCGTGGGTCACGCACAGCATGGTGATGTCGGTGCTGCGCGCGATGTCCCTGAGCAGATCGAGCACGCCCGCGACCAGCTCCGGGTCGAGCGCGGAGGTCACCTCGTCCAGCAGCAGCACCCGGGGCCGCATCGCCAGCGCCCGGGCGATCGCCACCCGCTGCTGCTGCCCGCCGGAGAGCCGGGTCGGCCGCGCGTCGCACTTGTCCGCCAGGCCCACCAGGTCCAGCAGCTCCCGGGCCCGCGCCTCGGCCTCGTCCTTCGACAGCCCGAGCACCCGGACCGGCGCCTCGGTGAGGTTCCGCAGGACCGACATGTTCGGGAACAGGTTGAACTGCTGGAACACCATCCCGATCTTCTTGCGGACCTCCCGGACCTGCTTGTCCGGCGCCGGGAACAGCCGCTGCCCGTCGACGGTGATCGTGCCCTCGTCCGGCTTGGCGAGGGTCATCAGCAGCCGGAGGATCGTGGTCTTGCCGGAGCCGGAGGGGCCGATCAGGGTGACGTGCCGGCCCGTGTCCACGGTCAGATTCAGGCCGTCGAGGACGGTGTTGTCCCCGAACCGCTTGGTCACGCCCTCCATTCGGATCAGTTCGGTCGGCAGAGTGCCGGTCGCGGCCGGCTGCTTGCTGGTCTCAACGGACAAGGCGTCGCTCCAGTGCTCGCAGAAGAAGGGAGGCCAGGTAGGAAACGAGGATGAAGGCCACACCGATCACGGTGAGCGGCTCGGTGAACTGGAAGTGCTGCTGGGAGAAGAGCCGGGCCCGCCCGAGCATCTCCGGCACGGTGATCACCATCAGCATCGGCGTGTCCTTGAGCATGGCGATCACGTAGTTGCCGAGGGCCGGCACCACCCGGCGGATCGCCTGCGGAAGGATCACCGCGGTCCAGGTCCGCAGCCGGGGCAGGTTCAGCGCCGTCGCCGCCTCCCACTGGCCGGCCGGCACCGCCTCGATACCGGCCCGGTAGACCTGCATGGTGTAGGTCGAGTAGTGCAGGCCGACCGCGAAGACGCCGGTGGCCAGCGCGGAGAAGGTCAGGCCCCACTCGGGCAGCACATAGAAGAGGAAGAACAGCTGGACCAGCAGCGGGGTGTTGCGCACGAACTCCGTGACCACCCCGACCGGCCAGCGCACCCACCGGGCCGGCGCCCGCATCAGCAGCGCCCACACCAGACCGAGGGTGAAGGACAGCAGCGAACCGAGCGCCAGCGCCTGCAGCGTGACCAGCAGCCCGTGCCAGAAGGCCGGCATGAACGCGCCGACGGCGTCCCAGTCCCACTTCATGCGGCACCTCCGCCCATGCCCGCGCCGCCCGCGGCGCCCACGCCGGTCGTCTGGGCGCGCTTGAGCTCACGCGCCGCCCGCTCCGTCCCGGGATCCTTGCCGACCCCGGTCTTCAGCCGCTTCTCCAGGCCGCGCATCAGCCGCGTCAGCACGAAGGCGATCGCGAAGTAGATCAGGAGCACGTACGTGTAGACCTCCGCGCTCTGCTGGAGGGCCAGCCGCACCAGGTTCGCGCTGAACGTCAGATCGCCCATGCCCATCACCGACACCAGCGCGGTGCCCTTGAGCAGTTCGACCAGCAGGTTGCAGAAGGACGGGATCATCTCCGGCACCGCCTGCGGCAGCAGGATCAGCCTCAGGCGCTGCGCCGGGGTGAAGCTGAGCGCGATCCCGCCCTCCCGCTGCGCCGGGTCCACCGCGTTCAGCGCGCCGCGCACGATCTCCGTGCCGTACGCGCCGTACGTCAGCCCGAGTGCCAGCGTGCCCGCCCACATCGGCACCAGCTGCCAGCCGAAGGCCACCGGCAGCACGAAGAACACCCAGAAGATCATCACCAGCGCCGAGGTGCCGCGGAACACCTCGGTGTAGAAGCCGGCCAGGAAGCGCACGATCCACAGCCGGTGGGTACGCGCGATGCCGACGGCGAAGGAGACCGCCGTGGCCAGCAGCGCGCTGAACACCAGCAGCTGGACGGTGGTCCAGACGCCTTTCAGTACCAGTTCCCAGAGCCCTGAGGTCATCCGCCGCACAGCTCCTTCGCGGTCAGGTCCGTCATCTCGGCCTCCGTGAAGCCGAAGGGCCTGAGGATCCGGAGCAGTTCCCCGCTCTTCTTCAGCTTGCGCAGCTCGGCGTTGAAGGCGTCCCGCAGCCGCGTCTCGGTCGGCCGGAACGCGAACGCGCCGCCGTCGACGTGGGGTTTGCCCTTGACCAGAGGCCGGAACGGCGCGGTGGCCTCCGCCTTGGCGGACTTCTTGACCACTTCCCGCGTGGTGAGCGCCGTACCGGCGAACACGTCGACGCGCCCGGCCTCCACGGCGTTCAGCCCGGCCACCTGGTCCGGGACGATCAGAATGTCGCTCTCCTCGTACCCGGCCTCCACCGCGTACTGGATCTCGGCGTACCCCGTGCCGGTGGCGAACTTCGCCTTCTTCGCGACGACGTCCTTGTAGGAGTGCAACCCCATCGGGTTCCCCTTGCGGACGATGAACGAATCCAGCATCTGGTAGTCCGGATCCGCGAAGATCACCTGCCGGCAGCGCTCGGGATTCACGTACATCCCGGCGGCCACGACGTCGAACTGCTGCGAGTTCAGCCCCGGGATCAGCGAGCCGAACTCGGTCGGCACCGGCTGCACCCGGTCCACCCCGAGCCGCTTGAAGACGGCCTTCGCCAGCTCGGGCGCCTCCCCGGTGAGCTTCCCGTCCGTGTCGATGTACCCGAAGGGAATCTCCCCGGCGATCCCGAGCCGCACGACACCCTGGGCGCGCAGCCGTTCCAGCAGATCGCCGCCGTCCTTGCCGGACGCCGCCGCCACCCGCGTACAGCCCGCCGCGCCCAGCGCGCCGAACGCCGCGAGGCCCGCGAGCACCGAGCGCCGCGTGTGTCTGTGTTCCGACCGGATTGTGTGTACGTCGTTGCCAAGTGGTGGAGCCATGGCGGCGCGGCTACCCAAGCGGATGCGGGGTATGCACCCTGGTTTTCATGGCCGAACGATTCGTCACCGTCTCGCTGGAGCGGCGGGATGTGCACTGCACGGCACGACTGCTGACCGACCGGGCGCCCCTGACCTGCGCGGCGGTGTGGGAGGCACTGCCGCTCGCGGGCGACGTCTACCACGCGAAGTACGCGCGCAACGAGATCTACGCCCTCTTCCCGCCCTTCGCCTCCACGGAACCCCCACTGGAGAACCCGACGGTCACCCCGATCCCCGGCGATCTCTGTTACTTCTCCTTCACCGGCACCGAACTGGGCACGCCGTCCTACGGCTACGACCGCGAGGTCCGCCCCGGCGCCACGCTGGTCGACCTGGCCCTGTTCTACGAGCGCAACAACCTGCTCCTCAACGGCGACGTCGGCTGGGTGCCGGGGATCGTCTGGGGCCAGGTCGTCGACGGCCTCGACCGGATGGCCGAGGCGTGCAACGACCTGTGGCGGACGGGGGCGGCGGGGGAGACGCTGGCCTTCCGGCGGG
This sequence comes from Streptomyces sp. NPDC036984, assembly GCF_055607665.1. Taxonomy (NCBI): domain Bacteria; kingdom Bacillati; phylum Actinomycetota; class Actinomycetes; order Kitasatosporales; family Streptomycetaceae; genus Streptomyces; species Streptomyces sp. NPDC036984. The sequence continues at coordinate 202,197 of NZ_JBVJRL010000008.1, forward strand.
CGTAGGCCGCCGGGCCGCCGGTTTCTCTTCCCGCCGCACCGGCGCTAAGCCGCGATGGTGGAGGCCGGCGGTGCCGACGCCACCCCGGCTTCGAACAGGGCGTGCGCGGCCCGCAGCACGAGATCGTCCCGGTGCCGCGCGGCGACGATCTGCATCCCCACCGGCAGACCCGCCTCGTCCACCCCCACGGGGACGCTCGCCGCCGGCTGCTGGGTCAGGTTGAAGGGGTAGGTGAACGGCGTCCACCCCGTCCAGCGCCGGTGAGCGGACCCCCGCGGCACCTCCTCGCCCGCCTCGAACGCCGTGACCGGCACCGTCGGCGTCACCAGCAGGTCGTACCGCTCGTGGAAGCGGCCCATCCGGCGCCCGAGGTTCATCCGGACGTCCACCGCGGCCAGATACTCCAGCGCGCTCATCCGGGCGCCCCGCGCGCAGATCTCCCGCAGCCCGGGGTCCAGCAGCCGCCGGCGGTTCGGCGAGAAGTTCTGGGTCAGCCGGGCCGCGCCGCTGAACCACAGGGTGTGGAAGGCCTCCACCGGGTCGCTGAAGTCGGGGTCGGTCTCCTCCACGTACGCGCCGAGGTCCGCCAGGGCGGCCACCGCCTGCCGGACCGCCGCCGCGACACCCGGCTGGACGGCCACCTGCCCGCCGAGCGACGGCGAGTACGCCACCCGTAGCCCCCGCACCCCGTCCCTCAGCACCTCCGTGAAGGAGCCCGGCGCGGGCGGCAGCGCGGACCAGTCGCGCGGGTCGGGGCCGCCGATGACGTCGAGCAGCAGGGCCGCGTCGGCCGCGTCCCGGGTCATCGGCCCGGCGTGCGACAGCGTGCCGAACGCGCTCGCCGGATGCAGCGGCACCCTGCCGTATGTCGGCTTCAGCCCGAAGACCCCGCAGAACGCGGCCGGGATGCGGATGCTGCCGCCGCCGTCCGTGCCCAGTGACAGCGGGCCCGCGCCGAGCGCGACGGCCGCCGCGCTGCCGCCGCTGGAGCCGCCCGCGGTGCGCGTGAGGTCGTACGGGTTGCGGGTGATCCCGGTCAGCGGGGAGTCCGTGACGCCCTTCCAGCCGTATTCGGGCGTGGTCGTCTTGCCGAGGAACACCGCGCCGTGCTCGCGCAGCCGGGCCACGGACGGCGCGTCCTCGTCCCAGGTCCCCTGCTCCGCTACGGTCCTCGAACCGCGCAGGGTGGGATGGCCGCGCAGCAGCAGCATGTCCTTGACCGTCACCGGTACCCCGTCGACCAGCCCGGCCGGCTCACCGCGCCGCCAGCGCGCCGCCGACTCGCGGGCCCGGGTGAGCGCGTCCTCCTCGGTGAGCCGCACGAACGCGTTCACCTCCGGCCGGCTCCGCCGCGCCCGCTCCAGCGCCTCCTCGGTCACTTCCACCGGGCTGAACTCGCCCTTGCGGTATCCGTCGAGCAGCTGGACGGCGGTCAGGTCGGTGAGCTGCATGCACCCTCCCAGGGGTTCAGTGACCGGGCACGTAGCCACGCGCCTTGTCGACCACGTTCAGCAGAGATCTGCCCGCCGCCCACCGCTCGTACAACTCCACGAACTGGGTACCCAGCGCGTCCCGCCAGCCGACCGTGTCGCCGCTCATGTGCGGGGACACGATCAGCCCCGGCAGCTCCCACAGCGGACTGTCCGCGGGCAGCGGTTCGGCGGCGAACACGTCCAGGGCCGCGCCCGCGATCCAGCGCCGGCTCAGCGCCCGCGCGAGCGCCTCCTCGTCGACGAGCTGCCCGCGGCCGACGTTCACGAAGAGCGCCGAGGGCTGCATCACGCCGAACCGGCGCGTGTCGAACATGCGGTACGTCTGCTCGGTCAGCGGAGCCGCCGCGATCACCCAGTCCGCGCGGGAGATCAGCCGGTCCAGGTCGGCCGGCCCGTGCACGCCGGTGCGCGGCACCCGCCCGACCAGTGCCGGCGTCACGCCCAGGGCTTTCAGGGTGCGGGCGATCGCCCGGCCGATCGGACCCGAGCCGACCACGCACGCGCGCGTGCCCGCCACCCGCCGGGTCTCCCGGTGCCGCCAGGTCCGCTCCCGCTGGAGGTCCAGGGTGCGCGGCAGGTCCTTGGCGACCGCCAGCACGAGGGCCGCGACGTACTCGGCGATCGGCTGGTCGAAGATCCCGCGCGCGTTGGTGACCACGGTGTCCGACGCGGCCAGTTCCGGGCACATCAGATGGTCCACGCCGGCGCTCGCGGTGTGCACCCAGCGCGGCCGGGGACCGTCCCCGGGCCACGCCTCCCGCACCGCGTGCGAGGTGAAGTCCCACACCAGCAGCACGTCCGCGCCGGGCAGCCGCTCGGCGAGGTGCGCGGCGTCCGTGTGCACGATCCGGGCGCGGCCGGTGAGGCGGCCGAGCCGGGGCGGCGGGTCGGCGTCGAGGACCAGAAGGGTCGGGGCGGTCGGCGTCATGCGGGGCGGCTCCCGGCGTCTGACATGCGCGGATTGACCACGCTCGCACCCGAACCTACCTTCGTCAACACGGGCGTACTCTCGATGCGTTGCCCACTCGTCTCCCAGCGTGAGGCCGGTGCCAGCCATGGACTCCTTTCTCGGCGGCCCCCGCCCGCAGCGGGGCGTGGGCGTGGTGGCCCCCTTCGACTTCGCTTTGGACCGCGAGCTGTGGCGCTGGGTGCCCGACGAGGTCTCACTGCATCTGACCCGGACCCCGTTCGTGCCGGTCGAGGTCAGCCTGGACCTGGCCCGGCTGGTCAGCGAGCACGAGACGCTCGGCGAGGCCGTCCGCGCGCTGACCGCCGTCTCCCCCGAGGTCGTCGCCTACGCCTGTGCCTCCGGCAGCTTCGTCGGCGGGATCGCCGGGGAGCGGGCGATGTGCGCGGCGATGACCGCGGCCGGCGCGCTGCCGTCGCTGACCACCTCCGGGGCGCTGCTGGAGGCGCTGGCGGAGCTGGGCGCGCGGCGGGTCGCGCTGGTCACGCCGTACACCGGGTCCGTGACCCGGGCGCTGGAGGAGTACGTGGCGCAGGCCGGCGCGGACGTGACCGGCTGCGCCTACATGGGGCTGACCCGGCACATCTGGCGGGTGCCCTACCGGGACGTCGTGGCCATCGCGCGCCGCGCGGCCCGGCCGGGCTCCGCCGACGCCCTCTTCCTCTCCTGCACCAATCTGCCGACCTACGACGTGATCCCCCAGCTGGAGGCGGAGCTGCGGATGCCCGTCCTGTCAGCCAACCAGGTCACGATGTGGGCTGCGCTGCGCCGGCTGGGTACCCGGGCCGTGGGGCCTTATCAGGCGCTGCTGGACGCTGCCGCCCGCGTATGGCCCGTACTGCCGGAAGAACAGCAGGAAGGCTGGACATGACCGCACTCGGATTCCTCTACCCGGGCCACTCCGCCGAGGACGACTATCCACGCATCGAGCAGCTCCTGGGCAGCGACATCCGGGTGGACCTGTTCCACACCGACATCGGCGAGGACGCGCACCGGGCGGACGCGCTGCGCGAGATGGGTTCCGCCGAGCGGCTCGCCGCGGGCATGGAGGGGCTGCGGCTGGCCGGCGTCGAGACGGTGGTGTGGGCGTGCACCAGCGGCAGCTTCGTGCACGGCTGGGAGGGTGCCCAGGAGCAGGTGCGGACCCTCGCCCGGCTGGCCGGGATGCCGGCCTCCTCGACGTCCTTCGCCTTCGTGCACGCGGCCCGGGAGCTCGGCATCAGCCGGGTCGCCGTCGGCGCGACCTACCCGGAGGACGTGGCCGTGCTGTTCGCGGAGTTCCTGCGGGCCGGGGGTCTTGAGGTGGCCGGAATGCGGTCGTCGGGGATCGTCACGGCGGCGGAGGTCGGCACCTGGGGGGAGGAGGACGTGCTCACGCTGGCGCGGGCGGCGGACGTCGCCGACGCGCAGGCCGTGCTGCTGCCGGACACGGCGCTGCACACCGCCGCGCACCTGTCGCTGCTGGAGAAGGCGCTGTCCAAGCCGGTGCTCACCGCCAACCAGGTGTCCGTCTGGGAGGGGCTCAGGCTGGCGGACCGCCGGGTGAACGCCCCGTCGCTGGGGACCTTGTTCACCAGGGAGCCCTTGGTCCAGGTCTAGCCCAGGTCCGGCCCAGGTCCGGTTCCGGGGCCCCGGCGCGGCCGCCCGGGAGGGCGCCCGCGGAATAAACGGGGACAGCCTCCTGTTAGCTGCCCGAGGACAGCTCACGTTCGAAACAGGAGGCCCACACCGTGTCCGCAGCCAAGGCAGACGAGATCCGGGGCACGACGCACGGCACCGCCCCCGCCCCCCTCTCCGTACTGGACCTCGTGACCGTCGGCGCGGGCAGCACCGCCACCGACGCCCTGCGCACCAGCGTCGCGCTCGCCCGGCTCACGGAGGCCCGCGGCTTCCACCGGTACTGGGTCGCCGAGCACCACTCCATGCCCGGCGTGGCCTCCTCCTCGCCCGCCGTGATCCTCGCCCACCTCGCCGCCCACACCGACCGCATCCGGCTCGGCTCGGGCGGCGTCATGCTGCCCAACCACGCCCCGCTGGTGATCGCCGAGCAGTTCGGCACGCTGGAGGCGATGGCCCCGGGCCGCGTCGACCTGGGCCTCGGCCGGGCGCCGGGCACGGACGGCGCGACGGCCGCTGCCCTGCGCCGTACCGACACCCTGAACGAGGGCGCCGACGACTTCCCGCAGCAGCTGGCGGAGCTGACCCGGTTCCTCGACGACGACTTCCCCGACGGGCACCCCTACCGCCGGATCCACGCGATCCCCGGACCGGTCCAGGGGACCGCCCCCGGCGGGGTGCAGTCCACGCATCGCCCGCCCGTCTGGCTGCTCGGCTCCTCCGGTTTCAGCGCCCGGCTGGCCGGCCTGCTCGGCCTGCCGTTCGCCTTCGCGCACCACTTCTCCGCGCAGAACACCATCCCGGCCCTGGACCTGTACCGGCAGACCTTCCGCCCGTCCGCGGTCCTGGCCGAGCCGTACGCCCTCATCGGCGTCTCCGCCCTCGCCACGGACGACGAGGCGGAGGCCCGCCGGCAGACCCGGGCGATGGGGCTGAACATGCTCCGGCTGCGCACCGGCCGCCCCGGTCTCTTCCCCGACCCGGAGGAAGCCGCCCGGCAGGAACTCGGCGCGATGGAGGAGGAGTTCATCACCTCCTGGACGGCCAACATCGTGCACGGCACCGCCGACGAGGTGCGCGCCGGCCTGGACGACCTGCACAAGCGCACCGGCGCCGACGAGCTGATGCTCACCTCGCACGCGCACCGCGGCGAAGTGCGCCTGCGCTCCTATGAGTTGATCGCGGACGCCTACGGGTTGCCGACCGCGTAGGAGTCCGCCCCCAGCAGCTCGGAGATACGATCCGGCGGCACCGGGCGGGAGTACAGCCAGCCCTGTCCGGTGTCGCAGCCGATCCGGCGCAGCCGGGTGGCCTGGGCCGAGGTCTCCACGCACTCCGCGGTGACCGTCAGACCGAGCCGGTGGGCGAGCTGGATCATCGCCTCCACGATCACCTCGTCGGCCGGATTGGACACGGTCCCCTTGGCGGCCTCCTCGTACTGGAAGCCCCGGACGAAGGAGCCGTCCAGCTTCAGCGTGGAGACCGGCAGGCGGCTCAGATAGGCGAGGTTCGAGTAGCCGGTGCCGAAGTCGTCGATGGCGATGCGCACGCCCATGTCGCTGAGGGCCTGGAGCGCCTGGAGCGGACGGCCCGCCGAACCCATCACCGCCGACTCCGTCAGCTCCAGCTGGAGCAGGTGCGGGGCGAGCCCGGTCTCGGCGAGGGTCTCCGCCACGTCGGCCACCAGGTCGGAGTCCCACACCTGCCGTACGGCCACGTTCACGCTGACGAAGATGGGCGGTTCGCCGGGGTGGTCCAGCTGCCAGCGGCGGGCCTGCCGGCAGGCGGTGTTCAGTGCCCAGCGACCCAGCTGGACGATCGAACCGTCCTCCTCGGCCAGTCCGATGAACCGATTCGGCGTCAGTGTGCCGAACTGAGGATGATTCCAGCGGACCAACGCCTCCACCCCGCTGAGCCGGCCGTCCTCCATGCCCACCAACGGCTGGTATTCGAGGGCGAACTCGCCGCGCTCGATGGCGGGCCGGAGGGTGGAGGACAGGGCCTGGCGGGTCATCCGGTGGGCGTTGCGCTCGGGGTCGAACAGGGTCCAGCGGGCCTTGCCGTCGGCCTTCGCCCAGTACAGGGTCGTGTCCGCGGCCTGCATCAGACCGGTCGCGGTCGTACCCGCCGCGTGCCGCTCGACGACACCGATGGACGCGGTCAACGACAGCCGCTGCCCGGCCAGATCGAAGGGCTCCTCCAGGGCCTTCAGCGCGGACTCGGCGAGGTCGGCGAGCTGTTCGGTGCCGGTGGAGTCCTCCACCAGCAGGGCGAACTCGTCGCCGCCCAGCCGGGCCACCAGGGGCGTCGCGGCGCGGGCGTACCCGGTCTCGTCGGCGACCCGGTTCAGGCGTTCGGCCACGGCCGCGAGGAGCCGGTCGCCGAAGCGGTGGCCGAGGGTGTCGTTGACGGCCTTGAAGCCGTCCAGATCCAGATAGCACAGGCCGATCCGGCCGGTGCCGCTCTGCTCGTACGACTCCGCCTCCAGCGCGGCCGTCAGCCGTTCGAAGAACAGCGTGCGGTTGGGCAGCCGGGTCACCGGGTCGTGCATCTGCAAGTGGTGCAGCCGGGCCTGGAGTTCACGGCGGGCGCTGACGTCGGCGACCGAGAGCAGGACGCCGGGCTCGCCGTCGGCCAGCGGGGCGACGGTGATCTGCACCCACACCGAGTGCCCCTCGAGGTGTTTGAGCCGGCGGGTGCAGCGCAGGCGGGCCTGCCGGCCGCGCAGCACCTCACGGTAGGCGTGCCGACTGCGGGCGTCCGAGGCGAGGTCCACCAGGTCGGCGGCGACCCGCCCGGTGAGTGCCACCGGATCGGTGCCGAGCAGTTCGCCGAGGGCGGCGTTGGCGCTGACGACGAGTCCCTCGGGGGCCACGACCGCCATGGCGAGCGGGGCGGTCGCGAAGACACGGTGGTAGGTGGTGTGGTGACTGTCTGTGACGGCTGACCGGTCGAGGTCTGCCGCGGGCGTCGGCCCTTCGGACGTTCCGCTCACCGCTCGCTCCCGCAGTGCACTCGATCTCTGTCCGTGCCGGAAAGTGTGCCGATCATAGAGGCTGGCCCCGGGCCCTTCCAGCCACTCTCCAGTCTCCCGGACTGGACACAGGTTCTGACAGATCGTTTCTGCCCGCACCTGGACAGCTTCTTCAGGCCGCCGACCAGTTGTGACGTTCCGTGAGTGTTTCGGGGTGTCGGGCGCCGGGGCGCGCCGGCGTGTGGTGGGGGCGCGCTCACCCTTCTGGTGCAGGCAAACAGGGCAAAACGCATCAAACACCAGCAATCTGGGTGCGGGTCCCGCGAACCGCATCCGGAGGTCATGCCCGTGCCCAAGCTGCGCAGCACCGCCGCCGTGTGCACCACGATGTCGGCGCTCGCCGCGACCTCGATCCTCACCGGCCCGTCGGTCGCCGAGCCCTTCTCGACGGCCCCCTGCGCCCTCCAGCGCACCGAGGCCCACCACTCGGAGGGTGTGGACACCTGGAACCCCGCCTACGCTCGCCCGGCCGGCGCGCTCGACGCCGTACTGGTCTTCCTCTCCTTCCCGGACGCCGTCCCACGCACCACCCCCGCCGAACTGACCGCCGACCACTTCCCCGCCACCAGCCGCTTCTACGAGCAGGCCTCCTACGGCCGGTTCACCCTGCGCCCGCATCCGCTCAAGCGCTGGCTGCGCATGCCCCGGCCGTCGACGGCGTACGCCATAAGGCGGGACTGGAGCGCGGAGGACCGGGCCGCCTACCTGCGGGACGCGTTCGCCGTGGCCGATCCAGAAGTCGACTTCTCGCGCTACCCGGTGGTGTACTTCGTCACCGACCCGGACGCACCCGGCGTCGACTCGGACGCCACCAAGGTCGTGAACCTCGACACGCCCCTGCGCATGGACGGCACGGACGTCCGCCGGGTCGTCACGGTGTTCGAGCGGCATCCGCCGGACCGGCTCGTTCTCGCGCACGAGACCGGCCATGTCTTCGACCTGCCCGACCTCTACCACCGCCCGGTCGACGGCAAGGGCGACTGGGACACCCACGTCGGCGACTGGGACCTGATGGGCAGCCAGTTCGGGCTCGCGCCGGACCTCCTCGCCTGGCACAAGTGGAAGCTGGGCTGGCTGGACGGGCGCCAGGTGGTGTGCGTGCGCGGCGCCGCGCCGACCCGCCTCACCCTGGAACCCCTGGAGGCCGGCCCGGATGTCCCGATGCCGGGCACGGGCGGCGCGCCCGCCTTCGGTCTCGGCCACGGCACCAAGCTGGCCGTCGTGCGCACCGGCCCGGACAGTGTCCTGGCCTTCGAGGCGCGCGGCCCGGCCGGCAACGACCGCGCGTCCTGCCGGCAGGGGGTCCTGGTCTACCGGGTACGCGGCGGCGCCGAGTCCGGCGGCGGCCCGGTCCAGGTCGTGGACGCCCACCCGCACGCCGAGGCCTGCTGGGAGAACTCGGTCTACCCGCCCCTCGCCGACGCCCCGGTCGCCCTCGGGGAGAGCTTCACCGTGCCCGGCGAGGACGTGAAGGTGGAGGTGGAGGACCGGACGGCGTCGGGGGCCTGGACGGTGAAGATCACGCCGGGGGGCATGGGCTGAGGGGGCGGGCCGAGGGGGTTCTTGTATACGAAAACGGCGGGCCGGATTCTTTCGAACCGGACCCGCCGTTTTGCTTCGCGTGCGCCGCCAGGGACTCGAACCCCGGACCCGCTGATTAAGAGTCAGCTGCTCTAACCAACTGAGCTAGCGGCGCCTGCTGACGTCGTAGACCTTAGCATCCTGGTCGGCGGGAGGAAAAATCGATATCCGTACGGCGGCCCGGGCGGCTCGTACGGACGCCCAGAGCAGGACCTCGGGGCCGGGCAGCCAGGGGTGCCGGGTGTCCGGGGCGACCACCCAGCGGGAGGCGGCGGGGGTGTCACCGCCGTTCGGGGCCGGGACGGTCACCGCGTCGCCCGTGCCGTGGCACAGCAGCGGCGGCACCGCCCGCGTCCGCTGGGACCCCCACTCCTCCCAGCCCAGCAGCGAGGGCAGGCGCTGAGCCGTGCCGGGGGCGGCGAACAGCAGCATCCGGCCCCGGAACACCGCGACCGGCCCCGATCCCGGGCCCTCGTCCCACAGTCGGTCCAGCATGCGGCGCCCGAACACGGCCGGGGCACTCACCACGTCGAAGACCGTGCCACAGGGCAGGACCAGCGGGGCGTCCAGGCGCTCCGCCCACAGGGCCAGGGTGCTGCGGGGATACGTTCCTGTCGAGGCGAGCCAGGCGAGTCCGTCGGTGCTGACATGCGAGACGTTCGGTGCGCTGCTCATGACACCTACATGTACAGCCCGTGAGCGGCTCGCTCTGTTGAGTTGCGGAAATCCGGGACAGAGCCGGTGGCGCAGGAGTATCTTGCCCGCCTGGCATATGCCGCCCGCGGGTTACAGCGGGTCGGCGGGCGTGCGCGCGTCCTCCTCCCCGCGCAGCAGATCCCGTCCGAACTCGACCATCTTCCTGGCGTAGTCCTCGGTCCACTCCGCGCGCTCGGCGATGTCCGCCGGGGTCAGCCGGTCGAACCGGCGCGGGTCGGCGAGCTGGGCCGCCGCGATGGCCTGGAACTCCATGGCCCGGTCGGCGGCCGCGCGGAACGCCTGGGTCAGCTCCGTCGCCCGGGTCAGCAGCGCCCGCGGATCCTCGATCGACTCCAGGTCGAAGAAGTGCTCCGGATCGGCGGCCGCGTCCGCGGGCTCGAAGATCAGGGGCGCGGGGCGTAGCCGCGGTTCGTTACGACGCGGCGTGGGCTCCGCCATGTCTTCTCTCCTCCTCGTAGCTTGGCCGCCACCGCCTCTGGGTGGACCACCGTCCATTGTCCCGCGCCCGTGCAAGGGGCCCTCCGAACCACGCACGGCCACCGGTGCGGGCCCCGCTGCCGCTCGGTCACGGCCGCCAGCTGACCCGGTGTTCGGCCAGGTGGGCCAATACCGCGTGGTTCGCCTCCCAGCCGTCCGGGCTGTATCTGTCGGCCGCCTCCGGCGGCGTGCCGGGCTCCGTCCGGCGGGGGCGGGTGCTGCCGCTCGGTCACGGCCGCCAGCTGACCCGGTGTTCGGCCAGGTGGGCCAATACCGCGTGGTTCGCCTCCCAGCCGTCCGGGAACTTCACCAGGGTGCCCAGCTGCACGGGTTCCGTGGCGGGGTAGTCGTCCAGGAGGCCGGTCACGCCGGCGCGGCAGACGACGATGCACGCGTGGCGGTGCCGGGAGGCCAGGACGCACAGGCGGCCGGTCTCCAGGTGGAAGGCGGTGGCGTCGGGGCGGCCGGAGAGCGGGTGCAGGACGACCGTGACGTCGTACTCGCGGCCCTGGAGGCGGTTCGCGGTGTCGACGGTGACGTCCGGCACGCCGAGGTCGGCCAGGGCCGAGCGGACCGCGGCCGCCTGGTCGCGGTGGGCGGTGCCGACGGCGATGCGGTCGGCGGTCAGCGGCGTCGGGTCCGGCGAGCGTTCCGAGGTGGCCGCGCCTCCCCGGTCCAGCAGGCGGCGTACCACCGTCGCCACCGCCCGCACCGCCTCCGGGTCCGTGCGCGGGGTGTGCCGGGCGGGCAGCTCCAGCAGGCCCCAGCCGGACTCCGCGGCCTCGTCGATCACCCGGTCCGGGCCGGAGCCGTCGGAGGGGACCGCGAAGGCGAGCCGGCGGTCGCCGTGGTCGGTGCCGCTGCGGAACGGCGTGTAGGGGTAGAAGGCGTCCGAGACCAGCGGGGCCGCGGAGGCCGGCAGACGCCAGGAGACCGGCAGGCGGTGCTGGGGAAGCTCCGGGTTGTGGGCCAGGAGGGTGGTGACGGCGGAGGCCGAGGGGTCGTAGGAGAGGCCCGCCCACTGCTCGCTGCCGACGATGGAGAAGGGATCCAGCTGGCCGGGGTCGCCCACGAACAGCGCCCGCTCGAACAGGCCGGCCACGGCGAGCAGCGAGTCCGAGCGCATCTGGTACGCCTCGTCCACGATCGCGTGCCGCCACGGCTCGTCCACCTTCACGTGCGCCCACTTGGCGGCGGTGGACAGGACCACCGGCAGGCCGGTCAGGTCGGCCGCCTTCGCGGACGTACGGACCTGCGGCAGGTCGTCCAGCGCCTTGTCGTAGGCGTCGGTGTCGCTGCTGTGCAGGCGTCCGACGGGCAGGTCCGGGTTCTTCTCGGCGAGGCGCAGGACCAGGTCGTCGACCTGGGCGTTCGTCTGCGCCACCACCATCAGCGGGCGCCCGGCACCGGCGAGCTCCAGGGCCGCGCGCACCACCAGGGTCGACTTGCCGGCGCCCGGCGGGGAGTCCACCACCACACCCCGCTCGGTGCCGTGCAGCGTGTCGTGGAGGATCGCGTCGGTGGCCCGGGCGGCCGCGGCTCCGGGATCGAAGTCGACGGTCGTCACAGCATGTCCTCCTCGGTCACGGTGTCGGGGGCCTCCGGCACGGCCTCGCCCGGCGGCCCGCCGTGCGTCCACGGGGTCTCCTCCGGATCGGGCAGCTTCGCGCCGCCACGCTGCTCGTGCTCGAAGAGCGTGCAGCAGATCCGGTCGCCCTTCTCCGGCACGGACCCGGGCTCGGGCTCCTTGCCGCGGCCCATCTTGTCCAGGATCCGCAGCACCAGCCCGCCGTCGCCGTCGTACCCGGCGAACTCCGCCGACTGCGGCCTGCCGTCCAGCGCGCGGTACACCTTCGCCCGCTCGGCGAGATGCGGCCGGTCCTCCGTGCGGACCGTCACCAGCGGGCGCGGGCTCGGCCGCCTGCCTTCGCTGTACGCCATCACGACGTCGGTCACCTCGCCCGCGAACGCCTCCCCGGCCAGCCGCCGGCCCGCCATCACCAGCGGGTCGTCCAGCGCCTCCTGCGCCTCCAGACGGGCCTGCTCACGCTCGCGCGTGGCCAGCTTGTTCGCCGCCGTCACCGCGTCGTCCCGGCGCGGCTGCGGGGGCTCGCCGGCCAGCACCCGGTCCCGGTGCCCGGTGAACGACCAGCGGTCCCGGGTCCAGCGCTCCGCCACATGCGCCCCCTCCGGCAGCACCCGCAGCAGGTCCAGGCCCCGCCACACCGCGTCCCAGGTGGGCCGGGTACGGCTCTCGACCAGCTCGCGGATCTCCAGCTCGGCCCTGGTGAGCGCGGCCAGCCGGTCGTCGGCCTCCAGCGGGTCCTCGGCGGCGGCCAGGGCCGTACGCGCCCGGTCATAGCGCTCGATCGCCGGGGCCAGCAGCTTGTTGTCGAACGCCGGGTCGGTGGCGGGGCCGGCCGGCGGGCACAGCAGCTGGCCGTCGGCGTCCCTGGCGAGTTCGGCCCGGCGTGCGGCCTCGGCACCGGTCAGGTCCTCCGGAGGGTCGATCCAGGCGAGCAGCGCGCCCAGATGCTCGTCCTCCAGACCGGACTGGCCGGTCGCCCAGTGCCGGGACAGCACGTCGGTCAGGGCGAGCAGCAGCGAGGAGCCGGGGACCCGGGCCCGCTCGCCGTAGTGGGTCAGCCAGCGGCCCAGCAGCGGCACCCGGGGCGGCGCCGGATGAGGCGCGTCCGGGTCCTGCTCGGCGGTGCGCCGGAACCGCATCGAGCGGCCCAGCAGCCGCACGAAGTCCAGACCCGCGCGGCTCGGCACGATCAGCTGGGGCGCGTCCGCGCACAGCTCCACCTCGACCTTGACCCGCTTGCCGGTCTCCGGGTCGGTCTCGGTGCGCTCGGCCGCCTCCACGCACTGCGCGTACGCGTCGATGTACGGCAGGACGACATCGGCCAGGTCGGCGAGGAACGTGAAGCGCAGATCGCGGTCGCGGGGCTGCGGTACGACCAGCAGCCGGGGCGCGTCCCGGTCGGTGCCGACCAGCGCGCCGAGCGGGGCGCCGGTCTCACCGGCCGTGGTGAGCGGCACGAACACCAGCGGGCGCTCGGACAGATGCCGGTGCCGGACGGTCGCGGCCGGCTGGGCCCGGCCACTGCCGACGGCTTCCAGCCGGGCGAGGGTGGTGATCAGGGACACGGAACCGCCTCCCCGGTCGCCGCCGGCACCTTCGCGCGCACGGCCGCGCTCCCGTCCGCCGCTCGGCGGGCTTGTGCGTGCAGGGCCGTGGCCTCCTCGGCCGCCCGCAGGGCCTCGGAGCGCAGGGCCGCCGCCCGCCGCAGGGCGGCCACCGCCGGATCGTCCGGGTCGCCGGTCTCGCCGCGGGCCGCCGCGAGGACCTCCTCGACCGTGGCCAGGCCGCCCAGTTCGGCCCGCAGGGGCCGACCGAGGCGGGTGACGGCACCGTCCGTGCGGGCCCGGTCCCGGCAGTGGAAGGCCAGTTCGCAGGCGGAGAGGCACTCCGGCGCGTACGTCGCCGGCACCGCCTCCACCGCCGCCGTCAGCTCCTCGGCGGGCCGGTCGGGCGCGAAGCACACGCCCGCGGGCAGCGCGCCGGCGATCTCCTCGATACGGGTGAGCCGGGCGAGCTGGCGTGCGGTGACCGCGCGCTGCTTGCGGACGTCCACGGCGGAGCCCGTGGGCAGGTTGGAGAAGTCCTTCGGGCACACCAGCAGCACCCGGTGACGCACGCGCGGGGCGGAAGCGCTCTCCGGGGCGCTCTGCCCGGGAGATGCCTCGGCCGGGTGCCCCTCCGGCTCCGCGCCGAGCCGCGCGGCGACCTCCTCCAGGGCGAGCACGTACACCGCCGCCTGCCGGGCCGCCGCGCCCACCTTCGCCGGGTCCGCGGAACCGTCCACCATCGGGAAGGACTTGATCTCCACCACCGACCAGCTGCCGTCCGGGTGCACCACCACCGCGTCCGGCTCCAGGAAGGCGAGCGAGCCCGCCACGTCCAGGGCCAGCATCGGATGGTCCAGCAGCGTCCAGCCGCCGGCCCGCGTGGCCTCGCGCAGTGCCAGCGCCGTACGGGTCGTACGCCCCTCGGGGCCGTGCGCGGTCAGGTCGGGTACGGCCGCACCGGCCGGCGGTTCGGCGCCCGGGTCGAGGCGGGCGTGCACCAGCCGCAGCAACTCGGCGCCGCCGTCCGCCTTGACCCGCGCCTCGAACGCGTTGCCCCGGGTCAGTGCGAACTGCGACTGGCCGAAGCCGGACGGCGCGCCCAGCGCGGTCGCCAGCCGGGCCTTGTCCACTCCGGCGCCGTCCAGGATCGCCCGCCGGGCGCACCCCGGGTTCGCGGCGAGCGCCGCGAGGGCGCGCGCGTCCAGGGCCTTGGCCGGTACGTCGGGACCGCGCAGCTCAGCGAGCCGGTGCCGGAGCCCCTTCTCCCGCGTCGCTGGGGGAGGCGTCCGGTCCGGCCGCGGGGTCGAGCTGCGGCTCGCGCTGCCGTGGAATTCGCTCACCCGCGGAAGTCTGGCATCCGGCACTGACAATCGGGGAGCCCGTGCCGCCCGTGGCCGGTGCGGTGCGCCGGAACAGCCGGGCCCGGCCCAGGTCCACGGCCCGCATCACCCGCGGCGCCAGCAGGAAGCCGGCACCCATCACGACCACGCCCGCGAGCGCGTCCAGGAAGTAGTGGTTGGCGGTGCCCATGACCACGAGCGCGGTCACCAGCGGGTAGACGACACCGAAGACCTTCGCCGGGCGCGTACCGCCGTGCCGCCACAGCATGACCCCGCACCACAACGCCCAGCCCACGTGCAGGCTCGGCATCGCCGCGTACTGGTTGGTCATGCCGCCCATGCCGCGCGGGGCGCTGGCCTCGCCGCCCCACCAGCCGTACGAGCTGTACTGCGCCATCGTGTCCACGAAGCCGTGGCCGGCGGAGAGCAGGCGGGGCGGGCAGGTCGGCAGCAGGGTGAAGCCGATCAGACCCATGAACGTGGACGTCATCAGCCAGGTGCGGGCCGCCCGGTAGTGCCGGGCACGCGCGCGGAACAGCCAGATCAGGACGGCGGGCGTGACCAGGTAGTGCAGCGAGGCGTACCAGAAGTCGGCCGGCACCCCGAGCCAGGCCTCCCGCGTGAACAGCCGGTTGAGCGGGTGTTCCGCGTCGAGGTGCAGGGCCTTCTCGATGCGCAGGATCGCCAGACCGTGGTCCACGGCGCTGGTGACGTCACCGCGCGCGAGGAGCCGGCCGGCCGAGTAGCAGCCGTAGACCAGGAGGATCAACGGCAACTCGGTCCACCAGCGCAGCCGGGATCGCGGGGCCACCTCGGTGCCCGGTGTCTCGGTCTGCGGCATCCGATCGCCCTCCCCCTTCTGCTGTGTGGTGCGCCCCGGCGGGCGACCGTGCCACTTTACGGGGTCCCCACATCGCCCCTGCGGGCACTCCTGTCACGCCCGGCGGGCGCTCAGCCCTCGAAGACGCCGAGATCGCCCGCCCGGTTGCCTGGGAACCGGGTGCGCGATGATGGAGAGACCACATCCACGGGCTGTCCCAGTTGCGTTGGTTGTGTCGGCTGTGTTGTCCGTGGCGTCGGGGTGGCGTCACTCTCCCGGAGAGGTCTCTTCATGGCACCGCGCATCCTGCTGGCCCGGCACGGACAGACGGCATGGTCGCTGTCCGGCAAGCACACCGGCAGGACCGACGTGCCGTTGCTGGAAGAGGGCCGGCGCGGGGCCAAGCTGCTCGGCGAGCGCCTGCACCGCGCTCCGCTGGACGGGCTGGCGGGCGCCGAGGTGCGCACCAGCCCGCTGTCCCGCGCGCGTGAGACCTGCGAACTCGCGGGCTTCGGCGACCGTGCCACGGCGTGGGACACGCTGATGGAGTGGGACTACGGCGCGTACGAGGGGATGACCCCGGCCGAGATCCAGGCCGTGCGGCCCGGGTGGCTGATCTGGCGGGACGGCGTGCCGGAGGGCGAGACCATCGCCGACGTGACCGCGCGCGCGGACGAGGTGGTGGCGTGGGCGCGGTCGGCCGACCGCGACGTCCTGGTCTTCGCGCACGGCCACATTCTCCGGTCCATCGGGGCGCGCTGGCTGGGCCTGCCGCTGGATTTCGCGGCCCGCATACGCCTGAACCCGACGTCCCTGTCCGTCCTCGGCTGGGCCTACGGTGAACCGGCGATCGAGAGCTGGAACGACGTGGGGCACCTGACCGTTTGACGGGGTGCCGCTGAGAGGCCGACGGTGCGGCAGCTCCCCGGGGGCGCGGGGCTGTGCCGACATGCGGCTCCGCCGCATGGGCGCGACCGGCCACACGCGGCCCGCAGACCGACGAGCGCAGACCACCCCACCCCGAACCGTCCCGGCTAGACCCGCCGGGGCAGCAACGCATGCCGGTCCAGGAACTCCGACACCCCCGACGCCCGCCGGTGCGGCAGCAACACCCGTGCCGTCCCCGCCAGCATCGTCTGGATGCGGGACGACTGGACCTGGTCCAGCAGCGCAAGGACCCGCAAGCCGGCCTCCGCCGCCTCGTCGGGACGGCCCTCGCGGGCGAGGTCGTCGGCCAGTTCGGCGGTGTAGAGCGCGATGTTGCGGGTGAAGTGCGGGTCCTGGAGCCGCGCCGCGCGCCGCGCGTGCCGGGACGCCCGCCGCCAGTCACCCAGCGTGGACCAGCACTGGGCCTCGAGTCCCTCCAGCTCGGCCTCTCCGTAGAAGCTCATCCACTCGGGGTCGGCGTCCGAGTGGCCCCGCTCGAAGAGGGCGTGCGCGCGAGCCAGCGCCTTCGCGCAGCCGGTGCGGTCGGCGAGCCCCGCCCAGCCACCCGCCTCGCGCAGCGCGAGCAGGGACATCAGCCGGTCGGAGCCGAGCGGCCGGCCGGCGCGCTGCGCGGCCTGCGCGGCCCGCACCGCCTCCCGGGGCCGGCCCGCGTCCCGGGCCAGGAACGCGGTGTTGCAGAAGGCGTGCGCCTCCAGCCCCGGGTCCCCGGTCATGCGGGCGGTGGCCAGCGCCTCCGCGTAGTGCGAGCGGGCGTCGTCGAAGCGGCCGGAGTCGTGGGCCAGCCAGCCGACCGAGATGGCGAGTTCACCGGCGCCCGTGTGCAGCCGGTCGGCCGTGGTCTGCCGGGTCGCCCCGGCGTCGAGCAGCGCGTAGGCCGCGCGCAGCGGGGCCGCCGCGCGCCGGTAGAGGCCGTCCGCGCCGTGCCGGTCGTCGAGCAGCCGGATACGGCGGACGGCCTCCTCCAGGGCGGCCGCCTCGGGGGTTCCGGCGCGCCGCAGCGGTCGTTCCGCCGCCGCGGCGCCGGTGGTGAGCCCCAGCGGGGCCAGCGTGGCGGCGGCCACCGTGGCGCCTCCGCCGGTCATGAATGCGCGACGCAGCACGTCGCTCTCCTCGTGGTTCAGGGGGTCTTTCTCATGGGGGTCCCCTCTGTTCGCGCGCAGTCGGGAACGTGGGGGAGGTTCGTGTGGTTCCTGCGTGTCATACGGCTCGACGGCCCCTGGTGACTCACCGGGCAGCACACCGGGGCTGGGCCCGTCGGGCGCCTCCACGGCCGTACGCGCCGCGCGTCCGCGGACGGACGCGCGGGGTGCGAAGCCGAGGTCGGTGAGCGTGCGGCCGGGAAACATGTGCAGGAACACCCGTTCGTACGCGTAGTTGGGGCAGCGGATCTCGCCCGCCTCCACCCGGCCGATGTAGCGCGCGTCACAGCTCACCCGCTCACCGATCTCGCGCGCGGCCCGCCGCACCAGCGCCGCGAACTCGGCCGGTGAGCGCCGGCCGCGCAGCTGCCGGAAGGCGGAGTTCGGCCGGGGTGGCCGGTCGGGCTGTGACGAGGTCACGGTTGACGACGCCATGGCCGGGTCCTCTCGTGCGAACCGTCGAACCATGCCGGGACCGGGGAGATTCCGGGACGAGTTGCCCGTGTGACGCCCTGGTTCCGGCGGGCATGAACGTACCTGCTGTGAAGGTCCCGCCACGCGGTGTTTGGCTACAAACCGGATATCTCATCCACGATCTGCCATGAAGTGCCATCCTTTGCGGCGCACTTGTGCCGTAGCCGTTGACGCGCCGACGCGTTGGACTCCATGGACCGCAACAGCGCTGTGTGGTGGAGGCCGGCATGGAGACCAGCCAGAGCAACGAACCTTGTACGTCGCTGTCGTCCGCGCCCGCGGCCGGTGACGCGAGATGCGACCTCGTGACGGTGCCGGCCCGGCAGGGCCTGGAGGCGGTCGACATCCTGCGGCGGGAGGCCGCGGACGCGGTGGGGCCCGTCCTGCACGACGACGGCTGCGACACCCTCGGCTTCCTGGTGCCGGCCGGTACGGCGGCCGGCTGGGACGTGCCGGGCAGCACCTGCACCGAGACGCACGGCCGCGGCCTGCGGCTGAACCCCGAGCCGCCGGTGGAGGGCTCCGACTGGCTGCTGCCGCCCGGCGAGGCCGACCTCGCCACCGACCCGGTGGTGCTGCGCCGGGCCCTGGGGGAGGCGGCCCGGCTGATCGAGGCCGCCGACGGCTGCCGCTGACGCGCTGGTCCGCGGCAACTGCGAGAATGGACGGATGGGCAGGTCCAGGAACACGCGGCGCAGGCCGGCCGCCGTCGCAGCCGTCGAGGAGCCGGTCGACGGCGGGGTCGCGCAGCTCGTGCCCGACCCGGACCGTGCCCGGGCCTGGACCCTGCTGATCGACGGGGCGCCCCAGTCGCACGTCGACCTGGACGACCCCGCGTACCTGTGCTTCGAGTACCAGCGCCGGCTCGGCCATGTCATCGACCTCGCCGCCCCGCCCGGCAAGCCCGTGCACGCCGTCCACCTCGGCGGCGGCGCGTTCACCCTCGCCCGGTACGTCGCCGCGACCCGGCCCCGCTCCACCCAGCAGGTCGTGGAACGGGACGCGAGCCTGGTGCAACTGGTCCGGCGCGAGTTGCCGTTGGATCCGGGCGCGCGGATCCGGGTGCGTGCGGTGGACGCCCGCGCGGGCCTGGCCAAGGTGCCGGACGGCTGGGCCGACCTGGTCGTCGCCGACGTCTTCAGTGGCGCCCGCACCCCCGCCCATCTCACCTCCACCGAGTTCCTGGACGAGGTCCGCCGGGCGCTGAAGCCCTCCGGCGTCTACGCGGCCAACCTGGCCGACGGCCCGCCGCTCGCGCATCTGCGCGGCCAGATCGCCACCGCCGCCGCCCGGTTCGGCGAACTCGCGCTGATCGCCGACGCGGCCGTACTGCGCGGCAAGCGCTTCGGCAACGCGATCCTGGTCGCCTCCGACCTCCCGCTGCCGCTCGCCGAACTCACCCGCCGCGCCGCCTCCGACGCGCATCCCGGGCGGGTCGAACACGGCAGGCAGCTCACCGACTTCGCCGGCGGCGCGGTGCCCGTGACGGACGATGCCGCGGTGGCCTCCCCGGCCCCGCCGCCCTCGGTGTTCCGCTAGGCCCCGCCCCGGCTCCGGACCGGTCGCCGCCGCAGTCACGAACTGTCGCGAGCGATCCCGTTCGAGCACCTTGTGCCTATTCGAGGAACCGTCCGCGTGTCGCCCCCCGGCCGATGCTGACCTGGTGTTCCACACACCGGAAGGAAACGGTCATGAGCGCTGCTGTCCGACGGACCGCCTACGCCCTGGGCGCGGTCGCCGCGGTTCTTCTCGTCCTGGTCGCGTTCAACTCGTTCACGTCGTCGTCGGCCGACGCCGCGGTCACCAACCCCGTCGTCAGGTCCAAGTACTTCACCACCGGCTCCGCCACCGTCTCGTGTCCGTCCGGCTGGGCGGCCACCGGCGGCGGTGTCGGCGTCGACTGGCAGAACAGCATGTACGTCGCGCGCACCGAGCCGATCAAGAACTCGGCCGGCAAGCCGGTCGGCTGGAAGGGCGACATCCGGCAGCGCTCCAACGGCGCGGCCGCCAGCGGCACCGTCTACGTCGTCTGCGCGCCCTGACGGCCCTGCCCTGCGGTGGGGTCAGTACGTCCCCACCTCCACCCGCGGCGGCCCGTCGTGCCAGGTGCAGAACACCGACACCCGGTCCGCGCCCCGGCTGAACTCCACCCGGATCCAGCTCTCCGTCTTCCACACCTGCATCGACCAGCCGGTCCCGGGCGTCGCCGAGACGAGGGTCGCGTCGGAGGTGCCCAGGTCGAACACCGCCCGGCCGCCTTCGGTGTCGTAGGACTTGACCCGGCCGGTGGCCGTGGCGGTGGGGGAGGGTTTCCGGGTGCGGGCGGGGGTGCGCGCGGGCGTCGGCGCCGGCCGGGCCGACGGCTCGCGTGACGGGGTGGCGGAGGCGGCGGGCGCCCGGGACGCGGACGTCGCGTCCCGGGCCTCCGCGTCGGCCGCCGTGACCGGCAGGGCGCGCGGCGGGTCGTACGCCGTCCCGGCCATCACCGTGTGCACACCCCACCACGACAGCGTGACCGCCGCTCCCGTCGCGAGCAGCCACGCCAGTACGTGTACGAGTCCTCTGCGCATCGCGGGCCATCCTGCCCCAGGGACACCGCGGTGCGCACCTGCCCCGAGTCGCCCACAGGGAGTTGTCCACAGGCCCCCGCCCGGTGTTGCCCGCATGGCGTACGGTGCGGCGCATGGCAAGTGTGCTCGTGGTCGAGGACGACCAGTTCGTACGCTCGGCGCTCATCCGGCAGCTGACCGAGGCCGCACACACGGTGCGCAGCGTCGGTACGGCACTGGAGGCGCTGCGCGAGGTCGCCCATTTCCGCTTCGACGTGGTCATCCTGGACCTCGGACTGCCGGACCTGGACGGCTCCGAGGCTCTGAAGATGCTGCGCGGCATCACCGACGTGCCCGTGATCATCGCCACCGCCCGGGACGACGAGACGGAGATCGTCCGGCTGCTGAACGCCGGGGCGGACGACTATCTGACCAAGCCGTTCTCCGTCGAACACCTCTCGGCCCGCATCGCGGCCGTGCTGCGCCGGGCCCGGTCCGGCGGCGCCGAGGCCCCGCCCTCGTCCGTGCTCCGCGTCGGCGGGCTGACCGTCGACCCGCTGCGCCGCCAGGCCGAACTGGACGGCACGCGGCTCGATCTGACCCGCCGCGAGTTCGACCTGCTCGCCTTCCTCGCCGGCCGGCCCGGCGTCGTCGTCCCGCGCAAGGAACTCCTCGCGGAGGTCTGGCAGCAGTCCTACGGCGACGACCAGACCATCGACGTCCATCTGTCCTGGCTGCGCCGGAAGCTGGGGGAGACGGCCGCCCGGCCGCGCTATCTGCACACGCTCCGGGGTGTCGGCGTGAAGCTCGAACCCCCGGTGGAGGGGGAGCCGCGATGAGATGGGCCCTGGTCAAGGTCTGCCTGGCGGTCACCACGATGGTCGTGGTCGCCTTCGCCGTACCGCTCGGCCTGGTCGTCAAGGAGATGGCCCGCGACCGCGCCTTCGCGGGCGCGGAGCGGGAGGCCGCCGCCGTCGCCCCCGCGCTGTCCATCACCACCGACCGGAACAAGCTGGAGCGGGTGGTGGCCTCGGCCGGCGCCGACTCCGGGATGGCGGTCCATCTGCCCGCCGACGGCGGCCGGGCCGCACTCGACCTCGGCCGGCAGCGCGCCGCCGGCCGCGACATCCAGGCCGTGCGGAGACTGGGCCGCGCCTCCACCACCGCGGTGCCCGGCGGCTCCACCCTGCTCCAGCCGGTCGCCCTCGGCTCCGGCTCGATCGCGGTGGTCGAGGTGTTCGTCCCCGAGTCCGAGGTGACCAACGGCGTCGGCACGGCCTGGGCCGTGCTCGCGGCCGTCGGCCTCGCCCTGATCGTCGGCTCGGTCGCCGTCGCCGACCGGCTCGGAGTGCGCATGGTCCGGCCCGCGCAGCGCCTCGTCGAGGGCGCGCACGAGCTGGGCGAGGGCAAGCTGGGCGCCCGGGTGCCGGAGGAGGGACCGACCGAACTCCGCCTCGCCGCGGTCGCGTTCAACTCCATGGCCGACCAGGTGGTCCAGCTGCTGGCCAACGAACGAGAGCTGGCCGCCGACCTCTCGCACCGGCTGCGCACCCCGCTCACGGTCCTCCGCCTCAACACCGCCTCCCTCGGCGCCGGAGCGGCCGCCGAGCAGACCCGGGCCGCCGTCGCCCAGCTGGAGCGCGAGGTCGACACCATCATCCGTACGGCCCGGGAGGCCAAGCCGCAGACGGCCGCCGCCGGACCCGGAGCCGGGTGCGACGCGGCCGAAGTGGTCCGCGAGCGCATGGAGTTCTGGTCCGCGCTCGCCGAGGACGAGGGCCGCAAGTGGCGGGTGGCGGGCGTCGACCGGCCGGTGCGCATACCGGTGGCCCGCGCCGACCTGGCCGCCGGGCTCGACGCCCTGCTCGGCAACGTCTTCCGGCACACCCCGGAGGGCACCGCCTTCGCGGTCGACGTGCACAACGCCGACGACGCGGTGATCGTGCTGGTCTCCGACGCGGGCCCCGGCATACCCGACCCCGAGGAGGCGATGGCCCGCGGCCGGGGTTCGGGCAGCGCCGGCTCGACCGGCCTCGGCCTCGACATCGTTCGCCGGCTCGCCGAGTCCACCGGCGGTGACGTCCGCATCGGCGCCTCGGTGCTGGGCGGCACCGAGGTGCGGATCTGGCTGCAGCTGGACGGACGGAAGCCGGTGGGCCGACGGCACCGGGGCGCGGTGAGCCGTCGTCGGCCGGGCCGATTGGTCTCGACCTTTAACCGACCCCGATCCCTTCCTTAAGGGCACCCTAAGATCCGCGACGGCCGCCCCTAACAGGCCGTTTGCCCGATTCCGGGTCGCTAGCGTGCTGCCGCATCCCACAGGGTCGCGAACCCCTGTGAACCCCCAGTGAGCAGCAAAGGCAGGCACGCGCATGAGCACGCACCGGCGCAGGATCAGTGGCAGGAACAAGGCGATAGGCGGCCTGCTGGCCGCGGCCGTGATCGGCGGCGGCGCGGTCCTGCTCACCGGCACCGCCAACGCGGCCGGCGTGAACGCGGCGTACACCAGGACCAGCGACTGGTCGACCGGGTACACCGCGCAGTACGTCGTGACCAACAACAGCGGCCAGACCGAGAAGACCTGGACCCTGGAGTTCGAGCTCCCGGCGGGCGCCCGGCTCAGCTCCCTGTGGAACGGGGAGTCGAGCGTCAGCGGCCGGCACGTCACCGTGCAGCCGCCGAAGTGGGACACCGACGGCCTGGCCCCCGGTGCGTCGGTGACCGTCGGCTTCGTGGTGAGCGGCAGCGGCGACCCGACGGGCTGTCGTGTCGACGAGGTCCAGTGTTCCGCGGACGGCGGCGCCACCCCCGAGCCGAGCGGCCGCCCGACGGAGCCGCAGTCCCCGGCCCCGACCTCCACCAGGACGACCACTCCCACGCCCACCAGGACCGGCACCCCCACCCCCACCCCCACCCCGTCCCAGACCGGCGGCACCGGCACCGGAACGGGCACCACCGCCTCCGCCGGCTTCGCCCCCTACGTCGACACCTCCCTCTACCCGGCCTTCGACCTCCTCGGCGCCGCCGACGCGACGGGCGTGAAGAACTACAACCTCGCCTTCCTCACCGACGGCGGCGGCTGCACCCCGAAGTGGGGCGGGGTCACCGACCTCACCGGCGACGGCGTGGCCGCGCAGATCGGCTCGCTGCGTGCCAAGGGCGGTGACGTCCGGGTCTCCTTCGGCGGCGCCTCCGGCTCCGAGCTGGCCACCACGTGCTCCTCCGCGGACGCGCTGGCGGCGGCCTACGGCAAGGCGATCGACGCGTTCAAGCTGACCAAGGTCGACTTCGACGTCGAGGGCGGCGCGCTGCCGAACACCGCGGCCAACACCCGCCGCGCCCAGGCCATTGCCAAGCTCCAGGCCCGGCACCCGAACCTGGACGTCTCCTTCACCCTCCCGGTGATGCCCGAGGGCCTCACCCAGGACGGCGTGAACCTCCTCGCCGACGCCAAGTCCAACGGCGTGAGGATCAACACGGTCAACATCATGGCGATGGACTACGGCGCTTCCTACAGCGGCGACATGGGCACCTACGCCGAGCAGGCCGCGACGGCCACCCAGGCCCAGGTCAGGAGCGTGCTGGGGCTGTCCGACTCCGCCGCCTGGAAGGCCGTCGCCGTCACCCCGATGATCGGTGTCAACGACGTCTCCTCCGAGGTCTTCACGGTCGACGACGCCACCCAGCTGGTGAACTTCGCCCAGTCCAAGGGCCTCGGCCGGCTCTCCATGTGGTCCGCGACCCGCGACAAGCAGTGCGACGGCGGCACCAAGCCCACCGCCGACGCCACCTGCAGCTCGATCACCCAGGACAGGTTCGCGTTCTCCAAGGCCTTCGGGGCGTACAAGTAGTCACCCGAGGTACCGACGCGCGCGTAACGGGCCCGGCGGATCGAATTCGCCGGGCCCCGCCTCATTCGCCCCTGCCGTCCCAGCCGGTCAATTTCTGTGGCATACCTGCGAATTGCGCCGCTAGGCTGCCCGAGCCGTCGTGCGCCGGCAGAGAATCGGGGGAGAGAGTCATGGGCTCGATACGCATGCGTGTGACCGCCCTGCTGCTGGCGGGGACATCCATAGGCGCCCTGATCGGTGCGGCAGGCTGCGAACAGCAGGATGCGTCCGCCTCCTTCACCCCGGAATTCGTGCCGGTGACCTTCACGCTCGACTCCTCGGGAAAGATCAGTGTTTCCGCGGGCAAGAACTTCGTGACACCGATCGGCATGTTCAGCGTGAACACCGGCATTGAGCATCAGTTCGAAATCAGCCCCAAGGGATATCTCACCGCCGTCATCCGGTACGTCGACCGAAAACTGGGACTGGTCGAATCCGGTTATCTGGTCCACACCAGCCACAAGGTGGAACCGGCGCTCGACGGCATCCCGCTGGCCCCGGCGAAGGGAATTCTCCGGGCCGACTTCACCCGGCGGATGACCGGCGGGACACTGAAGATCTCCGACACCCGGCAGAACACCCCGGTCCCCACCGCCTCGGCCTCCTCCTGCCCGGACAGCGGGAGCGTTCCGGTCACCCTGCCGAAGGTGTCGGCCGGCGACTCCGTCGCGGACACGGTGGCCAGGCTGTCCGCCGTCTGTCTCACCGTCCAGTACGCCACCGAGCCGGCCGACGTATCCGACGGCACGGTGACCCGCGTGGTGATCCCCACCGCGCCCGAGGGGTCCGTCCAGCTGCCCCCGGCCGCCGACGGGCAGCCGGGACCCGGTGACAAGATCACCGCGAGCGCCGAGCAGGCGGCCACGGTCTACGTCTCCGGGCCCGCTGGCCCCCCGAGTCCCTCGCCGACCGACGGCACGCCCTCCCCGACCGACACCGCCACGCCGCAGGTCTCGCCCGACGAGAGCCCGGACGCCCTCCCCACCGACACCACCGGCGTGCACGCCGACGCGAACGCGCCCGTCCGCTCCGCGCCGAGCACCACCGGCGAGCGGGTCGGCAGCCTCGTGGCCGGCTTCGACTACCAGGCGGTCTGCACCCAGCAGGGCGACCAGGTCACCGCCCACGGCCGGACGAGCGGCGTCTGGGTCCGGCTGCGGCTCGCCGCCGGCGAGACCGGCTGGGTCACGGCCACCGCCCTCGCCGACGACCCGGGCACCCTCGCGTCCTGCTGAGGCGAGGGCGCGGCCCGCCCCCACGACGGGCCGCGCCCGGCCCCTCAGGAGACGGACTCCACCGGCGGCAGAACCCCGGTCCGCGCCGTCTCCCCGTACCAGCGCGCGCTCGTCTTCGGCGTCCGCTCCAGCGTCGCGTAGTCCACGTACACCGCGCCGAACCGCTTGCCGTAGCCGTACGCCCACTCGAAGTTGTCCATCAGGGACCACAGGTAGTAGCCGCGTACATCGGCGCCGTCGGTGATGGCGTGGCGCACCTCCGCCAGGTGGCCGCGCAGATAGGCGATGCGCTCGGGGTCGTGGACGCGGCCGTCGGGGTCGGGCTTGTCGTCGTAGGCCGCGCCGTTCTCGGTGACGTAGAGGGGCAGGCCGGGCGCCTCGCGGGTGTAGCGCATCAGCAGGTCGTACAGGCCCGTCGGGTCGATCGTCCAGCCCATCTCCGTGCGATCGCCGGGGGTCTGGTGGAACAGGACGTCGTCGGCCCCCGGCCACGGCGAGTGGTCGCTGGCCCCGTGGCCGTCCGCCCGGGGGCCGTTGACGTCGCCGGACGCGGCCGAGACCAGGGCCGGGGTGTAGTAGTTGAGGCCGAGCGCGTCCAGCGGGGCGTTGATCGTGCGCAGGTCGCCGTCGAGGACATACGACCAGTCGGTCACCGAGCGCGTGGCCTCGAGCAGCGACGACGGGTACGCGCCGTGCAGCATCGGGCCGTGGAAGACGCCGTTGGCCAGGTCGTCGATCCGGCGGGCCGCGTCCAGGTCGGCCGGTTCCCGGGTGAAGGGCCGTACGACCGAGGAGTTGAGGCTGATCGCGACCTGGTTGCGGGCCGGCATGGCCGCCCGCAGCGCCGAAGCGGCCAGACCGTGGGCCAGGTTGAGGTGGTGGGCGGCGCGCAGGGAGGCCGCCGGGTCGGTGCGGCCGGGGGCGTGCACCCCGGAGCCGTAGCCCAGGAAGGCGCTGCACCAGGGCTCGTTGAGGGTGATCCACTGCTCCACCCGGTCGCCCAGCGCCTCGCCGACGATCTGGGCGTACTCGGCGAACCGGAACGCGGTGTCCCGCTCCGGCCAGCCGCCCGCGTCCTCCAGCTCCTGCGGCAGGTCCCAGTGGTAGAGGGTGATCGCCGGCTTGATGCCCGCGGCCAGCAGCTCGTCCACCAGGCGGCGGTAGAAGTCCAGGCCGCGCTGGACCGCCGGCCCCCGGCCCGTCGGCTGCACCCGGGACCAGGAGACGGAGAAGCGGTACGCGTTCAGGCCCAGCTCCGCCATCAGCGCCACGTCGTCGCGGTAGCGGTGGTAGTGGTCGACCGCGATGTCCCCGGTCTCCCCGCCGGCCGTCTTGCCCGGCGTATGGCTGAAGGTGTCCCAGATCGAGGGGGTGCGGCCGTCCTCCCGCACCGCCCCCTCGATCTGGTACGCCGAGGTCGCGGCGCCCCAGAGGAAGGCGGGAGGAAAGGTCAGCGACGAAACGGAGTCAGGCATGGAAGCGCTCCCATGAAGGGTCTCAGAAGCCGGTGGATGAGTGGGGAGGAGGGGCCGGAACGGCGGTGGCCCGGCCCCCGGAAGACACAACGGGCGGATCAGCCCTTGATCGCGCCCTGCATGATCCCGCCCACGATCTGCTTGCCGAACAGCAGGAAGGCGATCAGCAGCGGCAGCGTGCCGAGCAGCGCACCCGCCATGATCACCGCCTGGTCCGGGACATACCCGGTGCCGAGCGAGTTCAGGGCCACCTGCACGGTCGGGTTCTGCTGGTTCAGGGCGATGATCGGCCACAGGAAGTCGTTCCAGGCGAACACGAAGGTCAGCAGGCCCAGCACCGCCATCGCGGGCCGTGCCGCCGGGAAGACCACATGCCAGACGATCCGCAGGCTGCTCGCCCCGTCCACCCGGGCCGCCTCGATCAGCTCGGTCGGCAGCGCCTGCACCAGGTACTGCCGCATGAAGAACGTACCGAACGCCGTCACCAGGCTCGGCAGGATGACCGTCTGGAGCTGGTTCGACCAGCCGAGGTCCGACATCCACAGATACAGCGGTACGACGGCCAGCTGCGGCGGGATCATCATCGTGCCGATGGTGAGCAGCAACAGCAGGTTGGAGAACCGGAACCGCAGCTTGGCGAAGGCGAAGCCGGCCAGCGTGGAGAACAGCACCGTGCTCACCGTGATCGTGCCCGCCACGATCACCGAGTTGACCATCGCGGTGCCGAGCCCGGCCTCGTCCCAGGCCGCCTCGAGGTTCTTGAACAGGTTGCCGCCGAACCACAGTGGCGGCGGGGTCTCGGCCAGCCGCCGGTCGGTGCGGGAGGCCGCGATCGCCGTCCACACCAGCGGCGCCAGCGAGACCAGCGCGAACACGGCCAGCACGACGTACGTCATCGGGCCCGCGTGCAGTTGCTTGCCCGCACCCATCCGGCCCCGGCCCCGGCGCCCGGCGTCCTTCCGGGGCAGTGTCAGTTCAGTGGTGGTCATTGGGACTTCCTCAGCCGTCGGGTGAGCAGCAGATTGACCGCGGCGACGATCAGCAGGATCAGGAACATCGACCAGGCGATCGCGGACGCCTTGCCGAGGTTGCCGATGATCCAGCCCTGGTCGTACATGTACAGGCCGAGCGTCTGGTACTGGTGCTCCGAGCCGCCCTTGGACCCGCTGACCCCGCCGAACAGCAGCGGCTCACCGAAGAGCTGGGTCGCGCCGATGGTGGAGACGACCACCGTGAACAGGATGGTCGGCCGCAGCTGCGGGATGGTCACGTGCCGGAACTGCTGCCAGCGGTTGGCGCCGTCGATCGCCGCCGACTCGTACAGATCGGCCGGGATGGCCTGCATGGCGGCCAGATAGATCAGCGCGTTGTACCCGGTCCACCGCCAGATCACGATCGACGACACCGCGAACTGCGAACCCCAGTCGGACTCCCGCCAGTTGACCGGGTCGACCCCGAAGAAGTGCAGGACCCAGTTGACCATGCCGCCGTCCCAGGAGTACAGCAGCGTGAACACCAGGGTCGCGGCGGCCACGGAGGTGGCGTACGGCGTCAGCATCACCACGCGCCACATGGTCGAGCCGCGCAGCTTGTAGTTGAGCAGATGCGCCAGCCCGAGCGCGGCCAGCAGCTGCGGCACGGTCGAGATGATGCCGATGGAGAGGGTGTTCTTCAGGGCGTTCCAGAAGAAGTCCGAGGACAGCAGGTTCTCGTAGTTGTCCAGGCCCGCCCAGGTCTGGTGGTCGAGGGCCGACAGCTGCACGTGGTGCAGCGAGTACCAGGCCGTGTAGAGCAGCGGGACCAGGGAGAAGGCCCCGAAGAGAAGGAAGAAGGGGGCGACGAAGGCGTACGGCGACGCCTTCATGTCCCAGCGGTACAGCCGGCTGCGCCAGGAGTCGGCGCCCTCCGGCGCACCGCGACCGCGAGCGCCCCGGGCCGCGCCCGGCGTGGTGCCGGGCGCGGCCTCGGCGCTCGACGCGGTGTGCGCGAGAGCCTGCTTGGAGCTGCTCACTGGCCGAGCACGTCCTTGATCTCGTTCTTCGCGGCGTCCCAGCCCTGCTCGGGCGACTTGCCCTTCTGCTCGACCTGGAGGATGCCCACGTCGGTGAGCGCGGTGTTGATCGGCTGGTCCTTGATGCCGAAGTACTGCGTCGGGATCGTCTTCGCCGAGTCGGAGAAGATCTGCGTGATCGGCGCGTTCGAGAAGTACGCCGTCGTGTCCGCGGCCGGCGTCAGGCTCGCGTACGCCGACGGGGCCGACGGGAAGCTGGCCTGCTTGGCGAAGACCTTCGCCTGCTGCTCCGGCGCGGTCAGCCACTTCGCGAGCTCGATGGCTTCCTTCTGGTGCTTGCCCGCCGTCGGCACGCCGAGGAAGGAGCCGCCCCAGTTGGCCGCGGTCGGGGCCGCCGCGACGTCCCAGTTGCCCTTGCCGGCGTCACCGGACTTCTGCTCGATGTAGCCGATCATCCAGGCTGGGCAGGCCACGGAGGCGAAGGTGCCGTTGGCGAAGCCCTGGTCCCACGGCTTGTCGAACTGCTTCAGCTTCGCCGACATGTCGCTGGTGGCGACCGTCATCGCGGCGTCCCAGGCCTGCTTCACGCCGTCGGACTCGTCCCAGACGACGTTGCCGTCCTTGTCGTAGTACCGGGTGTCGCCGCCGCCGAGGGCCGCGTTGTAGACGGAGGAGGCGGAGTCGACGAACTTGGTGTTGCCGGGCGCCTTCTTCATGTACTTCTTGCCCAGGTCGACGTACTTCGCCCAGTCGCCCTTCCACTGGGCGGCCAGCTTGTTCCGGTCCGTCTCCAGCCCGGCCTTTTGGAACAGGTCCTTGCGGTAGCAGATCGCCATCGGCCCGATGTCGGTGCCGAGGCCGATGGTCCTGCCGTCCTTGGTGGTGGCCTGTGCGAGCTTCCAGTCCAGCCACTGGGACTTGTCGACCTCCTTGCCGAGGTCGACGAACTTGTTCGCCTGGGTCTGGACGGCCTCGGTGATGTTGCCGACCTCGATGGCCTGGATGTCGTCGGTGCCGGAGCCGGCCTGGAGGCGGGTGAGCACCTTCGGCCAGTACACGTCGGTACGAGTGGTGACGTTCTCCTTGATGTTGATGTCCTTGTGGAGCTTCATGTACTCGTCGTAGAGGCCGGCCTGCTTGTAGCCGAAGACGCCGAAGGTTCCGATGGTCAGCGTGATCTTGCCCTTGCCGCCACCGCCGTCGCCGCCCGAGTTGTTCGTCGAGTCGTCGTCCGAGTCGTTGGCGCAGCCGGCCAGCAGCCCCGTGGTCAGCGCGGCGACGGCCGCGAGGGCCATCAGCCGCTGGGACCGGCGGATGCTCGTGCGCATTGCGTCCTCCTGTTGCCTGACGTGCCGACCCCCCGGCCAACTGCATGGAAATCGGGCCCGTTCGTACTCGCTGCGGCTCGGGCGGGGAACGTGCGGGATGTGTAGGTGTCAGGTACTGTGGGAGCGCTCCCACAGGTGATGTGTTGAAGAGTCGTCGGTTCCCGGCGGGGTGTCAAGGGAGCGGACGGGGCGAACCGCGTTCAGTTATCTGCCTGTTAACTGCCCTCGCGGGCCCCTGGTACCGCTCGTCACTCTGGCCAGGACTGTTAGATTCCAGCCAGAAGCAGGACGCGGCGAGAAAGGCGGAGCCCATGGCAAGCCACGGAGGGCGGGGCCGGAGCGGAGGGCGGCCCACGCTCGAAGAGGTCGCCGCTCGGGCCGGGGTCGGGCGGGGCACGGTCTCCCGGGTGATCAACGGCTCGCCCCGGGTCAGTGACGCCACCCGCGCCGCGGTCGAGGCGGCCGTCGCCGAGCTCGGCTATGTCCCGAACACCGCCGCCCGCGCCCTCGCGGCCAACCGCACCGACGCCATCGCCCTGGTCGTTCCCGAGCCGGAGACCCGGTTCTTCGCCGAGCCCTACTTCTCCGACATGCTGCGCGGGGTCGGTGCCGAACTCTCCGACACGGAGATGCAGTTGCTGCTGATCTTCGCCGGCAGCGACCGCGAGCGACAGCGCCTCGCCCAGTATCTGGCGGCCCACCGCGTCGACGGCGTGCTGCTGGTCTCGGTGCACGCCGACGACCCGCTGCCCGATCTCCTGGCCCAGCTGGAGATCCCGGCCGTGATCAGCGGTCCGCGCTCGGCGGCCGAGTCGCTCACCTCGGTGGACTCGGACAACTACGGCGGGGCCCGCTCGGCGGTGGAGCACCTGCTGGCCCGCGGCCGCCGCCGGATCGCGCACATCACCGGCCGGCTGGACGTCTACGGCGCCGAGCGCCGTGTCGCCGGCTACCGCGACGCCCTGCGTGACGCGGGCCGCCCGGCGGACGACCTCCTCATCGAGCCCGGCGACTTCACCGAGGAGGGCGGCCGCCGGGCGATGACGACCCTGCTGTCCCGCCACCCCGACCTGGACGCGGTCTTCGCCGGGTCGGACGTGATGGCGTCCGGCGCCCGGCAGGTGCTGCGCGAGGCGGGCCGCCGTATCCCCGACGACGTCGCCCTGGTCGGCTACGACGACTCGGCCATCGCCCGCCACATGGACCCGCCGCTCACCAGCGTCCGCCAGCCCATCGAGGAGATGGGCCGCGCGATGATCGACCTGCTCCTCACGGAAATCTCCGACCGCCGCCCGCCCGTGTCGCGGGGGCTGGACCGGCGGCAGGCGGTGCTGCCGACCCAACTGGTGGTGCGGGCTTCGTCGTGAGCCCGGGCGCGAGGGCCGCTCGCGTGTGCGTGTCCGGGGGCGTGGAAGCCCTATGACTCCCGCTCGCGGGCCGTCCGTACCGTCTCCCAGCCCCGTTCCAGCAGGTCGAAGGCCGCGTTGACGGCCGTTTCCGGGTGGGCGGAGGTGCCGGCGAGGGCGCGGGCCTCCAGGGTCAGGTGGGCCAGGGCCGCGCAGGTGGGGTCGTCGGCGGGGGCGCCGGTGTCGGCGGCGATCGCCTCGGCGAGGGCGCGCTCGTGGCGCATCCACATGCGCCGGTGGTACTCGACCAGCGCGGGTGTGCTGGTGACCAGCCGCTCGAACGCCGCGATCTGCTCGGCGTACTCCGCCTTGAAGGCCCGGGCGCCCAGCATGTGCGTGCGCAGCGCCTTCAGGAGCGGGGTGCCGGGTGCCCGGTCGCGTACCGCCGCGACCAGCGCCTGCTCCAGGTCGGCGTCCATGTCGAAGAGCAGCGCTTCCTTGCTCGGGAAGTGCTTGAAGAGGGTCGTGGTGGAGACGTCCGCGGCCTCGGCGATGTCCCTGATGCTCACCTGATCGAAGCCGTGCTCCAGGAACAGCTCCAGGGCCGCGTCCGCCAGTGCCTGGCGGGTCGCGGCCTTCTTGCGTTCGCGGCGGCCCATCGTCTCTGTCATGTCCCGCAGCCTACCCAGCTGAGTTGCCGCAGCCAAAAAGTTGACTCGTTGCACTTAGTGACTCGGTGTGCTTTTCTGGGGCGCATGACCATACCTGCCAAGAACGTCCGCTGGACGCTGCTCGGCGTCATGCTCGCCATGCTGCTGGGCATGCTCGACAACAACATCGTCGGTACGGCGACCCCGACGATCGTCCGTGACCTGGGCGGACTGGAGCACATCTCCTGGGTCGTCACCGCCTACACGGTGGCCACCGCCGTGTCGACTCCGGTCTGGGGCAAGCTCGGTGACCTGTACGGCCGCAAGCCCGTCTTCCTCGCCTCGATCGCCGTCTTCCTGCTGGCCTCCGTGCTCGCCGGCGCGGCCCACTCGATGGACCGGCTGATCGAGTTCCGCGCCCTCCAGGGCATCGGCGCGGGCGGCCTCGCCGCCGGGGGTTTCGCCCTGATCGGCACCCTGGTACCGCCCCGCGAGCGCGGCCGCTACCAGGGCATGACCGCCACCGTGATGGCCCTCGGAGTGGTCGGCGGTCCGCTGGTCGGCGGTTTCGTCACCGGACACCTCGGCTGGCGCTGGGCGTTCTACGTCAATCTGCCCCTCGGCCTGGTCGCCCTCGTCTGGATCCAGCTGCTGCTGCGACTGCCCGCGCAGCCCCGGACGGCCCGGCCGCGCATCGACTGGACAGGCATCGCCGTGCTGACGGTCGCCATCGGCGCGGCCGTGCTGGCGGCGACCTGGGCCGGTACGACGTACGCCTGGACCTCCTGGCAGGTGCTGCTGCTGTGGGCGTCGGCCGTCCTCGGCACCGCCGTGTTCGTGCGGGTTGAGCGGCGCGCCCCCGAACCCCTGCTGCCGCCCCGCGTCTTCACCGGGCACCGCAACTTCCCGCTCGGCGTCGGCCTGCTGGCCGCGGTCGGCGTGGTGATGTTCGGCTCGGCGCTCTACCTGCCCCTCTTCCAGCAGACGGTCCAGGGCGCCACGGCCACCGACTCGGGCCTGCTCCTGCTGCCGATGATGATCCCGGTGATCCTCACCTCCAACCTCGCGGGCAAGGTGATGTCCCGCACCGGCCGCTACAAGGTGTTCCCGGTGCTGGGCACCCTGCTGCTCACGGCGGGCGCGCTGCTGCTGGCCACGATGGACACGGGCACCTCGCGGCTCACGGCCGGTTGCGCCATGGCGCTGCTCGGCCTCGGCCTGGGCTTCACTGTGCAGATGGCCACGACCATCGCCCAGAACAGTGTCGAACTGCGGGACATGGGTGCGGCCTCCGCGGCGACGAACCTCTTCCGTACCCTCGGCGGTTCGCTGGGCGTCGCGGTCTTCGGCTCGCTCTTCACCCGCGCCGTGCCGGGCGCGGCGACGGGGGAGGCGTACCGGGCGGCGGTGGCCACGGGCACGCGGCACATCTTCCTGGCGGCCGCCGGGGTGTGCGCGCTGGCGTTCCTGCTGGCAGTGCTCGTGGAAGAGGTCCCGCTGCGGGGTGGTTCCGGCCCGGCGAAAACGAATCAGCCGGTGCCCCGTCGTGCGACGGGGTCACCGGCTGATCACACAGGGTGAGTGACGGGACTCGAACCCGCGGCATCCTGGACCACAACCAGGTGCTCTACCAGCTGAGCTACACCCACCATGACCGGCGGTTCACTTGGTCGTTTCCCCGACCGGCCGAGAAGAAGTCTACAGGGTCCGAAGGGGTGCTCGCGCACAGGTTTTCGCGCGGGCCCCCCGAACCCTCCCGAGGGGCGGCGAGCGGACCCCGCCGGACGGCTACTGGGCGGGCAGGACGTGCTTGGCGGCGATCGCCTTCGCGGTGTCCGAGTCCGGCCCGGGCTGCGGGACGAAGACGGCCTCGCGGTAGTAGCGCAGCTCGGCGATCGACTCGCGGATGTCGGCGAGGGCCCGGTGGTTGCCGTTCTTCTCCGGGCTGTTGAAGTACGCCCTCGGGTACCAGCGGCGGGCCAGCTCCTTGATCGAGGACACGTCCACGATCCGGTAGTGCAGGTAGTCCTCCAGGGTGGGCATGTCCCGCAGCAGGAAGCCGCGGTCGGTGCCGACGGAGTTGCCGCACAGCGGCGCCTTGCCGGGCTCCTTCACGTGCTCCTTCACATACGCCAGGACCTGCTCCTCGGCGTCCTTCAGGGTCGTGCCGCCCTCCAGCTCGGCGAGCAGCCCGGACGCGGTGTGCATCTGACGGACCACCTCCGGCATCGTCTCCAGTGCCCGGGCCGGCGGGCGGATGACGATGTCCACCCCCTCGCCGAGTACGTTCAGCTCGGAGTCGGTGACGAGGGCGGCCACCTCGATGAGAGCGTCGTCGGACAGCGAGAGGCCGGTCATCTCGCAGTCGATCCACACCATGCGATCGTTCATGTGTCTCACCTTACGGCGAGCCGCACCGGCCTGGACCGACCGTGCGGCGACCTTGTCGGTGCGCGGGCACGGCGAAGGGGGCGGAGTCCGGCTCCGCCCCCTTCTGTTGCTCCGTAGCGCTACCGCTCAGTTACCGCTGCGCGGCCCCGGGAGCAGGCCCACCGCGCCGGCCGCGGCCCGGCGGCTCTGCATCGGCACCCCGCCGTCCCGGTGCTCGTGCAGCAGTGCGGGCGGCGGACCGACCGGTCCTCCGGGGCCGGGCAGGCCCGCGGGCCCGCCCTGCTGTCCGGGCTGCTGCACCGGCGGCTCCGCCTCGCCCGGCCTGTCGCCCTGCGGCCGACGGGCCCGGTAGGCGGCCCGGTAGGCGGCGGGGGACGAGCCGAGCTGGCGGCGGAAGTGCCCGCGCAGCGCGACCGGCGAGCGGAACCCGCAGCGGCCGGCCACCTCGTCCACGGAGTAGTCCGACGTCTCCAGCAGCCGCTGCGCCTGAAGCACCCGCTGCGTGATCAGCCACTGCAGCGGAGCGCTCCCGGTGAGCGAGCGGAACCGGCGGTCGAACGTACGGCGGCTCATATAGGCGCGTGCCGCCAGCGTCTCCACGTCGAACTGCTCGTGGAGGTGTTCCAGCGCCCAGGCGACGACCTCGGCGAGCGGGTCGGCGCCGATCTCCTCGGGTAAAGACCTGTCGAGGTAGCGCTCCTGGCCGCCCGACCGGCGTGGCGGGACCACCAGGCGCCGGGCGAGCGCGCCGGCCGCCTCGTTGCCGTGGTCCGTCCGCACGATGTGGAGACAGAGATCGATGCCGGCCGCCGTACCCGCGCTGGTCAGCACGTCGCCGTCGTCGACGAACAGCTCACGTGGATCGACGTGCACCGACGGATAGCGCTTGGCCAGCGTCGGTGCGTACATCCAGTGAGTGGTCGCCGGGCGGCCGTCCAGCAGGCCGGCCGCCGCGAGCACGAACGCGCCCGTGCACAGCCCGACGATGCGGGCGCCTTCCTCATGTGCCCGGCGCAGCGCGTCGAGTGCATCCTCCGGCGGCGGCGAAGTGATCGACCGCCAGGCCGGTACGACGACCGTCCCGGCTCGGGAGATCGCCTCCAACCCATGCGGTGCGGTGAGTTCCAGGCCCCCTGTGGTCCGCAGTGGGCCTTCCTCGCCGGCACACACCAACAGGCGGTAGCGCGGCACGCCGGCGTCCTGGCGGTCAATCCCGAACACCGACAGCGGAATGGAACTCTCAAAGATGGGGCCGCCGCTGAACAGCAGCACCGCGACGATCTCCTTGCGCCGTCGCCCGGACAGTTTCCGGGCTGCGGCCTCCTGTGCGGCAGTGGAGTCGTGGCTCATACTGCTAAGCCCCCCTCGGTGGTCGCGGCTCCTCGGTTGTGTCGCTCCTGCACGTTTCCCCTCGGTCCTGCACGAGTCCCCCGCCGTAAGACAGTCAAGATCGAATTTACTGGCTCCCGCGATGGCGCGGTGACCAGTTCCACACGCGGCACATTGTCGACATGACAACTTGGCGTGAAGCATTCGATCACGAAGGGTTGCACTCGTGAGGCGTGCAGGGAAGTGCGCCTTGTCGCAGTGGCCAAACCGCGTAGGGTGCGCAGCGGTCCGTAGACCCTTTCCGTGCAGGTGGAACGGGGGTTGGAGGGTGCTTCGGACCCCTCCTGGTCGATATCCAGAAGTTGGCTGAAAAGCAGCGCTCGGAGGCGCGGAAACAGGTCAGTCGACCGGTGTCTGCCCCCGGGTGTGACGTCCGCCTCTTTGCGCGGCGCAACGCTCGGCGCACCGCTCGGAGCGGCGCAGCAGCACCCGGCACACGGCCGTGACGGCGGCGAGGCCCAGCGCGGCGCCCGCGGCGCCGGCCAGCGAGGTGCCGTACCCGACGAGGACCACGGGTACGAGCACGCAGCTGAAGGCGGCCCAGCGGATCACATCGCTCGCGGTGTCCGGCGCGGAACGCGGCTCGCTGCTGGATCGGGGTCCGGGCATCTCGTACTCCCTGTGGAGGTGGCTCACCCCGGTTCAACGTCCGTTCGACCCGTCGGTCACCGGCCGCGCATCTGTGAACGCCGTGCAAACCGCCTGTACGGGGCAGCAACCATTGCGTTACGGGCGCGGCTCGTGCATGCTCCGGTGAACCCCTACGGACGTCGGGGGGCCGCTCACGGAGCGTGTGCGGGATCTGGGCTCGGGAGGCGTGCCGCCGTACCCTTGGGGGTATGGGCTTGGGAAGATGTTTCCCGGACACAGCTCCGCCGCACACTGTCGTCCCACCCATAAAGGATCACAACGCCGAGACAGTCATGGCCGGTCACGAATTCTTCGAACCCGCGGACCGCAAGCGGCCGGTCGCCGATCCCACGGCGGCCGATCCCCTGGCGGCGGAAGAGTCACGCCCTTCCTGCGATCCCGCCTTCCGGCACGGAGTCGTCGTCGGCTTCGACGGCTCCACCTCCAGTGAGCGTGCTCTCGCCTACGCGATCGGCATGGCCCACCGCTCCCACTCCGGCCTGATCATCGTCCATGTCGCCAACCGGCTGCCCACCACCGTGTGGGCCGGCTGCGAGCCGCCGGTCTTCGTCGATGTGCCGGACCACCGCACCGAGGTCCTGGGGCTCGAGCTGGCCTGCGCGGACTATCTGGCCGAGGTGCCGTGGATCCTGGTCGAGCGGGGCGGGGACATCTGCCACGAGCTCGAAGAGGTGGGCAAGGAGTACGAGGCCGACGCGATCGTGGTCGGCTCCACCCACGGCATCGTCGGCCGGATCTTCGGCTCCGTCGCGGGACGGCTCGCCAAGCGGGCGCAGCGGCCGGTGATCGTCATCCCGTAGGCGTCTCACGCCTCGTCAGTTCCCTTTGTGCGGACGTGAACTGCTCGCGCGTAGTAGGTGGCCATGCTGGTGCCGGCCGTCGCGGCCGTCGCCCACAGTTCCGCTCTCGCGAAGGTGGGGGCTAGGGGGCTTCGTTTGGATCAGCCCGGGTCCGCGACGCCCGGCACGGCACCTCGCCGCGTTGTCGGCCCACCCGAGTACGCCCAGTACGCGGGTGATCCTCCGCCTTGCGATGCACCGCACCATGCGCCGCGGCCTGATCCGACCTGATCCACACGAAACCCCCTAGGTGGCCGTGGCCGCCGGGGCGGTGGCGTGGTACTCGGCGACGGCCGCGGTCGTGCACTGGCCGACGGCCCTTCCAAGGCGTGCCGCGGGGCCGGGGGGTGACGGCCGCCGGCTGACACTCAGCGGCACGGGAAGGACCCCCACGTGTTCGGTGGCACGCGTGGGGGTCCGTTCCGTTGTCCTGTCTGTGCGAGGCCGTCGTGGTTGCTCGCGCCCACGCGGCGGAGCCGCATGTCGAGTACGGCTCCGCGCCCCTTTGGGGACCTATTCCACCGTCACGGACTTCGCGAGGTTCCTCGGCTTGTCGATGTCCCGGCCCAGGGCCTTCGCCGTGTGGTACGCCAGGAGCTGGAGCGGGATGCCCATCAGGATCGGGTCCAGTTCGTCCTCGTTCTTGGGGACGATGACCGTCTGGTCCGCCTTCTCCTGGTGCTGGTGGGCCACGGCGAGGATCTTGCCCTCGCGGGCCTTGATCTCCTCCAGGGCCGCGCGGTTCTTCTCCAGCAGGTCGTCGTCGGGGACGATCGCGACCGTCGGCAGGGCCGGCTCGATGAGGGCCAGCGGGCCGTGCTTCAGCTCGGAGGCGGGGTAGGCCTCGGCGTGGATGTAGGAGACCTCCTTGAGCTTCAGGGAGGCCTCGCGGGCCACGGGGTAGCCCCGGACGCGGCCGATGAAGAGCATCGAGCGGGCGTCGGCGTAGCTCTCGGCCAGCTGCTTGATCTCCTCCTCCTGCTTGAGGATCTCGGTGATCTGCTCCGGCAGCTTGCGCAGGCCCTCGATGATCCGCTTGCCGTCGCGGACCGAGAGGTCACGGGTGCGGCCCAGGTGCAGGGCCAGGAGCGCGAAGGCGACCGTGGTGTTGGTGAAGCACTTGGTGGAGACCACGCACACCTCGGGGCCGGCGTGCACGTAGATGCCGCCGTCCGCCTCGCGGGCGATAGCCGAGCCCACCACGTTGACCACGCCGAGGACCCGGGCGCCCTTGCGCTTCAGCTCCTGGACGGCGGCCAGGACGTCGTACGTCTCACCGGACTGGGAGACCGCGATGTAGAGGGTGTCGGGATCGACCACCGGGTTGCGGTAGCGGAACTCGGAGGCCGGCTCGGCGTCGGCGGGGATGCGGGCCAGCTCCTCGATCATCTGGGCGCCGATCATGCCCGCGTGGTACGAGGTGCCGCAGCCGAGGATCTTCACGCGGCGGATCTGCCGGGCCTCGCGGGCGTCCAGGTTGAGGCCGCCGAGGTGCACGGTGGAGAACCGGTCGTCGATGCGGCCGCGCAGCACGCGGTCCACGGCGTCGGCCTGCTCGTGGATCTCCTTGTGCATGTAGGTGTCGTGGCCGCCCATGTCGTACGACGCCGCCTCCCACTCCACGGTGGTCGGCTCGGCCGAGGTGCGGGTGCCCTCGGTGGTGTACGTCCGGAAGTCGTCGGCCTTGAGGGTGGCCATCTCGCCGTCGTCCAGCGTCACTATCTGCCGGGTGTGGGCGACCAGGGCGGCGATGTCGGAGGCGACGAACATCTCCTTCTCGCCGATGCCGAGGACGACCGGGGAGCCGTTGCGGGCCACCACGATGCGGTCGGAGAAGTCGGCGTGCATCACGGCGATGCCGTAGGTGCCCTCGACCACCCGCAGGGTCTCGCGGACCTTGTCCTCCAGCTTCTCGGCCTGCGAACGGGCGATCAGGTGGACGAGGACCTCGGTGTCGGTCTCGGAGAGGAACTCGACACCGTCCGCCTCCAGCTTGCGGCGCAGGTCGGAGGCGTTGTCGATGATGCCGTTGTGGACGACGGCGACCTTGTGGTCGGCCGACATGTGCGGGTGGGCGTTCAGGTCGGAGGGGGCGCCGTGGGTGGCCCAGCGGGTGTGGGCGATACCGGTGGTGCCCTTGAAGCGCGCCGGGACCTTGGCCTCCAGGTCGCGCACCCGGCCCTTGGCCTTGACCATCTTCAGGCCGGGCGTCTTCGGGGAGGTGACGACGATGCCCGCGGAGTCGTAGCCGCGGTACTCCAGGCGCTGGAGGCCCTCCAGGAGGAGGGGGGCGACGTCACGCTTCCCGATGTATCCGACAATTCCGCACATATATAGAGGTATCCCTTGGCTGTCGCTGGTCCGGTCCGGCTGGTTCTCAGCCGTAGACCATGCGGCGCAGCTGCCTGAGCGTCAGCTCCGGCGGCG
The DNA here is from genome assembly GCF_055607665.1 of Streptomyces sp. NPDC036984. Classification (NCBI taxonomy): domain Bacteria; kingdom Bacillati; phylum Actinomycetota; class Actinomycetes; order Kitasatosporales; family Streptomycetaceae; genus Streptomyces; species Streptomyces sp. NPDC036984. Next base: position 242,120 of record NZ_JBVJRL010000008.1, read on the forward strand.
CCACCGCCCGGTATTTCAGGTCCGCCTCGATCCGTTCGAAGATCTCCGCGTTCACCAGGCCCTGGGTCTGGAGTTCGCGGTGGCGGCGACGGACGAACTCCTGGGTCGTCTCGTCGAAGTAGGCGAGCACGTCCTGGACCACGCGCAGCGCCTCGCCCCGGCCGAGGGGCGTGGACCGCGTCAGATGATCAACAAGTTCGTCGTGCACCCGGTAGATCCTGGAGTACCGGCGCCTCTTTCGCAAGAATCGTGCCCGATTCCGGGCAAGCGGCCGTTGAAGTTCTTATGGCGCTCTGTTCGCAAGCTGTCCATCCTGCGTCTTGCGCGTCGTTGCCCGGGCCGACGAGTTTCAGACGCCATGGACATTCCTCGTATGGGCGTACCCGAGAAGCTGGCCCAGCGCATGAGCATGGCCGAGCAGCACGAGTACCTGCGCGCCAGATTCTCGCGGCGCACCATGATCAGGGGCGGCGCCGTCACGCTGGGCGCCCTCGCGGGCGGCGTGTTCGTGCCCGGCGCCACCGCCCAGGCCGCCGTACCGACGCAGAGCACGGCCCCCGCCGTCGAGAAGGTCGACGGCTCCCTCGTCGCCCCCTTCGGCCGCCACCTGGCCTGGGGCAACGACCCGCGCACCGAGATCACCGTCTCCTGGCAGGTCCCGGTCGCCGTGAAGAAGCCGTTCATCCGCATCGGCGCCCACCCGTGGGACCTCTCCCGGAAGATCGACGCCGAGGTCCGCACCCTCTACACCCCGGCCGGCGTCGGCGCGAGCGGCGACCGCACCCAGTACTACCTGCACGCCGAGCTCACCCACCTGCGCCCCGGAAAGACCTACTACTACGGCGTCGGCCACCAGGGCTTCGACCCGGCCCAGCCGCACCTGCTGGGCACCCTGGGCACCTTCACCACCGCCCCGGCCCACAAGGCGCCGTTCACCTTCACCGCCTTCGGCGACGAAGGCGTCAGCTACCACGGCCTGGCCAACAACGCCCTGATCCTCGGCCAGAACCCGGCCTTCCACCTGCACGCAGGGGACATCGCCTACGGCGACCCGTCCGGCGCGGGCAGGACCACCGACACCGGGTTCGACTCGCGCACCTGGGACCAGTTCCTGCACCAGACCGAGTCGGTCGCCAAGCAGGTCCCGTGGATGCCGGCCTACGGCAACCACGACATGGAGGCCTGGTACTCACCCAACGGCTACGGCGGCGAGGAAGCCCGCTGGACCCTCCCCGACAACGGGCCGGACAAGAAGAACCTGCCGGGCGTCTACTCCTTCGTCTACGGCAACACGGCGGTCATCTCGCTCGACGCCAACGATGTCTCCTTCGAGATTCCGGCGAACCTGGGCATATCCGGTGGAACCCAGACCAAGTGGCTGGAAGGCCGGCTGAAGAAGTTCCGCGCCGCCAAGGACGTCGACTTCATCGTCGTCTTCTTCCACCACTGCGCCTACTGCACCTCCACCGCCCACGCCTCGGAGGGGGGCGTGCGCCGGGAGTGGGTGCCGCTGTTCGAGAAGTACACGGTGGACCTGGTCATCAACGGCCACAACCACCAGTACGAGCGCACCGACGTCATCAAGGGCGGCGAGGTCGCCAAGAAGCTGCCGATCGGCGGCACGGCCTACCCGGAGACCGAGGGTGTGGTGTACGTCACCGCGGGCGCGGCCGGCCGTGGCCTGTACGCCTTCTCCGCACCGGACTCCTACGAGGGGCACGAGCACGAGACCGACTCCGTGGCCTCGTTCGTCAACACCAAGGACGGCAAGGTCGACGAGACCGTCGCCTGGTCCCGGGTGCGCTACCTCGACTACTCCTTCCTGCGCGTGGACGTCACGCCCGCGCCGAAGGGACGGCAGGCCACGCTGACGGTGTCGGGCATCGCCGAGACCGGTGAGCGCATCGACCACTTCACGGTGTCCCGCAGGGCGAAGTAGGCGGGCCCGGGCGCGCCCGGAAGGCGGGGCGTGCCCTCCCGCGGCGGGGGTTGTTCCACCCGATCTGCGGGACAGTGGTCTCGACCATCTCTGACGGTCGACCACATCCGAAGGGAGCGCATGTGAGACGGAACCACAGCACGACTCCCCGCACCCCCCGCATCCTCGGTTCACTGCTGCTGCTCGCGGCGGCCGGTGTCGTCACCTTGGGCGCGGCCCCCGAGGCGCGCGCCGCCGCCCCGACCCCGCTGGACCGGGTGATCCCGGCACCGGCCTCGGTCTCGCCGGGCGGGACGCCGTACCGCATCACCCGCGCCACCGGCATCCGCGTCGACGGGTCCGCCGAGGTCCGCCGCATCGGCGCCTACCTCGCCGGCCGGCTGCGCCCCGCCACCGGTTACCCGCTGCCCGTCGGCGAGCAGGGTGCCGGTGGCATCCAACTGCGTCTGGCCGGCGGTGACTTCGGAGCGGAGGGTTACCGGCTGCACAGCGGCGCCGGCGGGGTGACCCTCACCGCGAGCACCCCGGCCGGGCTCTTCCGCGGTGTCCAGACCCTGCGTCAGCTGCTCCCGGCGGCCGTCGAGAAGACGACCGTCCAGCCCGGCCCCTGGCGGATCGCCGGCGGCACCGTGCAGGACCGCCCCCGGTACGCCTACCGGGGCGCCATGCTGGACGTCTCCCGGCACTTCTTCACGGTCGCCCAGGTGAAGCGTCACATCGACCGGTTGGCCCTCTACAAGATCAACGAGCTGCATCTGCACCTCAGCGACGACCAGGGCTGGCGGATCGCGGTCGACTCCTGGCCGCGCCTGGCCTCCTACGGCGGCTCCACCCAGGTCGGCGGCGGCCGGGGCGGTCACTACACCAAGGCGGACTACCGGGAGATCGTCCGGTACGCGGCCTCCCGCTATCTGGAGGTCGTGCCCGAGATCGACATGCCCGGCCACACCAACGCCGCCCTCGCCTCCTACGCCGCGCTCAACTGCGACGGCGTGGCGCCCCCGCTGTACACCGGCACCCGGGTCGGCTTCAGCTCGCTGTGCGTACCCAAGCAGGTCACCTACGACTTCGTGGACGACGTCGTCCGGGAGCTGGCCGCGCTCACCCCGGGCCGCTATCTGCACATCGGCGGCGACGAGGCGCACTCCACCGGCCACACCGACTATGTGCGGTTCATGGACCGCGTGCAGCCGGTCGTCGCGAAGTACGGCAAGACGGTCATCGGCTGGCACCAGCTCACCGGCGCGCACCCGGCCAAGGGCGCCCTCGCCCAGTACTGGGGCCTGGACGGCACCAGCGCGGCCGAGAAGGCGCAGGTCGCGCAGGCCGCCCGGAACGGCACGGGCCTGATCCTGTCCCCGGCCGACCGGGTCTACCTCGACATGAAGTACACGAGGGCCACCAAGCTCGGCACCGACTGGGCGGGCCTGGTGGAGGTGAGGCGGTCGTACGACTGGAATCCGGGCACCTATCTCGCCGGGGTCCCCGCCTCGGCGGTCAGGGGCGTGGAGGCGCCCCTGTGGACGGAGACCGTGAAGACGTCCGCCGACATCGACTACCTGGCCTTCCCGCGGCTCGCCGGTGCGGCCGAGCTGGGCTGGTCGCCGGCGGCCACGCACAGCTGGACCGCCTACCGGGTCCGGCTGGCCGCGCAGGGCCCGCGCTGGGACGCCCTCGGCATCCGCTACTACCGGTCGCCGCAGGTGCCCTGGCCGGCGCGCTGAGGCGCCCCCGAAGCCGACGGGCACCCCGGAGGACCGTACTCCGGGGTGCCCGTCCGTCTTCCGTTCAGAACCCGGCGATGGGGTTCCTGAGGGTCCCGACCAGCTGGAGCGCGCCGGACGGATCGGCGAGGTCCACCATCTGCCGGTTGTCGCGCAGCTGGAGCCGGTTGAGGCAGGACAGCGCGAACTCGGGGGCGAACATGTCGTACTGGCGGAACCTGTCGGCCAGTTCGGGGGCCGCCTCCTGGTACTCGCGGGTGACCTCGGCGACCGTACGCCAGAAGTCGTCCTCCGCCAGGATGCCCTCGGTGGCGAGGTGGGCGGCGAGGAAGCGGAAGAAGCAGTCGAAGACGTCCGTGAAGATCGACAGCAGCTTCTGGTCCTCCGGTACCTCGACCCGGATCCGCCGCACCTCCGGCGGCAGGGCCGCGTCCGGGTCCATGACGGCGATCTCCTCGGCGATGTCCTTGTAGACCGCCCGCCGCACCACCCCGTCCTCCAGCACCAGGATCACGTTCTCGCCGTGCGGCATGAACACCAGGTCGTAGGCGTAGAAGCTGTGCAGCAACGGGGTGTAGTAGGCCCGCAGATAGCCGCGCAGCCACTCGGTGGGCGTCAGGCCCGAGCGGGCTATCAGCGCGCCGGCGAAGGAGGCGCCCTCGTGGTCCACGTGCAGCAGGGAGGCCATGGTCGCGAGGGTCTCGCCGCCCTGGAGCGAGGGCACCGGGCTCTCCCGCCACAGCGCGGCCAGCATCTTGCGGTACGGCGAGTAGCGGTCGGTGGCCCGCTCGTACTCCAGGTGCCGGTAGCCGACGGCGGCCCGCTCCCGGATGATCGTGAGGCCGGTCGACTTCAGCACCGGGTCGCTCTCGATCAGCTGGGCAAGCCAGTCGTTGATGGCCGGGGTCGCCTCCATGTAGGCGGCCGACAGACCGCGCATGAAGCCCATGTTGATGACGGACAGCGCGGTCTTCACATAGTGCTTGTGCGGGTCGCTGGTGTTGAAGAAGGTGCGGATCGACTGCTGGGCCAGGTACTCGTCGTCGCCCTCGCCCAGGCACACCAGGTGTCTGCGCGCGACCTCGGCGGCGAAGGTGACGCTGAGCTTGTTCCGCCACTGCCAGGGGTGGACCGGGATGAAGAGGTAGTCGGCCGGGTCGAGGCCCTGCTCGGTGAGGGCGGCGCGGAACCGTGCCACCGTCTGCTCGCCCAGCTCCTGGCGCAGGAAGGACTCGTACTCGATCCCGACGCCCGCCGTGAACGCGGCCCGCGAGCGGTGCGCGGCCAGCCACACCAGCCGGACGGGGCTCGCGGTCTCCGGTGCGTACGACAGGTACTCGTGGATGCCGAAGCCGAGCCGCCCGTTGTTCGCGACGAAGCAGGGGTGGCCCTCGGTCATTCCGGTCTCGATGGCCTGGAAGCCGCTCGCCGCCAGCTCCGCGGAGGTGACGCGGGGCTTGGTGAGCTTGTAGCAGGTGCCCGAGAGGGTGGAGGAGATCTCCTCCAGGTAGACCGGCAGGATCTCGTCGCTCAGCCCCAGGGACTCCTTCAGCTCGATGAAGAAGTCCATGGCCGCCAGTGGGAGTTCGCCGCCCTCGCGGTGCCGGGTGATGGAGTCGGGGTCGATCTGCCAGTGGTCCAGGGCCCGTCGTACGGCGCTGAACCGGTAGGAGGTGAGCCCGTCGTCACTGCGGACGACGTACCGGCCGCCGTCCTCCTCGGGCGTGATGAGGCGCTCGTGCGCGAACTCGGCGAGGGCTTTGCGCAGCAGCAGCCGGTTGGCGGTCGCCCAGCGCTCGGGGGACAGATGGGCCACGGAGTCGGTGAGGGTCATGCGGCCACCGCCTTCTCGAACTGCTCGCGGGTGCAGAAGCTCAGCAGGGCCCGCTTCTCCGGCTTCTCGATCTCTCGTTCGGGCACGAATCCAACAGCCTCGTTCAGGGCGTGCACGGCCTTGTTGCGGACGTCCGGTTCGACGACGACGCGCTCCACGGCCGGGTCCTCGAAGAGGTGGGCCACGACGGCGGTGATGACGGCCTTGGTGAACCCGTGTTCGGGGGTGTCCGTGGCCGGGGTCAGGAAGTGCATGCCGACGTCCCCGGGCCGCGGCTCGTACATGCCGGCCAGCTCCCGGTGCGCGGGGTCGTACTTCTCCATGAGGAAGACGGGCCGGCCGGCGCGCAGCCCGAGCAGCGCGTGGTGGTGCTCGTCGGCCGTGATCTCCATGTAGGCGCGCTCGACGTCCTCCAGTTTCGCGTCCTGCATCATCCAGAAGGCGGCCTTGGGGTGGGTGACCCAGGAGTGCAGCAGCTCGGCGTCCGTCAGCGGGTCGACGGTACGGAAGGTGAAGGTCATACGGCGAACTCCTGGAAGGCGATGCTCTTCTCGACCGGGTAGTACTCGGTGCCGAGCAGCTCACGGATGATGTACGCGTTCCGGTACGCGCCCATGCCCAGGTCGGGGCTGGTGATGCTGTGCGTGTGGACGCCGGCGTTCTGGAGGAAGACGCCGCGGCCGGTGATGTCGATGGCGTAGTTGCGGGCGACGTCGAAGCGGCCGTGGCCGTCGAAGCGGAGGCGGCCGCGGATCGGGCCGAGGAAGGCCGGCGGCGTGTAGTGGTAGCCGGTGGCCAGGACCAGGCCCTCGGTGTGGATCTCGAAGTCCTTGTCCTGCTCGTCCTGGTGGAAGCCGAGGGTGTACGTGCCGTCCTCGTACGCCGCCGTGCGCAGTGTGGAGTTGGTGAGCAGCCGGGTGGGCACCGGACGGTCGCCGCTGACGACGTTCTTCTGGTAGAGCAGGTCGAAGATCGAGTCGATGAGGTCCGAGTTGATGCCCTTGAACAGGCCCTTCTGCTGCTTCTCCAGCCGGTAGCGGGTCTCCTCGGGCAGCGCCCGGAAGTAGTCGACGTAGTCCGGGGAGGTCATCTCCAGGGTCAGCTTGGTGTACTCCAGCGGGAAGAACCGCGGGGACCGCGTGACCCAGTTGAGCTGGTAGCCGTGGACGTCGATCTCAGCGAGCAGCTCGTGGTAGATCTCGGCCGCGCTCTGTCCGCTGCCGACGATCGTGAGGGACTTCTTCCTCTGGAGCTCCGCCTTGCGGTGCATGTACTGGGAGTTGTGCAGGAAGTCCCCGCCCAGTCCCCGGCACGCCTGCGGCACGAAGGGGACCGTGCCGGTGCCGAGGACCAGGTGCCGGGCCCGGTAGGTGTCGCCGGCCTCGGTGCGGACGACGTACAGCTCGTCCTCGTACGTCACCTCGGTGACCGTCGTGCCGAAGCGGACGCTGCTCAGCTTGCCCGCGGCCCAGCGGCAGTAGTCGTCGTACTCCACGCGCAGCGGGTAGAAGTTCTCGCGGATGTAGAACGAGTACAGTCTGCCCTTCTCCTTCAGATAGTTGAGGAAGGAGTACGGCGAGGTGGGGTCGGCCAGGGTGACCAGGTCCGACATGAACGGGGTCTGGAGGTGGGCGCCGTCCAGGAACATCCCGGCGTGCCACTGGAAGTCCGGCTTGGACTCCAGGAAGACGCCGTCGAGTTCGGCGATCGGCTCGGTGAGGCAGGCGAGGCCGAGGTTGAAGGGGCCGAGCCCGATCCCCACGAAGTCGTAGGTCGCGGGGCGGGCTTCAGGACGCGCGGTCAAGGGACTCTCCCAGGTACTGCTCGGCGTGGCCGGCGATCAGATCGAGGACGGCGGCGATGTCGGCCGTCTGTGTCTCGGGGTTGAGCAGGGTGAACTTCAGGTAGTGGCGGCCGCCGACCTTGGTGCCCGCGACCACGGCGTCGCCGGAGGCGAACAGGGCCTTGCGGGCGTACAGGTTGGCGCGGTCGATCTCGGCCCCGTCGGTGACGGCCGCCGGGATGTAGCGGAAGACGAGGGTGGACAGGGTGGGTTCGACGACGACGTCGTAGCGCGGGTCGGCGGCGAGCAGTTTCCAGCCCTCCTGGGCCAGGTCGCAGACCTCGTCGAAGAGCTGCCCGATGCCGTCGGCACCCATCGTGCGCAGGGTCAGCCACAGCTTGAGCGCATCGAAGCGGCGGGTGGTCTGGAGGGACTTGTCGACCTGGTTGGGAATGCGTTCCTGCACCATGCGGCGCGGGTTGAGGTACTCCGCGTGGTAGGTGGCGTGCCGCAGGGTGGCCGCGTCCCGGACCAGCACGGCGGAGGAACTGACCGGCTGGAAGAAGGACTTGTGGTAGTCGACGGTGACCGAGTCGGCACGCTCGATGCCGTCGATGCGGTCCCGGTACTTGAGGGAGGCGAGCAGCCCGCAGCCGTAGGCCGCGTCGACGTGCATCCAGACGCCGTACTGGGCGCACAGCCCGGCGATCTCCGGCAGCGGGTCGATGGAGCCGAAGTCGGTGGTGCCGGCGGTGGCGACGACCGCCATGGGGACCAGGCCGTCCGCCGTGCAGCGCTCCAGCTCGTGGGCGAGCGCGACCGTCTGCATCCGCTTGTCGTGGTCGACGGGGACGGTGACGACGGCGTCCGGGCCGAGGCCGAGCAGTTTCGCGGACTTCTTCACGCTGAAGTGGCTCACCTCGGAGGCGAAGATGCGCAGTTTCGCCAGGGAGTCGGTCTTCGCCTCCTCCCGGGCCAGCAGCAGCGCCTGGAGGTTGGACTGGGTGCCGCCGGAGGTGAACACGCCGTCGGCGGCCGGGCCGAGGCCGATGCGGGCGGTCGTCCAGTCGATGAGCTTGCGCTCGATGAGGGTGCCGCCGGCCGACTGGTCCCAGGTGTCCAGCGAGGAGTTGACCGCCGAGAGCACGGCCTCGCCGAGCACCGCCGGGATGACGACCGGGCAGTTGAGGTGGGCGAGGTAGCGGGGGTGGTGGAAGTAGACCGCGTCCCGGAGGTAGACGTCCTCCAGTTCGTCGAGGACGGCGGTGGTGTCGCCCAGCGGCCGGTCGAGGTCGATCGCGTCGATACGGGGGGAGAGGGCGTCCACGGTGACGCCGGTGAACGGACGGTCGGTGGTGGCGAGTTTGGCCGCCACCCGCTCGACTCCTTCGGTCACGGAGCGGCGGTAGTGCTCCGCGGTGAGGCCATTGAGCAGGTGCGAGCGCATGTGGGGGTCCTCCGAGGGGACGGTCCGTGCGGGATCGGATCGGATCAACTTAGGTTAGCCTAACCTAAGTTTGAGGAGGCGGGGCATGCCTCTCCCATGACCGGGGTCACTGACGAGGGGTTACTCCGCGGCCCGGAGCTGTTCCTCCGTCATGCCCTGCCGCCAGTAGCCGACGAAGGTGACGCGCCGCCGGTCCACCCCGCGCTCGCCGACGAAGTGCCGCCGCAACGCCTTCACCAGGCCGGACTCGCCCGCGAGCCACACGTACGCCCGCTCGGCCTCCGGCAGTTCGGCGGCCCGTACGGCGTCGACGGCCATGGGGGACCCGGCGTGCCGCACGAGCCACGTGATCTCCGCGTCCGCCTCGGTGCGCACGTCCTGGATGTCACCGGCGTGCGGCACCTCCAGCCAGGCGCGGGCGCGGGTGCCGGCCGGGAGGGACTCGAGGATCGCGGTCGCGGCCGGTACGGCGGTCTCGTCGCCGCACAGGACCACGAGGCCGGTGCTCTCGGGCGGACGGAAGCGGATCGCGCGGTTGTCCGCGATGGCCGGACCGAGCAGCAGGACCCGGTCGCCGGCGGCGGCCCGCGCGGCCCAGCGGGAGGCCGGACCGGCGGGGGTGGCCGCGCCGGTGTCGATGCCGTGCAGGGCGAAGTCGATGTCGATCTCGTCGGGATCGCGGCGCAGCGCACGCAGGGTGTACGAGCGCATCACGGCCCGTACGTCGTCCGGGAGTTCCCGCCAGCCCTGCCACCAGCCGTCGCCCAGCTCCAGCGGTACGACGGGCTCCGTCTGCCCCGGCTGCGGCAGGAAGAGCGAGAGGGACTGGTCACGCCCGTGCGAGTGGAAGGCGTGCAGATCGGGGCCGGCGAAGGTGACCCGGACCAGAGACGGGCCGAGCCGCCTCGTCCGTACGACCTGAAGAGAGAAGAAACGGAACGGGGCGGCTACGGCCGTCGTCATCTGTGGCTCCTGAGAGGGGGGTCAGGGCTTTGTCGGAGGGCTTCGTCGGGGGTCAGCCGACCTTCTTGGCCTTCTCCAGAGCCTCGGCCAGGTTCGTGAGCAGCGGCACGCACTTGTCGTACGACAGGATCGGCTCGGGGGAGCGGGAGATGACCTGGCCGGCCTTGACCGCGGGCAGCTTCTTCCAGGTCGCCTTGGTGATGTCGGCGGGCTGAATCGTCGAGCTGCGGTCGTCCATCATGATGATGTCGGCCTGGTACTTGTCGACGTTCTCCCAGCTCAGCGACTCGTACCAGCCGCCGCCGCCGTTCTTGGCCTTGGCGCTCTCCGGCGGCTCCACGAAGTTCACGCCGAGGGCCTTGAAGTACTCCAGGTCGATGGAGAGGTTGGTGCCGGAGACGTAGAAGATCTGGTCGCTCGCGCTGGCGGCCATCACCTTGATGTCGGGCTTGGCCTTCGCGGCGGCGCGCAGCCGGGCGGCGGCGTCCTCGAACCGCTTCTTGGCGTCGGTGACCTTGGCGGCCTTCATGTCCGCGCCGAGCGACTCGGCGAGGTCCCACATGCGCTGGAGCGGCTGGGTGAGCTGGCGGTCGTAGACGGAGATGCCGACGCTGGGGGCCAGCTGGGCGATCTTCTTCTTCGACTCCTCGGGGACGTACCAGAGGGTGCCGGCGCCGTCGAACAGCGTCGTGATGAGCACGTCCGGGGCCAGACTCGCGTACTTCTCGATGTTGAACTGGCCCCAGGCGTTGCCGAGGACCGTCACCTTGCTGATGTCCATGTCGCCGGCCTGGACGTCGGGCTTGCCGGCGCTGGTCTTCGTCGGGCCGAAGACGCCCTTCACCTGGATGCCGTAGTCGTGGAGCGCGGCGCCGACACCGGTGAACGCGACGATGTTCGCGGGGACCTTGTCCAGCTTCACGGTCGTGCCGCGGTCGTCCTTGAAGGACCAGGGGCCGGACGCGCCGTTCTTCGCGGCCTGGTCGGTGCTGTCTTTGCCCTTGTCGTCCCCGCAGGCGGCGAGTGCGGCACCGAGTCCGAGGGCGCCGCCGACGGCGAGCAGTCCGCGGCGAGTGAGGTGGGTGGCACGGGCATGCGACATGGGTACGACTGCTTTCGACCGGGGCGAAGCGCCCGCCGGACAAGTTCGAAGGTAGGTTAGCCTAACCTCAGCTGATGTCCAGAGGGCGGGGCGGTACGGCCCGCCTGTGAGAACGTTCGAAACCGCGCCGCGCACCGCCCGTTGAGCGGCAGCCCTCGTCGCTCCGCCAGGGAGTGTTCTGAGTTGAGATCACGGGATCGGTCATTCCCGCTCCAGGAGGGTGCCGGCTGCGGTAGACCGGTCGCGTGACTCGTGGTGATCCGACCGATGCCTAGTGGAGTTGATCGAGCCGCACCTGCCGCTGGGGGCGTTCGGACCGATCCCTGACCTGCGTAGCTATCCGCCTGCAACCTTTTCCCCCGTCCGACTGTCTCCTGATCATCAACCGCTCCTGTCTCTGTGGTCCCTGAGAAATCAACCGGCACAGGAGTGGTCGCACAGAATCATCAGGAGACACTTCATGCGCATTCGCCCCGCAGCCTGCGCGGCACTCCTCGTGGCGTCCCTCGCGCCCGTCCTCACGGCACCTCCCGCCAGCGCGGCGGCGGCCAGGTACGCGGACGACTTCAACGGCGACGGCTACCGCGACTACGCCAGCTACACCTACGAGCAGTACAGCAAGGGCGGCGGCGTCCGGATCACCTTCGGTACCGCCTCCGGACCCGGCACCGAGACCCAGTTGATCACCCAGGACAGCCCCGGTGTCCCCGGCGCCGACGAGACGGAGGACCAGTTCGGCGACGTCCGGGTGCCCGCCGACTTCAACGCCGACGGATACGGGGACCTCGCCGTGTCGGTGTCGCGCGAGGACGTCGACGGACGCACGGACGAGGGCGGCGTCGTCATCCTGTGGGGAAGCGCGACCGGCCTCTCGGGTGGCACCGCGATCCCCAACGCCGGCGCCAAGGTGTCGAACGCCCGCTTCGGCCGCGACCTCGCCGCCGGGGATTTCAACGGGGACGGCAAGAAGGACCTGGCCGCGATCAGCGGGAGCAAGGCCTACGTCTACCGCAGCATCACGCGCACCGGTGTGGCAGGCTCGGTCACCAGCCACGACAAGACGACGAGATTCGCGCCCACGTCCCTGGTCTCGGGCAACATGAACGGGGACTCCAAGACCGATCTGGTGATCATCGGAATCACCGACGAGCCCGACAACTTCGGCACGGACGCGTGGTTCATCAAGGGCGGCTCCCCGCTCAGCGCGGGCAAGACCCTGCGCCTCGTCACGAACTACGGCGACCCCAGCGAGGCGGTGATCGCCGACTTCAACAAGGACGGCTACGGGGACCTCGCGGCGGGCAGCCAGATGTACAACAACTACCAGGGCCGGGTGTCCATCTGGTACGGCTCCTCCACCGGCCCCGCCACCGCCGTCCGTATCACGCAGGCCACCACCGACGTCGCCGGCACCCCAGAGTCCGGCGACCTGTTCGGCTCCTCCGTCTCGGCCGCCGACATCAACGGCGACGGCTACAAGGACCTCGCGATCGGCGTCTACGGAGAGAAGATCAGCCAGGAGACGACCGAGGGCGGCGTCCACGTCCTGCGCGGCAGCGCGAGCGGGATCACCGGCACCAACTCCCAGTGGCTCGCCCGCAACACCGCCGGCGTCCCCGGCGACGTCGCATGGAACGACTGCTTCGGCGAGCCGGTCCGCCTCCGCGACACCAACCGCGACGGCAAGGCCGACCTCTACGTCGGCGCCATCAACGGCTCGCTGCGCTTCCCCGGCACGTCGTCCGGCGTCACCACGACCGGTGTGACCGACGCCGACACCGAACTCATCTGGGGCATGCTCCAGTAGGCCCGGCCTCCCGCCCAGCTGCCTGGGTTCGCCTTGTTCGTACGAGTGCGCCCGCGCCGTGGCCGCTCGCGCGGTTCCCCGCACATTCCCGCTCCAGGAGGGTGCTGGCTGCGGTAGACCGGTCGCGTGACTCGTGGTGAACTGACCGATGCCGAGTGGGAGTTGATCGAGCCGCACCTGCCGCTGGGGGCGTTCGGACCGATCCCTGACCTGCGTAGCTATTTCAACGCGGTGATGTGGCGGTTCCGTACCGGCAGCCCCTGGCGGGACGTGCCGGCAGCTACGGCTCCTGGTCGACGATCTACGACCGGTTCCGGATGTGGGCGCGTGACGCGGTCTTCCAGACCCTCATGGACGCGATGAACGCCGAGGCAGCGGCCCGCGACGATGTCGATCTCAACCTGGCCGGTGTGGACTCGACGGTTGTCCGCGCGCATCACCATGCGGCGGGCATGGTGGTCGACCCGGAACTCCTCGAGGATCTGGAGAAGGCCGTGGCGGAGGAAAAGGGGCTGCTGCAAAGGGGCAAAACGACCCCGTAGGAGAGGGGTCCGCGGACATGGAGGATCCCGAGCGGGACCAGCGCCGGGCCGTGCGCCGACGCCGCAGGGCCCGGCTGCGGGCCGCCGAACTGGGCCGCTCCCGGGGCGGGCTGACCAGCAAGGTCCACCTCGCCGTTGAGCGGCGCTGCCGTCCGCCGTCCATCATCCTCACCCCCGGTCAGGCCGCGGACAGCCCGCGCTTCATCCCCGTCCTCAAGAAGATCGAGGTCCGCGGCCGGGTCGGCCGTCCCAGGACCAGGCCGGACGCAGTGGCCGACGACAAGGCTTACTCCTCCCGCGCCAACCGTGCCCACCTGCGCAGACGCAACATCAAGGCGGTGATCCCGGAGAAGGCCGACCAGGCCGCCAACCGCAAGAAGAAGGGACACTCCGGCGGCCGCCCGGTCAGCCACGACGCCACGCTCTACAAAGATCGCAACACCGTCGAGCGAGGCATCAACAAGTTCAAGGAGCGGCGGGGGCTGGCCACCCGCTACGACAAGACACCCGAGAGCTACGCCGCCGGGCTCCACCTGCGCGGATCCATCTCTGGTTGCGCAGCCTGCCAGCCCTCCCGTGATCCCAACTCAGAACAGGCCCTACTGCCGGCCATCGGGTGCGCCGTCGTGGACGACACACCCCCGACGTCCGCTTCACCCGGCGGAAGTGACCCTCAGCTCACCAGGCCCAACTCCCGCGCGATCAGCATGCGCTGGACCTCGCTCGTGCCCTCGCCGATCTCCAGGATCTTGGAGTCGCGCCACATGCGGGCCACCGGGTACTCGTTCATGAAACCGTAGCCGCCGTGGATCTGCGTGGCGTCACGGGCGTTGTCGACGGCGACCGTGGAGGAGTAGAGCTTGGCCAGGGCCGCCTCCTTCTTGAACGGTTCGCCGGCCACGAGCCGCGAGGCGGCGTCGCGCCAGGCCAGGCGGGCCGTGTGGGCCTTCATCTCCATGTCGGCGATCTTGAACTGGATGGCCTGGTTGGCGCCGATCGGGCGGCCGAAGGCGTGACGTTCCTTGGCGTACTTCACCGATTCGTCCACACAGCCCTGGGCCAGACCCGTCGCCAGCGCCGCGATGGCGATGCGGCCCTCGTCCAGGATCCGCAGGAACTGCGCGTAGCCCCGGCCCTCCTCGCCGAGCAGATTGGCGGCCGGCACGCGGACGTCGGCGAAGGACAGCTCACGGGTGTCCGAGGCGTTCCAGCCGACCTTCGAGTAGGGCGCGGCCACCGTGAAGCCGGGGGTGCCGGACGGGACGATGATCGCCGAGATCCGCGGCTTGCCGTCCGGCTTGCGGCCGGTGACGGCGGTGACCGTCACCAACCCCGTGATGTCCGTGCCCGAGTTGGTGATGAAGCACTTGGTGCCGTTGATCACCCACTCGTCGGTGTCCGGGTCCAGCCGGGCCGTCGTCCGGGTCGCCCCGGCGTCGCTGCCGCCGTCCGGCTCGGTCAGGCCGAAGGCACCCAGCATCTCCCCGGAGCACAGCCGGGGCAGCCACTCGCGCTTCTGCTCCTCGGTGCCGAACAGGTGCAGGGGCATGGCGCCCAGCGAGACGCCCGCCTCCAGGGTGATGGCCACAGAGGAGTCCACCCGGGCCAGCTCCTCCAGGGCGATGCCGAGGGCCAGGTAGTCGCCGCCCATACCGCCGTACTCCTCCGGGAACGGCAGCCCGAACAGGCCCATGCGGCCCATCTCGCGGACGATCTCGTACGGGAACTCGTGCCGCTCGTAGAAGTCACCGATCTTCGGCGCCACGACATCGTGCGCGAACTCCTCCACCGTACGGCGGAGTTCCTCCAGCTCGGGGCTGAGACGGTGGTCCATGCTGATCACTGGTCCTTGTGGGAGAGAGCGCGGACGGTACGGGACGGGCTGGGCCGGTCCAGATGGGCGGCCATCCACACGCTGGTGGCGGTCAGACGGCCGAGGTCGACCCCGGTCTCGATGCCGAGGCCGTGCAGCATCCAGACGAGGTCCTCGGTGGCGAGGTTGCCGGTGGCGGACTTGGCGTACGGGCAGCCGCCGAGGCCGCCCGCGGAGGCGTCCACGGTGGTGACGCCGTGCTGGAGGGCGGCCAGGGTGTTGGCGAGCGCCTGGCCGTAGGTGTCGTGGAAGTGCACGCCGAGCATGTGCGTCGGCACGCCCTGCGCGTTCAGCAGGCCGAGCAGTTCGCGCACCTGGCCGGGGGTGGCCACCCCGATCGTGTCGCCGAGGCTCAGCTCGTCGCAGCCCATGTCGCGCAGGGCCGTGCACACGCGGGCCACCTGGTGCGGGGGCACCGCGCCCTCCCACGGGTCGCCGAAGCACATCGACACATAGCCGCGCACGTGCACGCCGTCGTCCTTCGCGCGCCGCACCACCGGCTCGAACACGGCCAGCGACTCGTCCAGCGTGCGGTTGAGGTTGGCCTTCGCGAACGACTCGGTGGCGCTGGCGAACACGGCGACCCGGTCGGCGCCGAGGGCCAGTGCCCGGTCCAGGCCGCGCCGGTTGGGCACCAGCACCGGGAGGGCGACACCCGGCAGGCCGCTGACCATCGGGAACAGCTGCTCGGCGTCGGCCAGTTGGGGCACCCACTTGGGGTGCACGAAGCTCGTCGCCTCGATGGTCGTCAGGCCCGCGTCGGCGAGCCGGCGGATGAACTCCGCCTTGATCTCGGCCGGTACGGTCCTCTTCTCGTTCTGCAGTCCGTCGCGCGCGCCGACCTCGTGGATCCGCACCCGCTCGGGCAGGCCGGAAGCCGGTACGACCATGGGCAGACCGTTCACGGTCACTGCGCCACCTCCTCGTGCGGTGCGATCACGGCGAGCACCTGGTCCATCGCGACCGTCGTGCCCGGGGCCACGTCCAGCTCGGCGACCGTGCCGGCGTGCGGGGCGGAGATGACGTGCTCCATCTTCATCGCCTCGACCACGAGCAGGCTCTGTCCCGCGGTCACCTCGTCGCCCACGGCGACCTTCACGACGGTCACCGTGCCCGGCATCGGGGCGGTCAGCGAGTCGGCGCCCGCGTGGGCCGCGCGGTTCAGCGACGCGGCCACCGGGTCGTGGTCGCGCACCTGCCAGGCGTCGCCGCCACGGCCGAGCCAGGTGCCGTCCGGCCCGGCCGCGAAGGTGTGGCAGACGCCGTCCAGCAGGAAGGTGAACCGGTCCGGGGTGCCGGGCCGCGGCAGTACGCCCGCGGACCCCCGAAGCGGCTGCTCCGCCCCGGGGAGCAGCAGCTCCGTGGCGCCGTCCGGCGTGCTGCGCACGCGCACCGTCACCGGCTCGTGCCCCGGCACCCGCAGGTGGTGGGGCGTCCAGGCCCGCGCACCGCCCAGGCGCCAGCCGTCGGCGGCGGCGAACGGGTTCGCCCAGCCGGCGCCGCCGGCGGGCGCGAGCGAGGCCTGCCGCAGCAGCGCCGCGGCCGCGTAGACCTCCGCCGGCACTCCGTCCGGCAGGAGCCCGTCCACCTCGCGCTCGACCAGGCCGGTGTCCAGGTCCCCCTGGACGACCGACGGATGCGCCAGCAGCCGCCGCAGAAAGCCCGCGTTGGTCTGCACGCCCAGCGTGACCGTCTCCGCGAGCGCCGCCCGGAGCCTGCGCAGCGCGGTCGGCCGGTCGGGGCCGTAGGCGATCACCTTGGACAGCATCGGGTCGTACAGGCTGCCCACCTCGGTGCTCTCGCTGAGCCCCGAGTCGGTGCGGACTCCGTCGCCCTGCGGTTCGTTCAGCAGCACGACCGTGCCGCCGGAGGGCAGGAACCCGCGGGCGGGGTCCTCGGCGCAGATCCGGGCCTCGACCGCGTGCCCGGTGAGCGTCACGTCCTCCTGTGTGAAGCCCAGCCGTTCCCCGGCCGCCACCCGCAGCTGCCACTCCACCAGGTCGAGCCCGGTGACGAGTTCGGTGACCGGGTGCTCCACCTGGAGACGGGTGTTCATCTCCATGAAGTAGTACTGGGAGGGATCCCCGCCCGGCACGATGAACTCCACCGTGCCCGCGCCCCGGTAGCCGCACGAGCGGGCCGCCTGGACGGCCGCCTCGCCCATCGCCGCGCGGGTCTTGTCGTCGAGGAGCACGCTCGGCGCCTCCTCGATGATCTTCTGGTGGCGCCGCTGGAGCGAGCACTCGCGCTCGCCGAGGTGGACCACGTTCCCGTGGCCGTCGGCCAGCACCTGGATCTCGATGTGCCGGGGCCGGTCGATCCACCGCTCCACCAGCAGGGTGTCGTCACCGAAGGAGGCGCGGGCCTCGCGGCGGGCGGCCGCGATCTCCTCCTCCAGCACGGTCATGTCCCGCACCAGCCGCATGCCCTTGCCGCCACCGCCGGCGGACGGCTTGAGCAGCACGGGCGCGCCCAGTGCGCGGGCCGCCTCGGCGAGGTCGGGATCCCGGCCTCCCGGCACCACCGGAACCCCGGCCGCCTGCACGGTCTCCTTGGCCCGGATCTTGTCGCCCATGAGCGCGATCGCGTCCGCCGACGGGCCGATGAAGACCAGTCCCGCCTCCGCGCACGCGCGCGCGAAGCCGGCGTTCTCGGCGAGGAAGCCGTACCCGGGGTGGACGGCCTGCGCGCCGGTGCGGGCGGCGGCTTCCAGCAGCCGCTCCACCGACAGATAGCTCTCGGCGGCCGGCGCCGGGCCGATCCGGACCGCCGTGTCGGCCTCCCGGACGTGCCGCGCGTCGGCGTCGGCGTCGGAGAAGACCGCCACCGAGCGCACGCCCAGCGAGCGGAGCGTACGGATGACGCGTACGGCGATCTCGCCCCGGTTGGCCACCAGCACTGTGTCGAACACGGTTCCCCTCCTCACATCCGGAAGACGCCGAACTGGGGCTCTCCCAGAGGCGCGTTGGCGCAGGCCGTCAGGGCGAGTGCGAGTACCTGACGGGTGTCCAGCGGGTCGATCACGCCGTCGTCCCAGAGGCGGGCGGTGGCGTAGTAGGCGTTGCCCTGGCGCTCGTACTGGGCGCGGATCGGCGTCTTGAACGCCTCCTCGTCCTCGGCGGACCAGGGCTCCCCGCGCGTCTCCAGCTGGTCGCGCTTGACCGTGGCGAGGACGCTGGCGGCCTGCTCGCCGCCCATGACGGAGATCTTGGCGTTGGGCCACATCCACAGAAAGCGGGGGGAGTAGGCCCGGCCGCACATCGAGTAGTTGCCGGCGCCGTACGAGCCGCCGACGACGACGGTCAGCTTCGGCACGCGCGTGCAGGCCACCGCCGTCACCATCTTGGCGCCGTGCTTGGCGATACCGCCCGCCTCGTAGTCCTTGCCGACCATGAACCCGGAGATGTTCTGGAGGAACACCAGCGGGATCCCGCGCTGGTCGCACAGCTCGATGAAGTGGGCGCCCTTCTGGGCGGACTCGGCGAACAGGATGCCGTTGTTGGCGACGATCCCGACCGGGTGGCCGTGGATCCGGGCGAAGCCGGTGACCAGGGTCTGCCCGAACTCGGCCTTGAACTCGGCGAACCGGGAGCCGTCGACCACGCGCGCGATGACCTCGCGTACGTCGTAGGGGGTACGGGAATCGACGGGGACCGCTCCGTAGAGCCCGTACGGGTCCACCTTCGGCTCGACGGCCGGCTGCACCTCCCAGGGCGGCGACTGGCCGGGCGGCAGCGTGGCCACGATGTTCCGGACGATCCGCAGGGCGTGCGCGTCGTCCTCGGCGAGGTGGTCGGTGACGCCGGAGATCCGGGAGTGGACCTCGCCGCCGCCCAGCTCCTCCGCGGTGACGACCTCGCCGGTGGCCGCCTTCACCAGCGGCGGGCCGCCGAGGAAGATCGTGCCCTGGTTGCGCACGATCACCGCCTCGTCGCTCATGGCGGGCACGTACGCCCCGCCCGCCGTGCAGGAGCCGAGGACGGCCGCGATCTGCGGGATCCCGGCACCGGACATCCGCGCCTGGTTGTAGAAGATGCGCCCGAAGTGGTCCCGGTCCGGGAAGACCTCGTCCTGCATCGGCAGGAAGGCCCCGCCGGAGTCGACCAGGTAGACGCACGGCAGCCGGTTGTCCAGGGCCACCTCCTGGGCGCGCAGGTGCTTCTTCACCGTCATCGGGTAGTACGTGCCGCCCTTGACCGTGGCGTCGTTCGCGACGATGACGCATGTGCGCCCGCCGACCCGGCCGATCCCGGCGATCACGCCGGCGGCCGGGGCCTGTCCCTCGTACATCCCGTCGGCCGCGAGCGGGGCCAGCTCCAGGAAGGGCGAGCCCGGGTCGAGCAGGGTGTCCACCCTGTCCCTCGGCAGCAGCTTGCCGCGCGCGGTGTGCCGGGCGCGTGCCTTCTCGCCGCCGCCGAGAGCCGCCGCGGCCAGCTTGGCGCGCAGCTCGGCCACGAGCGCGCGATGGGCCTGGTCATTGGCCCGCCAGCCCTCCGACGCGGGATCGGCCGCGCTCTGAAGCTCCGGTGCCTCGTGCATCCTGCGGTCCCCTCACACGGTGATCGAACCTGTTAATGAGCGTTAACCATTTCCATCAGGTTAACGACCGCTAACCTCGCTGTCTAGAATTGGCTGCATGGCCACCAGAACCGACGCCCCCACCCGGCGCGAGCAGATCCTGAAGGAGGCCGCCCGGCTCTTCGCCGAGCGGGGTTTCCACGGTGTCGGCGTCGATGAGATAGGTGCCGCGGTCGGCATCAGCGGTCCCGGTCTGTACCGGCATTTCGCGGGCAAGGACGCGATGCTCGCCGAGCTGCTGGTCGGCATCAGCGGCCAGCTGCTGACCGGTGCCAAGCGCCGCCTGGCGGAGGCCGACGGGCAGACCGGCGCCTCGGAGGTCCTGGACTCGCTGATCGAGGGCCACATCGACTTCGCGCTGGACGACCGCCCCCTGATCACCCTGCACGACCGCGAGCTGGACCGCCTGCGCGACAGCGACCGCAAGCTGGTGCGCCAGCTTCAGCGGCAGTACCTGGAGCTGTGGGTGGAGGTGGTCCGCGAGGTCTATCCGGGCCTGACCGAGCCGGCCGCCCGCTCGGCCGTCCACTCGGTCTTCGGCCTGCTCAACTCCACCCCCCACCTGGGCCGCGCCGGCACGCTGCCCGGCCGCGGCACGACGGCGGCCCTGCTGCACCGGATGGCGCGGGGGGCGTTCGCGGCGGCCGGCGGGCACTAGCCGCTGCCGGCGATGCCGCCCGTGCGGTCGGCGAGCCTCGGCGCGCAGGGCCCGGCGTGACGAGCGTTACGGCGGATCACCCCTGGACGGGATTCCGTACTCACCGGTACGGTTGAGTGAGCAAGCGCTTAGACATGCCGAAGTCATGCGCCGAGGTACGTGGAGGTGGCGGCGTGCGCCGTACGGTGTTCAACGAGGATCACGAGGCGTTCCGGGAGACCCTCCGCGCCTTCATCGAGGCCGAGGTCGTACCGGTGTACGACGAGTGGTTCGCCGCCGGCCAGGCGCCGCGCGACTTCTACTACAAGCTCGGCGAGCTGGGCGTCTTCGGCATCAGCGTGCCCGAGGAGTTCGGCGGCGCCGGTCTGGACACCCACAAGTTCGAGGCCGTCATCTACGAGGAGACCGCCCGCGCCGGCGTGACCTTCGGCGGCTCCGGCGTGCACGTCCTGCTCGCCCTGCCCTACCTCAAGATGCTCGCCACCGACGAGCAGAAGAAGCGCTACCTGCCGAAGTTCGTCAGCGGCGAGGAGATGTGGGCCATCGCGATGACCGAGCCGGGCACCGGCTCCGACCTCGCGGGCATGAAGACCACCGCCAAGCTCTCCGAGGACGGCACGCACTACGTCCTCAACGGCGCCAAGACCTTCATCACCGGCGGTGTGCACGCCGACAAGGTGATCGTCTGCGCCCGTACGGCCGCGCCCACCGCCGAGGACCGCCGGCACGGCATCTCCCTGTTCGCCGTGGACACCAAGTCCGAGGGCTACTCCGTCGGCCGCAAGCTGGACAAGCTGGGCCTGAAGACGTCCGACACCGCCGAGCTGGCGTTCGTCGACGTCAAGGTCCCGGTCGAGGACCTGCTCGGCGAGGAGAACAAGGGCTTCTCCTACCTCGGCCACAACCTGGCCTCCGAGCGCTGGGGCATCGCCTTCGGCGCCTACGCCCAGGCCAAGGCCGCCGTCCGGTTCGCCAAGCAGTACGTGCAGGAGCGGCACGTCTTCGGCAAGCCGGTCGCGCACTTCCAGAACACCAAGTTCGAGCTGGCCGCCTGCCAGGCCGAGGTGGACGCCGCCGAGGCGGTCGCCGACCGCGCCACGGAGGCCCTGGACGCCGGTGAGCTGACCCCGGCCGAGGCCGCGAGCGCCAAGCTGTTCTGCACCGAGGTCGCCCACCGCGTGATCGACCGCTGCCTCCAGTTGCACGGCGGCTACGGCTACATGAACGAGTACCCGATCGCCCGCCTGTACGCGGACAACCGGGTCAACCGCATCTACGGCGGCACCAGCGAGATCATGAAGTCGATCATCGCCAAGGACATGGGCCTGTAAGGGCCTTGTAACCGGACGCAATCACTGGCCGGTACAACTACAACCCATGAGCCAGGCACTCCAGGATCTCCTCGATCTGCTCGACCTCGAGCAGATCGAGGAGAACATCTTCCGCGGCCAGTCCCGCTCCGCCGTCGTCCCCCGCGTCTTCGGCGGGCAGGTGGCGGCGCAGGCGCTGGTCGCCGCGGGGCGGACGGTCCCGGCGGACCGGCCCGCCCACTCCCTGCACGCGTACTTCCTGCGCCCCGGGGACCCGGGCGCGCCGATCGTCTACACCGTCGACCGCATCCGCGACGGCCGGTCCTTCACCACGCGCCGGGTGGTCGCCGTCCAGCACGGCAAGCCGATCTTCCACCTGTCGGCGTCCTTCCAGACGTACGAGGACGGCCTGGAGCACCAGGCGCCCATGCCCGCCTCGCCCGACCCGGCGACCCTGCCCACCTCCCAGGAGCGGCTGCGCGGCTACGGCCACCTCGCGCCCGAGGTCGTCGAGCGGTTCCTGGAGGCGCGCGAGGCGATCGACCTCAGGTACGTGGACGAGCCGCCCTACGGGCAGTACGGCGAGCCGCGCGAACCGCACTCCCAGGTGTGGTTCCGCACCAACGGCAAGCTGGACTGCGCCTCTGACGAACCCCTGCTGCACGTCGTCCTCGCCACCTATGTCTCCGACATGACCCTGCTCGACTCCGTGCTGCTCGCGCACGGTCGCGGCGGCTGGGCCGTCGGGGACGTCGTGGGCGCCTCGCTGGACCACGCGATGTGGTTCCACCGGCCGTTCCGGGCCGACGAATGGCTGCTGTACGACCAGGAGTCGCCGACCGCGCACGGCGGCCGCGGCCTCGGCCAGGCCCGCATCTACACCCAGGACGGGCAGCTCGCCATCACGGTCATCCAGGAGGGCGTGGTCCGCGTCCCGCGGTGACGGCCCCGCCCCGGACGGCGTGCGTGTCACCGGCCGAGGCGGCGCCGGTGCCGACGTGACGTGTGACACATGTGGGACTAGGCTCTATCAGTGAAGGCCGCAGTGGACGGTAGCCCGGCAGACCCGGAGAGAGGTGCCCGGCCCCGTTTTGGTTGCAACTGGCTGCGGCGTCATCTGAAGACCGCGCCGCGTTCTCTCTTTTTCATTCGGAGCGGCGATGGCCATCACCTCGCGCCTCCCCGTAGGGAGTCGTGGGAGACGATGGAGATAGAAGGTATTCCCATGCGATCACAGCGCACGAGGCGTCTCGTCGCGATGTCCGCCAGCGGCCTGCTGCTGGCCGGCGGAGCCGCGATCGGCGCAGCCGGAACCGCCTCGGCATCGGACCACACCGACCACAGCTCCTACAGCAGCAGCTGGGGAAATGACGACAACGGGCGTCACGGCGACCACAACTCGTGGGACGACGATGACGACGACTACGGCTACGGCGACCACGACAACGGCGGTTACGGCGGAGACCACGACAACGGCGGTTACGGCGGAGACCACGACAACGGCGGTTACGGCGGAGACCACGGCAACGGCGGTTACGGCGGAGACCACGGCGGCGGTGGAGGCGGCCACGGCGGTGGAGGCGGCGGTCACTGAGCCGACCGCGAAGTGACGACGTGCGGCTCCGTCCACGGGGCCGCACCTCGTCTTTGGCGGGGTGTCAGGCCAGGCCCGCCTCGGCGAGCAGATACGCCGTCATGGGGTCGTAATAGCGCGGGCTGACCACATGGTCGTCGAGCGGTACGACCACCTGGACGGTGCCCTCGGCCTCGGCGAGGAACAGTGCCGGGTCGTTGGAGTCGGCGTATCCGACGGAGTCGATGCCGTGCTGCCCGGCGTATCCCGCCCAGCCGTGGTCGGCGACCACCAGGTCCGGCAGCGGGCGCCCCGCCCGCTCAAGTCCGGTGAGAATGGCCCGCATCGGCTCCCCGGAGTGGGTGTGCCACAGTGTCGCCCCGTGCTCCAGCACGGCCACGTCCGCGAACTGCATGACATAGCCCTCGTCCGTCTGCAAACCGTCCGGGATGACGACGATCTCGCAGCCGGCGGCGCGCAGCGCGGCGGCGGTGGCCCGGTGCACGTCCAGCAGACCGCCCGGATGGCCGGTCGCGAACAGCACCCGCTGCCGTCCCTCGGCCGCCTTGCGCAGCCGCGCCGCCATCCGGTCCAGCGCGTCCACGGTCAGTTCGGGATCGATGGTGTCCTGCCCGTACCGGTACTCGGGGTCGTCGTTGACACCCACGCGCTCGGCCATGACCGCCAGCACGTCCTGTTCGTCCGTCCAGCGGTCGCCCAGCTCCAAGCCGAACCAGAAGTTGCGGACACCGTTGGCGAGCTGACGGTAGTGGGAGAGGTTGTTCTCGCGGGGTGTGGCGACGTCCCCCGCGATACGGGTGCGCACCAGGTGGTCGAGGAGCTGGGCGCGGCTGGGTGTCCCGGATATCGGCATGCCTCCCATTGTGGGGCAGCGTGCCGCGGGCGTCTTCGGCATATCGCCTCCTGGGACGGGGGTCACTCGCGCGTGCCGTCAGTGCTGCCGCAGCGCGAACCACAGCTCCATGCGGACGTCCGGATCGTCCAGGTCGGCGTCCAACAGGGCGGCGCAGCGGGCGATCCGCTGCCGCACGGTGTTGCGGTGCACGCCCAGCGCCACCGCCGTACGGTCCCAACTGCCGTGCAGGGACAGCCAGGTGCGCAGGGTGTCGGCGAGCGCGGCCTGCCCTGCGAGGGGGGTGAGCAGCGTACGGGCGTGGGTTTCGGCGTCCGCCCGCGGCACCAGGTCCGCCAGCGCCGGCCGGGCCGCGTGGCGGACCAGCGGGGTGCGGGTGGCGCGGGCCCGGGCGAGGGCGCGGGCCGCCTGGGTGTCGGCGGCCGGCCACTCCCGGGGCCCGGCCGCGGCACTCACCCCGAGCGTCCAGCCGGGCTGCGGCTCCGGGTCCCGGTCCGCCGGCACCAGCACCCGTACGACGTCACGGGCGACGTCGACCAGCGGTGAGCCCAGGGCGGCGCCGAGGGCGGAGCCGGCGACCGCGTCATGGGGGTCCCCTTCGCCCGAGCGGAGCCGGGAGCCGGCGGGACCCTGGGTCTCCGGCCGCGCGTGCACGACGAGCCACTGCCCGGTGCCGAGCAGCGGGGCCACCTCCTCGGGCGGGGCGCCCAGCAGCAGCCGGACCAGGGCGGAGGACCGGGCGGCGCCGGTGCCGCTGTGGTGCTCACCGGTCAGCAGGGACAGCAGTACGGCGGCGACGGAGGCGATGGTGTGGTCGCCGGGGTCGCGGCGGGGCGTGGCCACGCCGAGCACGAAGCCCGCGCCGGCGCCGAGGGCGTAGACGGCGAGGTGGGTGGGGCCGAGGGTGTCGGTGGCGGAGGTGGGCAGCGGCCGGGCGGTGGGAGGCGGTGCGCCGGCGCCGCCGACCGGTGCGGGGTCCGTCGCCGCCCGGGCCGTCGGCCTGACCACCCCGGTCAGCTCTGCCAGCGCCGCGCGCACCCCCTCCGCCGGCTCGCGGCCCGCCGCCGCGATCTCGGTGCCGTCGGGGCCGTGCAGGACCGCGTGCCCGCCCAGGCGCTGGGCCAGCTGGCGCAGGACCGACGGCACCGGGTCCGGCCGGGAGGCCGCGGCGGCGAGGCTCTGCTGGGCCTCCGTGACGCGGCGCAGCTCCGCCAGGCGGGCCTGCGCCATCAGCTGCCACACCGCGCGCGCCACACCGGAGAACGTGGTCTGCGGCGGAACCTCCAGCAGGGGCAGGCCGTAGCTGTCGCAGGCGGCGACCAGGGCGCGCGGGACCGTGTCGTGCACCGGCGCCAGGCCGAAGCCGAGGGCCGCTCCGCCCGCCGCCACGATCCGCGACACGTAGTCGTCGAAGTAGGTGCCCGAGCCGGCCGCCTCCGGGATGTGCACCCCGGCCGTCAGCAGCAGTTCCCCGCCCAGCAGGTACGGGTAGGGGTCGGCCATCTCCGAGGTGTGCGCCCAGTGGATCACGACGCCCGAGTCCGCGGGGCCCGCGATCTGCCGCAGCCCCAGGTCCTCTCGGGCCAGCAGGGCCAAGAGCGGGACCGGTGGGGTCGGTGGGACGGCTGGGGTGATCGTCTCCGGCATGGTGTGCGTTTCCTCCATCCCGCCCACTTCATATGGATGAAACGTACTCTTCGCAGTCGCTTTCCGGCCACCTAGTGTCAACACGGAACGGCAGCCGCGGGTACGGGCGGATGTCCCCGCGATTCCGCTGCCGTCACCCCTCTCCGGAGGAACCCCCACGTCTCTGCACGACACGCCACCGACAGTGCGCGAAGGAGGGCCCCCATGGCCGTCGACTACACAGTGATCGTCGTCTATCTCGCCGGCATGCTGGCCATGGGCTGGTGGGGCATGCGCCGGGCCAAGTCCAAGAGCGAGTTCCTGGTCGCCGGCCGCCGCCTCGGCCCGGCCATGTACTCCGGCACCATGGCGGCGATCGTCCTCGGCGGCGCCTCCACCATCGGCGGCGTGGGCCTCGGCTACCAGTACGGCCTCTCTGGCGCCTGGATGGTCTTCACCATCGGCCTCGGCCTGCTGGCCCTCTCGGTCTTCTTCTCCGCCCGCATCGCCCGCCTGAAGGTCTACACCGTCTCCGAGATGCTCGACCTGCGCTACGGCGGCCGGGCGGGCGTGATCTCCGGCGTGGTCATGTGGGCCTACACCCTCATGCTCGCGGTGACGTCCACCATCGCCTACGCCACGATCTTCGACGTCCTGTTCGACATGAACCGCACGGCCGCGATCATCCTCGGCGGCTCGATCGTCGTCGCGTACTCGACCCTCGGCGGCATGTGGTCCATCACACTGACCGACATGGTCCAGTTCGTCGTCAAGACGATCGGCGTGCTGCTCCTGCTCCTGCCCATCGCCGTGGTCAAGGCGGGCGGCTTCTCCGAGATGAAGGCGAAGCTGCCGACCGAGTACTTCGACCCGCTGGGCATCGGTGGCGAGACGATCTTCACCTACGTCCTGATCTACACGTTCGGCATGCTGATCGGCCAGGACATCTGGCAGCGCGTGTTCACCGCCCGCAGCGACAGGACCGCCAAGTGGGGCGGCACCGTGGCCGGAACCTACTGCCTGGCCTACGCCCTCGCCGGCGCGGTGATCGGCACGGCCGCCAAGGTCATCTACCCGAAGCTGGGCAGCCCCGACGACGCCTTCGCCACCATCGTCAAGGAGGAACTCCCCGTCGGCGTGCGCGGACTGGTGCTGGCCGCCGCCCTGGCCGCCGTGATGTCCACCTCCTCGGGCGCCCTGATCGCCTGCGCCACGGTCGCCAACAACGACATCTGGTCCCGGCTGCGCGGGGTCGTACGACGCGACGGCGAGGAGCACGACGAGGTCAAGGGCAACCGCGCCTTCATCCTGGTCATGGGCCTGGCGGTGATCGGCACCGCGATCGCGCTCAACAACGTGGTCGAGGCGCTGACCGTGGCCTACAACCTCCTCGTCGGCGGCCTGCTCGTGCCCATCCTCGGCGGGCTGCTGTGGAAGCGCGGCACCGTGCAGGGCGCCCTCGCCTCCGTGATCGTCGGCGGCCTCGCCGTGATCGGCTTGATGGCCGGCTACGGCATCCTCGCCAACGAGCCCGTCTACTACGGCCTGCTGGCCTCCCTCGTGGCCTACGTCGCCGTCTCCCTGGCGACCAGGCCCACCGACGAGACCGTCCTCGCCACCTGGCGCGAGCGCCTCGCCGGACAGTCCCCCGAACTCGCGTCCGAACCGGTCCCGGCTCACCAGTAGAGTCGTATGGAAAGCAGTACATGCGCGATGAAGCGCAGGAAAGAAGGCATTTCATCATGAGCAGCAACGAGACGCCCCGCGGCCCCGTCGACTCCTCCCGCATCCCGCGGTACGCCGGTCCCGCGACCTTCGCCCGGCTGCCCCGCCTCGACGAGGTCGGCACCGCCGACGTCGCCGTCGTGGGCGTGCCGTTCGACTCCGGCGTCTCGTACCGGCCGGGCGCCCGCTTCGGCGGCAACGCCATCCGCGAGGCGTCCCGGCTGCTGCGCCCGTACAACCCGGCGCAGGACGCCTCCCCCTTCGCCCTCGCCCAGGTCGCGGACGGCGGCGACATCGCCGTCAACCCGTTCAACATCAACGAGGCGGTCGACACCATCGAGGCGGCGGCGGACGAACTGCTCGGCACCGGCGCCCGCCTGATGACCCTGGGCGGCGACCACACCATCGCCCTCCCGCTGCTGCGCTCGGTCGCGAAGAAGCACGGCCCGGTCGCCCTGCTCCACTTCGACGCCCACCTGGACACCTGGGACACCTACTTCGGCGCCGAGTACACGCACGGCACCCCGTTCCGCCGCGCGGTGGAGGAGGGCATCCTCGACACCGAGGCGCTCTCCCACGTCGGTACCCGCGGCCCGCTGTACGGCAAGCAGGACCTGACCGACGACGAGAAGATGGGCTTCGGCATCGTCACCTCCGCCGACATCTACCGCCGCGGCGCCGACGAGGTGGCTGACCAGCTGCGCCAGCGCATCGGCGACCGCCCGCTGTACATCTCCATCGACATCGACTGCCTCGACCCGGCCCACGCGCCCGGCACCGGCACGCCGGAGGCGGGCGGCATGACCTCCCGCGAGCTGCTGGAGATCCTGCGCGGGCTGGCTTCCTGCAACCTGGTGTCGGCGGACGTCGTCGAGGTCGCTCCCGCGTACGACCACGCGGAGATCACCTCGGTCGCGGCCTCCCACACCGCGTACGAACTGACCACGATCATGAGCCGCCAGATCGCGGCGGCCCGCAACGTCTGACGCTCCTTAGGGGACCGAGAGCAGTGACACACGACCACGACCTGGTACTCCGCCCGACGGCGGCACAGATCTCGACCGCGCTGAACCCGCCCCCGGGGCGCAACGGCGGAGACCTGGTCGTGGAGACCCTGGCCGGGCTGGGCGCGACGACCGTCTTCGGCCTGCCCGGCCAGCATGCCCTCGGCATGTTCGACGCGCTGCGCCGCTCCTCCCTCCGCTACATCGGGCTGCGGGTGGAGAACAACGCGGGCTTCGCGGCGGACGCGTACGGCCGGATCACCGGCGAGGCGGCCCCGCTGCTGCTCTCGACGGGCCCCGGTGCCCTGACGTCGCTCGCGGCTCTCCAGGAGGCGGCAGCCGCCTCCGCCCCCGTCCTGGCGATCAGCAGCCAGATCCCGACGGCCGGCCTGGGCGGCGGCCGGCACGGCTACCTCCACGAACTGCCCGACCAGGCGGCCTCGTTCCGGGGGGTGGTGAAGTCGGTCCACACCGTCCGCACCCAGTCCCAGATCCCCTCCGCCCTCGCGGCGGCCTGGAAGTCGGCGCTGACAGCCCCGCACGGACCGGTGTGGGTGGAGATCCCGCAGGACGTACTCCTCGCCGAGACCGCCCTGCCGGTGGTGACGGCGATGGACGCGACCCCTGAGGAGTTGGTGCCGCGCCCCGAACTGACGGCAGTGGCGGCCGACCTGCTCTCCCGCGCCGCCCGTCCTGCGATCATCGCGGGCGGCGGGGTCGTCCGCGCGGACGCGTCGGGCAAGCTCCTCCAACTGGCCGAGAAGCTCCGGGCACCGGTGGTGACGACCTTCGGCGGCAAGGGCGCGTTCCCCTGGAACCACCCCTTGTCGCTCCAGTCCTGGCTGGAGGACCGGCACACCACGGACTTCCTGGAGGACGCGGACGTCCTTCTGGTGGTCGGCTCGGGCCTCGGCGAACTGTCCTCCAACTACCACACGTTCAAGCCCCGGGGCCGCGTGATCCAGATCGAGGCGGACCTCGGCAAACTGGAGTCCAACCACCCGGCCCTCGGCATCCACGCGGACGCCCGGCCGGCCCTCCAGGCGCTGCTGGAGACGGCGGAGGAGCGCACGGACGACTCCGCGGCCGAGCGGGTACGGGACCTCCTGGCCCGCGTGTCCGAGCGCATAGCCGCCCAGGAACTCACCCTGGAGCAGGACGTGCTGGCGTCGGTCCGCCGCGCCCTGCCCGCCGACTCCCCGTCCTTCTGGGACATGACGATCCTGGCCTACTGGGCCTGGTCCGCCTTCGACGCGCAGGGCCCCAACACCATGCACTCGGCCCAGGGCGCGGGCGGCCTCGGCTACGGCTTCCCGGCGGCCCTGGGCGCGGCGGCGGCGGACCCGACGCGCCCGGTCCTGGCGGTGTCGGGCGACGGCGGAGCCCTGTACTCGATCGCCGAACTGGCCACAGCCCGCCAGTACGACCTCCCGGTCACCTGGCTGATCGTCGACGACGGCGGCTACGGCATCCTCCGCGAGTACATGACGGACGCCTTCGGCCAGGCGACGGCGACGGAACTCACCCGCCCGGACTATGTGGCCCTGGCGGAGTCCTTCGGAGTGCCGGGCGTGCGTACGACTCCGGAAACCTTGGAGGAGGACTTGCGCAAGGCACTGTCCGCCCCCGGCCCGTCGGTGGTCGTACTCCCGGCGGTACTGCGGATGTTCGCGCCTACGCATCTGGGCTGATCGAGGGCGGAAGCGACAACTCGGCCCAGACCGCCTTGCCGATGCCGTGTCGGCGGGGACAGCAGCCCCAATGCGTGGAGAGGGCGCTGATGATGGCGAGGCCGCGGCCCTGCTCGTCGTCGGCCGCCGCCGATCTCGGTAGCGGCCGGGCGCAGCCGGCATCGGCGACCTCGACGCGAAGCCGCCCCTCGTGCCGGGTGATGCGCACACCGATCTGCCGGCCTGCCGGGCTCCGTGCGTGCCCTAGCGGCGGTCATGGGGCTGGACGAGGGTGCGACCGTCTGCGTTCGCCACCGCCGTTTCGTCCTTGAGGGCAAGCCGGTGCTGCTGTCCACGTCCTCTCTGCCGGCCGAACTCGTCACGGGTTCACCGATCACGCAGCCGGACACGGGTCCCGGCGGGACGTACGCGAGGCTTGCGGACCTCGGGCACGGGCCGGTCCGCTTCCGCGAGGAGATCCGCTCTCGGATGCCCGCCCAGGACGAAGCCGAGCGGCTGGCGCTGCCGTCGGGCGTGCCGGTGGTCCTGATCGCGCGTACTGCCTTCGACGCGGAGCGGCGGGCCGTCGAGCTGAACGAGATGGTGCTGGACTCGTCCGCGTACGTGCTGGAGTACGAGTTCGAGGCCTGCCAGGCGAGAAGTGACCCCGCTTTCATGTGAGTTGATGGCTGGAAGGTGCCGACCTGGCCAGGGGGCGGCCAGTATGCTTTGTGCCGCTGGTGCTTCGATCGCCGTCCAGTGCTCCGGTCCGCCAGGGCCGGATCCCGCAGCGCGGGACGCTACGGCGAGAGGAGCACGGGCATGGCAAGGAGAAGGCGTGGCACCACAGAGCGCGAGCTGGAACCGCTTCCCCGGTGGGTACGGGTCACGGTCGCGATCCTGACGCCAGTGGCCCCCCTTGTCGCGGTGTGTGTGCAGGCGTTCGCCAAGTAGGGCGACGACGCGGTTGTGGTTCGGGCCGAAGGGGACGACTTCGCCGAATGGCGAGGCGAGTCCGACCGGCCTCAGATCGGCCGGACCCACCCGGCGCATGCACTGCGGTCTGGCTCCGGTGGCACCCGGGGCCAGACCTCACCGCGCTGACGTGTGCTGACGCATTCGCGCCCGTGTCCCTGCGGCGCGCAGGAGTACAGCGCACGTCACAGCCACTCTAGCCAACGCCGTCCGCACTGTGCGGTTTTCGGAACCAGGCGAACGCCCCGGCGGTTCAGCAGCCGCCCGGCCCCACCCCGTCCATCCGCCCGCCGAAGTCGCCGAGGTAGCGGGAGCGCCAGTCGCCGTCGAAGACGTTCCGCTTCTCCACCGGGCCCCAGTTGATGAAGCAGGCGCGGGTCGAGGCGACGAAGGAGCCCACGTGGTCGTGGAGGCTCGGCGGCAGGTCGCGGTAGCCGCTGCGGGCCGTCCACTCCCAGGAGGAGCCGCCGAAGCCCTCGCCGCTCCAGAAGCAGACGGAGCCGTCGGGGCAGGCGGGTTGGGCGACCCGCGCCGACGCGGTCTGGGCGGGCAGGAGTACGGCGGTCAGGGCGAGGGCGGCGGCCGGCGTCCAGGAGCGGAGCTGCTTCATGGGCTCTCCAGAGAGGGAGTCGGGATGCCCGGCAGCAGCGGTGCGCCGGGCATCGCCAGGGTGTGGGCCGGCCCGTGGGACACGCCCGGGAGGCAGCCCGCCTTCGCCGGTGTGAGGGAAGAAGTGGGACTAGTAGCGTCCCCGGCTACCTCGCGTCCGACGGGTCCAGGCGGTAGATCGTCGACGACTGGGTGGTGGAGGAGGGCGAAGTGGCCTTCGACGTGGCGCTCTTGCTGTACACGCTCTCCTTCACCGCCGTCCCGTGCTTCTGCACCCAGGTCGTCACCGCCGAGCTGACGCCGTCACCGCCGCCGCCGGGGCCGCCGCCCATGCCGCCGCCGGAACCGGACGGCACCGACCAGGCGTAGGCCGCCGGCCCCGCCACCGCCGCCGCCACGGCCGCCGCCACCGACGCGGCCAGCAGCCGTACCCGGTTGCCCGTGCGGAAGAGCAGGAGTCCCGCGATCGCCGCCGCCATGGCCAGACCGACGGCCGGCCACAGCCACGGGTCCCAGCCGGACGCCCGGCGCAGCAGCACGATCGCCCACAGCGCGGTGCCGGCGAGGGCCAGCGGCAGCACCCAGGCCCACCGCTTGTCCGTACGGAAGGCCCGCCACAGCATCACGCCACCGCCGCCGCACAGCGCGGCGATGCCCGGCGCGAGAGCGGTCGTGTAGTACGGGTGCATGGTGCCCTCGGCCATCGCGAAGGTGAGGTAGTGCAGGGCCGTCCAGCCGCCCCACGGTGCCGTCCGTCGAGCCGCCGATGTACGGCCGTTCGGGGGCGGGCACCAGGGAGACGGCCGCCGCCCACCAGAAGCTCGACACCGCCAACGCCACCGCGGACAGGCCGAGGTTGACGACCCGCTTCGAAAACGGCAGCCGGGCCGCGTACAGATACACCGCGAAGACGGTGGGCAGGGCGATCCAGCCTTGCAGCATCTTCGTGTTGAAGGCGAGGCCGAAGCAGACCGCCGAGCCGAGCAGCGGCAGCAGCCGGCCGTTCGTCACCGCGCGCAGGGCCAGCGCCGCGCCGCCGGTCATCAGCAGGGCCAGCAGCGTGTCGGGGTTGTTGTCCCGGTTGATGGCGACCGTGACGGGGGTGAGTGCCAGCACCAGGGCGGCCAGCGCCGCGGCCGCGTGCCCCCACACCCGCTTCACGGAAGAGTGCAGGATCCGGATCGTCGCCAGCGCGGCCGCGATCATCGGTGCCATCATCTGCCAGGTGCCGAAGCCGAAGACGCGGCAGGACAGGCCCATGACCATGAGGGCGAGAGGCGGTTTGTCGACGGTGAGGAAGTTACCCGTGTCCAGCGAGCCGAAGAACCAGGCCTTCCAGCTCTCGGTGCCGCTCAGCACGGCGGCGCTGTAGAAGCCGTTGAGGCCGGTCCCGGAGAGGTTCCACGCGTAGAGCACCGCCGCCAGCAGCATGATCGCGAGCAGTGCCGGCAGGGACCAGCGGGGCGCCGGGTGGGTGAGGGGTTCGGTGGCGGTTGTCACCTGTGCACCGTGCCGACCGGCGATGGGCGCGCGCTGTGGTCCACCTGGGCGGAACCTGTGGGTCGGTGAGAGTCGGGTAAGGACATACCCCGGTTGCGGACTCCGAACTCCCGCCCTGCGAACATGCGTACAACTTTCGACCGCCCTGGCGAGTCCAGTCGGGCAGCGCACGGGTGCGCGCAACGGCGTTCAGGGGGACGCCCGTACGACGTTCAAGGGGAACTTTCCATGACTTACCGGACATTCAGTCGGGCCGGTGCGCTCGCGGCCGCCGTCAGCGCCGCGGTGCTCATACCGACCGTCACCGCCGCCACGCCGGCCGCCGCGACCACGCCCGCCGTCACCTGCACGTCCGCCCAGGCGGGCCTGGCCGACAAGCTGAAGAAGGACATCACGGCCGCCCTGGCGAACCGCAAGGGCACCGTCGCCGTCGGCCTGTACGACCGCAGCACCAAGACGACCTGCACGCTGCGCGCCACCAGCGCCTACGACTCGGCCAGCACCGTCAAGGTCACCGTGCTCGCCACGCTGCTGTGGGACGCGAAGAAGCACAACCGCTACCTGACGAGCACCGAGCAGTCGCTCGCCAAGGCCATGATCACCCAGTCCGACAACGACGCGACCAGCAAGCTGTGGAAGCAGCTGGGCATGACGAAGATCAAGGGCTTCCTGGCCGCCGCCGGCATGACCAAGACCGTGCCGGGCGCGAACGGCTACTGGGGCCTGACCCAGGAGAACGTCACCGACGAGCAGAAGCTCCTCAAGCTCATCACCGCCAAGAACAGCGTGCTGAGCGACAACGCCCGCGCCTACATCCTGAAGCTGATGGGCCAGGTCGTCTCCTCGCAGCGCTGGGGCACCCCGGCCGGCGCGCCCTCCTCCGTCGCCGTGCACGTCAAGAACGGCTGGCTCCAGCGCTCCACGCACGGCTGGCGCGTGCACAGCCTGGGCACCTTCAACGGCGCCGGCCACGACTACATGATCACCGTGCTGACGCAGGACAACAGCACCATGAGCTACGGCGTGACCACCATCCAGAACGTCGCCAAGGCGATCCACAAGGACCTGGTGCCGACCACCACCGGCATCACCCGCTACGCCCCGACCAGCCGGCCGCGCGAGGCGTTCGTGGCCGTGCCGCCGCAGGGCTGACGCTTCACGAGACGGTCTCCCGGGCGTCACCGACCGGTTCTTCGGTGACGCCCATGCGCCCGAGAACCGTACTCACCACCCTCACCGCCTGCCCGGCGGCGGCCACCTGCCTGACCGCCGCCGGGCCCGCCGGCACCACCGCCGCGCGCAACGCCTGTCCGTCCACCGTGTCGATCGACCGCTTCCCGTCCCTGGACGCCACGGCCAAGCAGCCCCAGCCGAACCCCCTGCCGGCCAACATCGAGGGGATGACGGTCACCGGGCGTGACCACACACCGGCCGCCTGAAGATTCTCCTGGTGAGCGACGACCACCAGAAGCCCGCCCAGACGACCCGGTTCCATGACCTCCGGGTACGGGTCTGACTCCGCGTGGGCGGCCGGCCAAGGGGTGCGGGGCTGTATCGACGTGCGGCTGCGCCGCGCGGGCGCGACCGGCCACCACTCACCGCGGCCGCCGAACCACCGCACCCGGCGAGTGTTACGGCGGGATGAAATCGCACCCTGAACGCGTTGGTGCCTTCCGGTAGAGCAGGGCGGAAAACAGGAGGGCACCGGCGTGGCAGCGCAACGGGGATGGGCACGACGCCTGGCGAGCTACGCCTGGCGGTATCCGAAGGACGTGGTCCTGGCCCTCGGCTCTTCCCTGGCCGGCATGGCCGTCATGGCCGTCGTCCCGCTGATCACCAAGGTGATCATCGACGACGTGATCGGCGGCCACACCCGGTCCATGGCCCCCTGGGCCGGCGCCCTCATGGCCGCGGCCCTCCTCGTCTACGCCCTCACCTACATCCGCCGCTTCTACGGCGGCCGGCTCGCCCTGGACGTCCAGCACGACCTGCGGACCGCGATGTACGGCACGATCACCCGGCTGGACGGCCGCCGCCAGGACGAGCTGTCCACGGGGCAGGTCGTCGGCCGGGCCACCAGCGACCTCCAGCTGATCCAGGGCCTGCTCTTCATGCTCCCGATGACCATCGGGAACGTCCTGCTCTTCCTGATCTCCCTGGGGATCATGGCGTGGCTGTCGCCGCCGCTGACCCTGGTCGCCCTGGCCGTCGCGCCCGCCCTCGGCTGGATCGCCAAGCGCAGCCGCAGCAGGCTGCACCCCGCCACCTGGTACGCCCAGGCGCAGGCCGCCGCCGTGGCCGGCGTGGTCGACGGCGCGGTGAGCGGCGTCCGCGTGGTGAAGGGCTTCGGGCAGGAGGACCAGGAGACGGACAAGCTGCGCCAGGTCGGCCGCCGCCTCTTCGCGGGCCGTCTGCGCACGATCCGCCTCAACAGCAGGTACACCCCGGCGCTCCAGGCCGTCCCGGCGCTCGGCCAGGTCGCCATGCTGGCCGTCGGTGGCTGGCTCGCCGTGCGCGGGCACATCACGCTCGGCACCTTCGTGGCCTTCTCCACCTACCTCGCCCAGCTGGTCGGCCCGGTCCGGATGCTCGCGGTGGTCCTCACGGTCGGCCAGCAGGCCCGCGCCGGCACCGAGCGCGTCCTGGAGCTGATCGACACCGAGCCGACCCTGAGGGACGGCACCAAGGAGCTGCCCGCCGACGCGCCCGCGACCGTCGAGTTCGACGACGTGTCCTTCGCGTACGACAGCGGCTCCCAGGTCCTCGACGGGCTCAGCTTCGAGATCCGGCCCGGCGAGACCCTCGCCGTCGTCGGCTCCTCCGGCTCCGGCAAGTCCACCCTCTCCCTGCTCCTGCCGCGCTTCTACGACGTCACGCACGGCGCCGTCCTGGTCGGCGGCCACGACGTGCGCGAGCTGACCCTCGACTCGCTGCGGGCCGCGATCGGACTGGTCCCCGAGGATTCGTTCCTCTTCTCCGACACCGTCCGCAGCAACATCGCCTACGGCCGCCCGGACGCCACGCAGGAGGAGATCGAGGCCGCCGCCCGCGCCGCCCAGGCGGATCGTTTCATCGCCGAGCTGCCCGAGGGCTACGACACCAAGGTCGGCGAGCACGGCCTCACCCTCTCCGGCGGCCAGCGCCAGCGCATCGCGCTCGCCCGCGCCCTGTTGACCGACCCGCGCCTGCTGGTCCTGGACGACGCCACCTCGGCCGTGGACGCCCGTGTGGAGCACGAGATCCACGAGGCGCTGAAGCAGGTCATGCAGGGCCGTACGACCCTGCTCATCGCGCA
The DNA here is from genome assembly GCF_055607665.1 of Streptomyces sp. NPDC036984. Taxonomy (NCBI): domain Bacteria; kingdom Bacillati; phylum Actinomycetota; class Actinomycetes; order Kitasatosporales; family Streptomycetaceae; genus Streptomyces; species Streptomyces sp. NPDC036984. The sequence goes on from NZ_JBVJRL010000008.1 coordinate 278,531, forward strand.
CCGCCGCTCCACCCTCAACCTCGCCGACCGCATCGCCGTCCTGGACGGCGGCCGGCTCGCCGACGTCGGCACTCACGAGGAGCTCCAGCGGCGCTCGGCCCTCTACCGCCGTCTGCTCACCGACCCGGACGAGCTGGGCGGGGTCTCCCCGGGCCACGCCCGCCCGGCCGAGCCGTGTGAGGACACCTCCGTCCGGGACGAGCTGGACGCCGAGTTCGACGCCGAGCGGGGCGTGACCCCCCGGCTGTGGACCGGCGACCGCGCACGCAAGAACGCCGAGGACACAGCCCTGACCGGCACCCCGGTCACCCCGGAACTCCTCGCCCAGGTGGAGGCGCTGCCCCCGGCCACCGACACCCCGGACGTCGACGAGGGCCGGGCGGTCCGCCCCGAGGACTCCTACGGCCTGCGCCGGCTGCTGCGCGGCTTCGGGCTCCCGCTGCTGGTCAGCCTGCTGCTGGTCGCCGTGGACGCGGGCGCCGGCCTGCTGCTGCCGGTGCTGATCCGGCACGGCATCGACTCCGGCGTGTCCAGGATGGCGCTCGGCGCGGTCTGGGCGGCGGCCCTGCTCGGCCTGCTGACCGTCGTCGTCCAGTGGGCCGCGCAGATCGGCGAGACCCGGATGACCGGCCGTACCGGCGAGCGGGTGCTGTACGCGCTGCGGCTGAAGATCTTCGCCCAGCTCCAGCGGCTCGGCCTGGACTACTACGAGCGCGAGCTGACCGGCCGGATCATGACCCGGATGACCACGGACGTCGACGCCCTGTCCACCTTCCTCCAGACCGGCCTGGTCACGGCGTTCGTCTCGGTGGTCACCTTCTTCGGCATCATGGCCGCCCTGCTGGTCCTCGACGTGCAGCTCGCCCTGGTCGTCTTCGCCACCCTGCCCCCGCTGATCGTGGCCACCTTCTTCTTCCGCCGGGCGAGCGTGAAGGCGTACGAGCTCGCCCGCGAGCGGGTGTCGTCGGTGAACGCCGACCTCCAGGAGACCGTGGCCGGGCTGCGGATCGTGCAGGCCTTCCGGCGGGAGCGGGACGGCGGGCGGCGGTTCGCCGAGCGCAGCGACAGCTACCGGCGCGCCCGGATCCGCGGCCAGTGGCTGATATCCGTCTACTTCCCGTTCGTGCAGCTGCTGTCCTCGGTCGCCGCGGCGGCCGTGCTGATCGCGGGCGCGGGCCGGGTGGAGGCGGCCACCCTCACCACCGGCGCGCTGGTGGCCTACCTGCTCTACATCGACCTGTTCTTCGCGCCCGTCCAGCAGCTCTCCCAGGTCTTCGACGGCTACCAGCAGGCCACGGTCTCGCTGGGCCGCATCCAGGAGCTGCTGCGCGAGCCGACGTCCACGAAGTCCGCCGACGAACCCCTGGAGGTGCTGTCCCTGCGCGGGGACATCGCCTTCGAGGACGTGCACTTCGCCTACGGGTCCGCCGACGAGGCCGAGGAGGCCCTCACGGGCATCGACCTGACGATCCCGGCCGGGCAGACGGTCGCCTTCGTCGGCGAGACGGGCGCCGGCAAGTCGACCCTCGTCAAGCTGGTCGCCCGGTTCTACGACCCGACCGCCGGCCGGGTCACGGTCGACGGCACGGACCTGCGCGCCCTGGACCTCACCTCGTACCGGCACCGGCTCGGGGTCGTGCCGCAGGAGGCGTACCTCTTCCCGGGCACCATCCGTGACGCCATCGCCTACGGCCGGCCGGACGCCACCGACGCCGAGGTGGAGGCGGCGGCCCGCGCGGTCGGCGCGCACGAGATGATCGCCACGCTGGAGGGCGGCTATCTGCACGAGGTCGCCGAGCGCGGCCGCAACCTCTCGGCGGGTCAGCGCCAGCTGATCGCCCTGGCCCGCGCCGAACTGGTCGACCCGGACATCCTGCTCCTGGACGAGGCCACGGCCGCGCTGGACCTGGCCACCGAGGCTCAGGTCAACCAGGCCACCGACCGCCTGGCGGGCCGGCGTACGACCCTGGTGGTCGCCCACCGCCTGACCACCGCCGCCCGCGCGGACCGGGTGGTGGTCATGGACGACGGGCGGGTCGCCGAGGACGGCACCCACGAGGAGCTGCTGGCCCGCGGCGGCCGGTACGCCGAGCTGTGGCGGACCTTCGTCGGCGCGTCCGAGCCGGAGGAGCCGGTCGGCGCGTCCCGGTGAGCCCCCGGCTGACGCGTACCGCTGACGGTCGTGCAACCATCCGGCACACGTGTGCGTCCGTACATCAGTACGGTCACGGGGGTGTAACCGCGGTACGGGGAGGACGACAGTGGACAGAGGTGCGATACGCCGGCGGCTGGCGCTCGGGGCGGCCGTGCTGGCCGCGTCCGGGGCGCTCGCGTTCACGGCGGCGGGTACCGCCGCCGCCGGCCAGGCCGGTGGCTGCGCCGGGCGCGAGGTGCGGACTCTGCCGTTCAGAACCGGCGTCACCCACGTCTACAAGCACAACGGCTACGTCTGTGCCGTCACCGTCGCCAGACACCCCGGCTCCGTCCAGACCATGTCGGTCAGCGTGCAGGCTCGCGGCAACCGGCCGGTCGTCGACAAGGGCCGCTACCGGCACCACGCCGGCCCGGTGACCGTGCACGCCGGCCACCGCTGTGTGTGGATCAAGGGCGCGGTGGGCCGTTATTCGGTCAGCTCCGGCTGGATCCTGTGCTGAGCGCGGCCCGAGAATCGGGTTTGTGACTCGGAGTACTCAATTCCCTCTGGTGGGACAGCAGTTGCTGGGATAGCTTCCGGCGCACATCTGTCTCACAGGGGAGAGTGCGCATGCGCAAGGCGCTCAGATGGCTGCTGGCGCTCACGGTGCTCATAGGCACGCTGAGCACGGCGGCCGGCGCGGCCACCGCCGCCGAGTCCGAGCCCACCGACATCAAGGACCGGCTCCTGTCGATACCCGGCATGAGCCTGATCCAGGAGAAGCCGTACCCCGGCTACCGCTACTTCGTCCTGAACTACACCCAGCCGATCGACCACCGCCACCCGGACCGGGGCACCTTCCAGCAGCGCATCACCGTGCTGCACAAGGACACCACCCGCCCGACGGTCTTCTACACCAGCGGCTACAACGTCTCCACGACCCCCTCGCGCCGCGAGCCCACCCAGATCGTGGACGGCAACCAGGTCTCCCTGGAGTACCGCTTCTTCACCCCGTCCCGCCCCGCCCCGGCCGACTGGACCAAGCTCGACATCTGGCAGGCGGCCAGCGACCAGCACCGCGTGTACCAGGCGCTGAAGAAGGTCTACTCCGCCAACTGGCTGGCCACCGGCGGCTCCAAGGGCGGCATGACGGCCACCTACTACGAGCGCTTCTACCCGCGCGACATGGACGGCGTGGTGGCGTACGTCGCCCCCAACGACGTGGTGAACAACGAGGACTCGGCGTACGACCGCTTCTTCGCGCAGGTCGGCACCAAGGAGTGCCGGGACCGGCTGAACGCCGTACAGCGCGAGGCGCTGGTGCGCCGTGAGCCGCTGGAGAAGAAGTACGAGGCGTACGCGGCCGACAAGGGCTACACCTTCACCACCATCGGCAGCCTGGACAAGGCGTACGAGGCGGTCGTCCTGGACTACGTCTGGGGCTTCTGGCAGTACAGCCTGCTGAAGGACTGCGATGCGATCCCGGCGAACGCGACAACCGCGACCGACGACGAGATCTGGAACTCGGTCGACACCATCTCCGGCTTCTCCGCCTACACCGACCAGGGCCTGGAGACGTACACGCCGTACTACTACCAGGCGGCCACCCAACTGGGAGCCCCGACGATCCACTTCCCCCACATCGAGGGCAAGCTGATCCGCTACGGCTACCAGCCGCCGCGCAACTTCGTGCCCCGCTCCATCCCGATGCTCTTCCAGCCGCAGGCGATGCGAGACGTGGACACCTGGGTCCGCCACCACGCCACGCACATGCTCTTCGTCTACGGCCAGAACGACCCCTGGGGCTCGGAACGCTTCCGCCTGGGCAAGGACGCCCATGACTCCTACGTCTTCACGGCACCGGGGGCGAACCACGGGGCGAACGTTGCGGGCCTGGTCCCGGACCAGAAGACCCAGGCCACGGCCCGCATCCTGAAGTGGGCGGGCGCTTCCCCGTCCGCCGTCTCCCAGGGCAAGCCGCTGGCGAAGTACGACGCGAAGCTGGATGTACGGGACGTGGAGAGGGAGCCGGCGTTGCGGCCGTAGCGGCGGTTCGACAGTTGTCGACGGCGGGGCGGTGTCGCCGGCCCCGCCGTCGTGGCTAACGGTGGGTCGGACACACGTGGCCTACTGACTGGCCCGGCAGGTACGCGGCCCGTTCCTCCCGGCTGAGGTCGCGGTTGACGGCGCCACAGATCTTCTGGACGGCTGTGGCGGGTTCGAGGAGGACGGCAGCCCACAGCCGCGCGATTCTGTCGCCGTTTCCGGTGGCGAGGGTACGGCCGTCGGGGCTGAACGCCACTGCGTTCACGACGTCGTTCACGTCGGTGGCCAAAGTGGCGCGGGTCCTGCCGGTGGCCAGATCCCACAGCCGCGCGGTGCCGTCGTAGCTGCCGGTGGCGAGAGTGCGGCCGTCGGGGCTGAACGCCACCGCATACACCGTGTCCGTGTGTCCGGTCAGGGTGGTGCGGGTCTTGCCGGTGGCCGCATTCCACAAGCGAACGGTGCGGTCGATGCTGCCGGTGGCGACGGTGTGTCCGTCGGGGCTGAACGCCACCGACCATACCCCGTCGTTGTGCCCGGTGAGGGTGGCGCGGGACTTGCCGGTGCTGACATTCCACAGCCGCGCGGTGCCGTCGATGCTGCCGGTGGCGAGGGTGCGGCCGTCGGGGCTGAACGCCGCCGAGCTCACCGCGTCGGTGTAGGTCAGAGTGGTGCGGGTCCTGCCGGTGGCCAGATCCCACAGCCGCGCGGTGCCGTCGCTGCTGCCGGTGGCGAGGGTGCGGCCGTCGGGGCTGAACGCCACCGAGAAGACCACGTTGGTGTGTCCGGTGAGGGTGGTGCGGCTCTTGCCGGTGCTGACATTCCACAGCCGCGCGGTGCCGTCGTCGCTGCCGGTGGCGAGGGTGCGGCCGTCGGGGCTGAACGCCACCGAGCTCACCGCGTCGGTGTGTCCGGTGAGGGTGGTGCGGGTCTTGCCGGTGGCCAGGTCCCACAGACGTGCTGTCTTGTCCTTGCTGCCGGTGGCGAGGGTATGACCGTCGGGGCTGAACGCCACCGAAGTCACGATGCCGCTGTGTCCCGTCAAGGTGGTACGGGTCCCGCCGACCACGTCCCACAGGCGTGTTGTCTTGTCGCGGCTGCCGGTGGCGAGGGTGTGTCCGTCGGGGCTGAAGGCCACCGAGAAGACCACGTTGGTGTGTCCGGTGAGGGTGGTGCGGGGCGTCCCGGTGGACACGTCCCACAGGCGTGCTGTCTTGTCGCTGCTGCCGGTGGCGAGGGTGTGTCCGTCGGGGCTGAACGCCACCGAGAGCACCGCGTTGCTGTGGCCGATCAGGGTGGTGCGGGTCTTGCCCGTGGCCATGTTCCACAACTTCACGACGTTGTCGGTGCTGCCGGTGGCGAGGGTGCGTCCGTCGGGGCTGAACGCCACCGCGTTCACGGCGTCGGTGTGTCCGGTGAGGGTGGTGCGGGTCTTGCCGGTGGCCGCATCCCACAGCCGTGCGGTGCGGTCGTCGCTGCCGGTGGCAAGGGTGTGGCCGTCGGGGCTGAACGCCACCGACCACACCGCGCCGGTGTGGCCGCCCAGAGTGGTGCGCGCCTTGCCCGTGGCCACATCCCACAGCCGCGCGGTGCCATCTTCGCTGCTGGTGGCGAGGGCGTGTCCGTCGGGGCTGAACGCCAGCGAGAAGACGAAGCTCTTGTGCCCGGTCAGGGTGGCGCGGGTCTTGCCGGTGGCCAGATTCCACAGCCGTGCGGTGCCGTCGGCGCTGCTGGTGGCGAGGGCGTGTCCGTCGGGGCTGAACGCCACCGCATACACCGTGTCCGTGTGTCCGGTGAGGGTGGTGCGGGTCTTGCCGGTGGCGAGGTCCCACAGGCGAACGGTGTGGTTGTCGTTGGCCGTGGCCAGGGTGTGTCCGTCGGGGCTGAACGCTGCCGCCCACACCGCTCCGGTGCGGCCGACCAGGTGCCGATGCAGCGGGAGTGCTGCGGCGGTTCGCAGGCTGGCAACGGACTCGGCGGTGTGACTGGTGCGGTATGCCTGGACGGCCAGCAATGAGGCGAGCTCGGGGTTCGTGCCGATGAGCGTGTCGGACTGGGTGGCAAGCTGCCGGGAAAGGGCGGCCTGCCGTTCATCGACCGCCGTCCGCCACTGCCAGACCGCCCCCGCACCGGCAAGCAGCGCGAGTACCAGCAACGTCGCCAGCACGGTGATGAGGCGCCTGCGCCGCTGGGCGATGGCCTCCTGACGTTGCCGGCTTGCGGAGAGAAAGGCAGCGATGTCGTCGGGCAGGCCCCGGCGGCGGGACCACTCCACGCCCTCCGCCAGTGCCGTCCCCGCGAGCAGGTCGCCAGGGTCACGGTTCTCCGCCCACCTCTGCTGCCGTTCGCGCGTGCGGTCGAGCCACTCGTGGAAGCGGCGGTCCTGGCTGACCCACTCCCGGAGGGCGGCCCAGTCACGGATCAGCGCGTCATGGATGAGTTCGGCCACCGGTTCGCCCGGAGGGGCGTCGCGGCGCTCCGGGCCCCGGGTCTGCGTGGTGATGATGCGGTGGCGGGTCAGGGCGGAGATGACCGCGTCCACGTCGCCGTCCGATGCGTCGTCCGGCCCGGTCGCCAGGTCGCGCAACTCGTCGAGCGGGGCCTGCTTGCGGACGGGCGGGATACGGCGGCTCGGGTCCGCGGGGCGCACCAGGGCGGTGAGGACGCGCCTCGCGATCTGCTGACGGCCGGGAGACAGCTCGTCCAGCGCCCGGTCGCACCACGTCGTCAGGCTGCCGCTGACCGCCCCGATGCGCCGGTAGGCGTCGTGGGTGAGGAAGCCGTCCGTCCGCCGGTCCCACAGCTGGCTCAGCGTCAGCTCCAGCAGAGGCAGTACGGTGACCGGCGCCTGCCGCGCCGTGGCCGGCTCGGGGCTCGTGGCGAGGACGTCGGCGATGAGCTGTTCCGGCAGCCCTGGCTGGAAACGCAGCCCCACGTCCTCGGCGGGCCGCGTGATGATGGCGTGCAGGTTGTCCTGGCTCAGAGCGCCCGGAACATTGAGCAGTCCCGGCATCGCCGCGTCCAGCACCCTCGGCGCCTGCGCGGCCAGCTGGGGATAGAAGTCGTCCCGCATGACCAGGAGGACGCTGAGGGGGATATGGGAGCCGGCCAGCGCGGTGAGCTCGTCGGCGGCGGCTGTGCGCTGCCGTAGCCGACCTCCCGCGGTCTCGGTGAAGAACTCCTCGAACTGGTCGATGACCAGCAGCACACGCTCACCGCCGGGCTCGTTCCCCAGCCTGCGCCTGACCGCCGCCGCGATCCCGTCCCGCGCCGCCCCGGGCAGCCCCGCCCGCTCGATCTCGGCCGCCAGATCCTGCCTCGGCCGGACCAGCACCGGTACCCACCGGTCGCTTCCCGGCACCGCTCCCTCCGCCAGCGCCCGCAGCACACCCGCCTGGATGAGCGACGACTTGCCCGAGCCGGACGGACCGAGCAGCAGGGTCAGGCGTCGCCCGCCGGACAGGTTCGCCAGGACCTGGCGTACGGCCTCGCCCCGCCCCTCGAACCAGCGCGCGTGCTCCGCCGTGAACGGCTCCAGGCCCCGGTAAGGGCACACCTCCTGCGCCGTCAGCTCGGGGCGGATCTCCCGCAGGGCCTCTGTCGGGGTGACGTACGCGATGCCCTGGCCCCGCGCGAACGCGTCGGGTGCCGTGATCTCGGTGAGCATGCCGATGACAAGGCCGGTCTCCAGGTCGAGGACGGGCGCGCCGCTGAAGCCGGTGGTGAGGTCGTTGGCGTCGGTCAGCTGGAGGAGCAAGCCACGGTCCGCCGAGGCCGGCAGCAGGTCACCCGCCCGGCCGTAGCCGGAGTGCCCGGCCGGCGGTGCCTGAGCCGGGAACCCGAACGACCGGACCCGATGGCCTTCGCACCCCTCCGCGGAGCCCAGCGGCAGGACTGTCGCGCCCATCGGCGAACCGCTCAGCCGGACGAAGGCGGCATCCTCGTCCTCGGGCGCGCGCCATGGATCGGAGAGGACCTCTCCCTCCAGCTCCTGTGCCCCCGTCACCCGGGGGAAGGCCACCCGCACCCGCTCCCCGGGCCCGGCTCCGGCCGCCCGGACCACATGCGCGCACGTGACCAGAAGGTCCTCGGCGACGAGGAAACCCGCCCCGGCCACGCTCCCGTCCGGCGCGAGGAGCTGTGCCGCCGCCGTCGGGAGATCCGACGGCAGGCCTTCCTCCGTCCTCCTCCCGGTGCTAGCCATGCTCGCTCTGCCAGGACATGGTCACCTGGAGATGGCAGGCGGCCCGGCCCTTGGTGATCACCGCCCCGGCCTCGACCGCGAGGTCCACCCCGAACTCGACGGTGATCTCGTCGGGCCGGGCCTTGCGCAGCTGGTCGAGGGCGCTCTGTGCCGCCTGGGTGACCGGCTCCAGGGCCTCGTGCAGAGTCCGCGGTGCCTCGTGCAGGAGGCCCCCGGCGCGCCCGGCCTTCACCGGTCCCTCGATGCCGGCCGGTGCCTCCACCAGGACGAAGCCCCCGCCCTCCAGCGGGATCCGGGTCAGGAGTGTCACGGCGCCTCCTCCGTCGCGCGTGGGCGTCGACCACACGTCACGGTCAGGATCGGCCGGCCCTGGCATCCGCCGCAGCCGGGAGTGGGCCGTACGGAGGAGAGGCGCTCGCGGCAGCTAGTACGTCAGCCCGTGTCCGATCGGGTACAGCACCTTCGCCGGGTCGTCCGCCCGTTGTACCGGCACGGGCAGCGTGCCGCGTGGTGCGACCCGGCCGGCGATCACCCGTGCGGCGGCGCGCAGTTCGACGTCCGTCCAGCAGTACGTGGCCAGGCAGGCCCGGACGGAGGGGAACTGTGCGACGTCGTACGGGTTGCGGATCGCCACCACGACCACGGGCCTGCCCGTCGTCAGCAGGCGGTCGACCAGGGTTCGTTGGGCGTTGCCCGCCGTCACGTTGTAGGTGCCGACGATCACCGCGTCCGCGTCCCGCGCGGCGGTGACCGCCTTGTCGATGGTCGCGGCCGAGGGCGCGGTGCCGGTGGACAGGGCCGTGGCCGTGAAGCCCAGTTCGGTGAGGGCGGCGGCCAGGACGCCGGTGGGCGGGCCGGTGGTGCCGGAGGGGGAGGCGGGGTCGGCGCCGACGACCAGGAGCCTGCGTTCCCTGCCGCGGTCGAGAGGGAGGGTGTCGTCCTCGTTGACCAGCAGGGTGGTGGTGCTTTCGGCGATGCGGTCGGCGGTGGCCAGGTGAGCCTTGGTGCCGACCGTGCGGTCGACGCCCGCACGGCTCGCCCAGGGGTGGTCGAAGAGGCCGCGCCGGGCCTTCAGGCGCAGGATGCGAAGGATCGATTCGTCCAGCCGGTCCTCGGTCAGCTCGCCCTCCTGGACGGCCTTGAGCACCGCGTGCCAGGCCACGTCCAGCGACGGCGGGTTGAGCAGCTGGTCCACACCGGCCCTGAGCGCGAGCACCGGCACCCGGTCGTCGCCGTACTTCGTGCGCACGCCCTGCATGCCGAGGGAGTCGGTGATCACCACCCCGTCGTAGCCGAGTTCCTCGCGCAGGATGCCGGTGAGGATCGGCCGGGAGAGGGTGGCCGGGTCGCCGGAGTCGTCCAGGGCCGGGAACTGGATGTGCGCGGTCATGACCGAGTCGATCCCGGCGTCGATCGCGGCCCGGAAGGGTACGGCATCCAGCCGCTCCCACAGCTCCCGGCTGTGCGTGATGACCGGGAAGCCGTAGTGGCTGTCGACGGCGGTGTCGCCGTGGCCCGGGAAGTGCTTGGCGGTCGCGGCGACCTGGGCCGCCTGATAGCCCTTCACCTCGGCGGCGACCAGCCGCGCGACCGCGTCGGGGTCGGCGCCGAAGGAGCGGACGCCGATGACCGGGTTGGCCGGGTTGACGTTCACGTCGGCGTCGGGGGAGTAGTCCTGGTTGATGCCCATCGCGCGCAGTTCGGCACCGGAGATCCGGCCGAGGGTCCGGGCGTCGGCGCGCGAGCCGCCCGCGCCGATCGCCATGGCGCCGGGGAAGAGGGTGGCGGGCTTGCCGACCCGGCAGACCGCACCGTGCTCCTGGTCGGTGGCGATGAGCACCGGCAGGCCGCGCGGCTGGTCGAGCGAGGCCCGCTGGATGCCGTTGGACAGGTCGGCGATCTGGTGCGGGTCGCGGGTGTTGTGCGCCCAGGCGAAGTAGATGATCCCGCCGACCCGGTACTTCGCGATCAGCTCGGCGGCGGTGCGGACCCCGATCTCCTTGAGGTTGGCGTCGATGTCCGCCTGGTCGGGGGCGGTGGCGGAGTGGCCGTAGACCCGCATCACGAAGAGCTGGCCGACCTTCTCCTCCAGTGTCATCCCGGAGATCAGGGCGCGCAGGCGGTGTTCGCCGGGGGTGCCGCGGGTGGCGGCGCGGGCGGTCGCCGGTACGGTCAGCGCGGCGGTGAGGCCCGCGGTCGCGGCGAGGACGGCGCGTCTGGACGGCCGTGCGGTGTTTCCCGTGCTTCCCGTGCTGGTGTCGTGCACGTGCGCTCCTTCCAGAGGAGAACCGCTGAAGGAAACTTCCGAGGAGTCACCAATATCCAGGAAGTTTCTTTCCGTCAAGGGAATGCACAGTAACCAGGAAGGGGCCGCGGGCCGCGCATTCGCGGGGGCGCGTCCAGCTCCTGGACAGCCGGGACCGCAGTGCGGACGAGCCGTCATCATGCGGCCATGCCCGCAGTCGCCATCCCCGGTTCCAAGTCCATCACCGCCCGCGCGCTCTTCCTCGCCGCCGCGGCCGACGGGGTCAGCACCCTCGTACGGCCGCTGCGCTCCGACGACACCGAGGGCTTCGCCGAGGGCCTGACCCGGCTCGGCTACCGGGTCGGCCGCACCCCGGACAGCTGGCAGGTGGACGGCCGCCCGCAGGGGCCGGCCCGCACCGAGGCCGACGTCTTCTGCCGCGACGGCGCCACCACCGCCCGCTTCCTGCCCACCCTGGCCGCCGCCGGGCACGGAACCTACCGTTTCGACGCCTCCCCGCAGATGCGCCGCCGCCCCCTCGGCCCGCTCGCCCGCGCCCTGCGCGACCTCGGTGTCGACCTGCGGCACGAGGAGCGCGAGGGGCACCATCCGCTCACCGTCCATGCGGCCGGTGTCGAGGGCGGCGAGGTGGTGCTGGACGCCGGCGAGTCCTCCCAGTACCTGACCGCGCTGCTGCTGCTCGGCCCGCTCACCCGCACCGGACTGCGGATCCGGGTGACCGACCTGGTGTCGGCGCCGTACGTGGAGATCACCCTCGCGATGATGCGGGCGTTCGGCGTGGCCGTGGTCCAAGGCGGCACGGTGTACGACGTCCCGCCCGGCGGCTACCGGGCCACCACCTACGTCATCGAGCCGGACGCCTCCACCGCGAGCTACTTCTTCGCGGCGGCGGCCGTCACCCCGGGCCGCGAGATCACCGTGCCCGGCCTCGGCACGGGCGCGCTCCAGGGCGATCTGCGCTTCGTCGAGGTGCTGCGCCGGATGGGTGCGGAGGTGGAGATCGCCGAAGACCGCACGACCGTACGCGGCACGGGCGAACTGCGCGGGCTCACGGTGAACATGCGGGACATATCCGACACCATGCCGACGCTGGCCGCGATCGCGCCGTTCGCCTCCGGGCCGGTCCGCATCGAGGACGTCGGCAACACCCGGGTGAAGGAGTGCGACCGCCTGGAGGCGTGCGCGGACAACCTGCGGCGGCTCGGCGTGGCCGTGGCGACCGGCCCCGACTGGATCGAGATCCGGCCCGGAACGCCCGCGCCAGGAGTCGAGATCAAATCCTTCGGTGACCACCGCGTCGTGATGTCCTTCGCCGTGACCGCCCTGCGCACGCCCGGCCTGACGTACGACGACCCCGGCTGCGTCCGCAAGACGTTCCCCGGTTTCCACGAGGCGTTCGCGGCGCTGCCCGCCCCCCGCTGACGGCGGCCATGCCGCCGGCGCGCTGGACCGCGGGACACGGGCCGGAGAAGATCACCGGCATGACGACGCACGCGTATCTGATTCTGCACGGCTGGCAGAACCACCGTCCGAAGCCGCACTGGCAGCACTGGCTCGCCGGCCGGCTCACCGCCGCCGGCCACCGGGTCGACTACCCGCAGCTGCCCGACGCCGACGACCCCGACCTGGACGTGTGGCTCGGCGAACTCGCCCGGCACCTGGAGGAGTTGGACGCCTCGGGGGAGCGGGTCGTGGTGGCGCACAGCCTGTCCGCCGTGCTGTGGCTGCACGCCGCCGCCCGGGGCATGAAGCAGCAGCGGTACGCCGACCGGGTGCTGCTGGTCGCACCGCCGTCCGGGTCCGTCCTCGCCCGCTACCCGGAGGTGGCCGCCTTCGTCCCGCCCGCGCCGGACTTCGCCCTGCCCGGGCCGGCCCGGCTGGTCGCCGGCGATGACGACCCGTACTGCCCCGAGGGCGCCGGCCCGCTCTTCGCCGAGCCGCTCGGCATCCCCGCCGACATCCTGCCCGGCGCCGCCCACCTCGACCTGGACGCCGGGTACGGCTCCTGGCCCGCGGTCCTGGACTGGTGCCTGACCGGCACCGCCCCGCTCACGGCGCGTCCGGCACCCCGCTGACCGGGTCGCGCAGCTCGGGTGTCGTCGTGGCGACCGCCGCCACCGCCAGGACGCACAGCAGGCCGCCGCTGATCAGGGCGGTCGTGCCCGAGGTCCAGCCGGCGACCAGACCACCGCGCGCATTGCCGAGGCTGGGGCCCGCCTGACCGACGATCTGCTCGGCCGCCGTGACCCGGCCGAGCAGCGCGTCCGGGGTGCGGGTCTGCACGATCGTGGAGCGGGAGAACACCGCCGTGGCGTCCGCCGCGCCGGCCAGCGCGAGCAGCGCCAGGCCCAGCCAGGGGCTGCCGGCCATGCCGAACAGGACCAGCGCCGCGCCCCAGGTCGCGGACGCGCACAGCATCACCGGGCCCGGCCGGGCGAGCCTGGTCAGCGGGCCGGACAGCGCGGTCGCGGTGACGCCGCCCACCGCCACCGCCGACAGGAACAGGCCGAGGGTGCGCGGATCGCCACCGAACCGCTCGGCGTTCACCAGCGGGAACAGGCTCACCGGGAACGAGAGCACGGTGGCGGCGAGGTCGGTGAGAAGCGCACCCCGCACCACCCGGTGCCCGGCCAGGAACCGCAGCCCGTCCAGCACCCCGTGCACCCCGGCCCGTGACGGCTCGCCCTGCGGCGGCAGTGCGGGCAGCCCGCGGGCGCCGTAGAAGGCGAGGCCGAAGCTGAGGGCGTCCAGCAGATAGCAGACGCCGATGCCGAACCAGCCCAGCAGCACCCCGGCCAGGGCCGGGCCGAGCAGCATCATCGACTGACCGGTGACCTGCTGGAGCGCCAGCCCGGCGGCCACCTGCTCCTTGGGCAGCAGCCGCGGTACGAAGACCCCGGCGGCCGGGGCACCGAGCGCGCCGAAGGCCGACTGCACGGCGACGAGCAGCAGAACGGCCACGACCGGCACATGCCCGGTGAAGCCCTGCACGGCGAGCAGCAGCGAGCAGACCGCCTGGCCGACGGTCGCCGCGAGGAACACCCGGCGCCGGTCGGCACGGTCCACCCAGGCCCCGGCGAACAGCCCGAACGCCACCAGCGGCAGCGCCTGCGCGAGCCCGACGGCACCGGTCCAGGCCGTGCTGCGGGTCATGTCCCAGACCTGGTACATGACCGTCACCATGGTCATGAACCCGCCGAGGACGGACACGGTCCGGCCGATCAGCAGCCGCCGGAAGACAGGGGAGGTGTGCAGGGGGCGTACGTCTATGAGCGAGCGGGCGAGGCTCATGAGCGGAAGCGGGCGCACGGCCCCGGTGGCTGGATCACCGGGGGAGGCTAACCGCGGGTCCGGACACCCGCCAGCGAATTTCCCCGGCCGTCCGGGCTTCGGCTACGCCGCTTCGCCCAGCAGCCGCACCAGGTGCTCGCGGCCCGCGCCCAGCAGCCCGGGCAGCGGGGCGGCGCCCTCGTACCAGCGCTTCTCGTACTCCCAGCACAGCCAGCCGTCCCAGCCGTGCCGGGACAGCACGTCCACGCACTCGGTGAGCGGCAGCACACCCGTGCCGAGCGGCAGCGGGGTGGTGTCCTCGGCGGAGAAGATGTCCTTGACCTGGACGTAGCCCAGGTGCGGGGCGAGGGCCGCGTAGCTGTCCGACGGCTGCTCGCCGCCCAGCCAGGTGTGCATCACGTCCCACAGCGCGCCCACGTGCCGGTGCCCGACCGGGCCGAGGACCCGGATCACGTCGGCCCCGGTGCGGTGCGAGTCGTGGGTCTCCAGCAGGATCCGGACGCCGAGCGCGGCGGCCTCCTCGGCGGCGGTGCCGAGCCGCCGGGCGGCGATCGCGTCGGACTCCTCGCGGGGCAGGTCCGGGTCGGCGCCGGGGAAGACCCGGACGAAGGGCGCGCCCAGGTCGTGGGCCAGCCGCAGGAGGTCCCGGATCTCCGCCAGCACGGGCGCGTCCTCGCCCGGGGCGGCGACGCGCGCGTACCCGGCGAGGCCGAGCACCGCGATCCCGGCCGCCTTGAACTGGGCCGCGGTCTCGGCGCGTTCGGCGGCGGAGAGGCCGGGGTGAACCGGTTCCTCCGGGTGGGCGCGCAGTTCGACGCCGTGGTAACCATGCGCGGTCGCGAGTGCGAGGACCTCCGGGACGGGCAGGCCAGGGACACCGAGGGTGGAGAACGCCAGCTTCATGGGCACCGAACGTACCCCTCAGCCGCCGGGTCCATGCCCAACCGCCGCCCGTCCTGGCCGAAGAGTCCCCTGCCGAAGGAGTGGTGCCGCTCCTCGGCGACGAGGACGAAGCCGTGCCGCCGGCGGAGACGGCGGGCACCGCCGAGCACGTCGCCGCTCCTGCCCCGGTACACGAACGCACCTTCGACCCCGAACCCGGCGCCGCTCCCGCCCCGGCACACCACCGGCTGCCCGGCTCGTCACCCCCGCGGTACCCCCGTGGATCCGCGCACCATCAACTCCCCCCGCACGGAGGCGATCCCCCCGGGCGGCGGTTCCTCGCGGCCCATCGCGATGCGGCCCGCCCGGGCGCCCGCCTCGGCCAGGGGCAGCCGGACCGTGGTCAAGGACGGCACCGCGTCGACACTGAAGGGCAGGTCGTCGAAGCCCGCCACCGAGACGTCGTCGGGGATGCGCAGCCCGGACTCGCGCAGGGCGGCGCAGGCGCCGAGGGCGACGGAGTCGTTCGCGGCCACGATCGCCGTCAGGGAGGGGTCACGGCGCAGCAGCTCCAGCGTGGCCTCGTAGCCGGACTGGCGGTCGTACCGGCCGTACACCGTCCAGCGCGGGTCCTCCTCGATGCCGGCCGCCGCCAGGGCCGCGCGGTGGCCCTCCAGACGGTGCCGGGTGGTCGTGCGTTCCTCGGGGCCCGCGATGTACCCGAGGCGGCGGTGGCCGAGGCCGACGAGATGGTCCGTCAGCGCGCGGGCGCCGCCGCGGTTGTCGAAGGTGAGCGCGATGGCCTGGGTGTCCGGCGCCGGCGGGCGCCCGCACAGCACCACCCGGGTCCCGGCGTCCGCCAGCTTCCGCAGCTTCGCCGCGACCGCCGCCGCGTGCGGCTCGTCCTCCACGGCCCCGCCGGTCAGCACCACGGCCGCCGCCCGCTGCCGCTGCAGCAGGGTGAGGTAGGTCAGTTCGCGCTCCGGCGAGCCGCCCGTGTTGCACACGACCGCCAGGCGTTCCCCGCCGGCCCGCCCGCCCGGCCCGCCGATCTCGCCCTGGATCGCGCTCGCCATGATCCCGAAGAACGGGTCGGCGATGTCGTTCACGAGGATGCCGACCAGGTCGGAGGTGGCTGCGGCGAGCGCACTGGCGGGGCCGTTGAGGACGTAGTCCAACTCGTCCACCGCCCGCAGCACCCGCTCGCGCGTGGACGCGGCGACCGGGTAGTTGCCGTTCAGCACGCGCGACACCGTCGCGGGGGAGACCTGGGCGCGGGCCGCCACGTCCGCCAGGGTCACCGTCATCTCGTCGTCCTCCGGTCGCGCATTTCTCGTCGTACGCCCTCGTAGACAGCCAGGTCGCGCTCGTGGTTCCGGGGCGGACCTTCGAGCAGACCTTAAGGCCACAGGCCCCGGTTGTTCGCCCCCTCGAACAACTCGACTGGGACACGGTCTTGTACGGAATACCGTCCACAGGCT
Organism: Streptomyces sp. NPDC036984; assembly: GCF_055607665.1. Classification (NCBI taxonomy): domain Bacteria; kingdom Bacillati; phylum Actinomycetota; class Actinomycetes; order Kitasatosporales; family Streptomycetaceae; genus Streptomyces; species Streptomyces sp. NPDC036984. The sequence goes on from NZ_JBVJRL010000008.1 coordinate 294,832, forward strand.
AGCTTCCCTGTGTAGAAAGCGCTTGCTGTACTACCGGTGCTGTTGCTGAACGGGGCGCGCGGCGCCCACGAAGGGGACTGACGTGACACGCAAGACGGTGCGTATCGCCATGAACGGCGTGACCGGGCGCATGGGCTACCGCCAGCACCTCGTCCGGTCGATCCTGGCCCTGCGTGACCAGGGCGGCCTCGACCTCGGCGACGGCACCGTGCTCTGGCCCGAGCCGATCCTGCTCGGCCGCCGCGAGCACGCCCTGCGGGAGATCGCCGAGCGGCACGGCCTCGAGCACGTCTCCACCGACGTGGACGCCGTCCTCGCCGACCCCACCGTCGACATCTACTTCGACTCCCAGGTCACCTCCGCCCGCGAGGAGGCGATCAGGAAGGCGATCGCGGCCGGCAAGCACATCTACACCGAGAAGCCCACCGCCACCGGCCTCGACGGCGCCCTCGAACTCGCCCGGCTCGCCCGCGCGAAGGGCGTCAAGCACGGCGTCGTCCAGGACAAGATCTTCCTGCCGGGCCTGCTGAAGCTGAAGCGGCTCATCGACGGCGGCTTCTTCGGCCGGATCCTCTCCGTCCGCGGCGAATTCGGCTACTGGGTCTTCGAGGGCGACTGGCAGCCCGCCCAGCGCCCCTCCTGGAACTACCGGGCCGAGGACGGCGGTGGCATCGTCGTCGACATGTTCCCGCACTGGGAATACGTGCTCCACGAGCTGTTCGGCCGCGTCAAGTCCGTCCAGGCGCTCGCCACCACCCACATCCCGCAGCGCTGGGACGAGAACGGCAAGCCCTACGACGCCACCGCCGACGACGCCGCCTACGGCATCTTCGAGCTGGAGGGTGGCGCGATCGCCCAGATCAACTCCTCCTGGGCCGTGCGCGTCAACCGTGACGAGCTGGTCGAGTTCCAGGTGGACGGCACCGAGGGGTCCGCCGTGGCCGGCCTGCGCAACTGCCGTGCACAGCACCGCAGCGCCACCCCCAAGCCGGTCTGGAACCCGGACATTCCGGCCACCGAGGTCTTCCGCGACCAGTGGCAGGAGGTCCCCGACAACGCCGAGTTCGACAACGGTTTCAAGGCCCAGTGGGAGCTGTTCCTCAAGCACGTCCACGCCGACGCCCCCTACCACTGGGACCTGCTCGCCGGCGCCCGCGGCGTGCAGCTCGCCGAACTGGGCCTGAGATCCTCCGCCGAGGGCCGCCGCATCGACGTACCGGAGGTCTCCCTGTGACCATCCAGCTCCCCGCGGCGGACGGCACGCTGCGCACGTACGAGCCGCGCACCGAACCGCTCTCCCCGGCCCCCGGCGCCCCCTTCGTCTCCCGTACGGTCTTCTCGGCGGCGCACGTGGTCGCCGACCCGTACGCGGACGCGTCCCCCGACTCGCCCGCCGCCGTCGACTGGGACGCCACCCTCGCCTTCCGCCGCCACCTGTGGTCCCACGGCCTCGGCGTCGCCGAAGCCATGGACACCGCCCAGCGCGGCATGGGCTTGGACTGGGCGGGCGCCGCCGAGCTGATCCGGCGCAGCGCGGCGGAGGCGAAGGCCGTCGGCGGCCGCATCGCCTGCGGAGTCGGCACCGACCAGATCGCCGGCGGCACACTCGCCTCCGTCCGCGCCGCCTACGAGGAACAGCTCGCGGTCGTGGAGGAGTCGGGCGCGCAGGCGATCCTCATGGCCTCCCGCGCCCTGGCCGCCACCGCCACCGGCCCCGAGGACTACCTGGAGCTCTACGGCCATCTCCTGCGCCAGGCCGCCGAACCGGTGATCCTGCACTGGCTGGGCCCCATGTTCGACCCGGCCCTGGAGGGCTACTGGGGCTCGTCCGGCCTGGACGCGGCCACCGACACCTTCCTGGAGGTCGTCGCGGCGCACCCCGACAAGGTCGACGGCGTCAAGATCTCCCTGCTGGACGCCCGGCGCGAGATCGACCTGAGGCGACGGCTGCCGCGGGGCGTGCGCTGCTACACCGGCGACGACTTCCACTACCCCGAGCTGATCGCGGGTGACGAGACGGGCTTCAGCCACGCCCTGCTCGGCATCTTCGACCCGCTGGGGCCGCTGGCGGCCGAGGCGGTACGGGTGCTCGACACCGGAAACGTCGCCGGCTTCCGGGAACTCCTCGACCCGACCGTCGCGTTGTCCCGCCACCTCTTCCAGGCGCCGACCCGCTTCTACAAGACGGGTGTGGTGTTCCTGGCCTGGCTGGCCGGACACCAGTCGCACTTCACGATGGTCGGCGGCCTCCAGTCGGCCCGTTCCCTGCCGCACTTCGCCCGCGCCTACGAACTCGCCGACACACTGGGCCTGTTCCCGGACCCGAAGCTGGCGGAGGAGCGGATGAAGACCCTGCTCGCCCTGTACGGAGCGGCCCAGTGAGCACCGGACTCGAACGCTTCTCCATCAACCAGATGACGGTGAAGCAGCTGTCGATGCCGGAACTGGTCGACGCGTGCGGCCGGTCGGGCGTCACGAACGTCGGCCTGTGGCGGGAGCCCGTCCAGGCGTACGGCGTGGAGACGACCGCGAAGCTGGTCCGGGAGGCGGGCCTGACGGTGACGACCCTGTGCCGCGGCGGCTTCCTCACCGCGCTCGACCCGGAGGAACGCGCGGCGGCTCTCGCCGACAACCGGCGCGCGATCGACGAGGCGGCCACGCTCGGCACCGACACCCTGGTCCTGGTCTCGGGCGGCCTCCCGCCCGGCAGCAGGGACCTGGGGGCGGCCCGGGAACGCATCGCCGACGCCCTGACCGAACTGGCCCCCTACGCCGAGGACCACGGCGTACGCCTCGCCATCGAGCCCCTGCACCCCATGTACGCGTCCGACCGCTGCGTGGTCTCCACCCTCGCCCAGGCCCTGGACCTCGCCGAACGCTTCCCCGCGCACCAGGTCGGGGTGGCCGTGGACACGTACCACGTCTGGTGGGACGACCGGGCCCCCGCCCAGATCGCCCGCGCGGGCGCGGCCGGCCGTATCCACACCTTCCAGCTCGCCGACTGGACCACCCCTCTCCCCGAGGGCGTCCTCAACGGCCGCGGCCAGATCGGCGACGGCTCGGTCGACATGCGGGAGTGGAAGGGCCACGTGGAGGCGGCCGGCTACCGGGGCCCGATCGAGGTCGAACTCTTCAACGAGGCCCTGTGGGCCCGCGACGGCCGGGAGGTGCTCGCGGAGACGGCGGAGCGGTTCGTGGCACACGTGATCCGCTAGCAAAAAAATCCCGGACGCCGGTGCAACCCTTTCCGCGCCTGCTGTGTCGTATCTGTCGTCGGAACCACGGGGGACCCGGGGGGGAAATCGGGGTTCCGACGGGAGGGGAAAGCCGAGGGGGCGTGTCCGGGCCGATGGGCCGGAGGCGCCCCCTCGAACATGCCGGCGGGGGTGTGCGCGCGTCCGGGCGGCTAGAAGAACACCCCGCAGCGCAGCAGCACGTTCGCGTACGGGCGGGCCTCGCCGGTGCGGACGATCAGCCGGGCCTCTGCCGACAGTTCCTTGAGCCGCTCGTGCGGGACGAGGGCCAGCTCCGGGAAGCGGCCCTCCAGCAGCGCCGTCGCCGCCGGATTGGCCCCCCGCACCTCCTCGGCCGCCGTGGCCCCCTCCACCACCAGCTCGGCCAGCAGCCCGTCCAGCACCTCCGCGAAGGACGGGACGCCGGCACGGAACGCCAGGTCCACCACGTGCAGCCCGGCCGGGACCGGCAGACCCGCGTCGCAGACCAGCACCCCGTCCCCGTGCCCCAGCTCGGCCAGGGCACCGGACAGCCGGCGGTTCAGGATCCCCGCCTTCTTCACAGGGCGTCGACCTCCCCGGCCGTCGGATACGACTCCTGCGCACCCCGCTTCGTCACGGCCGCCGCGCCCACCCGGGCCGCGTAGGCCGCCGCCTCGGCGAGCGTGGCGCCCGCCCCCAGCTTCCAGGCGAGCGCGGCGGTGAACGCGTCACCCGCGCCCGTGGTGTCCACCGCGCCCACCTTCACCGACGGCACCCGGGTCACTCCCGAGCCGTCGCACACCAGCGCCCCCTCGGCGCCCAGCGTCACCACCACCGAGCGCGGGCCCTTCGCCAGCAGCAGCCGGACCCAGTCCGCGGGCTCCTCGCTCACACAGGCGTCACCGAGGATCACCCGCGCCTCGTGCTCGTTCACGATCAGCGGATCACAGGCCGCCAGCACCTCGGCGGGCAGCTCGCGCGGCGGGGACGGGTTCAGCACGAAGCGGCTGTCCGGCGCCAGGTTCCGTACCACCTCCACGACCGTCTCCAGCGGGATCTCCAGCTGCGCCGACACCACCCGGGAGGCGTGGAAGAGGCTCGCGGCCGCCCGGACGTCCGCGGGCAGCAGCCGGGAGTTGGCGCCCGGCGACACCACGATGCTGTTGTCGCCCTCGGGGTCGACGGTGATGAGCGCGACGCCCGTCGGGGCACCGCCCACCAGCACGCCCACCGTGTCGACCCCGGCCGCGCGCAGGGAGTCGAGCAGCAGCCGCCCGTGGCCGTCGTCGCCGACCCGCGCCAGCAGGGCCGTACGCGCGCCCAGCCGGGCGGCCGCGACCGCCTGGTTGGCGCCCTTGCCGCCCGGGTGCACGGCCAGGTCGCCGCCGAGCACCGTCTCGCCGGCGGCCGGCCGCCGCTCGACGTCGATCACCAGGTCGGCGTTGGCCGATCCCACGACCAACAGGTCGTAGTCGTACATCAGTTGACTCCCCTGAGAGAGGACGCCGGGCGGGCCGGCCCCGGAAGCCTTCCGGAAGGCCGCCCGCCCGTCCGTCCGGGTCAGCCGCTGAAGCCGGCCACGTTGTCCTGCGTGACCACCTTCACCGGCACCTTCACCGTCGGCTCCACCTTCTCGCCCTTGACCGCCTTCAGGGCGTTGTCCACGGCGATCCTCCCCAACTGGGTGGGCTGTTGGGCGACCGACGCGTACAGCGTGCCGTCCTTCACCGCCGTCAGTCCGTCCGGGGTGCCGTCGAAGCCGACGACCTGCACGGACTTGCCGGCCTTGGAGCCGAGCGCCTTGATCGCGCCGAGGGCCATCTCGTCGTTGGCGGCGATGACGCCCTGCACGTCGGGGTGGGCCTGGAGCAGGTTCGACATCACGTCGAGGCCCTTGGTGCGGTCGAAGTCGGCGGGCTGCTGGGCCACCACCTGGATGCCGGGGTAGGCCCTGAGGCCCCGGGTGAAACCGGCCGCCCGCTCCCGGGCCGCCGAGGTGCCCGCCTGCCCCTGAAGGATGACGATCTTTCCCTTGCCGCCCAGCTTCTCGGCGACGGTCTTCGCGGCCAGCTCACCGCCGGCGACGTTGTCCGAGGCCACCAGGGTGTCCACGGACGCCTTGTTGACGCCCCGGTCGACGGCGACGACCGGGATCCGCGCCTTGTCCGCGGCCTTGACGGAGTTGCTCGCCGCGTCCGAGTCCACCGGGTTGACGATGATCGCCCCGAGCCCGGAACTGGTGAAGTTCTGGAGCTGGTTGGCCTGCTGGGAGGCGTCGTTCTGGGCGTCGGTGACGGTCAGGTCCACGCCCAGCCGCTTCGCCTCGGCCTGGGCGCCCGCCCGGATCTGCACGAAGAAGGGGTTGTTGAGAGTGGACAGGGACAGGCCCAGCTTCGGGTTCGCGCCCGACGAGGAGCCGCCGTGCAGGAACGAGGTCGCGCCGACGACGGCCACGGTGACCACGGCCGCGAGCGCGTACGTCGCCGCCTGCCTGCCCTTCGGCCCGCCCGCGCCGGCGGCCACCGGAGTCGCCCCCGCCTTGCGGCGCACGGTGTCCAGCAGCACCGCCAGCGCGATCACCACACCGATCACGACCTGCTGCCAGAACGCGGACACGTTCAGCAGGTTGAGGCCGTTGCGCAGCACCGCCAGGATCAGCGCGCCGATCAGCGTGCCGGACGCCTTGCCGGTGCCGCCCGCCAGCGAGGCACCGCCGATCACGACGGCGGCGATCGCGTCCAGCTCGTAGCCGTCGGCGGCCTGCGGCTGTGCCGAGGAGAGCCGGGCGGCCAGCACGACACCCGCGACGGCGGCGAACACACCGGACAGGGCGTAGATGGCGAGCTTCTGCTGGCGCACGCGCAGCCCGGACAGCCGCGCGGCCTCCTCGTTGCCGCCGATCGCGTACATGGACCGGCCGATGTACGTCCGTCCGAGCACGACTGCGGCGATCAGCCCCATCACCACCATGACCAGAACCGGCACCGGCAGCCATCCGCCGAGGGTGTCGCCGAGGTGGGAGACCGAGTCGGGGAAGGCGATGGGGGAGCCCTGCGAGATCACCAGGGCGAGACCGCGGCCCACCGACAGCATGGCCAGCGTCGCGATGAACGGCGGCAGCTTGCCGTAGGCGATGAGGAAACCGTTCACCAGGCCGGCGACGACGCCGGTGGCGACGGCCAGCAGGACCGCGAGCGCGACCGGCACCCCGTGCGAGGTCGCGGTCCAGGCCAGCACGGTCGCCGACAGCGCGGCCACCGAGCCGACGGACAGATCGATGCCCGCGGAGACGATCACGAACGTCACACCGAAGGCGAGGATCGCCGTCACGGCCGCCTGGACGCCGATGTTGAGCAGGTTGTCCGTCGTCAGGAAGTCGCCGGACAGCGCCGACAGGGCGATGACCAGGACGATCAGCGCGGTGAGCGCGCCGTTGTCGAGGAGCAGCCGGCGAAAGGCCCCCGGGGCGCCACTCGCGCCCGCCCGGCTCTTGAGCGTGTCAGTGGCCACGGGTGGCCTCCTTCTCGGTGGTGGGAGTGGAGACGGCGAGGGACATCACCGCGTCCTGTGTGGCTTCGTCGGCGGAGAGTTCACCCGCGATCCGGCCCTGGGCCATCACCAGCACCCGGTCGCTCATCCCGAGCACCTCGGGCAGATCGCTGGAGATCATCAGGACGGCGGCTCCGGCAGCCGTCAGTTCATTGATCAGCTGGTAGATCTCGACCTTGGCGCCCACGTCGATCCCGCGTGTCGGCTCGTCGAGGATCAGCACCTTGGTGTCGGCCAGCAGCCACTTGCCGATGACGACCTTCTGCTGGTTGCCGCCGGACAGGGTCCGCACCCGCTGCCCGAGGCCCGCCATGCGCACCCCCAGCTGCCCGGCCATCCGCTCTGCGGCCGCGTGCTGCGCCCTGCGGTCGACCAGCCCGGCCCGGGTCGCCGACCGCAGGGTCACCAGGCCCAGGTTCTCCTCCACGGAGGCGTCCAGGACCAGCCCCTGCCCCTTGCGGTCCTCCGGTACGAGCCCGATCCCGGCCGCCATCGCCGCGGTCACGTCGTGCCGCCTGAGGTGCTCCCCGGAGACCTTCACGACCCCGTGGTCGTACGGATCGGCGCCGAACACCGCCCGCACGAGCTCCGTCCGGCCGGCCCCGACGAGCCCCGCGATGCCGACGACCTCGCCGGCGTGCACCTGGAAGTCGACGTCGTGGAAGACCCCGTCCCGGGTGAGCCCTTCGACGCTGAGCAACGCGGCACCCTGCTCGGGGCGCTCCCGCGGATACTGCTGCTCGATGGACCGTCCCACCATCAGCCGTACGAGTTCGTCCTCGGGCGTGGCGGCGGGCACCTGCCCGACGCTGCGGCCGTCCCGGATGACGGTGACCCGGTCCCCCAGGGCGGCGATCTCCTCCAGGTGGTGCGTGATGAACACGACCCCCACGCCGTCCGCGCGCAGCGACCGCACGATGGCGAAGAGCTTCTCGACCTCCTCCGAGGTGAGCACGGCGGTCGGCTCGTCCATGATGAGCACGCGCGCGTCCAGGCTCAGCGCCTTGGCGATCTCCACCATCTGAAGGCGCGCGATGCCGAGGTCGCGCACACGCGCGCGTGGCGAGACGTCGACCCCGACCCGCTTCAGCAGCGTTTCGGCCTCGGCCTCCATCCGCCTCCGGTCGATCATCCCGAAGCGGCGCGGCTGCCGCCCGAGGAAGATGTTCTCGGCGACGGTCAGGTCGGGCACCAGGTTGAACTCCTGGTAGATGGTGGCGATCCCGAGGCGCTCGGAGTCCTGCGCACCCTGGATGCGCACCTCCTGACCGCCGACCCGGATCCGCCCGGAGTCGGGGGTATAGGCCCCGGAGAGCATCTTGATGAGCGTGCTCTTGCCGGCGCCGTTCTCACCGAGCAGCACATGCACCTCGCCCCGGCGCAGATCGAAGTCGACACCGTCGAGTGCGACCACGCCGGGGAAGGTCTTGCGTATGCCCTCGATCCGCAGCAACTCGTCCGGGTCGCTCACGACGTGCTCCTTTGCACTGGGGAGGGGGACTGCGTAGGGGGTGCCGTCTGGGCTGTGGCTTCGCCGCACGAGCGGCGTACGACGAGCCGGGCGGGCAGCGTGACGGACCTCGGGGTACGTCCCTCGATCCGGTCGACCAGGGCCCGTACGGCGGCCCGTCCCAGCTCACCGGTCGGCTGGGCGATCGCGGTGACCGGCGGATCGGTGTGCACGAACCAGGGGATGTCGTCGAACGCGGCCAGCGCGATGTCGTCCGGGACCCGCAGCCCACGCGCGCGTACGGCGTCCAGCGCGCCGAGCGCCATCAGGTTGTCGGCCGCGAAGACGACTTCGGGCGGCTCCGGCAGATCCAGGAGCCCGTCGGTGACCCGCCGTCCGCTCTCGACCTGGAAGTCGCCCTGGCCGATGTAGGCGTCCGGGAGCGGAAGGCCGTATTCGGCCATGGCCTCCCGGAAGGCCTCGACGCGCTCGCTGCCGGTGGTGGTGGCCGCGGGCCCCGCGATGATGGCGAGCCGCCGATGCCCCAGCCCGTGCAGATGGGCGACGAGATCCCGTACGGCCGCCCGCCCGTCGGCCCGCACGACGGGCACGTCCACGCCCGGGATCCACCGGTCGACGAACACCATGGGGGTCCCCGCCCGAGCGGCATCGAGCATCAGCGGCGAACCGCCGTCCGTGGGCGAGACGAGCAGCCCGTCGATCCGCCGGTCGAGCAGATTCCGCACGTGGTGGTCCTGCAGCTCCGGCCGCTCGTCGGCGTTGCCGATGATCACGCTGTAGCCGAGCGCCCGGGCCTCCTCTTCGACCGACCGGGCCAGCTCGGTGAAGTAAGGATTCAGCACGTCGCTGATGACGAGCCCCAGGGTGTGGGTCTGATCGGTCCGCAACGACCGGGCGACGGCGTTCGGCCGGTAGCCGAGGGCGGCCACGGCGGCCAGCACACGCGCGCGTGCGTCGGCGCTCACGGACGGATGCTCGTTCAGCACCCGCGACACCGTGGCGACGGACACGCCCGCGGCGGCGGCGACGTCCTTGATGCTGGCCATGCCGGCTCCACCTCCTCGTGGACCTCGTGGAATCGATTACACGACTGCTGTGCGTCGATTGGAATCGATTACACGGGGTCGAGGCAAGAGGCGGGCGGGTGGCCGAAACGCAATCGTGACCGGTGGGCGTTCGTCAGGCGCCATCCGGCCGACCACGGCTCAGCCGGCGCTGTCCGAGGTCGTCTCGGGTTTCGTGGAGAGGACCTCGCGGGCCTGTTCCGCGGCGCGGGCCATGCTCTCGCCGACGAAGTCGACGAAGCGGGCGATGTTTTCCAGGCGGACGGCGGCCGGGGTGCCGGGGCCGAGGATCCTGACGCCCTGCCGTGCGGTCTCGGCGAGTTGAGCGTGTGACCGGGCGCTGGCGATCATCCCCTGGTACCAGACGTCGTTGTCGGCGACATAGCGTTCGCGGCGGCGTTCGTCGCGTTCGCGGCGGATGAGGCTCATGTTCTCCAGGAGCCCGACCGTTTTGGAGATGGACGCCGGGCTGACCTGGAGGTGCTGGACGAGTTCGGACGCGGTGAGGCTGCCCGCGTCGCTCGTGTAGAGGCAGACCAGCACCCGGGACGCCATCTTGGGCAGGCCCTGCTGCATGAGGAGGGTGGTGAACGCCTCCTCGTACTCGCGTACGGCCTCGGTGCCGCGTCCGTCGGTCTGCAGGGGCGCCTTCGACCCCTGGCGTGCGGCCTGCCTGCGGCGGTGGGCGCGCTGTTCGGTGGCGCGGTGGGCGAGGTCGGCGCGGTAGGCGAGGGGGCCGCCGTTGCGCATGACCTCACGCGTGATGGTCGAGGTGGGGCGGTCGAGACGTCTGGCGATCTCCGCGTAGGCGAGGCCGTCGGCCAGACCCAGCGCGATCTGCTGACGTTCCTGCTGGGTGAGCCTGCCTCCCGGCATCGGGGTCTCCTCGGTGGTCTTTCGTGGCTCCGGATGTCGTGAGCATAGCGTTCACTCCCCCATCATTGCAACGAGCTGGATGAGGACTGTTGCATTAGATCTACAGCAGTTGCAACGATTTATCTGCGTTTACCTGCACTAATAGCGAATACGCGCAACGACTTCGTTGCCAGGACTGTGAATGCAACGTAGCGTTTCCGTCATCGGAAACAGCGAGCTCGAGGAGAGCGCAATGCAGAAGTTCGACACCCCCGCCCCGGTGACCACCGTCCTGGACATCCCCGCCGGGCGCATCCAGCTGATCGCCGCCGACCGCACCGACACCACCGTCGAGGTCCTGCCCGCCAACCCGTCCAAGAGCCGCGACGTCCAGACCGCCGAGAAGACCACGGTCGCCTACGCCGACGGTGTCCTGCGGATCCACACCCCCGAGCCCAAGAACCAGCTCTTCGGCCCTTCCGGGTCCCTGGAGGTCACCGTCCAGCTGCCCGCCGGCTCCCGCATCGAGGCCAAGACCGCCGGCTGCGAACTTCGCGGCGTCGGCCGGCTCGGCGACGTCGTCTTCGAAGGCGGGTATCGCCAGATCAAGATCGACGAGGTCGCGAGCGTCCGCCTCACCGCGGTCGACGGTGACGTCGAGGTCGGTCGGCTGGGTGGCCCCGCGGAGATCAGCACCGCAAGGGGTGACATCCGGATCGACGAGGCCGTACACGGCACGGTCGTGCTCAGCACCCAGTCCGGCGACATCTCGGTCACCGCCGCCGCAGGCGTCTCGGCCGCCCTGGACGCCGGCACCGGGTACGGCCGCATCAGCAACGCCCTCAAGAACGACGGCACCGCCGGACTCGACATCCGCGCCACCACCGCGCACGGCGACATCACCGCCCGAAGCCTGTGAATCCGCAGCCGTCAAGAAGGAGCAACCCGCATGAGCAACCTGGCCATCGCGGCGACCGGGCTGCGCAAGTCCTACGGCGACAAGACCGTCCTCGACGGCATCGACCTGGCAGTCCCGGAAGCAACGATCTTCTCCCTGCTCGGCCCGAACGGCGCCGGCAAGACGACCGCCGTCAAGATCCTCTCCACCCTCGTCCCTCCCGACGCGGCCTCCGGTGAGATCCGCGTCGGCGGCCACGACATCGCCGGCGATCCGCAGGCCGTGCGTGCCGCGATCGGTGTCACCGGGCAGTTCTCCGCCGTCGACGGGCTGATCACCGGTGAGGAGAACATGCTCCTCATGGCGGACCTGCACCACCTCTCCAAGCGGGAGGGGCGGCGGGTCTGCGCCGAGCTGCTGGAGCGCTTCGACCTCACCGAGGCCGCGAAGAAGCCCGCCTCCACCTACTCCGGCGGCATGAAGCGCCGCCTGGACATCGCGATGACCCTGGTCGGCAGCCCGCGGATCATCTTCCTCGACGAGCCGACCACCGGCCTCGACCCGCGCTCCCGGCACTCCATGTGGCAGATCGTCCGCGAGCTCGTCACGGGTGGTGTCACCGTCTTCCTCACCACCCAGTACCTGGA
>NZ_JBVJRL010000009.1:0-88186 GCF_055607665.1 Streptomyces sp. NPDC036984
CGGCAGGTAGACCACGTCGAAGCCCATCTCCGCGATCGGCTTCAGCCGGCGGGCGGCCGTGCGGAACGTGCCGTGCGGCTGCCCGGCGGTGCCCTGCGAGCGCGGGAAGAACTCGTACCAGGAGCCGTACAGGGCGCGTTCGCGCTCCACCAGCAACGGCATCGGGTCGGAAGCCGTCACCAGCTCCCGCAGCGGATACCGGGCCAGCAGCGCCTCCACCTCCGGAGCCAGGGCCGCCTTCAGCCGGTCGTGCACCGACAGAGAGTCGTCGCCGAGGGCGCGCGCGGCGGCCAGGACCAGGGTGCGCTCGGGGCCCTTGGGCACCCCGGCGGCGGCGCGCTCGTACAGCTCGGCGCCCTCCTCCAGGACCAGGCCGGTGTCGATCCCGGCCGGCACCTTCACGGACGCGATGTGCCGCCAGGTCGCCAGCGGGTGACTCCACGCCTCCACCCGGAACGTCCAACGGCCCGTCGTGTCCGGGGTGATGTCCGCGCCCCAGCGGTCGGTGCCCGGGGCGAGTTCCCGCATCGGCGTCCACGGGCCGCGACGGCCCTTCGGATCGCGCAGGACCACATTCGCACCCACAGCGTCGTGCCCTTCGCGGAACACGGTGGCCGTGACCTGGAAGGTCTCCCCGGCCACCGCTTTCGCCGGGCGCCTGCCGCATTCCACGGCCGGCCGGACGTCGCGTACCGGTACACGGCCGATGGCCGGGGTCCTGCGCATGTATCTCACCTCCGCCGTGCGCGAAGCCGGGCACCCGGCCCGGCTTCGCGATCCGATAGTCGGGGCCGGCGCGTGCCGGTCCCGAGAGGAACGCCTTGTACGGTGCCAGCTCAGGGGCTTGGCGCCGTGGAACGCCGCTCCGGTGGCGGCGCTCTTCTGGCCGCCCGGCGTGGCTGCGGCCGTCCGTCCTGCTCGCGCAGGTAGGTGACCAGGTTCGTGCGCAGATAGCGCTCGGCGGCGTCCGCGGCCTCGCGGGCGCAGCGTTTGCCCATCAGGACGCACAGCGTGTACCCCGAGTCCTCGAAGGTGGCCCGGACCGTGCGGTCGTGGGGCGAGGCGAGCATGACGCGCTCCCACGCCCGGTAACGCCGCAACTGCCGGGCCACTTCGGCCTTGGCGGGTAGCAGCATGGCCCTCTTCACCTTCCACGCTCTCGACTGGGCGCGTTCCCGACGGTCGGGTGGTGGCCGCGCAGGGGTGGGCGCGGCACCGTTACGGCGATCGAGGCTTTCACTTATGGTGCACGCACCACGACGCAGCGTCTTGTTGGAGCTTCAACGAACGCCGGTGTGGCGTGCTCGTGTTGCACGAATGGCGTAGTGCCCGCACCGTGGAGGTGACTCAGAAGCGATCAACGCTCACGCTTTGTGTCCGGGATCCCTCCCGGACGGGGCGAGGGAAGCGAGAGCTTCGCCGGTGAGGAGCAAGCGACGATGAAGACCGCAGTGCCCTGCTACTACCACCTCGACGTGGAAGTCAGCCCGGAACGGGTGGGACAGGTCAGCCGCATCCTGGCCGCCCATCTCCGCTACTGGGACCTCGAGAACCTCGTGGACCCCGTCTGCCGCGGCGCCGAACTGCTGCTGCGGGCGATCGACGCGCATGCGACGAACAAGCACACCTCGATCGAGATGTGGTGGAACGGCCAGCACCTCATCACCGCCTTCGGTGACGACGACCCGGACCTGCGCCCGGACCAGGACCTGCGGTCCTGCCTGGCGGACATCGCCGCCATGAGCGACGGCTGGGGCTGCTGCGCCTCGGACACCGGCAGCAAGATCATCTGGTTCTCGCAGCGCGCCCGCGCCGGCCAGCGCGTCCCGCTGGTGCCCACCGCCCCCGCGCCCACCCTGCGGGAGGGCCTCACGGTGCCGCGCGAGGAGCGCATGGCCGTGCTGGCCGGGCCGGCGCCCGCCGGTGACGACACCCTGGAGGGCAGCCGGTGACCGCCCGCAGGACCCGGAAAGGGGTGCCCGTCTGGAGCGGGCACCCTTACCCGTTGGGTGCCGCGTTCGACGGCCAGGGCACCAACTTCGCCTTGTTCAGCGAGGTCGCCGAGCGCGTCGAGCTGATCCTGGTGGACGAGGCCGGCACCGAGACCCCCGTCCCGCTGCACGAGGTCGACGGATTCGTGTGGCACGCCTACCTGCCCGGCGTCGGCCCCGGCCAGCGCTACGGCTACCGCGTGCACGGCCCCTGGCAGCCGGCGCTCGGCCACCGCTGCAACCGGGCGAAGCTGCTGCTCGACCCGTACGCGCGCGCCGTGGACGGTCAGATCGACAACCACGCCTCCCTGTACGAGCGCGCCCCGGACGGGCCGGCTCCGGCGGACAGCGCCGGGCACTCGATGCTGGGCGTGGTCACCGACCCGTTCTTCGACTGGGGCGACGACCGCCCGCCCAGGACGCCGTACGCGGACTCGGTGATCTACGAGGCCCATGTCCGCGGCCTCACCCGTGCCCACCCCGACGTCCCGGAACGGCTGCGCGGCACCTACGCCGGCCTCGCGCACCCCGCCGTGCTCGAACACCTGACCTCGCTCGGCGTCACCGCGGTGGAGCTGATGCCGGTGCACCAGTTCGTGCACGACGGCGTGCTCCAGGACCGCGGTCTGTCCAACTACTGGGGCTACAACACCATCGGCTTCTTCGCCCCGCACAACGCCTACGCCGCCTTCGGCACCCGCGGTGAGCAGGTCAACGAGTTCAAGGCCATGGTGAAGGCGCTGCACGCGGCCGGCCTGGAAGTCATCCTCGACGTGGTCTACAACCACACCGCCGAGGGCAACGAGAGGGGCCCCACGCTGTCCTTCCGGGGCATCGACAACGCCTCCTACTACCGCTTGGTCGACGGTGACTGGGCGCACTACTACGACACCACCGGCACCGGCAACAGCCTGCTGATGCGGCACCCTTACGTACTCCAGCTGATCATGGACTCGCTGCGGTACTGGGTCACCGAGATGCACGTCGACGGGTTCCGGTTCGACCTCGCGGCCACGCTGGCCCGGCAGTTCCACGAGGTGGACCGGCTGTCGGCGTTCTTCGACCTGATCCAGCAGGACCCGGTGATCAGCAGGGTCAAGCTGATCGCCGAGCCCTGGGACGTGGGGGAGGGCGGCTACCAGGTGGGCAACTTCCCGCCGCTGTGGTCGGAGTGGAACGGCAAGTACCGTGACGCCGTACGGGACTTCTGGCGCGCCGAGCCCGGCTCGCTCGGCGAGTTCGCCTCCCGGCTCACCGGCTCCTCCGACATCTACCAGCACAGCCGGCGCCGGCCGCGCGCGAGCGTCAACTTCGTCACCGCGCACGACGGTTTCACGCTGCGCGACCTGGTGTCGTACAACGACAAGCACAACGAGGCCAACGGCGAGGACAACCGGGACGGCGAGAGCCACAACCGGTCCTGGAACTGCGGGGCGGAGGGCGACACCGACGACCCCGCCGTCCTCGAACTCCGCGCCCGCCAGCAGCGCAACCTGCTCGCCACGCTGCTCCTCTCGCAGGGCATCCCGATGCTCTGTCACGGCGACGAACTCGGCCGCACCCAGCGCGGCAACAACAACGCCTACTGCCAGGACAACGAGATCTCCTGGGTGGGCTGGGACCTGACCGGGGAGCAGCGCGCTCTCGCCGACTTCACCCGCCGTCTGATCGCCCTGCGCGCCGGGCACCCGGTGCTGCGCCGGCGCCGCTTCTTCCGCGGCGAGACCGTGACCCACGCCGAGCAGCCGCTGCCCGACCTGATGTGGCTGCGGCCCGACGCCCGTGAGATGACCGGCCGGGACTGGCAGCGCGGCGACGCGCACTCGGTCGGCGTGTTCCTCAACGGCGACGCCATCGCCGAGCGTGACCCCTACGGCCGCCGCATGGTCGACGACTCCTTCCTGCTGCTCGTCAACGGCTACTGGGAGCCGGTCGACTTCCGCCTGCCCGACGCCTCCTTCGGCGAGCGCTGGACGACCCTGATCGACACCGCCGACCCCGACGGCCTCCCCGACGAACGCGAACGCAAGGCCGCCACGCGGCTCCGCGTGGAGGCGCGGAGCCTGGTGCTGCTGTCACGTCCGTCGCGGGACGCATCCCGGGGGCGCGAGAAGCGGCGCGTCCAGCCCCGACCCAGCCGCGGGCGCAGACAATGAGTGCCGCCCCCGTCAGCGGCTGCCGCGCGCCGTCACCGTGAACTGCGCACCGTCCGGATCGCGCAGGATCGCCTCGGTCTCCTCCTCGCGCAGCACGCTGCCGCCGTGCTTCTCCGCCGTGCGGGCGCAGCCCGCCACGTCACTCACCGCGAAGTGCACCTGCCAGTGCGGACGCACCGAGGGGTCCGGAGCCGCCTCCACCGCCCCCGAGTCGATGCGCGCCACCACGTCACCCCGGCTGCGCAGCACCACCTCGCCGCCCTCGTACTGGACCTCGCAGCAGCCCGGCAGCCCCGTCGCCCAGTCCAGGATCTCGCCGTAGAAGATCGCGGAGTCGAAGGCGTCCCGGGTGTGCAGCCGTATGAACGTCGGGGCCGCCTGCCGCCACGCCTCCCAGTTGGTGACGAGCTCACCCTGCCAGATCCCGAACGTGGCCCCGTCCCGGTCGGCGAGCAGCGCCGCCCGGCCCGGCGGGAACGACAGCGGCCCGACCGCCGCCGTACCGCCGCGCTCCCGGGCCCGGGCCACGGCCACGTCCGCGTCCGGCACGGCGAAGTACGGTGTCCAGGCCACCGCCATCTGCCACATGGAGGCGACGGCGGCGATCCCCGCCACCGGCACCCCGTTCGCCAGGGCGATCCGGAAGTGCTCGCCGAGTTTGGCGCCGCGCCAGCGCCAGCCCAGGACGGCCGCGTAGAAGTCCTGGGTGGTCTGGAGATCGCGGCTCGTCAGACTCACCCAGCACGGCGCCCCGAAGACGGAGTGGGTGGACATGACGTCTTTCCTGCGCGGTCCGTCGCCGGCGGGGGTGTCGTGATTCATGGCAGTCGCGTCCTGCTCTCGGGGCCGGGTGGCCACCGGTCTGGCACCAGTGTCCGACCGGACGGGGGTGGATTGCCTGTCGAGTACCCCGGTTGGCAGCGGGGCAGGCCCCTGCGCAGCATGGAGCCATGGCAGAGAGCGAGCCGGACCAGGACCGTGTGGCGGCACTCCAGGCGGAGGTCGAGCAGCTGAAGGAAGCCGTGACCTCGCACGCGGTCGTGGACCAGGCGATCGGGATGGTCGTGGCGCTCGGCCGGGTCTCCCCGGACCAGGGCTATCAGGTGCTGCGAGAGGTCTCCCAGCACACCAACATCAAATTGCGCAACATCGCGGAGCTGATCCTCATCTGGGGGCGCCGCGGTGACATCCCGCCCGAGATCCGCGCCGAGCTGGAGGACGCCCTGGACCGGTACGGCCCCACGCAGCTGCCCGGGGCCGAGGAGACGTAGGGTCAGCGGACCTCCGCGAGGAGTTCCTCGCGCAGCCGGTCGAAGCAGCCGCTGAGCAGCCGTGAGACGTGCATCTGCGAGATGCCCAGCTGCTGGGCGATCCGGCTCTGCGTCATACCGCCGAAGAACCGCAGGTAGAGGATGGTGCGTTCGCGCTCGGGCAGGGCTGCGAGGCATGGCTTGACCGCGGCGCGGTCCACCACGAGGTCGTAGCCCGGGTCCGGTACGCCCAGGGAGTCCCCGAGGGCGTAGCCGTCCGTGCCGGCCACCTCCGCGTCCAGGGACAGCGCCGAGAAGCATTCCAGCGCCTCCATGCCGGTGCGGACCTCGTCCTCGCTGAGCCGCGTGTACGCGGCGATCTCGGCCACGGTGGGCGGCCGGCCGGACGTCGTCTGCGCCAGCTCCTTCGCGGCGGCGCGGACCCGGTTGCGCAGGTCCTGCACCCGGCGCGGTACGTGCAGAGTCCACATGTGATCCCGGAAATGGCGCTTGATCTCGCCGGTGATGGTGGGGACCGCGTACGCCTCGAAGGCGCGGCCACGGGAGGGGTCGTAGTGGTCGACGGCCTTGACCAGGCCCAGCGCGGCCACCTGGTAGAGGTCCTCCAGGGCCTCCCCCCGGCCGCGGAACCGCACAGCGATCCGCTCCGCCATGGGAAGCCAGAGCCGGACCAGCTCGTCCCTGAGCGCCTGGCGCTCGGGACCGTCGGGCAGCTGCGCGAGCCGCTCGAAGGACTCGCCCGTATCCGGGGCGTCGTCGTGAGGATGGGACCTGATGCTGCCCGTGACACGCATGGCGCGCACCTCTCTCAGCAGGTGCTGATGGGACAGACACCGTGGGAGGTGCGCTCGGATCATGGAAGGACACCGGGGCGCCCGGCCCAGCCGGCTCCCACGGACGTGCCTCCTGTCCGAAGCACTGTGGTTCGCTTTCCCGCTGGGGGAGATCTCGAAACAAATAAGTACATAGCGTCTCTAAAGGGGCAACGCTTCTGCAACAGACATAGTCGTTCGGAGTGGGACGCGAGACCTTCCCGGAGGAGCCGGCCGACGCGCTCGTGCGCATCCAGCGGCTGATCCGGCGCCGGCTGCGCGGCCGGCTCACCGGCCCCCGGCTGCGCGGCGCCGAGATCGAACTGCTGCGGCTGGTCGAGTCCCCGCCCGGCATCGGCGTCTCGGACGCGGCCGGAGAGCTGCACGTGGCGAGCAACTCCGTGCCGACCTTGGTCAAGCCGACCGGGAGGCACTGCGCGCGGCCCCGCCCGCCCGGCGCAGGCCGGCGGTGGCGCTGCAGGAGGAGGCCGAGGAACCTTGAGCGGGGTCCGGGTCGCCCTGTGGTCGCCGATCTCCGGTAGAGCTCCTGTTCAAGTCGACGCTCTGCGGGGCCCGCTGATCGCTACGCCCGCGCGTCTCGCCGCCGGCTTCCCGTGCCGGCGGTGGCCGCCGCGCTCGGCGTCATCGCCGCCTCGGCACTGCTCGGCCGCCGGCTCGGTGATCTTGCTGCGGACGTGATGTGCGGCACGCGCGCGTACCCGGCCGGAACGTGCCGTGCGCGAGTTCTTCCTGGGCAGCGCTTGATCACCGATCAAAGCGGGTGAATCCCCTGGCCACAGCGCATTCTGCTCATTTGACAGTGCGCTCAGCGCACAGATAGACAGCAGCTCTCGAAGGTCGAGAGGGGCACTGTGTACGAGCCGAACGTGGTCGGTGACTGGCAGGAGTACGAAGAGCATGCCGGTCTGCGGGTCCGCGTCCACCGCCTGGAGGCGGCCGAGCCGCCGCGCGGACGGGACGACGCCGCCGCCGGCCTGACGTACTTCAGTGTCCGGGTGACCGTGGAGAACCGTGGCGCACGGCACCTCGGCATCCATCTGGAGGACGGTCAGATCGACGTCCGGGTCGGTCCCGACGGCGAGGGGGCCTTCATCGACTGGCGCAACTCCCAGTTCATCGAGGGCTTCGACGTCTATCCGCTGCGCCGGGCCACCGCCGTCCTCTACGCCGCCGCCCCCGAGGCCGCGCTCACGCACGTGGATGTCCAGGTGCAGCTGCGGGTGGACGACGAGTGGGCCGACCGCCGGCTGTGGGCGGGCGGAATCGGCGCCCTGGAACCGACCGCGGCGGCCACCTCCGCGGGCACCGGGCAGGGCAGCCTGGCCCACCAGGTCAGCGCCTTCCTGAGGGACCAGACGGAGCCGGGCACGGCCTGAGCCGGGCGGGGCCGGCCGGCCTCACGCGGGCGGCCCCGGGCGCCGTACGCGGCTCAGTGCGGAATGCCGTCGATGATCTCCCGCGCGCCCTGCCGGAGCAGCGCGACCGCGACCGAGGTGCCGAGGGTGGCCGGATCGAGCCGGCCCGCCCACTCGTGGGCGTTCAGCCGCGTCTTGCCGTCCGGCGTGAAGACGCAGGCCCGCAGGGAGAGTTCCCCGCTGCGGTCCACGCGCGCGTACCCGGCGATGGGGCTGTTGCAGTGCCCCTGGAGGACGTGCAGGAACATCCGTTCCGCCGTCGCCTCGCGGTGGGTGGCCGGGTCGCCGAGCCCGCTGACCGCGTCGATCAGAGCGGTGTCGTCCTCCCGGCACTGGAGGGCGAGGATGCCCGCACCGATCGGCGGCATCATCGTCTCCGGGGACAGCACCTCGCTGATCACGTCCGTGCGGCCGATGCGCTCCAGGCCGGACACCGCAAGCAGCAGTGCGTCCGCCTCTTCGGCGGCCAGCTTCTCCAGCCGCCGGTTGGCGTTGCCGCGGAACGGCACACACTCCAGATGCGGGTGGGTGGCGGCCAGCTGGGCGACCCGGCGCACCGATGAGGTGCCGATCCGGGTGCCGGCCGGCAGCTCGTCGAGGGTGAGCCCGCCCGGGTGCACCAGCGCGTCCCGGATGTCGTCCCGCTCGAGGAACGCGGCGAACACCGTCCCGGCGGGCAGCGGCCGGTCGGCAGGCACGTCCTTGACGCAGTGCACGGCGAGGTCCGCCTCCCCGGCGAGCAGGGCCGCGTCCACCTCCTTGGTGAACGCCCCCTTCCCCTCGACCTGGGAAAGATCGCCCATCCACCTGTCACCGGTCGTCTTCACCGGGACGACTTCCGTCCGCACACCCGGGTGCAGTACGGCCAGTTCGGCGCGGACCCGCTCGACCTGGGCCAGGGCCATGGGCGAGTCGCGGGAGACGATACGGATCAGTTCCGGCACAGACATGAGGACACGATAGACCCTCGGATCACCCGCCCGTCACGGGATGACGTGCTCGACCCGGTGTGGCCGGGCAGGCCGGTGAGCGACGGAGCGCCGCCGGCCGAGTGATCCCGGCCGGCGGGCCCGAGTACGGGCGGCTCAGGCATTGGGGTCGAACGCGATCCCGGACGGTTTCGCCGAAGCGAGGTGGGAGGCGAAACTGCCGTCCTTCAGGCCGAAGTGGGCGCTGCCGAAGTCGTAGGCGCTCAACTTCTCGCGTACGCCCGCAGGATAGCCGTTCCAGCCGACGAGGGCCGGGTACTGCCAGGTGTGCTTGTGGTTCTCCGGCGGCTCGTCGTTGGCGTTGGCGAACCGGAAGCAGTGCGTGCTGATGCCGTCCTTGTGGTACACGACCTTGGCGTGCGTGCCCTCGAAGCGGACCTCGGAGGCAGGGCGCACGGTGAACGAGCCGTGGTTGGACGTCGACACGTACCGGACCTGCCCGTCCTGCACCCACACCACCACGTGCTCCCAGTCGTGGCGGTGCCCGCCGATGCTGCTGCCGGGCAGCGCCTGGTCCTTCTCGAAGTAGAGGCCGTAGAGGTAGGCGCACCAGCCGTTGTTGCACGTGGAGCGGGAGTAGCTGTTGGTGTTGTCGAGGTCGGAGGCGTCGTGGCAGCTGCCGTTCAGGGACCCCGTCGGCTTCAGGCCCCCGTTGACCGTGCCGTCGGGGCCGATGGCGGGCGTCGGGTAGCAGCCGTCCGTGTCGTAGTCGAAGGCCGGCTGGTACGTCAGGTCGGCGGCGTCGGCGTTCTTCGGCAGCGCCGGGGGAGGGGCGGCGAAGGCCGCGGCGGGGAAGGCGACGACCAGGGCGGCGGCACCGGCCAGCACGGCGGACCATCTGCCGCGCCGGACACGCAGGGCGGACGAGGACACGGATGTTCCTCCAACGGTGGTGGGGAGCAGGGCAGTTCAGCATCCCGGGTGCACACCGCGCTGCCAAGGGGTCACACGCGTCGCAGGACAGAACACGGCCCAACCCCCGTCGACCCACCAGCAGATGGGTACGTCATCGGCCAACTTCACCGCATGACGGCCCCGTCGGGATGGATCCCGTGCCTACCCGAGGCCCTCAGGCAGGTCCGCCGCCGCGTCCTTTGGGGCGAGGTCCGGGCGCAGGCGCAGCCAGGACGGCTGGCGCAGCATGCCGTTGCGGGTCCGGGTGCTGTAACTGACCTCGCCCACCAGCCGGGGCGCCACCCAGCGGGCCTCGGCGATCCGCGGCGCCGGATCGAAGGGGCACCGGTCGCTCGCCGCGTCCCGGAGCAGTTCCGCCAGCCGGGTGCGTTCCGCCTCGCTCCAGCCGGTGCCCACCCCGCCGACATATCTGAGCCGCCCGTCCGCATCACGCTGGCCGACCAGGACCGCGCCGGGCAGGCCGGTCAGTCGGCCCTTGCCGGGCAGCCAGCCGCCGACGATCACGTCCTCCGCCCGCATGTTCCGGATCTTGATCCAGGCACGCGAGCGCACCCCGGGCTCGTACACCGAGTCCAGCCGCTTGCACACCAGGCCCTCCAGTCCGTGCTCCCGGGTGGCGCGCAGCGCCTCGGCGCCGTGCCCGGTCACGGCGGCCGGCGTCGACCAGTACGGCCCGGCCAGACCCAGCTCCGCCAGCCGCGCCCGCCGCCGTACATAGGTCAGCCGCACCAGCGGCTCCGCCAGGTACGGCACGTCGAACAGCACCAGGTGCACCGGCACCTGGGCGGCCCGGCGCGCCGCCCGCGCAGGGGCGTGCGCGAGCCCCATCCGGCTCTGGAGCAGCTGGAAGTCGGCCCGGCCCTGCGCGTCCAGGGCCAGTACCTCGCCGTCCAGCACGGCGGGCGTGGCGCCCAGGGCCGTGCCCAGCGGCCGGAGTTCGGGGTAGGCGCCGGTGATGTCCTCGCCCGAGCGGGCGCGCAGCAGCACACTGCCGTCCCCGGGCAGATAGACCATCACCCGCTGGCCGTCCTGCTTGGTCTCGTACGCCCACCGCGCGTCCTGGGCGGCCGGCGGCAGGGTGCCCGGGGTGGCGAGCATCGGCGGGATGAGCGGCAGGGTCACGGCGGTCACGGCAGAAGATCTCGACCGAGGACCGCGCCCTCACGCGCCTTTGCCCGCCGGTTCCCCTGAACGGGTCCGCCGGCTCAGGCGACCTGTTCGGCCGGCGGCTCGGGGCTCGCCGCCGCCGGGACCGGGCCGGCGGGGCGGTGACGGGGGAGGAAGGAGGCGAAGGTGAGGGCCGCCGCGCCCGCGCCGAGCGCCATGACGGCCTTGAAGCCGTTCTCGGAGGGCAGCGCGTGGCCGCCGAGGCTGGTCGTCACCTGCACCAGGAACACGCCCGCGACCGCGCTGGCCACCGATGTACCGATGGACCGCATGGCCACCGCGGGGCTCGCCCACGCGATCGTCGGCCGGTGGCTGGCACCGGTCCGCCCCGACCGCTGACGCCTGCCCGCCGGGCTCCGGTCAGCCCCGGCCTCTTACGCCCCGCCGGGCTCGCCGACCGTCTCCGGTTCGTCTGACCGTCTGGTCGTCCGGTCTCTGGTCGTCCGGTGGCCCGTGGTCCGGTGACCGGTGGCATTGTGGCGGGTCAGGAAGAGCGCGGCGGCCGGACCCAGCCCAGGGACCGTTCCACGGCCCGCAGCCAGTTGTCGTACTCCCACTCCCGGCGCTCGGGGTCCATGTCGGGCAGCCACTGAGCGGCCCGGTGCCAGTTGCGGCGCAGCACCTCCAGGTCGGACCAGTAGCCGGCGGCGAGACCGGCCGCGTAGGCGGCGCCCAGCGAGACCGTCTCGGCGACCATGGGCCGCACCACGGGCACGTCCAGCACGTCGGCCACGAACTGCATGAGCAGGTTGTCCGCGGTCATGCCCCCGTCCACCTTGAGCTGCTGGAGCGAGACCGAGGAGTCGGCGTTCATGGCGTCCACGACCTCCCGGGTCTGCCATCCCGTGGCCTCCAGGACGGCACGCGCCAGGTGGCCCTTGGTGATGTACGAGGTGAGGCCGACGATGACCCCGCGGGCGTCGCTGCGCCAGCGGGGGGCGAACAGGCCCGAGAAGGCGGGGACGATGTAGCAGCCGCCGTTGTCCTCGACCGTCCGCGCGAGGGTTTCGATCTCCGGGGCGCTGCTGATCAGGCCCAGGCGGTCACGGAACCACTGGACGAGCGCGCCGGTGATGGCGATCGACCCTTCCAGGGCGTAGACGGGCCGCTGGTCACCGATCTTGTAGGCGACCGTCGTGAGCAGCCCGTGCCGGGAGCACACGAGGTCGCTGCCGGTGTTGAGCAGCAGGAAGCTGCCCGTTCCGTAGGTGCACTTGGCCTCGCCGGGGGAGAAGCAGGTCTGGCCGAAGAGGGCGGCCTGCTGGTCGCCGAGGGCCGCCGTGATGGCGACACCCGGCAGCAGCGAGTGGGCCTCGCCGTACGTCTCGGCGGACGACCTGATCTCGGGGAGCATCGAGCGGGGCACCCCGAAGAAGTCCAGCAGTTCGTCGTCCCAGGCGAGGGTGCGGATGTTCATGAGCATCGTGCGGCTTGCGTTGGTGGCGTCGGTGATGTGCAGGCCGTTGTCGGCGCCTCCGGTGAGATTCCAGATCAGCCAGCTCTCCATCGTGCCGAACAGCACCTCGCCGTTCCTGGCGCGCTGCTCGACACCCTTGACGTGGTCGAACAGCCACCGGATCCGCAGCGCCGAGAAGTAGGTCGACGGCGGCAGAGCGCACCGTTCCAGGAAGAACGCCTCTCCGGGGTGCCGGCAGAGCTCCTCGACGAGCGGCGCGGTGCGGGTGTCCTGCCAGACGATCGCCCGGCCCAGCGGGGTGCCGGTCCGCCGGTCCCACAACACCGTCGTCTCGCGCTGGTTGGCCAGGCCGATGGCGGCGACCTGCTCCTTGGCGACCCCCGCGTCGGACAGCGCCTCGGGGACGACGCGGCGCAGGTTCTGCCAGATCTCCACGGCGTCGTGCTCGACCCATCCCGGTCGGGGGAAGTGCTGCTGGTGCTCCTTCTGCGCGACCGAGACCAGCCGCCCACGGTGGTCGAACAGGATGCAGCGGGTGGAGTTGGTGCCCTGATCAATGGACATTACGTACCGTTCAGCCATGATCGGGTCTGCCTTCCGACGGGTCGAGGGGCGGCTGTCCTGGGCTACCAGCGGGCGGCTCCCAGGTCTCTGGAGATCGCCCGCGCGGCCTCCCGGATCAGGTTGATCAGACTGGGGCGGGGGTGACCCTGGCTGTCGCAGATCCGCTCGACCGGTCCGGACAGCCCGATGGCGCCGACGACCAGGCCGCCGTGCCCCCGGATCGGCGCCGACAGCCCGGCCTCGCCCATGCTCATCTCCTGGATCTCGGCGGCCCAGCCGAGCTCCCTGACCGAGGCGAGCGCCCGGGCGAGCCGCTCGGAATCGACCAGGGTGTGCCGGGTGTACGCCTCCGGCTGCCCTTCGACTGCCGCGGTCCCGAAGGCCAGCAGCACCTTGCCGAGCGAGGAGGCGTGCAGGGGCAGCAGCGAGCCCACGTCCAGGGTCTGGAAGGTGTCGTCCGGCCGGAACACGTGGTGGACGATGAGGACCTTGCCCTCCAGGGGGGTGCCCAGACGTACCGCCTCCCCGCTGCGGGCGGCCAGCGCGTCGGCCCAGTTGAGGGAGCGCGAGCGCAGCTCGTTGACGTCCAGGTAGCTGGTGCCGAGATGCAGCAGGGCGGCTCCGAGCTGGTATTTCCCGGTCGCCGCGTCCTGCTCCACGAAGTCCACGTGCTGGAGCGTGCGCAGAATGCCGTGGGCGGTGCCCTTCGCCAGTCCGAGCGAGGCCGCCACCTCGCCGAGCCCGAGTCGGCGGGGCCCTCCGGCGAGCAGACGCAGGATCGCCGCCGCCCGTTCGATCGACTGGACTGGGCCGGCCATGAGGCGAGCCTATTACCGCGACGGGCGCTTCGCTTCGCGGGCCGGCGGACGTCCCGGCACAGCGGCGTTCGGTAATGCCGACCGATGTTCATTGACCGGCCCGATTTGTCTCCATAGCTTGGGTGAAGTCCGGCATGCGCTGAGACAAAGCGCCGCACCGGCAGCACTGACCAGCGGGAGAGAACATGGTGGCACAGCTCAACACGCTGCTTCGGGCGGCATGCGAACACGTGTGTCCGGTTCCGCCCGTCGCCGGCGCCGTCTCGGCCGTACGCCGGAGTGTGGCGGCCGTCCTCGCCGACTGGAGCCTGTGTCCGGAGCTCGTCGAGGACACGCTGCTGGTGGTGTCGGAGCTGGTCACCAATGCGATCATCCACGCCCGGCCCCCGGCGGAGCTGCGGATGTCGTGGGTGCGGGGCGAGGCCGGCGACACCCTGCGGGTCGCCGTCACCGACGCGGGACCCGCGCTCACGGCGGGTCGGTCCGGGCTCGACCCGGACGAGCACGGCCGGGGCGAGGCGATCGTGCACGCCCTGGCGTCGCGTCACGGCATACGGTTTCACCCCGGCGGCGTGACGCGCTGGGCCGAACTCGCCGCGGTCTGAAAGCTCACCCCGGCGGGGTGACCCGCTGGGCCGAACCCGCCGCGGTCTGAAACGCCGCCTGCGACCCTGACGACACGAGGACCGGCTCCTCCGCGGCCGTTCGCCGGAGCAGCAGCAGGGCGGCGTCGTCGTGCAGCCGCCCACCCACATGCGCCAGCAGCTCGTCATGGAGCGCGGTGAGCGTGCGCGCCGGCTCCTCGCAGACATGGCGGGCCACGCCTTCGGCCAGCGGATAGAACCGGCGCGCGTGATCGCGGGCCTCGATGACCCCGTCGGTGTAGAGCAGCAGCTGGTCTCCCACCGCCAGGGGCAGACGCTGGAGGCCGGGGGACTGGCCCGAGAGGGCGCGCAGACCGAGGGGCGGCGCGGGATGGACGGGTTCCACCGCCGTCACCGGTCCGGACCCGGATATCAGCAGCGGCGGCGCGTGCCCGCAGTTGACGATCTCCAGGTGTCCGGGCCGGGGGTATCCGGCGACCACGGCGGTGACGAAGTCGTCCGAGCCGAGATTGCGCGCCAGGCTCCGCTCGATCCTGCCGACGACGGCGAGCAGGTCGGGCTCGTCGTAGGCGGCCTCCCGGAACACCCCGAGCACGAGAGCGGCGGTTCCCACGGCGGGCAGTCCCTTGCCGCGCACGTCACCGACGATCAACCGGATCCCGTGCGGCGTGGGCACGAGGGCGTAGAGGTCCCCGCCGATCCGGGCCTCGGCCGCCGCCGCGCTGTACCGGACGGCCACCTGGAACGGGCCGACGGTCTCCGGGACGGGCTGGAGCAGTGCCTGCTGGGCGGCCTCGGCGACCGAGCGGACGGCCGCGAGGACCCGTTCCCGGCGGCCGCGCAACGCGCTGGCCAGGCCGCTCGCCGCGGTGACGGCCAGCAGGGCGCACAGGACGGCCGCCAGCTCGCGTGCCGGAACCCCGCGCCCGACGCCCAGCCCCACGCCCGTCGCCGCGGCCAGGAGCCCGGCGCAGAGCACACCACGCGGCCCGTTGGTGGTGGCCGCCAGGGCCGGTCCGGCCGCCAGCAGCGGCAGCCAGGTGGTCCCCGCCCCGCCGGCCAGGGCGACGAGCACGACGAGGGCGAGGACCAGCGCCGGCAGCACTGGCGTTCCCGCGGCCCGCTGCCCGGCGGTGCGCCGGGGGGCCGGTCGCTCGGCGTCGGCCGCACGGTTCCGGAACAGCCGCGTCGGCGCGTCGCCGCCGCCATGGTGTCGAGCCTGGCTCATGTCTCGTCCGCAATCCTCGCTTGTAGGGGGTGTACACCCGGAATGTCTGTTTCTCCAAGGAAACGGGCCGGGCGAGGCAGCCACAAGGCGCGGATTTTCAGATAGTGAGCGAGAGGCCTCTGGTCACCCGGCTCGCGATCGTGAGCAGTCGCGCCCGGATCTCCCCCAGCTGGGCCTGCCGCTCCACCGGCAGGGAGACGCCGAGGGCGCCGAGCGTGGTCCCGCGGTAGACGGGCACGGCCACGCACACGGTCCCGAGCGCGTACTCCTCCAGGTCCGTGACGGCCGGTGCCAGCGGGGGCGAATCGATCCGGCGGATCAGCTCCGCAAGGCTGGTGATCGTCCGTGGCGTGAGATCGGCGAGCTGGTGCCTGGAGAGGTAGTCCCGGCGGGCCTCCTCGTCCATTCCGCGCAGCACCGACTTGCCCAGCGCGGTGGCGTGCCCGGCGTCCTCGAACCCCACCCAGAGATCCGCCCGGGGCGTGCGGGGGCCGTCGACGATCTCGGCGATTCTGATCTCGCCGTCCTCGTAGAAGGTCAGATAGGCGGCGCTGGACAGCTCGTCCCGCAGCGCGGCGAGCGTCGGGCGGACACGGCTGAGCAGCGTCTGCCCGCGGCCGGCCGAGTGCAGGGAGCTCAGCCTGTCGCCGAGGACGAAGCCGCCGTCGTCCAGTTTCAGCAGGTATCCGTCGTGCACCAGGGTGCGCAGCAGGTGATAGGCGGTGGCCAGGGGCAGGTCCGCCTCGCGCGCCAGCTGTTTCGCCGGCGCGCCGTTCTCGTGCGCGCTCACCGCCTCCAGCAGCCGGAAGGCTCGCTGCACGGATGTGATGAGCGTGGGGCCGTCCTGCGCGCCCATAGCACCAGGTTGCCCCGGGCGCCTGCCCAGGGCAAGGCAGGCCCCCGCGGCGGGCGGCGCCGCGGAAGCGGTCGCCATCACGGAGTGCCGCATGGTCCTGGAAGGGCTGTGCGCGGCCAAGCGGCCGTCGCGGCCGGCGACGAGCAGCCGGCGGAGCTGGCCGACCTCGGCGCGGCGATGGAGAAGGCCGTCGCCGCCGGGGAGCCGGTGACGTACTCCGAGCTCAACCACCGGCTCCACGACCGGATCCGGGAGATCTCCGGGCGGCGGACCGCGGTCGAGCTGCTGGAGCGGCTGAACGCCCGACTGATGCGCCACCGCTTCCAGCTGGCGCTCCGGCCGGGGCGTCCCCAGCAATCCCTGAACGAGCACCTGGCGATGATCGACGCGATCAGGGCCAGGGACCCGCAGGCGGCCGAAGCGGCCGTCCGCGCCCACCTCACCAGCGTGATCGCGGCACTGCGCGACTGATCGCCGCACCGGCGCATCGACCAGGGTGAGGCGGGCGCACCCTGTCGACCAAGGAGAACCGAGCCATGAACCACGGCAACGCGCCCGCCGCCCCCGAGCCCTCGGCCACGCCCGAGCAGGGGCGACCGCCCTCCCCCCGGTCCACTCTCGTCGTCACCGCGCACGCCGGGGACTTCCCTCGCCGTCGTACGGACGCCGGTGCCCCACACGTGCGGACCGCGGCGCACGGGTGTCCGTGGATCACGGCCACGCCGGTGCGTACCGTCCAGTAATATCCGGCGGCAGGCCATCAGAGGAGGAACCGTGTCCCGGTCCGAACGCTCACCCCTGCTGCTCGCCGGCCTGCTGGCAGCCGCCGGGGTCGCCCACTTCGCCGCACCGCGGCAGTTCGACGCGATCGTCCCGCGGCTGCTGCCCGGCTCGCCCCGGACCTGGACGCACGTCAGCGGAGCCGTCGAGCTGGCCCTCGCGGCCGGGATCGCGGCGCCCCGGACGCGCGCCGCGGCCGGGAAGGCCGCGGCCGCCTTCTTCGTCGGCGTCTTCCCGGCGAACGTCCAGATGGCCGTGGACTGGCGCGACCGGCCCGCACCGCTGCGGGCGGCGTCCCTCGCCCGGCTGCCCCTCCAGGTGCCCCTCGTGCTGTGGGCCCGCGCGGTGGCCCGGAACGGGGAGGGGCGGCCGTGACCGAACACAGGGACACCGGGCCGGCCGGCGCCGGGGAGGGACAGCGATGAGCGAACACCTGAAGGTCGGGGACAAGGCCGAGGACTTCGCCCTGCCCGACGAGACCGGGACCACCCGCCGGCTCACCGAACTGCTGGCCGACGGCCCGGTCGTGCTCTTCTTCTACCCCGCCGCCCTCACCCCCGGCTGCACCGCCGAGGCCTGTCACTTCCGGGACCTCGCCGCCGAATTCGCCGCCGTGGGCGCCCGGCCCGTCGGCATCAGCGGGGACGGCGTGGACAAGCAGCAGGAGTTCGCCGGCCGGCACGGCCTCGGCATGCCGCTGCTCTCCGACCCCGACGGCACGATCCGCGAGAGCTTCGGCGTCAAACGGGGCTTCTCCCTCGCCCCGACCAAGCGCGTCACCTTCGTGATCGCCCAGGACCGTACGGTCCTGGAGATCGTCCGCAGCGAACTGCGCATGAACACCCACGCCGACCGGGCCCTCGTGGCCCTGCGCGCCCACCAGGGCTGAACGCCCGGCGGTCCCCGCGCTTGATGCGCCGGAATTATCGGAACATCCTGGGGCGTATGAAGCATGTCGCCCCCATGGCGATCATCGATGCTCGGGGCACGGTGACCGGGTGGAGCGAGGGCGCAAGGCTGCTCACCGGCCACCCGGCCGAGGAGGTCGTGGGCCGGCCGGCGGCGGATCTGCTCGCCGAGGACGTCCCGGACGGCATCCTCGCCGCCCGGGAGGGAACCGTCGCCCTGCGGCACCGCGACGGGCACCGCATCGACCTGCCCCTGACCGCCTGCCCGCTCGCCGGCGCCGAGGGGCAGCGCGCGGGGTTCGTCCTCACCGCCCCGCCGGCCGGCCTCACCCTGGCCGCCCAGGCCTTCCAGCAGGCGTCCGTGTCCATGTCGGTCTTCGACCTCGGGCAGCGCTATCTGCGCGTCAACGACGCCGCGTGTGAGGTGATGGGCGTACCCGAGGAGGCACTGCTCGGCCGGTTCTTCCCGGACACCGTGGACGACGCCGAGCCGCACCGGGGCTTCCTGGAGCACTTGCGCCAGGTCGCCGAGACCGGCCTGCCGGTCCGCTACGAAAGCTTCACCGACGCGCCCAACCTGCACCGGGAACACGCCTGGAGCATCGAGATGTGGCCGCTGCGCGACGGCTCCGGCGCACCGACCGCGGTCGCGCTCGCCGCGTTCGACAGCAGCGAGCAGTACTGGGCCCGGCGCCGCCTGGCCCTGCTGAACGAGGCCGCGACCGGCATCGGCACCACCCTGGACGTGGTGGGCACCGCCGAGGAGGTGATCCGGCTCCTGATCCCGCAGTACGCCGACTTCGCCAGCGTCGACCTGCTCGACTGGGTGCTCGGCGCGGACGAACCGCCGACCGTCCCGGACGGCCGCGTCGCCCTGCGCCGCGTCGCCCACGGATCCGCCTGCCCCGGCAACCCCGGGGCCGCCCTGCGCATCGGCGAGACGGAGGTCTACCAGCCGACCTCCCCGCCCGCCCGGGCGCTGCACGAGGGCCGCGCGGTGCTCGGCCAGGCCGACGAGCCGGAGTTCGTCCAGTGGCTCGCCCACCGCAACGCACGCTCGCCCCAGGGCCGCCCGTACCGGCAGGGCGTCCACTCCGTGATCGCGGTGCCCCTCCGGGCCCGCGGCACCACGCTGGGCGTCGCGGTCTTCGTCCGCAGGGCCCACCCGGACGCCTACGGCCCCGACGACGCCGTCTTCGCGGAGGAACTCGCCAGCCGCGCCGCCGTCTGCATCGACAACGCCCGCCGCTTCGCCCGCGAACGCGACACCGCTCTGGCCCTCCAGCACAGCCTGCTCCCGCGCGGCCTGCCCGGACAGGCCGCCGTCGAGGTCGCCCACCGCTATCTGCCCTGCGGATCGCTGGCCGGCGTCGGCGGCGACTGGTTCGACGTCATCCCGCTCTCCGGCGGCCGGGTCGCCCTGGTCGTGGGCGATGTGGTGGGCCACGGCATCCAGTCCTCGGCCACCATGGGCCGGCTGCGGACCGCCGTCCGCACCCTCGCCGACGTCGACCTGCCTCCTGACGAACTCCTCACCCACCTCGACGACCTGGTCACCCACCTCGCCGCCGACGGCACCGGCGAGGAGGTCGCCGAACTCGGCGCGACCTGCCTCTACGCCGTCTACGATCCCGTCTCCCGGCGCCTCGCCCTGGCCGCCGCCGGCCACCCGGCCCCGGCCGTCGTCCTGCCCGGCGGCACCGCGGAGTTCCTGCCCCTGACCGCCGGGCCGCCGCTCGGCGTCGGCGGACTGCCCTTCGAGGCGACGGAGCGGGAACTGCCCGAGGGCTCGGTCGTCGCGCTCTTCACCGACGGCCTGCTGGAGTACCGCGACCGGGACCTGGACGGCGCCACCGACGAACTGCGCCGGGCCCTCACCGGACCGGCCGACTCCCTCGAAGCCCTGTGCGACAACGTCCTGAAGTCCGTCCTGCCCGACCAGCCCTGCGACGACGTCGCCCTGCTGCTCGTGCGCACCCGGGCCCTCGGCACCGACCGGGTCGCCACCTGGACCGTCCCGCCCGACCCCGCCCAGGTCGCGGTCGCCCGCCAGGCGGCCACCGAGCAACTGACCGCCTGGGGGCTCGAAGAGACCGCCTTCGTCACCGAACTCGTCGTCAGCGAACTCGTCACCAACGCCATCCGCTACGGCGACCCCCCCATCCAGCTCCGCCTGATCCGCGACCGCGCCCTCATCTGCGAGGTCTCCGACGCCAGTTCCACCTCCCCGCACCTGCGCCGGGCGCACGCCTACGACGAGGGCGGCCGGGGACTGCTGCTCGTCGCCCAGCTCACCCAGCGCTGGGGCAGCCGGCAGACCGGCACGGGCAAGACCATCTGGGCCGAACAGCCGCTGCCCGACGCCTGACCGCGCCCGCTCACTCGAAGGAGCAGCCCGGGTTCGGCACCGACTCCGCGTACGGCGAGCCGTGCGGCAGGCCGTATCAGTACGTCCGGCGGCCACCGCCCCGAAGATCGGGGTACCGAGCACGGTGCGCAGGGGAAGCCGCCCGAACCCGGTACGGCGCTCGGCCCGCCGTGGACCCGGGGCGGCGACAGGCCGGTCGGGGCCGGAATGTGGTGCCGGCTACGGGCCCGCCCCGTCGGCCGCCGCCACCTGGGCCAGTGTGCGGCCGGTCCGGACCGAGCGGGCCCGCCGGGGGTCGGGGGTGCCGTGTCCGTCCGAGCGTGCCGGGCCCTTGCGTACCAGCAGCCAGGCCTCCTCCCCGTCGTCACCGCCACGGAAGCGGGTGAGGGCGTACTCGCCGTGCAGCTTGGTGCCGTGCAGCCGGAAGGTGGCGTGCCCGCGCTCCAGGGACTCCGCGAAGTCCACCGGGCGGCCCCTGCGGTCGTGACTGAGCGGCTCGTACGTCCCGCGGTCCCACACGATCACCGTGCCGCCGCCGTACTCGCCCCGGGGGATGACACCCTCGAAGTCCTCGTACTCCAGCGGATGATCCTCGGTCGGCACCGCCAGCCGCTTGTCCGCGGGGTCGGTGGACGGGCCCTTCGGGACGGACCAGGACTTCAGGACGTCCGCCACCTGGAGCCGGAAGTCGAAGTGCATCCGGCGCGCGTCGTGGATCTGCACCACGAAACGCAGCTCGCCGCCCCCGGCCGCCCGGCCCGACGGCTCCCGGGTCCGCTCGAAGTCACGCTTGCCGCGGTACGTCCGCAGCCGGTCCTCCGCTGCCACGTGCGGCTCCTTCCCCGCGTCCGCCTCGACGCCCCCGAGTACCCCGCCCCCGGCCGTTCAGCCCGCGGGCCGCCACCCGAGTGCGGGGCCCAGCCCGGTGGCCATGTCCGTCAGGATCTGCACGTAGTCCTCGGGCTCGAAGGTGAACGGCAGTGCGAACGCCACCTCGTCGACCTCGCGGAACGCGGCGTGTGCGTGCAGCCGTTCGGCTATCTCCGCCGAGGTGCCCACCAGGTCCGGCGCGAACAGCAGCCGCGCCGGGCCCTGCGGACAGGCCGTGCGGGGCAGCCGCCGGGCCGCGTACTCCTCGTACCTGGCGCGCTGCTTTGGTGTCGCCGAGTCGGTGGGGATCACCACCAGGCCCTGGGAGACGCGGGCCGCCTCGCCGTCGGGGTGGTGGGCGCGGAACTCCCGGATGTGGGACAGCTGGATCGCGGCGAAGTCCGGCGACCCGTCCGTGCCCTCGGCACCCTCCGCCTTGACGACACTGCTGGTCAGCAAGTTCATGCCGTGCTCGCCCGCCCAGCGCGCCGAGCCGAGGCTGCCGCCGCCGTACCACATCCGGCGCCCGAGCCCGGGGGAGTGCGGCTGGACGACGTCACTGAAGACCTCGAACCCCTCCACCCCGCTGAAGTCCGTGGCGGGCGTGCCGCGCACCAGGTCCAGCAGCCGCCGCACCCGCTCGTGGCCGAAGTCCTCCGCGTCCGCCGTGTCCGGGTAGAGGGCGCCCTTGACGTGTTCGTAGTGCATCGGCGGGCCCACACTGACGCCCGCGTTCAACCGGCCGCCGGACAGCACGTCCACGGTCGCCAGGTCCTCGGCGAGCCGCAGCGGGTTCTCCCAGCCGAGCGGGATCACCGCGGTGCCCAGCTCGATCCGGCGGGTGCGCTGCGATGCGGCGGCGAGGACGGCGACCGGGGACGAGATGCCGTACTGAAGGTGCCGGTGGCGGACCCAGGCGCTGTCGAAGCCGAGCCGCTCGCCCAGCTCGATGATCTCCAGCGTGGCCTCGTGGCCCCGGCCCGGGTCCGCGGCGTCGAACAGGCCGATGGTGAGGAAGCCGAGCCTGCGCAGGGGGCGAGGGATGGACGGCACGGGCTCCTCCAGCGGTCGTACGTCGGCTCTGCCCCGAGTCTGGCAGGCGAGTGTGACAACCGTGTGATCAGTTCGCGCGGGCCGCGGGCAGCGGGATGACCACCTCGTCCTCGACCGGCGGCTCGACCTCCTGCGCCCGCTTGCCGGTCGCGGCGAAACAGCGCAGCCGGACCGCGTCCGGTGCGACGTCCAGCCGCAGGAAGCACTTGAAGAACGGTGGGTTGTAGGTGGCCGACGAGGGCGAGAACAACTGGGTGTAGATCTTCCGGACGGGCAGCCGGAGCCGGGCGGGGCGGTCGGGGCGGCGGCCGGTCCCGAGGAGGCCCGCGACCAGACGGGTACGGCGGGTGATCCGGGCGTCCGGGCCCGGGGCGCGGCCGGGCTCGATGCCGAGCCGTTCGGCGACCACGGCCGTCGCGTCCGTCGCGGTCAGGCTGAAGAAGCGGCGCAGCCTGAGCCGGCGGCCGTACAGGCGGCTGTAGAAGGCGAGCGAGTCGCCGCGCAGCGGATAGCAGCGGAACTCGTTCTCGGTGACGCCTCCGACCGAGACGCGCGGGATGGTGTGCGTGGCGTGCATGAACGCCCCGCCGCCGCCCGCGACGAGGTACTGGATCGTGCGGCCGTCCACCGTCACCGGGTACCGCTGGTAGTTGTGGATGTCGCCGCCGATCGCGGCCACGTAGTGGTGCTCGGGGTCCCGGACGATGTCGTCCACCGTGCCGCCGCCCTCGATCGGGCACGGGTGGTGCTCGCCGTCGACGTACAACGGCGATCCGGTGATGAGGATCTTCGGCTTCGGTCCCCGGGACACCTCCCGCAGCCAGGCGCCCTGCTCGGCGTCGACCGTGCCCAGCAGTCCGGTGTCGAGGCCGACGATCCGCACCGGGCCCGCGTCGATCGCCCAGTACGGGCCGGGCTGGTCGGCCTGCTGCTCCGGTGCCGACCGCAGGCTCCGTGCCTTGGCGAACCGGTCCTCGTCGGTGGGGCGCGGCCGGTGCCACAGCAGGGAGCGCCACCAGGCGCCGGTCAGCGGGCGCGGCCGGGGCTCGGGGTCGAGCGGCGGGGTGTCGGCGCAGAAGACCCGCATGAAGGCGCCCAAGTCCTCGTACCAGTCGTGGTTGCCCGGGATGGCGTAGATCGGCGCGGGATAGTCCTGGTACGGCTGGAAGAACTTGCCGCCGTAGCCGTCGGCGCCGCCGACCGGGTAGATGACATCGCTGGCGATCACGGCGAACTCGGTGCCCTGACTCGCCTTCAGGAAGCCCGGCACGACGGCGTACTGGGAGGCGTCCCCCTCGCCGGTGTCCCCGATGACCATGAAGGAGAACCGTTCCGGTACGTCCCGCCGGATCACCTTGTCGGCGGGCGCGCCCGCCGCGGCCCGCCGGGCCACCCAGCGGCTGCGGGTACGGCCGGTCGGATCCCCGAACCAGGAGGCCAGTACGCCGTTGCGGGCGGCCCACAGTATCCGGGGGTCGAGCCACGACAGCTTCTCGACCTGGGGCGGCATCAGCCGGTCGTAGGTGCCGAGCTCGGCGGCGCCCCAGCCGGCGCCCTGTGCGGTATCGCGTGAGGAGTCAGACACGCGATGCACCGTAACAACGCGCCGGTCAAGGGCCCTGTGCCGGGGTCGGGTCGCACACCCATACGGGTCTTGTCCGATACGCTGAGCGGACGATCCTGCCCCGAACGGAACGGATCGCATGGAACTCACCTTCGCCGGCCGGGTGATCGAGTGGCGGGGTCCGTCGCCGTACTGCTTCGTCGCCGTGCCGGGGCAGGAATCGGCGGACATCCGCGAGGTGGCCGTGGAGCTGACCGTGCGGCTGTGACCGGCGCCGGGGGCACCGGTCTTGCCTTCCCACGGCATGCCTTGTGGCGGGCGGCCTCGGCGAAGGCCGCGCCGGTCACGGCTTCCGGGCGAGCCCGCCGTGCTCGGCGATGACCTCGGGGGCGGGTGAACCGGGCTCCGGGCGCCACTGGGTGACGGAGACGACGCCGGGCTCCACGAGCTCCAGGCCGTCGAAGAACGAGGTGATCGCCTCGACCGTGCGCAGGTTGTACGGCACGGCGCCGCTGCTGTTGTAGGACTCCTGGGCCTGCTCGAAGACCGGGTCGATGCCGAGGGACCCGTCGTTGATCGAGAGGTAACTGCCCGACGGCAGGGCGCCCATCAGCCGGTCCACGAGGGAGCGGGCCCGGTGGTGGTCGGCGACGTGCCCCAGGATGTTGCTGAGGATGAGCGCGGTGGGCCGGCTCAGGTCCAGCGTCTCCGCGGCGGCCGCGAGGATGCGGTCCGTGTCCGTGACGTCGGCATCGATGTAGGCGGTCGCGCCCTCGGGGGAGGAGTAGAGCAGGGCGCGGGCATGGGCCAGGACCATCGGATCGTTGTCGACGTAGACGATCCGCGCCTCCGGCGCGAGCCGCTGGGCGACCTCATGGGTGTTCTCGGCGGTCGGAAGGCCGGTGCCGACGTCCAGGAACTGCCGGATGCCCGCCTCGGAGACCAGATACGTGATGTTGCGGCGCAGGAAGGCACGGCTGCTGCGGGCGATGGTGACGATGCCGGGGAAGACGGCCGTGTACGCGTCGCCGGCCGCCTCGTCGACGGGGTAGTTGTCCTTGCCGCCGAGCCAGTAGTTCCAGATACGGGCGGAGTGCGGCACCGACGTGTCGATCTTCTGGTGCGCCGCCGGATCGGTCATGAGTCGTGTCCTTCTTTCAGCCAAGGTGTGGATCAGCCAAGGCCAACCTACGTCCGAACACCCGCCTTCCACCTCTCGGTTCGGGTAGGGAAAACCCTCGATTGACCCGCTCTGAGGTGACATGACTCGGTCAATCCTGTCATTCTCCCTCCGCACGCTGATCCACCCCACCATGCACGGATCACGGCCCCGCACAGCTCAGCTCACCCCGGGCAGCGGACCCGTCTGCCCGTCTGTCACCGGCCGCCAACCACGGCCGCAGCAGGAGGAGTACGAGTGAGACCCCACAGACCCCTTCCCCACAAGCGGGCCACGGTCGGAGCCGCCCTGGTCTCCACCGCGGCCTTCCTCGCCGTCGGCCTCCAGGCGGTTCCGGCGACCGCCGCACCGGCCGCTCCCCATCCCAGCCCGCTGCGCAGCGGTGGTCTGGAGGCGAAGCTCAGCCCGGCACAGCACCAGGCGCTGATCAAGAACGCCCGGCAGAAGACCACCGCGACCGCCCGCAGCCTCGGGCTCGGCGTGCAGGAGAAGCTGGTCGTCAGGGACGTCGTCAAGGACAACGACGGCACCCTGCACACGCGCTACGAGCGCACCTACGCCGGCCTCCCCGTCCTCGGCGGCGACCTCGTCGTGCACACCCCGCCCGCCTCGGTGGCCAAGGGGACCGTGAGCACCACCTTCAACAACAAGCGCACGATACAGGTGCGCTCCACCACGGCGACCTTCGGCAAGTCGGCCGCCGAGACCAAGGCGCTGAAGGCCGCGAAGGCCCTGGACGCCGAGAAGCCCACCACCGACAGCGCCCGCAAGGTGATCTGGGCCGGCCACGGCACCCCGAAGCTCGCCTGGGAGACGGTGATCGGCGGCTTCCAGGACGACGGCACGCCCAGCCAGCTGCACGTCATCACCGACGCCACCACCGGCAAGGAGCTGTACCGGTACCAGGCGGTCGACACCGGTGTCGGCAAGACCCGGTACAGCGGCCAGGTGACGCTGACGACGACCCAGTCGGGCTCGACCTACACGCTGACCGACGGGGCCCGCGGGGGCCACAAGACGTACAACCTGAACCACGGCACCTCCGGCACCGGAACGCTGTTCTCGCAGACCAGCGACACCTGGGGCGACGGCACCAACTCCAACGCCGCCACCGCGGGCGCCGACGCGCACTACGGCGCCGCGATGACCTGGGACTTCTACAAGAACACCTTCGGCCGCAGCGGCATCCGCAACGACGGCGTCGCCGCCTACTCCCGCGTCCACTACGGCAACGCGTACGTCAACGCCTTCTGGGACGACGACTGCTTCTGCATGACCTACGGCGACGGCTCGGGCAACAACGACCCGCTCACCTCGCTGGACGTGGCCGGCCACGAGATGACCCACGGCGTCACCTCCAACACCGCCGGCCTGGAGTACAGCGGCGAGTCGGGCGGTCTGAACGAGGCCACCTCCGACATCTTCGGTACCGGCGTGGAGTTCTACGCGAACAACTCCAGCGACGTCGGCGACTACCTCATCGGCGAGAAGATCGACATCAACGGTGACGGCTCGCCGCTGCGTTACATGGACAAGCCGAGCAAGGACGGCGGCTCCAAGGACAGTTGGTACTCCGGGATCGGCAACCTGGACGTGCACTACTCCTCGGGCCCGGCGAACCACATGTTCTACCTGCTGTCCGAGGGCAGCGGCACCAAGGTCATCAACGGCGTGACCTACAACAGCCCGACCTCCGACGGCGTCGCCGTCACCGGCATCGGCCGCGACGCCGCCCTGAAGATCTGGTACAAGGCGCTGACGACGTACATGACGTCCAGCACCAACTACGCCGGCGCCCGCACCGCCGCCCTGAACGCCGCCGCCGCGCTGTACGGCACCAACTCCACGCAGTACGCCGGAGTGGGCAACGCCTTCGCCGGCATCAACGTCGGCAGCCACATCAACCCGCCGAGCAGCGGGGTGACGGTCACCAACCCGGGCAGCCAGTCCGCCACCGTCGGCATCGCCGTCAGCCTCCAGATCCAGGCGAGCAGCACCAACAGCGGCGCCCTCAGCTACAGCGCCTCCGGTCTTCCGTCCGGTCTGTCGATCAACAGCTCGACGGGCCTGATCTCCGGCACGCCCACCACCGCGGGCACGTACAACACCACCGTCACGGTGACCGACTCCACCGGCGCGACCGGCACCGCCACCTTCGGCTGGACGGTCAGCACGACCGGCGGCGGCTGCTCCTCGACCCAGCTGCTGAGCAACCCGGGCTTCGAGTCCGGCAGCACCGGCTGGACCGCGACCAGCGGCGTCATCACCACCGACAGCGGCGAGGCGTCCCACAGCGGCTCGTACAAGGCGTGGCTGGACGGCTACGGCTCCTCGCACACCGACACGCTGTCCCAGTCGGTGACGATCCCCGCGGGCTGCAAGGCGACCCTGACCTTCTACCTGCACATCGACACCGCGGAGACCGGCAGCACCCAGTACGACAAGCTGACGGTGACCGCAGGTTCGAAGACCCTCGCGACCTACTCGAACGTCAACGCGGCCTCCGGATACAGCCAGAAGTCCTTCGACCTGTCCTCGCTGGCGGGCTCGACGGTGACGTTGAAGTTCAACGGCGTGGAGGACTCCTCGCTCCAGACCAGCTTCGTCGTGGACGACACCGCCCTGACGACCGGCTGACCCTCGGCACGACCGCGGTCCCGCACCCCGTTCCCCGGGTGCGGGACCGCGTCTTGTCAGCTCAGCGGATCCAGCGTGAGATACGCCTGCTGCGGACCGCCGTCGTGCACCAGCGACTCCTGGTGGCCGACGTCGTCGAAGGCGAACGCGTACGCCTTGCCGTCCGCCATCTGCCCGTGGATCTTGCGCGCGTAGTGGTTGGTCACCGCGTCCTGGTAGAAGTTCGCCGTCGTGGTGTCCGGCTGGTTCGGGTTGACCAGCAGCGTCGACCGGTTGAAGCCGGCGCACAGGGTGCGGGAGATGGGGCCGCGGACGGTGTCGTTGGGCGCGTCCAGCAGCTTGTGGCAGCCGAAGATGCTGGCCGCGTCCGGCTTCTGGAAGCTGGTGACGACCGTTCCGGAGGAGTTGGTGAAGTTCATGACGTTGCCCGAGACCCGGCCGTAGTACTTGGTGTTCGGCTGGTCCACGAACGGCGTCACGGTCAGCGTCGACGTCGTGTACTTCTGCCAGACCCGGCCCACGTAGTCGTCCATCACGTTCGCCGGAAGCGCGCCGGTCTCCACGCCGTACAGCGGGGACAGTGCGCGCAGCACGGTGCCGTCGGAGCGGGTCTGGATCAGGTTGGCCCAGCCGCCCGGCTGTCCGCGCAGGGCGTTGAAGAAGCCGGTCCAGCCACCGGACTTCAGATGCCCGGTGCTGCTGACGCTGCCGTCGGCCCGCTGCACGCCGACCGCGTACGGCGCCGAGAACATGTCCACCTGGGTGCTGTTGAGCCACAGCCCGGAGTCGTTGAGCGTGTACTCCGACCAGTTGAAGAGAATGTTGCGGTTGGGGTCGGAGGGGTTCTGCACGGCCGGCTGCACCAGTCCGCCGGTGGTGAGCCGGAAGTCGAGCTTCTGGCCGTAGGAGAAGTAGATCCGGCCGGAGAACTTCGGGATGCGGATGGTCGTGGACTGGCCCGCGGCCGGGCCTGGAATCGCCGCGTCCGGCGCCGGAGTCGGCGGGTTCCCGCCGGCCGGCCAGGCGTGGAAGCCGCCGTTCGCATCGGCCCAGCCCTGCCGTCCCGAGGACAGCTGGGTGCCGAGGTCGTAGATGTAGACCGGGTCGGAGCGCCCCGAGTTGTTGGTGATCTTGAGCGGGATGGTGTCCGGGACGGCGGCGTCGGCGCGGTCCGGTGCGCCGAGCGCGAGCAGTCCGCCGATCAGCGCCGCGGCGGCGGTCAGGGGCAGCGCGCGGTGCATGAGCGTGTGAGGCACTCTCCACCTCCGTGTGGGGTCGGGGTGCACGGAATTGGTCCGTACCTGTTG
This sequence comes from Streptomyces sp. NPDC036984, assembly GCF_055607665.1. Taxonomy (NCBI): domain Bacteria; kingdom Bacillati; phylum Actinomycetota; class Actinomycetes; order Kitasatosporales; family Streptomycetaceae; genus Streptomyces; species Streptomyces sp. NPDC036984. Next base: position 28,893 of record NZ_JBVJRL010000009.1, read on the forward strand.
AGAGCGCTCTCAGATTCGCCGTGAGACGAGTTCATGTCAATGAGTTGGACGGGAATCGGCCCGGCGCCCGCCGACTCGGGGGCGCCGGGCCGCCGTCAGAACGTGCGCTTGAGCAGGTCGAGCAGCGCCGCCCAGTGCCGCTCGTCGGCCTCCCGGTCGTAGGCGGAGGTGTCCGCCTGGGTGTAGCCGTGGTGGGCGCCGTCGTACACCTCGCAGGTGTGCCGTACGCCGGCGGCGGTCAGGGCCTCCGCGAAGCGGGCCGCCTGGTCCGGCGGGAGCGACGGGTCCTCGTCGGCGTGGCCGAAGTACAGCTCCGCGGTGATGCGCGGGGCCTCCAGGTGCGGGCTGCCCGGATCGTCGGTGGCGAGGCGTCCGCCGTGGAAACCGGCCGCCGCGGCGACCCGGTCCGGGTGGGCGCCCGCGGTCCACAGCGCGAGCCGGGCGCCCATGCAGTAACCCGTCAGCGCGACCGGGCCGGCGTCCGCGACCGGGCTGTCGGCCAGCCAGCGCAGGTAGGCGCCCGCGTCCCGCTTGACCAGATCCGGCGTCAGCGCGGCCAGGACCGGGCCGAGCCGCTCCCAGATGGACGGGTCGGCGCCGGGGTCGATGAACTCGGGCAGCTCGACGACCGGAGCCCGGCCGAGCCGGTGGAACACGTTCGGCACCAGGACCGTGTAGCCGGCGGCGGCGAGCCGGTCGGCCATCGACCGCAGGTGCGGGCGCAGCCCGTAGGCGTCCTGGTAGAAGAGCACGGCCGGGCGGGGTCGGCCGTCGGCCGGATGGGCGAGGTAGGCGTCGGCGACACCGTCCTCGGTAGGGATGTCGACGGCGGTCGCCCGGACAGCGGTCATGGTGAGAAGGCCCTCCCTCGGGGATGGGCGGCGGGCGGCGGATGCCTGCCCGGCGCCGCGGCTACGGTCATGCTGTCACGCGCCGCGCACGCCACCGCACCCGGCGCCCGTCGCGTTCACTCGAAGCGGCTGGTGTCCCCGGCACCCCGCCGGACGATCTCCGCCTCCCCGCCGGAGAAGTCGACCACCGTCGTCGGCTCGGTGCCGCAGTCCCCGGAGTCCACCACCGCGTCCACCACGTGGTCGAGCCGGTCCTTGATCTCCCAGCCCTGGGTCAGCGGCTCCTCCTCGTCCGGCAGCAGCAGGGTGCTGGACAGCAGCGGCTCGCCCAGCTCCGCCAGCAGCGTCTGGGTGACCACATGGTCGGGGATGCGCACGCCCACCGTCTTCTTCTTCGGGTGCTGGAGCATGCGCGGCACCTCGCGGGTGGCCGGCAGGATGAACGTGTAGCTGCCGGGCGTCGACGCCTTCACGGCCCGGAACACGTCGTTGTCCACCCGGACGAACTGGCCGAGCTGCGCGAAGTCCCGGCACATCAGCGTGAAGTGGTGCCGGTCGTCCAGCCGGCGGATGGAGCGGATCCGGTCGATGCCGTCCCGGCTGCCCAGCCGGCATCCGAGCGCGTAACAGGAGTCGGTCGGGTATGCGATGAGTGCCCCCGAACGGACCGCGTCGGCGATCTGGGCGATGCTGCGCGGCTGCGGGTTGTCGGGGTGCACGTCGAAGTACTTCGCCATCTGCCGAGCTTATGCCGTCCCCGGACGCCGGGCGTGCAGCGGCGGCGGCGTCGTGCGCACCGCCGGGTCGCAGCGCACCACCGACGCCGGTCCGCCCCCGCCTCGCCGCCGGTTCCGTTCGCCCTCGCCGCCGGGGCGGGGTGCCGGCCGCGATCTTCGATCGTCCGGAATTCGTCGGTGTACGCGGGGGATTCCCGGGCATCCGACCTCTGAGCCGCCCGGGGCCGTCCCCCCGCCCCGGGCGCGGCGTCTCCGCCGGCGGCCTACCCCCCCAGGCCGCCGGCGGAGCCTTCTCCGGCTGCTGGGGCCGCTGCCGGCCCGCCGCCCGCCGGTGTCAGAAACCCAGCCGGACCGGGATCTCCCGCCAGCCGTGGGCGATGAACGACGGCACCTGGCGCAGCGCGTCGGGCGCGACGGCCAGGCGCATGGCAGGGAAGCGGGAGAACAGGGCGGGCAGCGCGGTCAGCGCCTCCAGCCGGGCCAGCGGAGCCCCGATGCAGCGGTGCACGCCGATGCCGAACGCCAGATGATCCTCCGCCGCCCGGGCCGCGTCGAAGACGCCCGCGTCGGGGCCGTAGTGCGCCGGATCCAGGCCCGCTGCGGCGAACGTCGTGATGATCGCGTCCCCGGCCGGTATCGTCACGTCCCCGACCGTCAGCTCCTCCACGGCGAACCGCAACGGCAGCGCGGCGATGGACGGATGCGCCCGGAGCGTCTCGTCGACCACCGAGCCCCAGCCGACCGTCCCCGCGCGCACCGCCGCCCACTGCACGGGGTCGGTCAGCAGTGCGACCACCGCGTTGCCGATGAGATCGACGGTGGTCTCGAAGCCGGCACCGACCACGAGCAGCAGCGTGTGCAGCAACTCCTCGTCCGAGAGCCGGTCGCCGCCCTCGTCCCGGACCCGGATCAGCTCCGTGGTGATGTCGTCGCCCGGGTGTGTGCGCCGGTGTTCGATCAGTGCGCCGAGCACCGAGCCGATGCGCTCCTGCACGGACGCGGCGTACGCGGGGTTCGGGTCGGAGGTGTCCATGAAGTCGGCGATGAGGCGTGCGGCGTCCGGCCGCAACTCCTCCGGCACCCCCAGCAGTTCGCAGATCATCCGCATCGGCAGCGGATGCGCGAGCCCGGCCCGCAGGTCGACCACGCGGCCGTCGGCCCGCTCGGCCGCCAGCGCGTCCAGCAGTTCGGCCGTCAGGGCGGCCACCCGGGGCCGCATCGCCTCGGTGCGCCGGTGCGTGAAGCTCGGCGCCACCAGCCTGCGCAGCCGGGCGTGATCGGTGCCGTAGGTGGAGAGCATGCTGACCACACCGACCCAGTTGGCCATCCAGCCCCAGGACGGGTGCTCGCCCAGCTCGGGCCACAGCCGCCAGTGCAGGCGTGCGTCCTTGCTGACCCGGGCGTCGAGGATCAGCTCCCTGAGGGTGTCGTAGCCGGTGGGCGCCCAGGCGGGGATGCCACCGGGCAGCTCCACGGGGACGACGGGGCCGAGGGCGCGGAGCCGGGCGCTCTCCGCCACGATGTCGGAGCCGAAGGGGTCGAGGACGATACGGTCGGTGACGGTCACGGCGGTCTCCAGACGGGTCGGCCGGTCACGAGGCGGTCCCCGTCCAGTACACCGCGTCACGGCCCGCACGCACAGCGTGCGGGCCTGGAGGACGAGGAATCGGCCGGATCGCTCACCTGGCCGCGGGCGCGGCGGGCAGGTTGAAGACGTGCCGCGGAGAAATGATCTTCGTGATGGCCTCGCCGAACAGGGTGCTGGGTTCGTCCTGGCCGACGTTGATGTCGGTGTTGAGCACCACCACGACGGTCGTCCGGGTCTCCGGGAGGTAAATGGTCAGCGACTCGTAGCCGGGCAGGGAGCCGTTGTGGCCGATCCACCCCTGCGCTTTGAAGATGCCCAGCCCGTAGCCGACGTCCGGGATCGGTGTCGCCGGGGTGATGAGGCGCTGCTTCTGCGTGGCGGCGCTGACCATCCGCGTGCCGTCGGGCAGTACGCCGGTGGCGACCGTGCGCGCCCAGACGTGCAGGTCGTCCAGAGTGGACACCATCGCTCCGGCCGCCCAGGCCCAGGACGGGTTCCAGCCGGCCGTCTCCTCGACCTTGCCGGTCGCCGTCTGGTCGGTGTAGCCCTGCGCGTGCGGCGAGGGGAACTCGCCGCCCTGCGGCAGGGACGTGTCCTTCATGCCCGCCGGGCCGAGGATGTGCTGCTCGAGATAGTCGTGGAGGGGCCGACCGGTCTGCTTCTCCACGACCAGGCCGAGCAGGATCAGGTTGGTGTTGCAGTAGGAGAACTTCCGGCCCGGCTGGAACAGCACCGGATGTTTGAAGGCGTAGTCGAGCAACTGCTGGGGGGTGAAGGGCCGTTGGGGATCGGTCGTGAGCGCCTTGAAGAAGTCGTCGTCCTCGGAGTAGTTGAACAGCCCGCTGCGCATGCCGGCCAGCTGGCGCAGGGTGATTTTGTCGCCGTTCGGTACGCCGTCGATGTACCTGCCGATCGGATCGTCCAGGCCGACCTTGCCCTGGTCCACCAGCTGGAGCAGCGCGGTCACGGTGAAGGTCTTCGTCTCGCTGCCGATCCGCGTGTACAGGTCCGGTGTCATCTTCCGGCCGGTCGCCTTGTCGGCGAGGCCGAACGAGCGGACGTAACTCTCCTGTCCCGGCGTCCAGATGCCGACGGCTGCGCCCGGGACGTTCGCCTCGCGCATCACGTGCCGTATGGCCGCGTCGAGCCGGTGTGCCACGGCGGGGGAGAGGGTGCGGACGCCCGGCCCCGAGGCCGACGGACCGGGCTCGTCGGCGGTGACCCCGGCCGGTACGGCGGGCGGTGCCGCCCCCGGCGTGAGCGGTGCGAGCAGGGTTCCCGCCAGCACGGCGACCACGGCCCCCCGGCGCAGGCGAACGGACGTAGGCGACATGGTGCCTCCAGCACGTGAGAAGCGACCGTGCGATGGGCCAGACGTCGGAGCCCGGACCTCTCAGCATAGAAGTGCCCACCGCACTGCGCGCGCCGGGCGGGGGTGCGGCAGGGGCGTGCGTCGGGCTGGAGGCCCGCCCTTCCCGCGCCGGGCAGGATGCTTGTCCGACGGGTGGACGGCCCCGTTCGGGGGATGGCCTCACCCGACCCGGTGAGTGGGCGGAGCGGGGCGTACCAGCGGCGGGCGCCGGGCGTTGCCCCGGCATGAACCGCTTGGACTGGATGGACCGGATGGAGCGCCTGGACCGGATGCGCCGGCTGGCCCGGGTGGACCGCACCCGGGAGCCGATCTACGCCCTGCTGGTCGCGGAGTGGCGGGCGCAGGGGAGGACCGTCCCCGCGGAGCCCGACGTCCTGTGGGCCATGCTCTCCGGTCTCGCCTTCGGCGCACGGCCCGAGCCCGAGCACCTGTACCCGGCTCCCGAGCCCCTCTGAGCCGCGCCACCGCCTTCACCACGTCCGCGCCACCACCCCCGCCTCCCCCTACTGCCGCCCACGCAGCGGCGGGAGGACCGTGAGGGTGCCGTTGGCCTCCCGTAGCGCCTCCTCGAGGGGGCCGGGCGCGTGGAGCGAGCCGGTGCCGTCGGGCGGGACCAGCCACTCCAGGGAACGGGCCGGCCGGTACGGCGGCGGCACGGCGACCCAGGACCCCTTCGTCGCGTACCGCAGCCCGGCGCCCACCCAGCCCCCGTGTGGGTCGGGCGGCAGGAAGAACCCGACCCGCCCCGCCGCCGTGTCCACCAGCGTGGGCCCCGGCACGGGCAGCGCCGGGCGCCACAGCAGGTCGAGCGTGAGCAGTCCCAGCCGGTCCGGGACGCTCAGCACGTCCCAGAAGCGGCCCGCCTCCAGCAGTGCGATGCCCTCGCCGTGGTCCCACTCCCATTTGCACGAGCGCGGGTCGGCCGACGCCGCGGCCAGCCATTCCACGCCCCGCATCCACATCGTGTTCGTCATCCACTGCTCCGGTTGTCCTCGCTCACCTGCCCGAGCGCAGGGAACGACCATGACCGGGCACTTCGTGCGTCCGCACGCCAACCCGGCATATGCATGGTTGTAGATATTTCTACGTGGCGGAAGGGGTGGCGTGGCCTGGCGTTTGAGGCGGGACGTTCGAGCTCCGCGCGTCGGTTCGTCAGTTGCGTCACGGGGATGCGTCACCCTTTCGGTGATCACCCGGCCCCTCGGGCAATTGATTCCGGCGCTCATGCAATCGAATCGAGCGTACGGTCTTGAGTTCATCGATGTTTCAGTCGTATGCTCACGAGATTGCGCTGCCCTGCCGCCGAGGTGTTCCATGGACCGCACGCGACTGCCCGTCCTCCTGGCCCGCGAGAGCGCCGAGGCCGAACGTCAAAACCCGCGCTCCCGGGCGGCCTACGCCCGCGCCGACCACCTCTTCGGCCGGGTGCCGATGACCTGGATGAACAAGACCGCCGGCGGCTTCCCCCGCTATCTGGCCGGAGCGCGCGGTGCCCGGGTCACCGACATCGACGGCCACGAGTACGTCGACTTCTGCCTCGGCGACACGGGTGCGATGGCCGGCCACTCACCGCAGCCCGTGACCGAGGCGGTGCGGCGGCGGTACACCGAACTGGGCGGAGCCACCCGCCATGCTGCCCACCGAGGACGCCGAGTGGGTCGGCGCCGAGCTGACCCGCCGTTTCGGCCTGGCCCGCTGGAGCTTCTCGCTCACCGCGACCGACGCCAACCGCTGGGCGATCCGGCTCGCCCGGGCCGTCACCCCGGCCCCGCGCACCGGCACCGAGTCCGCGGCCGCCGCCGACCCCGAGCTGGAGGACTTCCTGCACCTCTACCTCGCCAACCGGGGCATCCTGCTCACCCCGTTCCACACCATGGTGCTCATGTGCCCGGACACCACCGAGCGGGACGTCGACACCCACACCGAGGTCTTCGCCGCCGCGCTGACCGAACTGACGGGCTGAGAAGGGGAGCCGGGACCATGGACGACATCGACCGCGCCATCCTGCGGGAGCTGCAGACCGACGGCCGTATCGCCTACGCCGATCTCGGACCCAGGGTGGGCCTGTCGGCCTCGGCGGCCCGGCAGCGGCTTCAGCGCCTGCTGGACTCCAAGGCGGTCCAGGTGGTCGGCGTCACCGACCCGATGGCCATGGGCGGGCAGGCCATGGCCCTGCTCGGCATCGGTGTCGACGGCGACCCCCGGACCGTCGCCGACGCCCTCGCCGAGCGCCCCGAGGTCGTCTACTCGGTCCTCACCTCGGGCGGCTTCGACCTCTTCGCCGAGGTCGTCGCGCCCGGCCCGAAGGCGCTGCTGGACTTCGTCAACGACGTCGTGCGCCCCGTCGAGGGCGTCCGGGAGATCCAGTCGTTCCCGTACTTCGGCATCCACACCCACCGCTTCCTGTGGGACGTGGGCTGACCGGCCGGGACCACGGCGGCCCGGGATCACGGCGGCCCGGGATCACCCCGGCACCGGACGGGCGGCTCCCGGGACGCCACGGCCGGGGTCAGGTGACCGGAGGCTCGGGTGCCAGCACCAGCATCGTGGCGTCGTCGCGGACCTCGTAGCGCAGCCGTAGCAGGTCCGCCCAGACCGCGCCGGGCAGCTCGGGGGACGGGGTGCCGGCCAGCGCGGCCAGCCGCTCGGGCAGCGGATAGAAGCCGTCGGTGGCGTCCCGGGACTCCCACACGCCGTCGGAGGCCAGGAACAGCCGGTCGCCCGGGCCGAGTGCCACGGTGACCTCCTTCGGCGGCTCGATGCCCATGAGCCCGATGCCCAGCGGAGGAGCGGACGCGACGGAGACCTCCCTGGCCTGCCCCTCGTGCAGCAGAACCGGTGCCGGATGACCGCAGGCCAGCACCCGCACCGCGGCCGTGCCGGGGGCGAACTCCAGCAGCAGGGCCGTGGCGAACAGCTCCGCGTGCCGCACGTCCCCCGAGTCCACCGTGAGCCGGCGATCCATCCGGGCCGCCACCGACTCCAGATCCGGCTGGTCGAGGGCCGCCTCCCGGAACGCCCCGAGGAGCGACACCACCGTGGCGACCGCCCTCAGCCCGTGCCCCTGCACATCACCCATCACCGCGCGGACGCCGTACGGCCCCTCCCGCACGTCGAAGAAGTCCCCGCCCACCAGCGTCCCGTCCTGCGCGGCCCGGTGGAAGGCCGAGCAGCCGACCCGGCCGACCCGCTCCGGCAGCGGCGGCAGCACGGCCCGCTGCACCGCCTCGCCGATCGCCCGCTCCGTGTCGAGCTGGGCGTCCCGGTGGCTGCGCACATAGGACACGAACACACTCAGCGCGGCCACGAACACGATGGTGAGCAGGTCCGTGTCGCCGGGGCGGTTCAGATGCGCGGCCGGCACGTTCAGCACCACGACCACGCCCACCCCGAGCAGGCCGGTCATCAGCGGCCCGTACGACAGGACCGCCAGCGGCGGAATCGCGCCCAGCAGGAAACCGAGATCACGCGCGTGAGCCGTGACCAGCGTCGCCGAGCCGACGGCCGTGAGCAGCAGTACCGGCAGCACCCGTATCCACCACGGCGGCGGCGCGCCCCGCAGCCAGCCGCGGCCCTCCCGGTCCCTGCGCGACGACCGGCCGCGTACCGATCCCACATCCCCAAGCTACGCCGCCGCGGGCGTACCGCGCCCGGGGGGGGAAAAGCGGTGGACGCCCGCACGGCCGCCCGTCTAGCCTCTGGTCACCACGCCAGAGCCGCATGGAAGAAGGAGGCGAGCGTCATGCAGATCACCACCATCCAGCGCTCCCCCCTCCCCGTGCCGCGGGCGTGTGACGTCTGACATCCGACCGGGAGCGCTGCACACCACACGCATCCCGGAGGATTCCTTGACCGACCTGGTCATCCGCACGCTCGACGAGAGCAGTGCCCACGTTTTCCGCACCATGCCCGACCCGCTCGCCATGGCCGAGAAGCACCGCAACACCCGCTTCCGCCCCGACTGGCAGCGCATCGCCCAGCGCGACGGCCGCACCGTGGCGCGCGCCGCCTGGTGGGGGCGCCCCGAGGACCCCGAGCCGCTGGTGATCAACTGGCTCGACGTCGCCGAGGGCGAGGAGGAGGCAGCCGCCGAGCTGCTGCGGACGGCACCCTGGCGGACGCCCGAGATCGATCTCGACCTGCCCCCAGGCTGGCGCGACGACCCGCACCTGCGGGCAGCGGTCGGCGCCCGTGACAGCGCCGCACGCCGGGCCGGCTACACACCGCTGGTGGAGCGCTTCATCTACCGCTGGACCCGGGACCTCGGCCTGCCCGAGCGGCCCGGACGGCTCGTCCACACCGCGGAACCGGACGACGCCGTCTTCTACGACCTCCTGCGCCGCATCAGCTCCGTGACCCTGGACGCCCACGCCCGCCGGGCCATCGCGCAGGGCGGCGTCGACCAGGCGGCGAAGGAGGACCTCGACATCTTCCACTGGTTCCCCTCACCGAGGGCCTGGTGGCGGGTCGCCCGCACACCCGCGGGCGATCCGGTCGGCATCCACATCCCGGCGCGCAATCCGTCCGGGCCGTGCATCGGCTTCGTCGGTGTCGTGCCGGAACACCGCGGCCACGGCTACGCCTACGACCTGCTCGCCGAGTGCACCCACTTCCTGGTGGAACAGGGTGCCGAGTCCATCGTCGCCGCGACCGACCAGGGCAACCACCCCATGGCCGCGCACTTCACCACGGCCGGCTATCCGGTCGTACGGGAACGCGTCAACTACTGGGCCGACGGCGGTGCCGGCACCGGGTGACCCGCTGACCGCGCGCCGGCCGTCGCTTTCCGGGAACACCGGGTTTCATGCGCCGACCAGCGGATTCCGTCCGTTTGTGTGCATGGCCCGGTGTTTCCGGGCGGGGCGCCGGGGGCCGGTCCGATAGTGGAGTCGGCGCCGGCACACGGGCCCCGGGCGCCCTACCGGAAAGCAGAGGTGCGTCCCCATGCCCACCCCCGAGGCGACCGACCGCGTCCAGCCGGTCTCCGGCGAGCAGGGCGTCCGCACCCCGGTTCTCGGATCATGACCGGCGTCGACGGCACGGCGCTGGTCGTCGTGGACCTCCAGAACGACTTCTGCGCCTCTCCGGCGGCCCGCGCCCGCTTCGGCCGCGACCCCGCCGTCCTGGACGCCGTCGTCACCGGCAGCGTCCGGGCGGTGGCGGCGGCGCGCACGCGGGGCGTGGAGGTCGTCTTCGTCCGCTTCGTCGGCGACCCCGAGCACCAGGGCGCCAGCTGGCGGCTGCGCGACCGCATGCGGGGCAAGCGGCCGAAGTGCCTGGAGGGCTCATGGGGTGCCCGGTTCCACGGGGTCGCGCCGGCACCGGGCGAACGGATCTTCACCAAGCGGGCCTGCTTCGACGCCTTCCTCGGCGAGGGCTTCGCGGAGCACCTCGCCGAGCGGGACATCCGGCACCTGGTGCTCGCCGGGCTGTACGCCGACGTGTGCGTGGACTCCACCGCCCGCACGGCCTTCCAGAAGGGCTTGCACGTGACCGTCCTGACGGACTGCACCGCCGCGCTGCATCTGCCGTACGACGCCGTACTCGGGTTCATGCGCGTCGTCTACGGCGCCCGGACCACCACCACCGACGACCCGGACGCATGGACGGCACCCACCCCCGACCACCGGAACACGACACCGCACCCGGTGCCCCGGGACTGAACGAGGGCCGGGCACTCCCGCGCCCGCACCCTCGCTCCCGCCGCCGAGCACACGCTGCCCTCGGCCCCCCCCGTTCGCAGGCCGGTTACTCCGCGCTGCTCGCCAAGCGGGTCTCCGCCATGGAGAGGATCTCGGTGACCCGGAGGCCGAACGCGGCGTCGCAGGAGTGGGGCCGGCCGGTGCGGGCGGCCCGTACCAGGGCGTCGGCGGCTCGGGTGAGCGCGGGGACCGCTCCCTCGGAGCTGCCCGGCAGGACCGACGCGCCTGCCTCGCCGCGCAGCTCCACGTCGGCCCCGGCCGCCGCGCGCGGCGCCGACAGACTCAGCGTGAGGCTGCTCGACGCACCGGTTGCGTGGTCGAGCACCAGGTGCACGGTGTCCGCCGGAGCGTGCGCCGCCGCCACGACCTGCCGTACGTCGCCGAGGACCGGCAGCAGCACCGACAGGGCGTGCGGGCCCACGTCCCACAGGGCGCCCTTCTCCCGCCGCCACGGCGAGGCCGCGAACGGGCTGTCCGTCGTGAACACCGCACCCAGCCACTGCGCCCGCGCCGTGAACCAGCCCGCCAGCGCGGCCTGTTCCTCGATCCAGGCCTCCGGCTCCTTCTGGAAGCGCGCGGTGAAGAACACCACCGACGCCACCCCGGCCCGCTCGACCGCCGCCGCGACGGCGCGCCCCTCGGCGACCGACACCGCCAACGGCTTGTCCAGCAGCAGATGACGGCCCGCCCGGGCCGCCCGCACCGCCAGCTCGGCCTGCACGGACGGCGGCAGGGCCACCGCCACCGCGTCCACGTCGGCCAGCAGCGCGTCCACGTCGGCGTACGCGGCGACCCCGTACTGCTCCGCGAGCGCCGTGGCCGCCTCCGGCCGGCGCCCCCACACCCCGGCGAACTCAAGGCCGGTGTGCCCGGCGAGGGCGGGAGCGTACGCCGCCCGCGCCCACGGGCCGGTTCCCAGCAGTCCGATACGCATGTGGCGTTCCTTTCTCCGAGCCGATCCCCGCACCCTCAAGATGCTGCGCTCCGGTCGCCCTCCGCACACCTGTGGCCCGGTTCCCCGTCCCCGGCGAGCCAGTTCGCGATCGTGGCGGCGATCGGCTGGCCCGTGTCCATCTCGACGAACCCGAACTGGCCGGACTGGTTGCACTCCAGGAACCACCAGATCCCGTCGGCGTCCTCCGCGAAGTCGAAGGCACCGTAGGCCAGTTCCGCGCCCGCCATGTAGCGCAGCACGCCCTCGGCGACGCGTGGCGGCACGTCCGCGGGCAGCCAGGGGGAGACCGAGGGGGCGAAGCGGACGTCCACGTCGTCCGGGTGGGCGTCCGGGTCGGCGGGCTTGCGCGCGGCCAGCAGGGTGCCGCCGACGACCGTGAGCCGGATGTCGGCCCGCTTGGCGATCCGCCGCTGCAGCAGGGTCGGCCCGAAGGCGACCGCGGTGAAGTCGGCGTCCGGTGCGACCCGGCTCGTCGGCACCGCGCGCGGCGGTTCCTGCGGATGCGCCCCGGAGACCGGCTTGACCACCAGGTCCGGGAAGCGTTCCGCGAACTCCCGCGCCGCCTGCGGGAACGTCGTGATGAGGGTGGCCGGCACCGCGAGGCCGCTGCGCTGCGCGAGGTGCAGCTGCCAGGGCTTGTGGCGGGCGCGGCGTGCGGCGTCCGGATGGTTCATCCAGCGGGCGTCGCTGCATCGCAGCATGCCGTACAGCGCCTGCGACGACTCCTCGGTCAGCCAGGCGGACGGCTGGGCGGCGCGGGCGGCCGGGGCTCCCGGCCTGCGCACCCAGATGGAGCGCAGGCCGTTCATGCTCACCAGGCGCCCGCCGACGGACAGATGTCCGTGGCGGGCGCCCTGCACGTACTCGCCCGACAGCGCCACCCCGTTGGTCAGATCGGCGGGGTCGAGCCGGACGACGGGCACACCGGCCTCGCCCAGCCGGAGGACCACCATGTCCGCCGTCACGTCTTCTTCACTGGTCAGGATGAGCACGGTCATGTTTCGAGAAGTCCGCGGTTCAGTCGTCGAAGTGCGTCTTGGAACCGGCGGTCGACGTCGTGGTTCCGAGTGCTCTCAGGGTCGCGTGGTCGGTGGCGGCGATCCGCCCGTCCGGGAGGACGTTCAACTGCAGTCCGGAGTCGTACGCATACGGAGTGGTGACGTCCAACTGCACAGCGGGCCGCGCGTAGTTGAGCGTGAACGGTTGCATGGTCTCTCCCTGATTCGGCTTTCACGTCCTTATACGAATCGAACGGGTGGTTGGTTTCCTTACGCTGCGTAACCGCAGCGCGGGAGGGGGTCGTGTCGGTATCGGAACGAGGGAACGCACAACGGTGTTCCTCGTTCCGCCCGGTTCACTCCGCGAGTGCTTCCCGCGCCGCCGACAGTGCTTGTTCCGCGTAGCTCCGCCCGAACAGGACGGCGTGCACCAGTAGCGGAAAGAGCTGGTGGAGCCCCACCCGGGCGCGCCAGCCGTCGGCCGGCTGCGCGGCCTCGTGATAGCCGGCGAGCACCCGGTCGAGGTGGGGGCAGCCGAACAGCCGGAGCATCGCCAGGTCGGTCTCCCGGTGCCCGCCGTGTGCGGCCGGGTCGATGAGACGTACGTCACCGTCGACGCCCCACAGCACGTTGCCGTTCCACAGGTCGCCGTGCAGCCGGGCGGGCGGCTCGGCGGGGCCCGCCAGCTCCGGCAGCCGTGCGCAGACCCGCTCGAACACGGCGGCCTCGGCCGGCTGGAGTGTGCCGCGGTCGACCGCGGCGCGCACATAGGGCAGCACGCGGTGCTCGGCGTACCAGCGGGGCCAGTCGGTGCCCGGCGCGTTGCGCATGGGCGCGAGCCCGATGTAGGCGTCCTCCGGTCCGCCGGGCGGCGCCGCCCCGAAGTGGGGCGCGCCGGCCGCGTGCAGCGCGGCCAGCTGGTGGCCGAAACGCAGCGCCGCCTCGGGGTCGGGGGAGTCGGTCGGCACGCGCTCGGTCACCATCCAGTGCTCGTCGTGGCCGAGCACCGCGGGCACCCGGACCGCGTCCGCCGCGGCCAGCCAGCGCAGTCCCGCCACCTCCGCACGTACCGCCCCGGGACCGTCACCACGCTTGACCATCACCGCCGTCCCGCCGTCCAGCAGTACCTCGGCGGGCGAGCCCGACGACATCCGGGCCGCACTCACCGGACGCCCGGTGAGCCGGGCCGCCACCTGTCCTGGATCCTCGTCTCGGTTGACCACGGCCCCAGATTACGACCCGCAATCAAGGCCGCCCGCCGGGCACTTCAACCATTGATACGACTGTTTTCAGCCAAACCCAGGTGGTAACTACCCGTGCTGATCTCGTACCGCTAGCGTGAGGGCGCCGCGTCGCCACACCTGGGGCACAGGGCCCCGCAGGGACTAGCGCGCGGCGGAGGATTTCCCCCGTGACCACAGCATCCGTGCTGATGGCCGACGTCTTCGAAGTCCAGCCGTACACGTCCCACTGCGAGGTCATCCTCGGCGAGGGTGCGCACGCCGTGATCGGTGTGTCCCCGGGCAACAGCTACTTTTCCGCCCGACGCCTGCACGACCTCGCCCGCTGGGGACTGGACCACTTCGACCGGGTCGACTTCGTCTACACCGACCTGTACGTCGCCGAGATGTTCGAGGCCTCCGGCTATCCGCCGGACGAGGCCCGCCGCAAGGCCGTGAAGAACCTGCGCGGGGTGCGCGCCAAGGTCCGTGACGCGGTCTCGGCGGCCGACCCGGGAGGCATCCGGCTGGACTGGCACCCGATGTCGGCGTTCCGCACCAACCCCGCCTACCAGGAGATCCATCGGCACCTGAAGTCGCGGCTGGTCTCCGACGGCGCGTTCCGGGCCGTCTGCGAAGCCCTGGTGAATCGTTTCCTCACCGCCCGTGGCGAGGAGCCGACCGAGCGCCAGCGCGCCGTGTGCCTGGAGTACGTGTGCGCCGAGGCCCCGCTGTTCCTGGACACCCCGGCCATCCTCAAAGTGCCCTCGTCACTCAACTGCTACCACCAACTCCTGCCGATGGCCGAGCTGTTGTACTCCCGCGGCGCCGGCCTGCGGGCCTCCCGCAACCAGGGCCACGCCATCGTCACCCCCGCCGCCCTGGAAGGAGCCGCGGTATGACCACCGCCCCCGACATCCGCACCGACCACCCGCCCTTGCTCGACTTCCCGTTCTCCTGGGACGGCACCCAGGTGCCCGCCGAGGTCGCAGAGCTGCGCGCCGCCACCCCCGTGCGGCGGGTGCGGACCATCGCCGGCGACGAGGCCTGGCTGGTGTCGTCGTACGAGCTGTGCGCGCAGGTGCTCAAGGACGACCGGTTCTCCCTCAAGGACACCTCCGCACCCGGCGTGCCCCGGCAGTACGCGTTGACGATCCCGCCCGAGGTCGTGAACAACATGGGCAACATCACCGGGGCGGGACTGCGCCGTGCGGTGATGAAGGCGCTCAACCCCAAGACGCCGGGCCTGACGGAGTGGCTGCGTACCGAGGCCCACCGCCTGGTGGACCTCATCGTCGCCGACGGTCCGACGGCCGACCTGCGCGGGGCGTTCTGCGAGCCGTACTCGGCCGGTATGCACTGCCGGATCCTCGGCATCCCGCAGGCGGAGGCCCCGGCCTTCCTGCGCAGCCTGGACATCGCCTTCATGAACTCCCCGTGCCCGATCAAGGGGGCGCGGCTCAACTGGGACCGGGACATCGCCCGGATGACGGCCCTGCTCGACGACCCCGCGACGCACGGCCTGATGGCCGAACTCGCCGCCCTGCGCGACGACCCCGACTACGCGCACCTCGGCGACGAGATGCTGGCCACCGTCGGTGTCACCCTGTTCGGCGCCGGTGTGATCTCCACCTCCGGCTTCCTCGCCATGGCCCTGGTCCACCTGCTCACCCACCCCGTCGCCCGCGACCTGCTCAGGGACCGGCCCGACCTGATCGGCCCGGGCGTGGAGGAACTGCTGCGGGTGAACCTCTCCATCGGCGACGCCCTGCCCCGCCTCGCCCTGGAGGACGTCCGGCTCGGCGACGTCGACATCCGCGCGGGCGAACTCGTCCTCGTCCTGGTGGAGGGCGCCAACCTCGATCCGGAGAAGTTCCCGGACCCGCACCGCTTCGACGTCCACCGCGACAACACAGCCGACCACCTCTCCTTCGGCGGCGGCGCCCACTACTGCCCCGCGACCGCGCTCGGCCGCGCGCATGCCCGCATCGCCCTGGAGGTCCTGCTCGACCGGCTTCCGGACCTCGCCCTCGCCGTCCCGCCGAGCCAACTGGTCTGGCGCACCGGCTTCATGAAGCGGATCCCCGAACGGCTGCCGGTGTCCTGGTAACCGCGCCACCCCGCCACCCGCACGGCGTCCCCGGCCCGGCACCCCGGGCCGGGGGACGCCGGCGGCCGCAGCTCAGCGGCCCCCGGGGTACGACCCCCGGGTCAGCCCCACCGGATTCCCGGGCGGCAGCAGCCCCGACTCCTCGACCGCGCGGGCCAGCGGCTCCAGCAGCGCGGCCAGACGCGCGCTCCGCTCCGCGCCCAGCACGGTCCACGGTCCCTCGGCCGCCGCGTCGGTGAGCGCCTCGGCCTCCGCCCGTACGGCCGCCCCCGCGGGGGTGAGCGAGCCGTCCGCCGCGAGCCGGCCGTCCGCCCGCAGCCGGGCCGCGGCCGCCTCCCAGTCCGCCTCCGGCCACTTGCGCGTCTCGCGCAGGAAGGCCCCGTCGGACTCGCCGGCCGCCGTCTTCAGCACCATGGCCTCGACCGGCCCGATCCCCAGGGTCACCAGGGCCGCCACATGGGAGTCGCCCCGGTGCTCGCGCAGGGTCGTCACGGCCTGCCACAGGCGTGCGGCGGGCCGCTCCGGGCGCTCCAGCGCCTGGTTGGCGCCGGCCAGCACCCTGCCCGTGGTGTCCGCGGCCGCGGCGGCCTCCCAGGCGAGGTCCGCGGTCTCGGTGAACTCGGCGGAGCCGGCGACGTCCGCCCCGAACAGGCGGGTCAGCGCCGCGTCCATCGCCTCCTGACGGGCCGCCAGCACCTCCGCCGGAGCCGCGTACGACCAGGCGTCCGGCAGCGCCCGGGCCACCCGGGAGGGGTGGAAGACGTAGAAACAGCTCGTCACCACGGACGCCGGTGCCGCGCCGAGCGGAGCCGCGCGCAGCGCGAAGTAGCCCATCCAGTAGCCGCGCATGCCGAGCCCGTCCGCCGCCGCCCGGTGCGCCTCCGGTGCGAAGTACACCAGGTCGTGCACCGGCTCGTACCGCTCCCACAGGGCCCGCGCCATCCCGTCCGCCACTGCTTCCTCCCACCGCGTTCGGCCTGCCGTGCTGTCGGCACCAGCCTGCGTTATGACAGTGGTCATAACAAGAGGGGACGTGTCATCCGGCGTCGGCCCGCACCCGGCCGACGGCGTTGCCGAGCAGCTCCGTGAACCACACGGCACTGTCCGGGCCCACGGTCAGGTGCAGGGGCAGTTTGTCGGCGCCGCCCGGCACCGGGAAGACGGTGACCGCGCCGGTCGCGCTGATCCGGCCGATACGGCCCGCCTGGTCGGCGTACCAGACCCGGCCGTCGAGCCCGCGTGTGATGCCGCCCGGCAGGCTGTCCGCGCCGGGCAGCGGGAACCGGGTGACGTGCCCGGTGTAGCCGATCCGGACGACGTCGTGCGTGCCGGACGCGGTGAGCCACATGCCGCCCGGCCCGGCGACGATGCCGGCCGGGAAGGCCGCCGGCCCGGGCAGCGCGAACTCGGTGATCCGCCCGGAGGTGGTGATCCGCCCGACCTTGCCGGCGTTCAGCTCGGTGAACCACAGGGCGCCGTCACCGCCCGCCGCGATGGAGTGGGGAGAGGCATCCGGGGTGGGCACCGGGTACTCGGTGATCCGGCCCGCGGCCGTGATGCGGCCGATCCGGTTCCCGGCGGACTCGGTGAACCACAGGGCCTGGTCCGGGCCGGGCGCGATCCCGGCCGGGCCGCCGCCGGCCGCCGGCAGTGGGAACTCGGTGAGCCGGCCGGAGGCCGTGATGCGGCCGATCCGCCCGGCGGTGGACTCGGTGAACCACAGCGCCCGGTCCGGCCCCTGGGTGATGTCGGCCGGACCGGTGTCCGGGCCGGAGGTCGGGAAGTCGGTGACCGTGCCGTCGGCCGCCATCCGCCCGATCCGTCCGGCGCCGTGCTCCGCGAACCACAGCGCGCCGTCCGGGCCGCCGGTGATGCCGGCGGGCGCGGCACCGGCCGCGGTGGTGACCGGATACTCCGTCACCGTCTCCGCGCCGGCCCGCGCCGGGGCGGCGACGACGGCGACGGCGACCAGGGCCCCCGCCCACGTGGTGAGGAGCCGCCGGGCTCCGCGGGCCCCCAGGGTGTTCACGGGCATGGGACGCCCCTTCTCGGCGCGGCGGCACCGCCGGACCGCGGTGGCTGGTCGGACAGGACGGCCGGGGCGCCCCGGCTGTCGCGGCACCCGGTCACCCGCGAGGGCGTACGACGGCTTCGGCGGTTGACCCGGACGAGGGGGCGCGGAGCGGGCGCGCTGGGGCAGACGGGTGGCGTGGTGACCCGGCTGGGCGGCTCGGATGGTGGGAGCCAGGGGCCTCACTGACGGTGGTTCATGTCGGGGCCGGGTCCATCCAGCTGATGAGGTATTGGCTGCCCGGTCACGGCGGAAGGACATCACTATGCGCTCTGCCCGCATGCTCCTGGCCCCTGCGGCTGCCGCGGCCGCCCTCGCTCTCGGCACGCCCGGCGCCGCGTTCGCCGTCCCGGCCGACCACGACGACTCCTCGTACAGCAAGGAGCACGACAGCGGCTCCGACCGTGACCACGACAAGGGTTCCGACAGCGATCACGACAAGGACTATGGCAAGAAGCGCGACGGCGGAGGTGAACACGACGAGCCGCGCGGCGGAATGCACACGGGTGGCGGAGCTCTCACCGCGGTGGGTGGCGACGACTGGGGTTCCGGCGGCGACAGCCGCGACAGCAAGTTCGACCCCGAGAGCTACCGCGACAAGGGCCACGACAGCGGCCGTGACAAGGACGAGTGGGGCGACGACCACGACAAGCCGCGCGGTGGCATGCACACCGGTGGCGGTGCGCTCGCCACGCCCGGCGTCACCGCGGGCGGCCTCGCCGTGCTGGGCGTAGCCGCCGCCGGTGCGTACGCGCTGCGCCGCAAGAAGGCCGCCCAGCCGGCCTCCTGACGCGCCGGCACCTCCCAGGGGCTGCGGAGGCCGCCGACCCGCCCGCCGTGTCGGCGGCCCGCACTCCCCGCGCTCCGCCCCGGACGGTGGCTCCCGCGCCGTCTCCCTCCTGCCCCGATCCCCGCGCTGCCGCGCCCGAGTGAGGTGGTGTCCGATGGCAGCAGATCCCTCCGCCCAGCCCCCCTCAGGACCCGCGCCGGACGAGCGGCACTCCGGCCGGGGCGGGCGGCTGACGCTGTGGGGCGTGGCGGCCGTCTTCCTCGCCGTCAGCATGTTCGGCGGTCATCAGCAGCCGGACGACACGCCGCAGGCGCGCGCCTCGGGCGCCGGTGCCGCGAGGTCGGCCGATCCGGGCCGGCCCGGGGAGACGCTGCCCCGGTCCGCACCGACCCGCCTGCGCATCCCGAAGATCTCCGTGGACGCCCCCTTCACCACGCTGGCCATCGCCGCCTCGGGCCAGCTCCAGCCCCCGCCCGCCGGCGACACCAATCTCGTCGGCTGGTACGCCGACGGCGTCT
This sequence comes from Streptomyces sp. NPDC036984, assembly GCF_055607665.1. NCBI lineage: Bacteria > Bacillati > Actinomycetota > Actinomycetes > Kitasatosporales > Streptomycetaceae > Streptomyces > Streptomyces sp. NPDC036984. The sequence goes on from NZ_JBVJRL010000009.1 coordinate 47,805, forward strand.
CACCCGGCGAGCAGGGCACCGCGATCATCGCCGGGCACGTCGACACGGTGACCTCCGCGGCCGTCTTCGCCGACCTCGACGAGCTGGCGCCCGGCGACCGGTTCTCCGTGGAGCGGGCCGACGGGCGCACCGCGGAGTTCGTCGTGGACAGCGCCGAGACCTTCGCGAAGGACGACTTCCCCAGCCAGCGGGTGTACGCCGACGCCTCGCGCCCCGAGGTCCGGCTCATCACCTGTGCCGGGGACTACGACCGCACGGTCCGCGACTACACCGACAACCTGGTCGTCTTCGCCCACCTGGTGTGAGCCGGCCGGGGGCGGCCCACGCGGTCCGCGAAGGGGCCGTCCGCGGCGAAGGCCAGCGCCGCGTACCGTTCACCGATCCGGCGGTGGCCCGCGGCGTCCGGGTGGAGGCCGTCGGGCAGCGGCAGCTCGGCGGCGTCGGCCTCGCCGTACAGCTCCCGGCCGTCCAGGTAGTGCAGCGCCGGGTCCTCGGCCGCCCGCTCGCGCACGATCCGGGCCAGCTCCGCCCGGACCACGGCCAGGGTGAGCTTCCCGGCCGCCCGCTCGGCCGGATCCCCGGTGGCCCGGTACCGCACGCGTCCCTCGCTCAGGGCGGCCGGGTCCATGGCGGTGGGGCCGGGCGTGTCCTCGTGCATCGGGCACAGGACCGGCGCGACGACGAGCAGCGGGGTGCCGGGGTGTCCCTCGCGGACGGTGTCGAGGAACCCGTGCACGGCGGGGCCGAAGCCGCGCAGCCGCATCAGGTCGGTGTTGACCACGTTGATGCCGAGCTTGACGCTGATCAGATCGGCGGGCGTGTCGCGCAGGGCGCGGGCGGTGAACGGGTCGAGCAGCGCGCTGCCGCCCAGGCCGAGGTTGATCAGCTCCACCCCGCCCAGGGACGCGGCCACCGCCGGCCAGGTGGTGGTGGGGCTCGCGGCGTCGGAGCCGTGACTGATCGAACTGCCGTGGTGCAGCCACACCCTGCGGCCCCGGTCGGGTACGGGCTCGACGGGGGCGTCGGCGCGCAGCGCGACCAGTTCCGTCGTCTCGTTGTGCGGCAGCCAGATCTCCACGTCCTTGTCGGTGTCCGGCAGGCCGGTGAAGCGCACGGTGCCGACCGGCCCGGGCCGGTGCTCGGCGGAGCCCGTGCCCAGGTCGATGGTGAGGGTGCTGCCGTCGGTGAGTGAGGCGCTGCCGGCCGGGCGCCCGTCCACGAGCAGGTCGTACACGCCGTCCGGACGGGGCGGTACGCCGAGGTAGACCCGCTTGGTCGGCAGCGTGTCCAGCTCGACGGCGGTGGCGCGGGTGCGGAAGGCGAGTCGTACCCCGGAGGGCTGGGACTCCACCAGGGCCAGCTGCGGGTCGGCGCACTGGGCGCGGGCCCGGGCGGGCAGCCGGTGCGGCAGCAGACCGTGCGCGGTGCGCTCCAGTTCGAGGGCGCCGCGTATCAGGCCGGGGGTGAGGGGAATGGTGTGCATCGGTGTCTGCCTGCTTCGTCAGGGTCGGGCGGTGGGCCAGTCGCGCAGCAGGGAGTCGAGGGCGTCCAGGATCCGCGTCCACGACTCCTGTGAGTCGGGCGCGCTGTGGCTGAAGCCGCCGGCCGCCTCCAGGCTGACGTAGCCGTGGAACACGCTGCCGAGGAGGCGGACCGCGTGGGTCTGGTCCGGCTCGCTCAGGTCGTAGCCGCGCAAGGTGGCCCGGGTCAGCTGCGCGATCCGGACCCCCGCGCTGCCGGCCGCCGTCTCGGGGTCCAGCGGGTGACGGGCCGCCGTGTAGCGGCCCGGGTGGGTGCGGGCGTAGTCGCGGTAGACGTTGGCGAAGGCGCCCAGGGCGTCCTTCCCGGACCGGCCGGCGAGCGCCTCCGCGGCGCGGTCGGCCAGCTCCTCCAGAGCGAGCAGCGCGATCCGTGTCCTCAAATCCTGGGAGTTGCGCAGATGCGAGTACAGGCTCGCGACCTTGACGTCGAACCGCCGGGCCAGCGCGGACACCGTCACCTGGTCGAAGCCGACCTCGTCGGCCAGCTCCGCGCCGGCGCGGACCAGGCGCTCGGTGGACAAGCCCGCACGCACCATCGTTCCTCTCCTTCTGCCGTAAGGGATTATGGAGTTTCCTAAAGGCTTTAGGCAAATGGGAGAGGGGATCCGGCCAGGCGATAGAGAGCGGCGCCGTGGGCGGGCAGGCGGACGGTGAGGTGCCGGCCGTCGTGCGTGACGTCGGCGCGGGTCCACAGTGCGCGGATCCGGTCGGCGGGGCGGGCGCCGACCGAGCCGAGCGGCACGTCGTACCGGCGCGGCTCGCCGGCGAGGGAGAAGACGGCGGCGTAACGGGTACGGCCGTCGGTGTCCCGGGCCGTCCACAGCACCAGGCCGCCCGCGCGGAGCTCCAAGGGTTGTAGCCGTGGGCGCGGGCCGTGGGCTCGTACCACCGGATGTCCACCACCACGGTGTCCCAGCCGTACGCGAGCAGGTGGTCCCGTATGGACTCGGCGTTGGCGAGGACCTCCTCCTCGGTGACGGTCGTGCCGTAGCAGTCCCGGCTGTTCCAGCCCATCGGCGGCCGCAGCCGGCGGTCGGGGAGGGGGCGGTCCACGGTCGTCGTCCTCTCGGTGGGAGCGTGTGTGCGTACGCACTTTTTTGTGGGTACTTGGCAGCGCCCGACCATCCGGGAGAGGCTGTTTGCCGAGGTCAGGGGCTGCCGGACAAGGAAGGGGAGGTGACCTCCGCAGGTCGTCGGGACGCCGCTTCGCGCTCGCGGAGCCGCTCCAGGCGGCGATGGCCCCACTCCGCCAGAGGATCCAGTGCCGCGGCCAGATCGCGGCCGAACGCGGTCAGCGAGTACACGGTCTTCGGCGGGAGCACGTCGTGCACCTCCCGGTGCACCAGGCCGTCCTCCACCATCTCGCGCAGTGCCTGGGTCAGCACCTTCTCGCTCAACCCGGGCAGCCGGCGCCGCAGTTCGCCCGGCCGCTGCGGGCCGGACTCCAGCAGCCACAGCAGCGACGTCTTCCACTTGCCGTCGATCACGGCGATCGCGGCGGTCACTCCGCAGACGTTCGGATCCTGGGCACGGCTGCGCGTCATCGTCGTCCTCTTCGGCTCTCCATGGCCTCTCGGCCGCTTTTCCTCACCACGAACGGGAGTTGCAACATGTCCACCGCCCTGAATCTTCCTGCCGTCACCGTGCTCGGCCTCGGTCCCATGGGCCGTTCGCTGGCGGGCGCGTTCCTCGCGGCCGGCCTGCGGACCACGGTCTTCAACCGCACGCCCGGGAAGGACCGGGAGCTGACCGAGCGCGGCGCGACCGGTGCCGGCACGGCCGAGGAGGCCGTGTCCGCGGCCGAGTTGATCGTCGTCTGCGTGGTGAACCACGACGCCTCCGACGCGATCCTGCGCCGTGACGACGTCACCCGCGCGCTGAAGGGCCGTACCGTCGTGAACCTGACCGCGGACACCCCGGACCGCGCCCGGGACACCGCGCAGTGGGCGGCGGCCCACGGCATCGGCTACCTGGACGGCGCGATCATGACGCCGGCCCCCAGCATCGGCACCCCGGAGGCCGTCTTCCTGCACAGCGGTCCGCGCGACCTCTACGACCGGCACCGGGCGGTGCTGGAGCTGCTCGGCGGCACGCACACCCACCTGGGCGAGGAGATCGGGCGCGCCGCCGCCTTCGACATCGCGCTGCTCGACCTCTTCTGGACCGCGATGGCCGGATACGCGCACGCCGTGGCGATCGCCCGGGCGGAGGGCGTCACGGCCCGGGAACTCGCCCCCTTCGCCCAGGGCATCGGCGCGATCCTGCCGCCGCTGTTCGAGGAGTTCGCCGAGGACGCCGACAGCGGCACCTACTCCGGGAAGATCAACCCCATCACCTCGGCCGTCTCCTCCATGGCCCATGTCGTCCAGGTCTCCGAGTCCCACGGCATCGACGCGGGCGTCATGCGGTCCGTCGAGGGCATGGCCCGCCGGGTGATCGGCCTCGGCCACGGCACGGACGGTTTCATCCGGGTGGCGGAGGTGCTGGCGCGCCACTGAGGCCCCGGGAGGCGGCGTCCGGCCCCCCGCACGCCTCCCGGCCACCCGGCCCGGCCCCCCGCAGGCAGGCCGAGTGTGATCGGTCGCACCCTGGCGGACCTGCGACTTGTGCCGCGGAGGGCGGCATGGAACGCTTCGGTCCGCCGGTCGGGGCCACGGCCGGCGCGGGCGGTGGGCGCCCCCCGCGCCCGGCGGCGCGGAACAGGGCGTCGGACCGGCCCTGGGGACGAACGGGGAGTGGACCGATGGAGCTGGAGCTGCGGCATCTGCGGGTGCTGTGCGCGATCGCGGACGCGGGCAGTGTCGGCCGGGCCGCCGCGCAGCTGGGCTACTCGCAGCCCGCCGTGAGCACCCAGCTGCGGCGCATCGAACGCCACCTGGGCGAGCCGCTCTTCGAGCGCGGGCCGAGCGGGGTCCGGCCGACCCGGTACGGCGCCGAGGTCGTCGAACAGGCCCGGGACGTCCTCGTGCGGGCCGCCGCGATCGGACACCGCCCGGCCTCGGCCCGCCCCCGCCGCACCCTGCGGGTCGCCGCCACCAACTCGCCCATGCTGTCCGGCACGGTCTCCCGGGTCCGCGCCCGGCTGCCGGAACTCACCCTCGCGGTCACCAGCGTCTACGCGTCCTCGCGGATCGTGGAACTGCTGGAGGAGGGCGCGGTGGACGCGGCCATCGCCGCCGACTACCCGGGCATGGAACTCGGGCACTCGACCGCCGTACGGCACCGCGGGATCGTCACCGAGCCCACGTTCGTCGCCCTCCCCGCCCGCCACCGGCTCCGGCAGAGCGCCCAGGTCCAGCTCGCCGACCTGGCCGAGGACGCCTGGTTCGTGACCCCGGACGACGGCGCCGGCTGGCCCGGGGTCTTCTACGACGCCTGCGCGGCGGCCGGGTTCACGCCGGTCGCCGTGCACGAGTTCCTCGGCGACCAGACCCAGCTGCAGAGCATGATCGCCGACGGTCTCGGGGTGTCCCTCGTGCAGCCGACGCTGCGGCCGATCCCGCACGTCGTGGTGAAGCCGCTGGCCGGCTCCCCGCTGTGGTGCCGCTATGTGCTGGCCTGGCGGCCGGACACGGTCACCGACGACGTCGTGGAGACGGTGTTCCAGTCCGCCATGGACGCGTACCGCGACCTGGTCGCCCAGGCACCGCACCTGCGTACCTGGGCCTCCCGCACCTGGAGCGTCACCGGGGCCTAGGAGCGCGTCACGGGTGCGCCGCGATGTTATGAGCGGCCAGTGCCATGTGCTATGTCACACGCCATTGTTGGGGCGGTCGGTGCGCTGAGACAGTGCCTCACACGCCTCAACACCCCACAGAGGCGCATCCCTTCGTGGAGGAATCCCGATGCGCTATCGCTTCGCGCTGCCCGGACGTGTGCCGAGAGGCACGGCCGGGCGCACAGCCGGCGTCGCCGCCGTCTGCGCCACCCTGGCCGGCCTGCTGTCCGCACCGGCGCTGGCGGCACCGCAGCCGCACACCGGCACCGCCGGCGCGCCCCACCGTACGCACCTCCCCGTGCCGTCGCCCGCGGCCGCGCCCACCGCCGCCACCGAGCTCCCCGCGGCCCAGGCCAAGCAACTCAGCCCGGCCCAACTCCCGCCGCAACGGCCGACCTTCACCCGACCGGCCGTCCGTGCGGCGAAGGCGGCCTCCTGCACACCGGCCGACTTCGGCAGCCGGACCGGCTCCGCCCTCGTCTCCTACGTCAAGGCCGCGACCCCGGACTGCGTGGGCACGCTCTTCTCGGTCAGCGGCACGAACGCGCGTGACGTCTTCCGCCAGGCCCAGATGCTGACCGTGGCGAACGCGTTCACGCGCACCGCCGGGCAGTACCGCGGCGACAACGCCGGCAGCCTGCTTCAACTGGTCCTCTTCCTGCGCGCCGGCTACTACGTGCAGTTCAACCACCCCGACGACGTGGGCCCGTACACCTCCCGCCTCACCACCGCCGTCACGAGCGGCATGGACACCTTCTTCGCACGCTCCCACTCCCGTGACGTCACGGCGGCCAACGGCGCCATCCTCGGCGAGACCGTCATCCTCACCGACAGCGCCGACCAGCAGGGCCGCTACCTGTACGTCTACCGGCGGCTGCTGAACGACTACGACAGCACGTACGACTCGATCGACAGCATGATCAGGGCCGTCAACGACGTCTACACGCCGCTGTGGCGCGGCAACTGGAACCCCCGGTACGTGCAGGCGGTCGAGGCGGACCCGCGCATCATCGACACGCTGTACGACTTCGCGCTGGCCAACACCGACCAGCTCGGCACCGAGCTGGCCTTCCTGGACTCCAACGCCGGGATGAACCTGGCCCGTTACGTCGAGCACCCGGAACTGCGGGAAACCGTCCGGCCGTTGGCCAAGGACCTGCTGGACCGGACCGAGATCACCGGTCCGACGGCCGGGCTGTGGGTGGCGGTCGCCACGCAGGCCGACTCCTACGACAAGGCCGACTGCGCCTACTACGACGTGTGCGACCTGCCCGACAAGCTCACCAAGGCCGTCCTGCCCGTCACGCACCACTGCGACGCGAAGGTCACCGTCCGCGCCCAGGGCCTGACCGCCGCCGACCTCGGCGCAGCCTGCGCCAGTGTGCTCGGCCAGGACGCCTACTTCCGCTCGGTCGTGCGGGCCGGCGGACCGATACCCGGCCAGTACGCCTCGACCCTCCAGCTCGTGGTCTTCACCAGCCGCGCCGACTACCAGACGTACGCCGGCGCGATGTACGGCATCAGCACCGACAACGGTGGCATGACACTGGGCGGCGACCCGTCGGACCCCGCCAACCAGCCGATGTCGATCATGTACCAGAAGAACTACGACGACGGCTTCCCGGCCCGGATCTGGAACCTCAACCACGAGTACACGCACTTCCTGGACGCCCGCGACGACATGAAGGGTGACTTCGGACGGCAGATCTCCGTACCGGACGTGTGGTGGATCGAGGGCATCGCCGAGTACGTCTCCTACGGCTACCGGGGCCTGGCCGACGACCAGGCGGTCCAGGAGGCCGGCAGGCACACCTACAAGCTCAGCACCCTCTTCGAGAACACGTACGACAACAGCGACGTCACCCGGACCTACCCGTGGGGCTACCTCGCCGTGCGCTACATGGTCGAGAAGCACCCCGACGACGTCCAGCGCATGCTCGCCCGCTTCCGCGACGGTGACTACACCGGCGGATACGCCGTCTACCACGACGGCATCGGCACCCGCTACGACGCCGACTTCGACCAGTGGCTCACGGCGTGCGCCGCGGGCGCGTGCGGCAAGCCGGCCTCGGCCTGACCACACCCGCGCCCATGACGACGGCCGCCGACCGGAAACCCCGGTCGGCGGCCGTACGCGTACTCAGGGCCGCGGCGGTCAGACCGCCGTCGCCGGGTACGTCGGGTACTCCACGCCCGACACGTGCTGGACGACGCGGACGACCTGGCAGGAGTAGCCGAACTCGTTGTCGTACCAGAGGTAGAGGATCGCGTTGTCACCGTCGACCTTCAGGGCGCCGGCGTCCACGATCGAGGCGTGGCGCGAGCCGATGAAGTCGCTGGAGACCGCGTCGGGTGCCGTGGTGAAGTCGATCTGGCGCTTCAGCGGCGAGGTCAGCGACACGTCGCGCAGGTAGTCGTGGACCTCCTCGCGGGTGGCCTCGCGGGCCAGCTGGAGGTTGAGGATCGCGATCGAGACGTCCGGCACCGGGACGCGGATCGAGCTGCCGCTGATCTTCGCCTTGAGGTCGGGCAGCGCCTTGGCGACGGCGGAGGCGGCACCGGTCTCGGTGATCACCATGTTGAGCGGCGCGGAGCGGCCACGGCGCTCGGACTTGTGGTAGTTGTCCAGCAGGTTCTGGTCGTTGGTGAACGAGTGGACGGTCTCCACGTGGCCGCGCAGCACGCCGTACTCGTCGTCCATCGCCTTCAGCGGCGGGACGATCGCGTTGGTCGTGCAGGAGGCGCAGGACAGGATCTGCTCGTCCGGCTTGATCGTGTCGTGGTTGACGCCGTGCACGATGTTCGGGACGTCGCCCTTGCCCGGCGCGGTCAGCACGACCTTCTCGATGCCGGGGCGCAGGTGCTTGGACAGGCCCTCGCGGTCGCGCCACTTGCCGGTGTTGTCGATGAGGATGGCGTCCCGGATGCCGTACTCGGTGTAGTCCACGTGCGACGGGTCGTCGGCGTAGATCACCTTGATCTCGTTGCCGTTGGCCACGATCGTGCTGCGGTCCTCGTCCACGGTGATCGTGCCCTGGAACTGGCCGTGGATGGAGTCGCGGCGCAGCAGCGAGGCGCGCTTGACGATGTCCTGCGCACCGCCGCCGCGCACCACGATGGCGCGCAGCCGCAGGCCGTTGCCGGAGCCGGCCTTCTCGATGAGGAGGCGGGCGACGAGCCGGCCGATGCGGCCGAAGCCGTAGAGGACGACGTCGCGCGACTCGCGGCGGTCGATCTTGTTGGCGCCCGTGGCACCGGCGACGGCCTCGGCGGTGAACTGCTCCACGCTCAGGCCGCGGTCGTCGGCCTTGTACATGGTGGCCAGCATGCCGAGGTCGATCTGGGACGGCCCGAGGTCGAGGGCGGTCAGGGCCTTCAGGAACGGCATGGTCTCGGTGACCGACAGCTCCTCGCCGGCGATCTGCCGGGCGAAGCGGTGGGTCTTCAGGATGCTGACCACCGACTTGTTCACCAGGGAGCGGCTGTGCAGCAGGACGGTCACGTCCTGCTCGCGGTGCAGCTTCCCGATGAGCGGGATCATCGACTCCGCGATCTCCTCGCGGATCTTCCAGTTGGTGAACGAGTCGTCGTTGACAGTCACAGGATCCATCTTTCGAGCTAGGCAGCGCTCATATGATAACCACACGCTTTTCGGGGATCGGCAGGCCCTCCCGCACAGGAGGCCCGGACTCGACCGGATTGCCGGAACCCCTCCTGAATCAGGGTGGAAGTACGCAAGAAACCCGGGTCGCGGATTGCACGTCCTCCCAGGGGTGCCCAAGGTCGAGAGCGTGCGTACCTCCTCCGTCCCGCGGCCCGAGCCGACAGTCCCCTCCGGACCCCTGAGCCGTCCCCGGCTCGCCCGGCCGACCGGCTCCGGCTCGCCCCCGGGGGCGCTCCCGGCGCTCGCCCTGTTCGCGGCCGTCCGGCTCGCCGGGATCCTCGCCGTGATCCTCACGAACCACCTCAGAGGGCATCCGCTCGTCAGGAACCTGGCCCACTCCTGGGACTCCCGCTGGTACCTGCACATCGCCACACACGGCTACGGCGACCTCATCTGGATCTCCCCGAAGGGCGCGGTCCAGACCGACTGGGCGTTCTTCCCGCTCTATCCGGCGCTCATCAGAGCACTGATCACCGTCCTGCCGCTCACTCCGGGCCAGGCCGCGCTGCTCATCTCCTGGACGGCCGCGGGCGTGGCCGCGTACGGCATCTACCTCCTCGGCCACCTTCTGTACGGGCGGGGGGTCGCCACCGCCCTGGTCGCCCTGTGGGCCGCGCTGCCGCACGCGGTCGAACTGACCATCGCCTACACCGACTCGCTGTTCGCCGCGCTCGCCGCCTGGTCCCTGTACTGCCTGCTCAAGGGACGCTGGCTGTCGGCCGGCGCTCTGGCGGCGCTGGCCGGCCTCTCCCGGCCCAGCGGATTCGCGGTGGCGGTCGCCGTCTCCGCCGCCGCCGGGTACGAGGTGCTGCGGCGGCGTGGCCGCGCCCCGGCGCACCTGTGGGCCGGCGCGGTCCTGGCACCGCTGGGCTGGCTCGCCTACGTGCTGTGGGTGGGCGGCCGCATGGGAGACCTCCTCGGCGGCTACTTCACGGTCCAGAGCGCCTGGGACTCCCGCTTCGACTTCGGGGCCGGCTCGCTGCGCTTCCTCAAGGCCCTGCTGCTGTACGGCGGGGGTGTCGTCTACCCGGCCGCCCTGCTGACCGTCGCGTCGGGCGTCCTGCTGTTCGTGCTGCTGTGCCTGGACCGTGCCCCGCTCGCCCTGCTGGTCTTCGCCGGCGTCCTGGTCCTGCTCGTGCTCGGCGGCTCCGGCTCCTTCTCCTCCAAGCCGCGGTTCCTGCTGCCGGCCTTCCCGCTGCTCATCCCGACGGCCCGCGCACTGGCCCGGACCTGGTGGCTGCGCCGGCCCCAGGCGCTGGTCGTCTACGGCGCCCTCGTCCTCGCCTCCCTGCTGTGCGGCGCCTATGTGACGGCGGTGGCCCATTCGCCGCTGTGAGCGTGCCCGTCGTGGGGGCGGAGACGAGTGAACGCGGGGCGCCACCAGGTGTTCCACGGACCGGCGCGCGGTGGCCATCCGCCGCGAGTGGATGCGCTACGGGCCGTGATGGCATGATCCGATGGAGTCCGACGGGGAGGATCGCCGATGAGGCTGCACACGCACGAGTGGGGGACCGGCGACCGGATCGCCGTCCTCGTACACGGGCTCATGTCCGACCACCGCACCTGGCACCGGGTGGCACCCGTCCTGGCGGACAAGGGATACCGGGTCATCGGGGTGGACCTGCGCGGGCACGGCGCGAGCGGCCGGGGCGAGTACAGTCCCGAGAGCTGGGCGGGCGACCTCGTCGAAACCCTGCCGGAGCGTCCCGAGCTGGCGATCGGTCACTCGCTCGGGGCCATGGCGCTGGCCGGGGCCGTCGAACGGCTGGCTCCCGCCCGGGCGGTCTACTGCGACCCGGCCTGGGACATGCGCGGGAAGCTGGCCGAGGCGGCCGCGTACTTCACGGTCTTCAAGACCGCGAACCGCGCGATGATCAGCAGCCTCAATCCGGGCTGGGGCGACGACGACCTGAACGTCGAGATGGCCACACTCGCCGACTGGGACCCGGACACGGCCCGCGTGCATCCGGGCATCTTCGCGGTCGACCGGACACCGGCGCACCCGGTGGTGCCCTCGCTGGTGGTGCTGGCCGGCGCGGGCCCGCTCGTACGACCGGGACGGGCTGAGGAGCTGGCGCGGCGGGGCTTCGAGGTCCGCACGGTGGAGGGGGCCGGGCACACCGTGTACCGGGACGACTTCGACGGCTTCATGGGCGCGCTGGACGGCTGGATCTGAGAGGGATCCCAGGGGGATCAGAAAGGGGCTTCGAGGGGGATCGGCCCCGGAGCCGACACGGGCACGCCCACCGTCCGGGTGACGAGAGGGGAGCTGTGAGGGGGCGGGAGGGGAGATCGCGTGGGGGTCGCGCTGCCCGCTGTGCGAAGGCCGCGAATCGGGGTAGGCGGGGTAGGCCCGAGGAAAGGACCGTTTCATGACGACCTACGTGATCAGCGTTCCCGGCACCTTCACCACCGGGGTCGAGGCCGGTACCCGCACCCGGCTGGCCCAGGCGCTCCGGCCCGCCGATCCGCACGGCACGAAGATGGGCAGCGCCGAGGACCTGGACGTGCTCAGCGTCAACGAGGACAACACCTTCACCCTCCGCCTGACCGTCGAGGCGGACACCGGCCCGCACGCCGAGGAGGCGGCGCACCGGCTGGCGCACTCCGCGCTGCGCGACGCGGGCCTGGACGAGCGGTCCGCACCGCTCGGCCCCGCGGTGATCACCGGCATCGACTCCGAGGTCCGCTGACCGGCCGCGGGAGGTGCGCTGGCCGGACGCGGGAGCCGGGGCCCTGGCGGGCCTGGCCAGGCCCGGGCCGGCCTGGGCAGGGCCCGGGACTGGATCATCCCCCTGAGGCACGATCATCCTATATGGGTAAAATCTAGGCGTTTGCCGACAACGCAGGCGGCCGGCCAGCCGAGAGCCACCGCCCCGCCGGAAGTGATCGATGCCCCGCAAGCGCTCCACGGACGAAGGCGACGAGCTGCTGGCCCGACTCGGTTCGCTCACCGCCCAGGCGCGCCAGCGCGCGGAGCTCCAGCGCACCCAGGTCGAGCTGGCCATCGCCCTCCAGCGCGGCATGCTGCCCCGGGACCTGCCCGCCGTACCCGGCCTCCATCTCGCGGTGCGGTACGCGCCGGCCAACCTCGGTCTCAACGTGGGCGGTGACTGGTACGACGCCTTCGCCATGCCGGACGGCCGGATCGGGCTGTCCATCGGCGATGTACAGGGCCACAACATCGAGGCCGCCGCCTTCATGGGCCAGGTCAGGGCCGGACTGCGGGCGCTCGCCTCGGTCACCGGTGAGCCGGGTGAACTGCTTGCACGCACCAACGACCTGCTGCTCTCCCTGGGCAGCGACCTCTTCGCCACCTGCACGTTCATGCGGCTCGACCCGGCCACCGGTGTGCTGGAGAGCGCCCGGGCCGGCCACATCCCCTTCGTGTGGGCCACGGCCGACGGAAAGTCCGGCGTCGTCGACGACGAGGGGGGACCGCCGCTCGGGATCGAGCAGGGCATGGAGTTCGCGGTGACCCGGCACCGGCTGACCACCGGCGGGGTGTTCGTCCTGCTCACCGACGGGGTCGTGGAGGGGCCGTCGCTCAACATCGAGGACGGCCTGGAGCAGGTGGTGCGGCTCGCGGGCATCGCCGCCGTCGCCGGCCTGGAGGCGCACGCGCTCGCGGCGGCCGTGATCAAGGGCGCCGAGAGTGTCGGACACGAGGACGACGCCGCCGTCCTGGTCGTGGGCCTCGACGGACTCGGCGCGGCGCGCTGACCACCCGGGCCGGTCCCCGCCGGCTCGTTCCCGGAAATGGCCCGGCATTCAGCCAGAGAGCCGGACGGGAGCGGGCCTCGCCTCGCCGACCGGCGGCCGCCGGTGTGAGATTGCTGCTGTGGTGGGTATCGAGGAGCTGCGCCGGCCGGGCGGACATGCCGTCCAGGTGCTGGCCGTCGCCGCCTGCTACTACGCGGCGGCCCGGCTCGGACTGCTGCGCGAGCTGACCGTCGAGGGCGCCATCGTCACCCCCATCTGGCCGCCCACCGGAGTCGCCCTCGCCGCGCTGCTGATTCTGGGGCTGCGCTGCTGGCCCGGCATCACGCTCGGCGCCTTCTTCTCCGTGCTGTCCCTCACCACACCCGGCCCCGACGTCATCGGCATCCTGTTCGGCAACACCGCCGCCCCCGTGTGTGCGGCCCTGCTGCTGCGCCGGGCCCGCTTCCGCACCGACCTGAGCCGGTTGCGCGACGGCCTCGCCCTGGTGTTCCTGGCGGCGCTGGGCGCCATGCTGATCAGCGCGACCGTCGGTGTCGGCCTCCTCGTTCTCAACGACAGCCTGCCCGCCGGCAGCTTCTGGCCCGTCTGGCTCGCCTGGTGGGTCGGTGACGCGATGGGCGTCCTGATCGTCACCCCGCTGCTGCTGTTGCTGCGTGGCGCCCGCGGGCCGCTGCCGCTGCGCCGCTGGAAGGAGGCGACCGCACTGGCCGTCGTCGCCTGCCTTCTCGTACCGCTGGCCGCCTACAGCCAGATCAGCATGCTTTTCCTCGTCTACCCGCTCATCATCTGGGCGGCCCTGCGCTTCCAGCTGGTGGGCAGTGTGCTCTGCGCGCTGGTGACCTCCGTGACGGCCACCGTCGCCGCGACGGACGGCTACGGGGCTTTCGCGGGGCTGAACCGGATCGAGGTGATGCTGAAGCTCCAGGCGTTCAACGGCGCCATGGCCCTGACCGCGCTGCTGCTGTCTGCCGTGATCATCGAGCAGCGCAACACCCGGCACTCGGTGGAGCAGGCATGCCAGGAACTGGTCGAGGTCCTGGAGCACCTCAATGCGGGCCAGGCCCCACCGCCCCGGCCACGGAGCGAGGCCGACGACAGCGACGACCGACCGTGGCCGACCGAAGCGCCGTGAGCTGTCCGCGGGTGGCAGTGTCGCCGGGGCGCCCGGCCGGAGGGTGGACCGACCCGGTGAGGTCCGACCCGGCCCGACGGTGTCAGTCCTTGGAGCGGTTCACCGGTCCCTCGTCGTCGCTGCCCGGCTCCGCGGACGGTGTGTCCGCCGCCGTGGCGCGGCGGTCGCGGGCCGGTGGGTGGGCGGCGCCGGTGACGCCGGGCTGACCGCCGCCCGTGGTGCCGTAACCCCCGGGGATCCCCGGCGGTGTGTCCGCTGCGGCCGCCGCCTCGCTGATGTGGCGCCGGGCCCGGACACCCGCCCGGCGCTCCGGGTACGGATAGTCGAAGGGCTGGGCGGTGGCGCGTTCGCGCTCCGCCTCCCGCTGCCGGCGTGCGGCCCGCTCGGCCGCCGTCGCGTTCTCGTCCCGCTGCTTGCGGTCGTGGTCGGTCATGCGCCGCCGAGTACCCGGGCGGTGGCTCCGCCAACGTCCGTCCCGGCGTGTCGGGCGGCCCGCCGGGGGCTCTGGGAGACGATGAGCGCAGCCCGTGCGGGCGCACGGCCGGACCGGGAGGGACAGCGGCGGCATGGAGCAGCGGCCGGTACCAGGACGGACAGACCGGGACACCACGCGGAGCGCGCCCGGCCCCGGGGAGCCGCCCCGGTCCCCGGAGGCCGACGCACGCCGCCGCATCCCGCGCACCGACGCCCTGCTGCGCGACCCCCGGCTGGCCACGGCCCTGGACCGGCTCGGTGCGGACGTGGTGAAGGCCGCCGTCCGGCAGGCGCAGGAGCGGGCCCGCGCGGGCCGCATCGCGCCGGACCAGGTGCCGCAGACGGCCCTGACCCTGCTGCCCGGCACCGCGAGCGGCCTGCGGCCCGTGATCAACGCCACCGGCGTGCTGCTGCACACCAACCTCGGCCGGGCCCCGCTGTCGGCCGCCGCCCGGCAGGCGGTCCAGGAGGCGGCCGGTCCCACGGACGTCGAACTCGACCTGACGAGAGGCGTACGGGCGTGCCGGGGACGCTCCGCGCTCGCCGCGCTGCGCGAGCGGGTGCCGGCCGCCGGTGCCGCGCACGTCGTCAACAACGGGGCCGCCGCGCTCGTCCTGGCCGCCACCGCCCTCGCGGCCGGCAAGGAGATCGTCGTCAGCCGGGGCGAGATGGTGGAGATCGGCGACGGCTTCCGCCTGCCGGACCTGCTCGTCTCGACCGGCGCGCGGCTCCGGGAGGTGGGTACGACCAACCGGACGACCGCCGCCGACTACGCGGCCGTGATCGGCCCGGGCACCGGGTTCGTGCTGAAGGTCCACCCGTCCAACTTCCGTATCACCGGTTTCACCCGGTCCGCCGAGGTCGCCGACCTCGCCGGTCTCGGCGTCCCGGTCGTGGTCGACATCGGCTCCGGGCTGCTCGTCCCGCATCCGGCGCTGCCGGAGGAACCCGACGCCGACACCCAGCTGCGGGCCGGCGCCGCGCTCGTCACCGCGAGCGGCGACAAACTGCTCGGTGGACCCCAGTGCGGGCTCCTGCTCGGCCGGGACGACCTGGTCCACGCCCTGGCCCGGCACCCGCTGGCCCGCGCGCTGCGCGTCGGCAAACTGACCCTGGCCGCCCTGGAGGCCACCCTCACCGGCCCGCCCACCCCGACCGCCCTCGCCCTCACCGCCGACCCGGCCGCCCTCACGACCCGTGCCGAGCGGCTGGCCGTGTCCCTGGCCGCCGACGGGATCGACGCCCGGGCCGTCGCCTCCGCCGCCACGGTCGGTGGGGGAGGTGCCCCCGGGGTCACCCTGCCCAGCGCGGCCCTGTCCCTGCCCGAGCGCTACGCCGCCGCACTGCGCACCGGCCGCATCCCCGTCGTCGGACGCCTGGAGACGGGCCGCTGCCTGCTGGACCTGAGAGCGGTACCGCCGCAGGAGGACGATCGGCTGGTGGAGGCGGTGCGGTCGGTGCCTCCCCGAGACACGGCACGGTCGACGGAAGGCGCCGAGCGGCCGGCTGACGGCGCACGGCCGGTGTCGCCGCAGGGTCTCCAGCCGATCGCGCCGGACGAGCGGACCGCCCCTGCCCTGCGCGGAAAGGCGGGCGTGATGCGGCCCTGCGCGAAAGGGCGGGCCTGATGCGGGTTCTCGCCACCGCCGGCCACGTCGACCACGGCAAGTCCGCGCTGGTCCGCGCCCTCACCGGTATGGAGCCCGACCGCCACGAGGAGGAGCGCCGCCGGGGCCTCACCCTGGACCTCGGCTTCGTCTGGACGGGCCTCGCCGGGGACCGTCTCGCCTTCGTGGACGTACCCGGGCACGAGCGGTTCGTCGCCACCATGCTCGCCGGAGTCGGGCCCGTGCCCGCCGTGCTGTTCGTGGTCGCCGCCGACCGGGGCTGGCAGCCGCAGTCGGCGGAGCACCTGGCCGTCCTCGACGCCCTCGGCGTCCGGCACGCCGTGCTCGCGGTGACCCGCAGCGATCTCGCCGACCCGGAACCGGTCCGCGGCGACGCCGTCGACCGCCTGGCCGCCACCTCCCTCGGCAAGGTCGCGGCGGTCCCCGTCAGCGCGGTCACCGGCGCGGGCCTGGACGACCTGCGCGCCGAACTGGCCAGGCTGGCAACCGATTTGCCGGTCCCCGACACCGATGCCGACGTGCGGCTGTGGCTCGACCGGGCGTTCACCGTCCGCGGCCACGGCACCGTGGTGACCGGCACCCTCGGCGCCGGCACCCTGCGCGTCGGCGACCGGCTGGTCACCGCCGACGGATCGGCCGTGCTGCGGGTGCGCGGCCTGCAGAGCCTGCACGAGGAGCACACCGCCGTCGGCGCGGTGGCCCGGGTCGCCGTCAACGTGCACGGCCAGGGGGCCGACACCCTGCGCCGCGGGCAGGTGCTGCTGACCCCGGACCGCTGGCTGTGCACCGAGGCCGCCGACGTACGGGTCACCGGGGTGCCGGTGGCCGATCTGCCCCGCCGTGTCACCCTGCACATCGGAACGGCCGCCGTGCCGGTGACCGTCCGCCCGCTCGGCCGCGACACCGCCCGGCTGACCCTCCGCCGCGGGCTGCCGCTGCGCGCCGGCGACCGCGCGGTGCTGCGCGAGCCGGGCGGCAGCCGCATGCCCTGCGGGGTCACCGTCCTGGACGTCCGGCCGCCCCGGCTGACCCGGCGCGGTGCCGCCCGGGCCCGCGCCGCCGAACTCGCCGGGCTGACCGGCCGTCCGGACGGCGCCGCCGAACTGCGCCGGCGCGGACTCATCCGGCGCGCCGACCTGCGGGCGATGGGCATCCCGGTGCCCTGCGCTCCCGTCGCCGGGGACTGGCTGGCCGACGCGGCCCACTGGAGCGCCCTCAAGGACCGGCTGGCCGCCCAGGTCCACGCACACGCCCGCGCCCACCCGCTGGAGCCCGGCCTGCCCACCGAGGCGGCCCGCCGGCTGCTCGGGCTGCCCGACCGCGCCCTGGTCGACGCGCTGGCCGCGGCACCGCCCCGCCTCCACGCCCGCCAGGGCCGGCTGTACCCGGCCGACGGCCCCCGGCCCGCCCTGCCCGCGCCCGTCCGCGCGGCCGTGGACACCCTGCGCCGGGACCTCGCCCGTGCCCCGTTCCGCGCCCCCGAGGCCGGTCGGCTCACCGAACTCGGGCTCGACCGCAGGACATTGGCCGCCGCGGCGGCCGCCGGTGCCCTGCTGCGGATCGCCGACGGGATCGTGCTGCCGCCCGGCGCGGACGCGGCCGCCGCCGCCGTCCTGCGCGCGCTGCCCCAGCCGTTCACGCTCAGCGAGGCCCGCCGCGCGCTGGACACCACCCGCCGGGTGGCCGTACCGCTGCTGGAGTTCCTGGACGCCCGGGGATACACGGAGCGCGTCGACGACCAGCACCGGCGCTGCCGTACCGGAGAGGGGGACGGAGACGGACGGGAATCGAACCCGCCGGCCCGAGATCCTCGGGCCCCTCGGTTTTGAAGACCGGGAGGGCCACCAGGCACCCACACGCCTCCACCGCTCGCCAGGTTACTGCCCCAGGAGACCCCCGGTATGACATCGACACCGGCCCGTCAGGCGCCCGTACGGCTCACCCGGTTCGCCCGCGGCGGCGGCTGCGCCTGCAAGATCCCGCCCGGCGAGCTGGAGGAGGTGGTGGCGGGACTGACCGCACCCCCGCTCGCCGGCGGCGACACCCCGCTGCTCGTCGGCCTCGCCACCGGCGACGACGCGGCCGTGGTCACACACCGGGGGACCGCCGTGGTCTGCACGGCCGACTTCTTCACCCCGGTCGTGGACGACCCCTACGACTGGGGCCGGATCGCCGCCGCCAACGCCCTGTCCGACGTGTACGCGATGGGCGGCCGGCCCGTGCTCGCCGTCAACCTGCTCGCCTGGCCGCGCGACCGGCTCCCCTTCGACCTCGCCCGCGAGGTGCTGCGCGGCGGTCTGGACATCGCCACGGAGGCGGGCTGCCACGTCGGCGGCGGGCACAGCGTCGACGATCCCGAACCCAAGTACGGCATGGCGGTCACCGGCATCGCCGACCCCGAGCGGCTGCTGCGCAACGACGCCGGCCGGCCCGGCCTGCCGCTGTCCCTGACCAAACCGCTGGGCATCGGCGTCCTGAACAACCGCCACAAGGCCACCGGCGAGCGGTTCGAGCACGCCGTCGCCGCGATGACGGCGCTCAACCGGGCGGCGTCGCAGGCCGCGCTGGCCGCCGGCGCCCGCTGCGCCACCGATGTCACCGGATTCGGCTTCCTCGGCCATCTGCACAAGCTGGCCCGGGCCTCCGGGGTGACCGCCGTGGTCGACACCGCCGCCGTCCCCTGCCTGGAGGGCGCCCGTGAGGCCGTACGGGACGGGTACGTCAGCGGGGGCACCCGGCGCAATCTGGAGTGGGTCGCGCCGCACACCGACTTCGGGGAAACGGACGCCGGCACCCGGCTGCTGCTCGCCGACGCGCAGACCTCCGGCGGGCTGCTCGTCGCCGGAGAGGTGCCCGGAGCGCCGGTCGTGGGGGAGCTGGTGCCGCGCGGCACCCACTCGATCGTGCTCAGGTAGGAGCCGTCACGGCTCCGTTCCCGTGTGCTCGTCGATGCCCGCCCGGATCCGGTACGCCCGCACCAGCGCCACGGCCGCCGGGCCCCGGGGCCGCCGTCCCGGGCGGATGTCGACGGTGAACGCCTTCGACTCCTGGATGTGCGTGTTCGGGTCCAGGGCCAGGTGCAGCAGCTCGTTGGCCGCGTCCCCGGTGGTGTAGCCGTTCGGACCCCAGTGGTAGGGCAGCCCCACCTGGTGGAGCCGGCGCCCGTGCACGGTCAGCGGCGCCATCCGGTCGGTGACCAGCACCCGCGCCTCGATCACCCCCCGCGCGCTGACGATCGTCGCCCACCCGGTGTGCTCCAGGCCCCGCTCGGCGGCCAGCTCCGGTGAGACCTCGCAGAAGAACTCCGGCTGGAGCTCCGCCAGATACGGCTGCCAGCGGGACATGCCGCCGGCGGTGTGGTGCTCGGTGAGCCGGTAGGTGGTGGCCACGTACGGGAAGACCCGGGAGCCCGGCTCGTCGCCGCTCGGCTGGTAGCGGTTGTCCGGATGCGGCGGCAGCAACTGCCGTACCGGATTGCGCTGCTGGTCGTAGAGCAGGTTCGGGAACGGGGAGTCCTGCGGCTCGTAGTGTGCCGGCAGCGGCCCGTCGGTGAGCCCGGACGGCACGTACAGCCAGGCCTTGCCGTCGGCCTGCATGATGAACGGATCCGTGCCGGACAGGGCCTCCGGTCCGGTCGCGTCCGCGGGCGGCTCGTGGTCCGGCGCCTTGTCCTTCTTGAAGTCGGGCACGTCGTGCCCGGCCCACTCGCCCCGCTCCGGGTCCCACCACACCAGCGCCTTCCGCTCGCTCCACGGCCGGCCCCGCGGATCGGCGGAGGCGCGGTTGTACAGGATCCGCCGGTTGGCCGGCCAGGCCCACGCCCACTCGGCCGCCACCCAGTCCTGCTCCCCGCCGGGTTTGCGGCGGGCCGCCTGGTTCACGCCGTCGGCGCGGACACCGCAGTAGATCCAGCAGCCGCAGACCGTCGAGCCGTCGTCCCTCAGCTCCTCGTAGGAGGAGAGCGGATTCCCTTCGGCGTCACGGCCGTTGATCTCGGCGAGGACCGCTTCCGCGTCCGGTTCGGCGTGCCGGCCCCCGGTCGGATAGTCCCAGGCCAGGTCGAGTAGCGGCCGGTCCGCCTCGTCGCCGGACCCGGCGAGCTTCTCCCGGATGATCCGGCCCAGGTGGTAGGCGAACCACAGCTCGCTGCGCGCCTCGCCGGGCGGCTCGACCGCCTGGTGGTGCCACTGGAGCAGCCGCTGGGTGTTGGTGAAGCTGCCGTCCTTCTCGGTGTGCGCGGCGGCCGGCAGGAAGAAGACCTCGGTGCGGATGTCCTCGGTGCGCAGCTCGCCCGTCTCGATCTCGGGGCCGTCCCGCCACCAGGTCGCCGACTCGATCAGCGAGAAGTCCCGCACCACCAGCCAGTCCAGGTTCGCCATGCCGAGCCGCATCAGTTTGGAGTCGGCGTTGCCCACGGCCGGGTTCTCGCCCAGCAGGAAGTAGCCCCTGCACACGCCCTCCAGCTGGGCCATCGTCGTCTCGTACGTCGAGTGGGAGCCGGTGAGCCGGGGCAGGTAGTCGAAGCAGAAATCGTTCTCCGGGGTCGCCGCGTCACCCCAGTACGCCTTGAGCAGGCTCACCAGGTACGCGCGCATGTTGCCCCAGTAGCCCTTGTGCGCGGCCTCCGCCTCGACGAAGGCGTCCAGGTCCTGGTTCTGGTGGGCGTGCGGCATCGGGATGTAGCCGGGCAGCAGGTTGAACAGGGTGGGGATGTCCGTGGACCCCTGGATGGAGGCGTGTCCGCGCAGGGCCAGGATGCCGCCGCCCGGGCGGCCGATGTTGCCGAGCAGGGTTTGCAGGACGCAGGCGGCGCGGATGTACTGCACCCCCACCGTGTGCTGGGTCCAGCCCACCGCGTAGGCGAAGGCCGTGGTCCGGTCCCGGCCGGAGTTCTCCGTGACCAGCTCGCACACCTGGCGGAACAGGTCCTGCGGCACCCCGCACACCCGCTCGACCAGCTCCGGCGTGTAGCGGGCGTAGTGCCGCTTGAGCACCTGGAACACACAGCGCGGGTGGGTCAGCGTCTCGTCCCGTTCCGGCTCGCCCTCGCCGATCACCGCGCCGCCGGAACCATGGGCCTCGCCGCGCGCGGCCTCGGTCACCGAACCGCCGCCCGTGCGCTCCTCGTACTCCTGGTCGCGCTCGCCGGAGGCCGCCTGTGTCTCGGTACCCTCGTACTGCCAACTGACGTTGTCGTAGCTGCGGTTGTCGGTGTCGAGGCCGGAGAAGACACCGGCCAGGTCCTCGGTGTCCCGGAAGTCCTCCCGCAGAACGACCGGCGCGTTGCTGTAGGCCACGACGTAGTCGCGGAAGTACTTCTTGTGCCGCAGCACGTAGTTGACGATCCCGCCGAGGAAGGCGATGTCCGTGCCCGCGCGCAGCGGCACGTGCAGGTCGGCGAGCGCGCTGGTGCGGGTGAACCGCGGGTCGACGTGGATCACCTTCGCACCGCGCGCCCTGGCCTCCATCACCCACTGGAACCCGACCGGATGGCACTCGGCCATGTTCGAGCCCTCGATGACGATGCAGTCCGCGTTCTGGAGGTCCTGCTGGAAGGTGGTCGCGCCGCCGCGGCCGAACGACGTTCCCAGACCGGGAACGGTGGAGGAGTGTCAAACACGCGCCTGGTTCTCGATCTGGATCGCTCCCAGCGCGGTGAACAACTTCTTGAGCAGGTAGTTCTCTTCGTTGTCGAGCGTGGCCCCGCCGAGGCTCGCGATGCCCAGGGTGCGCCGGGTGCGGGTCTCGTCGACCTCCCACTGCCAGCCGGCCCGGCGGGCCTCGATCACCCGGTCGGCGATCATGTCCATCGCTGTGTCCAGGTCCAGCCGCTCCCAGTCGGTGCCGTGCGGGCGCCGGTAGAGCACCTGGTGCTCACGGGCGTCCCCGGTGGTCAGCTGGAGGCTCGCCGCACCCTTGGGACACAGCCGCCCGCGCGAGATCGGGGAGTCCGGGTCGCCCTCGATCTGGGTGACCTTCTCGTCCTGGACGTACACGTTCTGGCCGCAGCCCACCGCGCAGTACGGGCAGACGGACTTCACCACCCGGTCCGCCGCGGCCACCCGGGGCGTCAGGCGCGCGCTGCGCCCGCTCCGGGCGGCGGCGCCCCTGCCGAGCGGGTCCGTGCCGGTGAGCTGGCGGTAGACCGGCCAGGAGCCGATCCAGGTGCGTACGCCCACGACTCCCTCCTCGTGATCGGTTCCTCGATTCTCCCGCAGCCTCGCGATCACGGCATCTCCGGCCGTGGCCGGCGGCGTACCCCCGCCCGGGAGGGTCCAAGGGGCCCGGTCGGTGCGAGCCCACGGTTCCGGGGGCTCCGCCGCTGCGGTGTGTCTGCGCACGGACCGGACAGCGTGCCCGTAATGTCCGGGTAATCACGGTCCCGGACGAGTGACGGGAGCGATCGCATGGTGGTCAGGGGCGTCGGGACGAGGGCGGTGGCGCGATGAGGCAGCGTCACGTCTTCGGCACCGTCTTCACCCTGGAGGCGATCGTGGCCGGCTGTGTCTTCCTCGTCGTGCTCGCGGTGCTGGCCCGGGCCCTGGCGCGGTGGCGGTCCGGGAGCGCCGATCGCCCCGAACGGCCCCGCCTGGAGGCCTACTACGTCGGCGCCCTCACCGCGTTCGCGCTCTTCCTGGTCGCCTGGACCGCCTGGCAGAACCACGAGGAACACCCCGCGGCAGGCCCGCATCCCCTGCGCGTCGACATCACCGGCTTCCAGTGGTGCTGGACCTTCCGCTATCCGCAGTCCGCGGACCACCGCCGCGTCTCCGGCACGTGCAGGGGCGGGAGCAAGGGCAAGGACATCCCCATCCTCGTCGTACCGGCCGGACGGGCCGTCCAGCTCCGGCTCACCTCACGGGACGTCATCCACTCCCTCTGGGTGCCCGGCCTGCGCTACAAGATGGACGCCTTCCCGCACCATGTGAACACCTTCACCCTCACCCTGGACCGGGCGGGCCGCTGGCGCGGCCGGTGCGCGGAGTTCTGCGGACAGCGGCACTCCACGATGGACTTCTGGATCAAGGCGGTCCCGCCGCACGACTTCGACCGCTGGGCGCACGCCGGGACGGCCGCGGCATGACGATCGCGCCCCCCGGCGAGACCCAGCGCGACGACGCCGGGCGCCCCGTACCGCCGGGCAGCTGGCTCGGCTGGGTCTCCACCACCGACCACAAGCGCATCGGCCTGCTCACCGCCGGCACCTCCCTGGTGCTCCTGCTGTTCATGGGTGTCCTCGCGCTCCTGATGCGCGGCCAGCTCGCCCGGCCGGAGGAGACCTTCCTCACCGCCCAGACCTACGACCAGCTGTTCACCGTCCACGGCTCGGGCATGATCTACCTGGTCATGACGCCGTTCGCGCTCGGCATGGGCGTCTATCTCGTGCCTCTGCAGATCGGCGCCCCCGGCATCGCCCTGCCCCGGCTCACCCTCCTCGGCTACTGGCTCTACGCGCTCGGCGCCCTCACCCTGCTCGCCGGCTTCGCCACCCCGACCGGCGCGCACGCCGACGGCTGGTTCTCCTACCCGCCGATGGCCGACAGCGAGCACTCGCCCGGCGCCGGCACCGACCTGTGGATCGTCGGCGTGTTCCTGGCCGTCACCGGCACGATCGTCCAGGGCTGGGCGGTGCTGTGGACCGTCCTGCGGCGCCGCACCCGCGGGATGACCATGCTGCGCCTGCCCGTGTTCTGCTGGGCGATGATCGCCACCTGTCTGATGGTGATCGGAGCCTTCCCCGCGCTCCTCGCCGCGCTCACCCTGCTCGCCGTGGGCCGTGCCGACGCCTCGGTCTTCGCCTCCAACGTGTGGAACATCGGCTACCAGCACATCTTCTGGTTCTACGGCCACCCGGTCGTGTACGTCATGTTCTTCCCGTACCTCGCCGCCGTCGCCGAGGTGCTGGCCGTGTTCTCCGGCCGCCGCTTCTTCGGCTACCGGGGCACCGCGCTGTCGCTGCTGGTGTTCGCCGCCCTGTCGATGAGTGTGTGGGGCCACCACATGTTCGCCACCGGCCAGGCGGCCAACGACTACTACTCCCTGACCTCCATCGCCCTGCTCGTCCCCGCCGGTGTCGAGTACTTCGGCATGCTCGGCACGATCCTCGGCGGCCGGCTGCGCCTGCGCACCCCGATGCTGTTCGCGCTCGCCTTCGTCCCGCAGTTCCTGATCGGCGGCCTCACCGGCATCATGGTCGGCACCCCGGTGATCGACTACCACGTCACCGACAGCTACTTCGTCGTGGCCCACCTGCACTACGTGCTCTTCGCGGGCAGCGCCTTCGGCCTCTTCGCCGCGGTCTACTTCTGGTTCCCGAAGGCCACCGGCACCCTGCTGGACGAACGCCTGGGCCGGCTGCACTTCTGGCTGCTGGTCATCGGCACCAACCTGACCTTCCTGCCGATGTTCGCCCTCGGTTACCTCGGCATGCCGCGCCGGGTCGCCACCTACGCCGGCTTCGACGGCTTCGGCCTGCTGAACCTGCTCGCCGGTATCGGAGCGGCCTTCCTCGCCGCGGGCATGACGGTGTTCGTGGTGAACGTGCTGTGGACCCTGCGCAGCCGCCATCTCGGCCGGGCCCGGCCGGCCGGCGACGACCCGTGGGACGCGCACACCCTGGAGTGGGCCACCCCCTCCCCGCCGCCGCGCCTCAACTTCCCCGCGGACCGCCCGCTCCCGGCCGTCACCAGCTTCGCCCCGCTGCTGGACCACAAGCGCCGGGAGAGGAGCCGCACATGAGACGGCATCTGTCCGCCGCGGTGGTCGCCGGCTGGGGCCTGTGCAACGGCGTCCTCCTCGCCGTCCTCGCGCTCTACGGCGAGAGCGCGATGGTGTACTGGCTGTGGGGCGCAACCGTCCTCCTCCTCGAACTCGCCGCCCTCGCCGTGCTGTTCTCCTCCCGCACGGCCCCCGACCAGCACGTCCGCTACCGCGTCCCGGACCGGGGAGCGGGCGCGGTCCTGCCCACCGCGATCGGCCTGCTGCTGGTCGCGCTCGGTTTCGTCTACGGTCGCTGGCTGCTGGTGGTCGCCGTACCGCTGCTCGCGCTGGCCGCGGGGATGGCGCTGCGCGGCACCGCGGCCCGGGAGAGGTGAGGTCCGAATGGACGACTCGGCGCACATGTCCGTGCCGGCGATGGCCTGGACGGCGCTGCTCGCCGCAGCGCTTGTCCCCGGCGCCGTCCGTGCCGCACGGCGCTCGCCGCTGTGGGAGCGGATCAGCGTCCCGGCGGCCGTGGCCCTGCCCCTGCTCGCGGTCACGCACGCCTGGGCGGTGCTGGGCGACCTCATGGGCGTGCGGCCGCCCGGCGGAGCGCTCGTCACCGAGCCCGTCCTGCTCGCGGCCGCCGTCCTGTTCTGGCTGCCGGTTCTCGCCCGGACCCGGCACCGGCTCGACGACCCCGGGCGGTGCCTGTACCTGTTTCTCGCGGCGCCCCTGCTGGACCTGCCGGCGGTGGGCGTCGTCGCCGCGGGGCACTCGGCGGCGGGGCTCGCCATGATCGTCGGCATGCTGCCCGTCGGCATCGCCGCGGCGACCGTCACCTGGTCCTGGGTGAACCGCGAGGAACGCGAGGCCCGCGGACTCGGACCGACCGCGCGGGGCGGTGAGCCCCTTGCCCGGTGACCACCGCGTGCACGCCCTGGTGTTCGACGTCAACGAGACACTCATCGATCTCTCCCCGCTCGGCACCCGCATGGCGGACGCCGGCCTGCCGGGCCGGCTGCTGCCGGCCTGGTTCGCCGGGGTGCTGCGGGACGGAATCGCCCTGACGCTGGCCGGCGGCCGGGCGTCGTTCGCCGCCGTGGCCCGGGACGGGCTGCGCACGCTGGCGGCGCGCACGCCGGGCGTGACCGACCCCGAAGCGGCCGCCGACCACGTCCTGGCCGGACTGCGCGAGCTGTCCCTGTATCCGGACGTGCCGGGCGGCGTGCGGGCGCTGCGGGCCGCCGGGTTCCGCCTGGTGACCCTGACGAACGGCTCCGCCGACACCACCCGCGCGGTCCTGGACCGGGCCGGGCTGACCGACTGCTTCGAGACGCATCTCGACGTGGAGGGCGTGGGCCGCTGGAAGCCCGCCCGGGAGGCCTACGCACACGCGGTGGACGCCGTGGGCGTCCCGGCCGACGAGGTGGTACTGGTGTCGGTGCATCCCTGGGACATCGACGGCGCCGCCCGGGCGGGTCTCGCCACCGCCTGGCTGCGGCGCACCCCCCAGCCCTACCCGGCCGCCCAGCTGCCCGCCGCCCTGGAGGCCACCGGAGTGCGGGACCTGGCGGACCGGCTCGGCTCTCAGCAGCGGCTCGTCGACGCGGGCGAGGACGACGCGGGCGACGAGGGCGAGGGGCCTTTCCCGGAGGAACAGGGGGCTCACCAGGACCAGCAAGGGGCCCACCAGCACCAGCAGGCGGCCCGCCGGGACGAGCAGGACTCCCTCTGAGACGACGGCCGGCTTCAGACTGTCAGCCAGACCGTCAGGCCGCGCGCCCGCATCCGCTCCAGACTGTCAGCCAGACCGTCAGCGGCCGCGTGCCCGGGATCCGCTCCGGAACCGTCAGCCAGACCGTCAGCGGCCGCGCGCCCGGATCCGCTCCCGCTGCGGGACGACCGTGTACCGGGGGTCCTCCGCCGATGCCACCCCGGCGTGGAACACCCCGAAGCGCAGCGCCGCCGACCCGGTCAGCAGAGCGGCGCCCGCGGCCACGGCCAGCAGCCGCTCGCGCAGCCGCCCCGACACGGCCGCCAGCGCGGCCCCGCCCGCGGTGAGGACCTCCGCCGCCCGCAGCAGCCGGTGCGGCCCGCCCTGCTCGAAGGGTTCCGCGGCCAGCCCCATGCGCCGCTTCATGACCTGGAAGGCGCCCAGTTCCAGGGCGGCCCCCAGCACGGCCATCCGGCGGGCCGGTCCGGCCTCGGCGGCCGGAGCCGCGGCCAGGACCAGTCCGGAGGCGGCGGTCGCGGCGGACCCGGCGAAGACGAACGGCAGCTGCCGGTAGCCCTCGTGCCAGGACGGCACCGCCGTGTCCGAGAGCAGCACCGCGGTGTACGTGGCCACGGCCGGGCCGAGGACGGCGGCGGCCGCCGTCGCGGCGGAGCCGGCCAGCCGGTGGCGGCCCGCCACCTCGGTCGCCGCGGCCGCCAGGGTCAGCGGCGCGTAACCCGCCAGCAGCCACGAGCCCACGCTCATCGGCGAGGTGGGCTTGAAGACCCGGAGCATGTTCAGGAAACGGCCGGGCCGCCCCAGGTCGTGCACGAGCGCGGCCAGCGACAGCGAGATCGCGCCGGCGGCCGCCAGCTTGGCCGGCCGGCCGAGTGCGGGCCGCCCGGTGGCCTCGGCACCGGCCGCCAGCAGCGAGGACGCCCCGGCCAGACCGCCGAGGTAGAGATAGCCGGCGATGTCCAGGGGCTGCCACGGGGGCCTGTTCAGGACGGGCTTGCCGTAGTACGACGAGAACGCGGCGTCCGGGACCATCGGCTGCTCGCCCCGCCCGCGCCGGCGACGGCGGCGCCCCGCGTGCGCGCCGGCCGGCGCTTCCCGGCCGGGCCGCTCGCCCCGCACACCGCCGCGGGTGACGTCCGATCCGCTCATCGCGGCCCCCTCACGAAGCTGCCGACGGCCAGCGCGGCCAGGGAGACGGCGGCCAGCGCAGCGTGCCGCCACATGTCCGGCAGATCCCGGGTCGTGACCACCGGGTCGGGCGGCAGGCCGTAGACCTCCGGCTCGTCCAGCAGCAGGAAGAACGCGCCGTCCCCGCCGACCCCGTCGTCCGGGCTCTCGCCGTACAGGCGGGCGTCGGTCACGCCGGCCGCGTGCAGCTGCGCCACCCGGGCCCCGGCCCGCTCCCGCAGTTCCTCCAGCGGGCCGAACTGGATCGAGTCCGTCGGGCAGGACTTGGCGCAGGCTGGCTCCAGGCCGGCGCCGAGGCGGTCGTAGCACAGGGTGCACTTCCACACCCGGCCGTCCTCCTCGCGCTGGTCGATGACGCCGTAGGGGCAGGCCGGCACGCAGTAGCCGCAGCCGTTGCAGACGTCCTCCTGGACGACGACCGTGCCGAACTCGGTGCGGAACAGCGCCCCGGTGGGGCACACGTCCAGGCAGGCGGCGTGCGTGCAGTGCTTGCACACGTCCGAGGCCATCAGCCAGCGCAGCTCGGTGCGGCCGTCGGGGGAGAGCGGGGAGATCCGCCCGGCGGGAGCGCCCGCGGGGGCCTGGCCGGGCGGGGGAGCGGTGGCGCCCGGGCCGGGGGCGGGGGCGCCGGTGCCGAGCAGGGCGGCGGCGGCGAACACGTCGACGTCGTCGTGGGCGGCCCCGGGCTCCTGCCCGCCGAACGGCCCCCGCTGCTCGACGAAGGCCACGTGCCGCCAGGTGTCGGCGCCGAGCCCCTGCGTGTTGTCGTAGGACATGCCGGTCAGTTCGAGGCCGTCCTCCGGGATGGCGTTCCACTCCTTGCAGGCCACCTCGCAGGCCTTGCAGCCGATGCACACGGACGTGTCGGTGAAGAAGCCCACGCGTGGCGGCGCGTCCGGATAGCCGGACGCACCGGCCACGTCCGGCTGCGGGCCGTACAGCTGGTTCCGGCGGCTCTCGTCGTCGCTCATGCCGTCCTCCTCGCTCACGACTCCTCGCCCTCCTCACCCTCTTCGGGAACTCCGCCCGGCTCGGCCCGCACCCACTCCACCCGGCGCCGCTGCCGGTCGGTGGCCGGCATCTCCACGCTCCTGCCGAAGTACCAGCGGCTCAGGGCGTTGCGCAGCCGGTGCCGGTGGAACCAGCGCCACGCCTCCGTGCCCTCGGCCCGCGGCCGGGGCGTGTCGCGCACGAGGATGCGGCAGGCCGCCTCGCGGGACAGCAGCGTGTGCGCCTCCTCGTAGCCGCCGCCCGCCGTGCGCCGCACCTCCCCGGTCGTCTCCCCGTACAGCAGCCGGCGCCGGTCGGACGCCTGAAGCCCGAGACACGCCCGCTTGACGGCGTGGTACGTCAGGAACGGCACCACGAACAGGGCGGTACGGAAGGAGCGGGTGAGCAGCTCCACCGGCAGGTCGAACAGGTAGGCCAGCACGTCCTGGCCGCCGGCCATCAGCAGCACCCCGTACGCCGAGACTGCCGCCGCGCCCAGTGCGGTCCGGGTGGGCTGGTTGCGCGGCCGGTCGCACAGGTGCTGCTCCGGCGGGGGGCCGGTGATCCACCGCTCGAAGAACGGATAGCCGTACAGCAGGAGGAACAGCACCGCGGGCAGCAGCACGCCCGGCAGCAACACGTCCCAGGCGATGGTGTGCCCGGCGATGTTCGTCTCCGCGGCCGGCATCAGCCGCTGTGCGCCCTCCAGATAGCCGACGTACCAGTCGGGCTGCGAGTCCAGGGAGACGTGGTCGGCGCGGTACGGCCCGAAGTCCCACACCGGATTGATCTGGAACAGCGCGCCCATCAGCGTCAGCACACCCGCCAGGACGAAGAACAGGCCCGCGGATTTGGCCGTGTACTGCGGGACCAGCGGCTTGCCGACGGAGTTCCGGTTGGTGTGGCCGGGCAGCGGCCACTGGGTGTGCTTGTGCACCACGATGTACGTCAGATGCACCGCGACGAGTGCCAGCAGCAGGCCCGGCACCAGCAGGATGTGCGTCACGTACAGCCGGGAGATGATGTCGTGCCCGGGGAACTCGCCGCCGAACACGAAGAACGACAGATAGGTGCCGGCGACCGGGATCGACAGCACGATGCCCTGCGCGGTGCGCAGGCCGGTGCCGGACAGCAGGTCGTCGGGGAGCGAGTACCCGCAGAACCCCTCCAGCAGGGCCAGCAGAAACAGCGTCACCCCGACCGTCCAGTTGACCTCCCTGGGCCGCCGGAACGCCCCGGTGAAGAAGATCCGCAGCAGGTGCACGCCGATCGCCGCGACGAACACCAGCGATGCCCAGTGGTGCACCTGCCGGATCAGCAGACCACCGCGCACGTCGAAGCTGATGCGCAGCACCGACGCGTACGCCTCGGTGGTCATCGTGCCGCGCAGCGGAAGGTACGAGCCGGTGTACGGCCGTTCGGCCATGTCCGGATGGAAGAAGAACGTCAGCCACACGCCCGTCAGCACCAGCACCAGCAGGCTGTACAGCGCCAGCTCGCCCAGCAGGAACGACCAGTGGTCCGGGAACGCCTTGCGCAGGAACTCCCTGCCAGCCGAGGCGACCGGCAACCGCTGGTCCAGTGCCGTCACCAGGGACTCACCACGCCCCGCGCGCCGGGACGACCGCCGTTCCTCCGACACCGTCACTGGAGCTCGCCTTCCGCCCGGTGCTGGATCCCTCACTCTCGGTGCTCTGCATCGAGCCTGGCACGGGTCCCCCCGCCGCGCTCGCCCGGAACGGCCGGTCGGCGGGCCCGTTCCCCGGCCCGTTTGCGGCGGCGGGCGCACGGCTACCCGGTCGCCCGGACGAGTGGGTTCCGGGCGCGAGGAGGTCACCGTGGTGAACGTGTCCGAGGTGGTCGCCGCCCGGCTGCGGGACGAGAGCGCGCACCGGGTGTACGGGATGCCGGGGCTCACGGTCGACCCGCTGATCAGCGCCCTGCACGGCGGCCCCGGGACCCCGGAGTACGTCCAGGCCCGCAGTGAGGAGTCGGCCGCGCTCATGGCCTGCGCCGAGGCCAAGCTCACCGGCCGGCTCGGCTGCTGTCTCGCCCCGCCCGGCGCGGGGGTGCTGCGACTGCTGGCCGGGCTCCACGACGCGGCGGCCGACCGGGTGCCGCTGCTTGCCCTCGTCGGCGCGGCCCCGGAGGCGCACCTGAGCGGCAGGCGTGCCGTGCGCCACCTGGCGGAGGTCTGCGTGTACTGCGAGGAGGTGTCCGCGCCGGACCTGATGGGCGACGCGCTGCATCGGGCCGTGCGGGCCGCCCGCACCGACCGGGGAGTGGCGAGCCTCGTCGTGCCCCGCGAGGTCCTCGCGGCCCCGGCGCCCGCGCAGCCGCCCGGCACCCGGCCCGCCGCCCCGCCGGTACGACTGCCGACCGAGGACGAGGTGCGCCGCGCGGCCGCGGCACTCGACGGCGCGACGCGGCCCGTCGTCGTCGTGGGCAACGCGGGCCGCCCGGCGTCCGGACAGGTGGCCGGCGTGGCCCGGCTGCTGGGCGCCGGCGTCGCCACCACGGCTCTGGCCCGGGACGCGCTGCCCGACGACCTGCCGTACCTGGCCGGCGTGGCGGGCCCGCTCGGCAGCGAGGCCGCCGCGGCCCTGCTGCGGGAGTGCGGCACGCTGCTGCTCGTCGGCGCCGAGGACCTGGACCCCGCCCTGCTGCCCGATCCCGGCCGGTGCCGGACCGTCACCGTGGACCCGGTGCCCGACGACTGCCCGCTGCCCGCCGGGGCTCCGGCCGTCCGGGTGACCGGCGACGTCACGGGCTGCCTCGAAGCGCTCATCCCGCTCCTGCACCGCATCCCCGAGCGTGCCTGGGCCACCCGGGTCGAGCAGACCGTACGCGCCTGGCGGGCCGAGGGAGCGACCAGGGCGAACCGCTACTTCGGTACGTCGGTGAATCCCCGGTCGGTCGTCGCCGAACTGTCCGAGCGGCTGCCCGACCGGGCCGTCGTCGTCACCGACTCCGGCACCTCCCTGGACTGGTGGACCAGGCATCTGCGGCTCCGCAACGGGATGCGCTCCCTGCTCTCGGGCCATCTCGGCCTGCCCGGCGCGGCCGTCCCCTACGCCGTCGCCGCCCGCTTTGCCGCCCCCGACCGGCCGGTGATCGCCCTCGTCGGCGACGGTGCCCTGCAGGGCGGCGGTCTGAACGAGCTCATCACCGTCCGCCGCCATCTGGACCGGCTGGCCGGGCTGCCCCCGCTGGTCTTCTGCGTCTTCAACAACGGCGACCTGAACCGGCTCACCTGGCAACGCCGGGCCGCGGCCGGCGACCCGCTGATCCCGCTCTCCGCCGAGGTCCCCGCGCTGCCGTACGCCGAGTGGGCCCGCCTCGCGGGGCTGCCCGCCGTCCGCTGCGACCGGCCGCGGCATGTCGCCTCGGTCTGGGCCGATGTGCTCGCCCGGCGCGGGCCGCTGCTGCTGGAGTTCGTCGTGGACGGCGAGACACCGCCGGACTGGGCGGCCGCGGTGCGCACGGCGGGTGACACCCGCCCGCATCCGCTGTTCCGGCCTTGGGTCAAATCATTGCGGGTACCCGGATGAAACGCCCTCACACCTGCCGAGGCGAGTGGACTTCGAGGGGCGTCGTGAGTTGGCCGATTACTTTGTCCGAGGC
Source organism: Streptomyces sp. NPDC036984 (assembly GCF_055607665.1). Lineage (NCBI taxonomy): Bacteria > Bacillati > Actinomycetota > Actinomycetes > Kitasatosporales > Streptomycetaceae > Streptomyces > Streptomyces sp. NPDC036984. The sequence goes on from NZ_JBVJRL010000009.1 coordinate 79,922, forward strand.
CGTCGGGGTGGGTTAGCCTGCGGCGTATTTTCTCATCATGCAAATCCGTGAACTGCGGAAATGCACACACCAACGGCCGGGTGGCGGACTGCTCCCGGCCGCGGTTCCGAGCTCTCGGCGCGAGGGCTCTTGGGGAGCGGATCGAGGGTGCGCATGGCCGGCAAGGCGACCGGGACGACCGAGGCGGTCCCGGGTGACCACGAACTGAGAAGGCTGCTCGCGGGGCTGACCGCGGTGCGTGACGGGGACTTCGGCACTCGGCTGCCGGATGACTCCACGGGGCTCATGGGCGACATCGCCACCGTCTTCAACGGCATGGTCGATCAGTTGTCCGTATTCACCTCCGAAGTCACCCGGGTGGCGCGCGAGGTGGGCACCGAGGGCACCCTCGGCGGCCAGGCGCAGGTGCCCGGCGTCTCCGGCACCTGGGCCGATCTGACCGACTCCGTCAACGCGATGGCGGGCAACCTCACCACGCAGGTCCGCGACATCGCCCAGGTCGCCACCGCCGTGGCCAAGGGCGACCTCTCCCAGAAGATCGACGTGCCCGCGCGCGGCGAGATCCTCCAGCTGAAGGAAACCGTCAACACGATGGTGGATCAGCTGTCGGCGTTCGCGGACGAGGTCACGCGCGTGGCGCGCGAGGTGGGTACCGAGGGCCGGCTCGGCGGCCAGGCCCAGGTCCCCGGCGTCGCGGGCGTCTGGCGGGACCTGACGGACTCGGTCAATTTCATGGCCGGGAACCTGACGGCGCAGGTGCGCAACGTGGCCCAGGTGACGACCGCGGTGGCGCAGGGTGATCTGTCGCAGAAGATCACCGTGGATGCGCGGGGCGAGATCCTGGAGCTGAAGAGCACCATCAACACGATGGTCGATCAGCTGTCGGCGTTCGCCGACGAGGTCACCCGGGTGGCCCGCGAGGTCGGTACCGAGGGGCGGCTCGGCGGCCAGGCGGACGTCAAGGGAGTCAAGGGCACCTGGCGGGACCTGACGGACTCGGTGAACTTCATGGCCGGGAACCTGACGGCGCAGGTGCGCAACGTGGCCCAGGTGGCCACCGCGGTGGCGCAGGGTGATCTGTCGCAGAAGATCACCGTGGATGCGCGGGGCGAGATCCTGGAGCTGAAGAACACCATCAACACGATGGTGGACCAGCTGTCGGCGTTCGCCGACGAGGTCACCCGGGTGGCCCGCGAGGTGGGCACCGAGGGCCGGCTCGGCGGCCAGGCCCAGGTGCGCGGGGTCGCCGGCACCTGGAAGGACCTCACCGACAACGTCAACGTGATGGCCTCCAACCTCACCGGCCAGGTCCGCTCCATCGCCCAGGTCGCCACCGCCGTCGCCAAGGGCGACCTCTCTCAGAAGATCACCGTCGAGGCCAAGGGCGAGGTCGCCGCCCTCGCCGACGTCATCAACACCATGGTCGACACGCTGTCGGCGTTCGCGGACGAGGTCACCCGGGTGGCGCGCGAGGTGGGCACCGAGGGGCGGCTCGGCGGCCAGGCCCATGTGCCCAACGTGGCCGGCACGTGGAAGGACCTCACCGACAACGTCAACTCCATGGCCAACAACCTCACCGGCCAGGTCCGCAACATCGCGCTGGTGACCACCGCCGTGGCCAAGGGCGACCTGTCGAAGAAGATCGACGTCGATGCCCGCGGCGAGATCCTCGAACTGAAGACGACCATCAACACGATGGTCGACCAGCTCTCCGCCTTCGCCGACGAGGTCACGCGCGTGGCCCGGGAGGTCGGCACCGAGGGCCGGCTCGGCGGCCAGGCCGAGGTCGAGGGCGTCTCCGGCACCTGGAAACGGCTCACCGAGAACGTCAACGGGCTCGCCGGCAACCTCACCCGGCAGGTCCGCGCCATCGCCGACGTGGCCAGCGCCGTCGCCGAGGGCGACCTGACCCGGTCCATCACCGTCGACGCCTCCGGCGAGGTCGCCGACCTGAAGGACAACATCAACTCCATGGTGGAGTCCCTGCGCGAGACCACCCGGGCCAACCAGGAACAGGACTGGCTGAAGACCAACCTGGCCCGGATCTCCGGCCTCATGCAGGGCCACCGCGACCTGCCCGTCGTCGCCGAGCTGATCATGGACGAGCTGGTGCCCCAGGTGTCCGCCCAGTACGGCGCCTTCTACCTGGCCGAGGACGCCGCGTCCGGGCCCGAGCTGCGGCTCGTCGGCTCCTACGGCCGGCCCGACGGCGACACCCGGCCCGTCCGTATCCCGTTCGGCCGCTCCCTGGTCGGCCAGGCCGCGCGCAGCCGCCGTACCATCGCCGTGGACCAGCTGCCGCCCGGGTACGTCACCATCTCCTCCGGCCTCGGACAGGTCGAGCCCACCGCGCTGTTGCTGCTGCCCATCGTCTTCGAGGAGCAGGTCCTCGGCGTCATCGAACTGGCCGCCGTCACCTCGTTCACTCCCGTCCAGCGCGACTTCCTCCAGCAGCTGGTCGACACCATCGGGGTGAACGTCAACACCATCGTCGCCAACGCCCGCACCGACGAACTGCTGGAGGAATCCCAGCGTCTGACCAGCGAACTCCAGTCCCGCTCCGCCGAGCTGCAGGCCCGGCAGGAGGAACTCCAGCGCTCCAACGCCGAGCTGGAGGAGAAGGCGTCGCTGCTGGCCGAGCAGAACCGGGACATCGAGGCGAAGAACCTCCAGATCGAACAGGCCCGGCAGGAACTGGAGGCGCGCGCCCAGCAGTTGTCGCTCGCCTCCAAGTACAAGTCCGAGTTCCTCGCCAACATGAGCCACGAGCTGCGCACCCCGCTCAACAGCCTGCTCATCCTCGCCCAGCTGCTGGCCCAGAACCCCTCCCGCAACCTCACCCCCAAACAGGTCGAGTACGCGGGCATCATCCACTCCGCCGGCTCCGACCTGCTCCAGCTCATCAACGACATCCTGGACCTGTCCAAGGTCGAGGCGGGCAAGATGGACGTCACGCCCGAACGCGTCCCGCTGCGCCAGCTCATCGACTACGTCGAGGCCACGTTCCGGCCGATGACCTCGCAGAAGAGCCTGGACTTCACCGTCACCACCGCCACCGGCGCCCCCGCCGACCTGCTCACCGACGACTCCCGGCTCCGGCAGATCCTGCGGAACCTGCTGTCCAACGCGGTGAAGTTCACCGAACAGGGCGGTGTCGCACTCCGTGTCGAACCCGCCACCGACGACGAGGTGCCCGAGGGCGTCGTGCGCGGTGGCTCGGTCGTCGCGTTCCGGGTGAAGGACACCGGGATCGGCATCCCCGAGCAGCAGCTGGAGACCATCTTCGGCGCGTTCCAGCAGGCGGACGGCACCACCAGCCGCAAGTACGGCGGTACCGGTCTGGGGCTGTCCATCACCCGGGAGATCGCCCACCTGCTCGGCGGTGCCGTCACCGTGGACAGCACCCCCGGCAAGGGCAGCACCTTCACCCTCTTCCTGCCCGTGGCCCGGCCGGACTTCGAGGACGTCCTGCGGGCCGGACGCCCCGTCCCGAAGCCGGCCGAGCGGGAGCTGACGGACGGCGCACCCGGGCCGGACTTCGCGCAGGGGCTGCCGCCCGCCACCGCGAAGCGCCCGCGCCGTCTGCTCGTGGTGGAGGAGCGCCCGCGCGGGCTGCTGACGCTGGTCGCCGAGAGCGTGGTCGGGGATCTGGAGCACGCCCGTCCCGACGGCGGCGGCATGCCCGTCGACATCATCACCGCGGTCGGCGCCCAGGAGGCGGCCGGCGCCCTGGCCGCCGAGCCCTGCCACTGCGTCGTCGTGGAACTGGGCATGCCCGACGGGGAGTCGGCCCGCTTCCTGGAGGCACTGCGCGGCGACTCGGCCCTGACCAGCGTCCCGGTGCTGGTGCACGGTTCGCACCGTACCGAGCCCCCCGCGGAGTCCACCGTGGGCGGTTCCCTGGAGTACCTGTTCAGCCTGGACGAGCTGCGCGAGCGGATCGCCCTGCACCTGTCCGCCGAGGAGCCCGGCGAGGTGCTCACCCTGGTCCGCGGGGACGAGCCCCAGCGCACGGCACCGCACCTGATCGACGAGCAGACCCGTGGCCGTACCGTCCTCGTCGTGGACGACGACGCGCGGAACCTGTTCGCACTCAGCGGCATCCTCGAACTGCACGGCTTCCGTGTCCTGCACGCGGAGAACGGCCGCAAGGGCATCGAGACGCTGATGCACAACCCGGACGTCGAACTGGTCCTGATGGACGTGATGATGCCCGAGATGGACGGGTACACGGCCACGGCCGAGATCCGCAAGATGCCGCAGTACGCCGACCTGCCGGTGATCGCGGTGACCGCCAAGGCCATGCAGGGCGACCGGGAGAAGAGCCTCGCCTCCGGCGCCAGCGACTACGTCACGAAACCGGTGGACACCCATGACCTCATCGCCTGTGTGCGGCGCTGGCTCCCCGCATGAGCCCGGCACCGCACGCCCGCCCGTCCGCAGGCCGAGGAGTACCGATCCGGTGACCACCCACGAACCGCCCGCCGGACCGGACGCCCCGGCCGGCCCGCCCGCCGAGCTCCCCGCCGTCGAGGCGGTCCTGCCCGACGTTCCGGCCGGCCGGCTCGCCGAGCTCTCCGCCGTCGAAGTGGTCCTGCCCGACGTCCCGGCCGCCTCCCCGGTGGGCCGGCTCGCCGCCACCGTCGAACGGCTGCGCCGGGAGGTACGGGCGGCGCAGGCCGAGGCGGAGGGCCGGGCGCTCATCGAACTGGCCAAGGGCATCCTGGTCGAACGCCTCGGCTGCGGCCCCGCCCAGGCCGCCCGCCAGCTCGCCGAACTGACCGCGCAGGCACAGGTGACCCCGCTGGAGTTCGCGGTGGACGTCATCAACCAGGCGGCCCGGGACCGCGTCGCGGAGATCACCGAGGCGTTCCTGTCCGCCGCCGCGGAGCCGCCCGGGCCGGTCGCGGAGTCCGCCGCGGTACGGCTGCGCGCCGCCGAGAGCGGTGTCCTGGCCGCCGACGACACCCAGGCGATGGCCGACTCGTTGCTGGAGCACGCCCTGCGCCCGCTGGGCGCGGTCGCCGTGGCCATCTGGGCGGCCGGCTCGGACGGCTCGCTGACCCTCGCGGGCAGCGCCGGCTTCCCGCCGGGCGAGGCCGCCCGCTGGCGCTACGTCCCGCCCGACGTCGCCACGGTGGCCCGGCGCGGCCTGACCGAACCCCACGGACAGTGGCTGCCCTCGCTCGCCGGGTCCGGGCTGCCCACGATCGGCCGGCGCGAGTACGCCGACGGCGCGCGGATCGCCGTACCCGCCGGCACGGGCGGCCGGATCCACGGCGTCCTGGAGATCGCCTGGCCCAAGCCCGAGGGCCCGCTGCCGCGCCCGGTCGTCCGGCAGGTGGAGGCTCTCGCCGAGCTGTGCGCGCACACCCTGGAGACGTTCGCACCGCCGCCGGCCGCCGGGCCGGAACCCAGGCCGCTGCCCGACGTGGTCGAGCTGATGGACCTGGCCGACGGGCTGCACGACCCGGCCCTGGTCCTCGTGCCGCACCTGGACGACGCCGGGCAGCTGGTCGACTTCCGCATCCAGCACGTCAACAGCCGCTTCCTCGACCCCGCGGGCCGGCCGCGGGCCGTCGTGGGCGGCGCCCTGCTGCTGGAGGCCTATCCGTCGGCCGCCGGCGCCAGCGAGCTGTTTCAGCGGGTGGAGCGGGTCTACGCCACCGGCGAGCCGTTCCGCGCTCGCCGGATGCGGCTGACCGCCCTGGTCGACCAGGTGCCGCTGTCCGCCGTCGCCGACATCAGCATCAGCCGGCACGGTACGAGCGTGCTGCTGATCTGGCGGATCGAGGACGAGACGGCGCGCCTGGCCAGCCTGCTCCAGCACGCCCAGCGGCTCGGCCGGATCGGCGGCTTCGAGGAGAACCTGCTCACCGGCGAGATCACCTGGAACGGCCAGCTGTTCAGCCTGTACGGCCGCGCGCCCACCAGCACCCCGGTCGCCCTTCAGGACCTGCCGGCCCACGCCCACCCCGACGACGCCGTGACCCTCGGCCGCTTCCTGCGCACCCTGCTGCACCACCGCAGGCCCGCCTCCGCCGCGTTCCGGCTGCTGCGACCCGACGGCGTGACCCGGCACATGCGGGTCGTCGCCGAACCCGTCCTCGACACCGACGGCCAGCTCTTCGTCGTCCGCGGCGCCTACCAGGACATCTCCGCCCAGCACTGGACCGAGGTCGCCCTCGCCGCCACCCGCGACCAGCTGGCCCACACCGAGCAGCAGGCCGTCGAGCGCAACCGGCTGGCCCTCCAGCTCCAGCACGCCATCATGCCCCCGGCCCAGGCCCCGCTGCTGGTGCCCGGCCTCAAGGTGGCGGTGCGCTACCGGCCCGCCGAGACCGAGAACCTGGTCGGCGGCGACTGGTACGACGCCGTCGTGCTGCCCTCCGGACTGGTCCTGCTGTGCGTCGGCGATGTCGCCGGACACGGCATCGAGGCGGCGACCAGCATGGTCGTCCTGCGCAACGCGCTGCGCGGCCTGGCCGTGACCGGCGCCGGCCCGGCGCAGCTGCTGTCCTGGCTCAACATCGTCGCCCACCATCTGACGGGCGCCGTCACCGCGACCGCCGTGTGCGGCCTGTACGACGGCGAGCACCGCACCCTGCGGTGGGCGCGGGCGGGCCATCTGCCGCCGGTGCTGGTCCGCGAGGCGGAGGCCACCGCGCTGCCCCCGGTCGGGGGAATGCTGCTGGGGGCGGTGCCGGAGGCGCGCTACGAGGAGACGGAGGTGCAGCTGGCCGCCGGGGACACCCTGCTGATGTACACCGACGGCCTGATCGAGCGCCGGGACCGGTCGGTGGAGGAGTCCCTGTCCCATCTCCTGGACACTGCGCGCGCCGCGCCCGGCTCCCTGGACCAGCACCTGGACCGGCTGCTCACCTTCAGCAGGTCGGACACCGACGACGACACCTGCATCGTCGGGATCCGCGTGGACTGATCCGCCGGGACCGACCGGTCAGCCGGCTGCCGCGGGGTGCAGCGGAACGGTCGCGGTGACCCGCTTGCCGAGGGACAGCCAGGTCACCTCCAGGTCGCGGGCGAGCATCGACACCAGGTGCAGGCCGTGGCCGCCGACCCGCCCGGGATCGGGAGGGCGCCGCCGGGGCGGCTGCGCGGAGGTGTCCGACACGGCGACGCGCAGCGCGGCGGCTCCGGGCAGCAGCTCCAGGAGCAGGGCGCACCGACCGGGGGCGTGCGTGGCCGCGTTGGCGAGGAGTTCGCTCACGACGAGCTGGGCATCCTGCACCGAGCGGCGTTCGGGGGCCGGCCGCGCCCGGGAGAGCAGGGCCGCGACGGCGTCTCTGGCCTCGGCGATGCTCGACACGCCGGTGTCCCAGGTGCGGCTCCAGCGCAGGCGCGCGGGGCGGTCCTGCGTCGTCGCGTGGGTCCTGAGCGGGATGTCCATACCTCGTCGCCCTTTTCCTTGGGGGGTCAGGGCCCCTTCCTGCGCACAGGTGGGGTCGTGCCGTCCCTCCCCGGCTACCCGCTGGGCCGCGGGTCAAAGGGGCGTTCGCGAGGAATCCTCCGGATGCTCACCAACGCATGCTGAGAGGCGGCGTGGCGGCGCCACACAGCGGAAACGGGCCCGGAAATCCGCTTCCGTCGGATTTCCGGGCCCGTTCCACATCCGTATCGGCGCACGACTCGGCGCGGAAAGACGCAGACGTCTTCAGTGCTTGAAGGTGTCCTTCACCTTCTCCTTCGCCTGCCGGGCGTCTCCGCGGGCGCCCTCCATACGGCCCTCGGCCTCCAAGCGCTCGTTTCCGACGGCGCGACCTGCGGCCTCCTTGAGCTTGCCCTTGGCCTGCTCCGCCTTGCCCTTCGACTTCTGGTTGCCGGACATCGCGTGTCACATCCCAACGTCGACGCGGTCTTCGGTCGCCATTCGGATTGCCGCTCCGGCCTCATCCAAACCAGAAATCCGGATGTGACCCCCGGTGAAGATCAAGAGGTCTGAGTGTGGAATTTCCGGGAACCCGCCGGAGCGGAGGTCGATAAACATGGTTCCTTTGCTGCTGGTACTTCTGCTGGCCCTGATTCTTTTCGGCGCGGGCTTCGCGCTGAAGGCGCTGTGGTGGATCGCGGTCATCGTGCTCGTGCTGTGGTTGGTGGGCTTCGTCGTCCGCCCGGCCGGGACCGGAGGCCGGCGAGGCCGCTGGTACCGCTGGTAGCGCGCCACCCGCACAGGGACGGCGGCGGGGACCGGGTTTTGGCGGGGGCCGCCGCCGTTTTGCGCGTCTCCGGGGGGGGGGGGTTGCGGGG
>NZ_JBVJRL010000009.1:88196-269880 GCF_055607665.1 Streptomyces sp. NPDC036984
CCCCCGGGGGGGGACGGGGGGCGGGGGAGGCTGGTGGCACCGTGGGGAGCCCCCCACCCAAAAGGGGAGGGGGACGCCCCCCGCTTTCGGCGGGCCCCCGCCGCCGTGTGCCGCGTCTACGGGGCGAGGGCGCGCAGCGGGTAGTGGTCCGAGAGGTTCGTATACGTGTACGACGTCCCCCAGCTCGTCACCGTCCAGGGCGCCGACTGCTCCGCGACGACCTCGTTCCGCCACCCGGCCGGCCGGGCGTTGCCGGCGCGGGCGAGGACGTAGTCCAGGTCCTCGCGCGGATCGTCGGGGTAGCGGTCGTGGGCGATGGAGTTCTCCTGCGTGTCGAAGGAGTACGGGTGCCCGGTGCGGGCGTCGACCCCGGCCAGGTCCGCGTCGGCGAGCATGGTCGTGTACTCGGCGCTCCGCGAGTCGACGTTCAGGTCGCCCGCGACCAGCACCTCCTCGTTCGCGGGGATGTTCTTGGCGTCCAGGAAGGCGTCGATGGTCCGGAACTGTCGGGCCCTCATCTGCGCGGCCTCGCACGCGGCGCACCCTGCGTCCGTGGACTGCGTGTGCGTGCCGACGACGTGCACCCTGGCGCCGCCGACGTCCAGCACCACGTACGCGAAGCCCTTGTCGGACCACCAGTCGGCGCCGCAGGCGTCCTGGTAGATGTACTGCTCCTTGCGCAGGATCGGCCACTTGCTCAGCACGGTGACCCCGCCGTCCTCGGGGGTGCTGGCGGAGTACGCCCCGCCGGTGGCGTCCCAGCCGTCCCGGCTCCGCCCCACCACCGGGGTCTGGTACGGGTATGAGGCCGCCGCGGCGCGCTTCAGCGCGTCCGACGCGGAGTTGTCGAACGCCTCCTGGAGGACCACCACGTCGTTGCCCCGGAAGAAGGACGCCTTCGGTATCTCCGCGGCCCGGTGGTCCTGTCCCCAGTTGGGGTACAGGTTCTTGCTCATGAGGAAGACGTTGTACGTCAGGACCCGCAGCGCCGGTGCCGGTTCGGCGGCGGCGGCCGGTGCCGGCCCGGCGATCGCCGCGGCGGGCAGGGCGAGGGCGAGCACGGCCGCGGCGAGGGCGCGGCGCGGTGCGAAGGGCGTCACCGGATCTCCCTGTCGACGAGGGGCTGAGTGGCGCCGCACATCAAACCATCCGGGATTACCCACAGGTAACACCCCGGCGCGCATCGGATGGCGCACGGCCGAGGAACAGGGGAGAGCGGCTGCCCCTGCCCGACGTGAACGTTCGGGCAGGGGAGGCGTCAGGCGGAGGTGGCGGGGTCCTCGTCGTCGCGCAGGTCGGGCTGGCATGCGCGGCACAGCTCGTGGTCTCCGTCGCGGGTGACGACGGTTCCCCAGCCCAGGCACTGCTCGCAGTCGCGGGCGAGGCTCAGGTCGGGAGGGGGAGGCAGAAGGGGCATGTGAGGGGCTCCGTGTGCCATACGGTGAGCGGCTCCTTGAAGTCGCGGGGGTGTCGCGAGGGCAGGGATGACAACGCTGTCCGAATGGCTTCCATTATGTCCTACTTTTCCCTTATGTCTGTGATGTGGGTCACAGTTGCGATGGCTATCCCAGCTGGCCCAGCCGGGCGTCCCGCCACAGGTCGACGCCGCCGTCGGTGGTGTACGTGTCGATCTCGGCCAGCTCCGAACGGGCGGTCGTCGCCGAAGTTGTGCCAGTAGCCCAGGGACAGGAGCGGGAGGTCCAGTCCGGAGCGGCCGGTGCGCCGGTAGCGCATGGTGCCGTCGTAGCGAGCGGGGTCCGCGACGTGCGTCATCGGGTTCTTCTCCGGGTGGTGCCGTAGGGGTGCCCCTGCGTGTGCGCACGGGCCCGTCCACCCTGCTTCCTTGTGCCGCGCAAGTCCAACCGCCGTCCCGGATGGGATTGCGTGGTTCCGTTTCTTGATCGGACACAGGGGCAGGCGGTGATCGACGAAGCGAGAGAAGGAGGCGCTCGTGAGCGGTGCGAGGTCCGGTGGGGAACGGCAGGCCGGGAGCAGGGCGCGGGTACCGGGGGCCGTGGCCCGGCTGCCGCATCAGGTCAGGGAGGAACTGGCCCGCAGGTTGCGCCGCAACCGGCGGGCCTTTCGCGCGGACGACGTCCAGGTCGTCGAGCCTCCGTTGCTCCGGCGCGCGGTCGGCGCCTCCGCGCTCGGCAACTGCATGGAGTGGTTCGACTTCGGCGTCTACAGCTACCTCGCCGCCACCATCGGCAAGGTGTTCTTCCCGGGCGCCTCTCCGGCCGCCCAGGTCATCTCCTCGTTCGCGACTTTCGCCGCCGCCTTCGTCGTGCGGCCCCTCGGCGGCCTGGTGTTCGGGCCGCTCGGCGACCGGATCGGCCGGCAGAAAGTGCTCGCCACCACCATGATCATGATGGCGGCGGGCACCTTCGCCATCGGCGTCATCCCGGGATACGCGACGATCGGCATCGCCGCGCCCGTGTTGCTCCTGCTGGCCCGCATGGTGCAGGGCTTCTCCACCGGCGGCGAGTACGGCGGGGCCACCACCTTCGTCGCCGAGTACTCCCCGGACCGCCGGCGCGGGTTCCTCTCCAGCTGGCTCGACTTCGGCACCTTCGTCGGCTACGCGCTCGGCTCGGCCCTGGTCACCGCGCTCAACCTGGCCCTGACGGACGACCAGATGCTCTCCTGGGGCTGGCGGGTCCCGTTCCTGATCGCCGGACCGCTCGGCGTGATCGGCCTCTACATGCGGCTGAAACTGGAGGAGTCCCCGGCGTTCCAGCAGCAACTGGACGACCACGAGAAGGCCCTGGCGCGGGAGTCGGCGGGCAGCGAGTTCAAGGACATCGTCCGCAACCACTGGCGGGCCCTGCTCGTCTGCACGGGCCTGGTGCTGCTCTACAACGTCACCAACTACATGGTCACCGGCTATCTGCCGACCTATCAGACCGAGACCCTTCACCGCTCCAGCGGCTCCGCGGACCTCCTCGTCCTCGTCGGCATGGTGTGGATCGTCGTCCTGATCACCTTCCTCGGCCGGCTCAGCGACCACGTGGGCCGGCGGCCGCTCTACGCCGTCGGCGCCGCGGCGCTGATCGTGCTCGCCGTACCCGCCTTCCTGCTGATCAAGGCGCACGGCACCTGGCCGCCGATCCTCGGCGTGCTGCTCCTGGCCACCCTGCTGGCCTGCTTCGCCGCGCCCAGCGCGGCCACCCTGCCCGCCCTGTTCCCGACCGCCGTCCGCTACGCGGCCATGGGGATCGGCTTCAACTTCGCCGTCGCCGCGTTCGGCGGCACCACTCCGCTGGTCACCGCCGCGCTGGTCGACCTGACCGGCGACGACCTCATGCCGGCCTACTACCTGATGCTGGCCGGCGTCATCGGGCTGCTCACCGTCAGGTTCCTGCCGGAGAGCGCCCAGGTGCCACTGAAAGGGTCGCAGCCGATGGTCGGTTCGCGTGAGGAGGCGCGCGAACTCATCGACACCTCGCAGGAGTTGTACGCCTTCACGCAGGAGCGCGAGAGGGCGCGACGCGGCTGAACCGGCCGTGGCCGGGGCGGGGCCGCAGGGTACTGTTCGATCCTACGAACTTCACGCGCGCCGGGTTACCGGCCCTCCGTTCCTTTGATAGGAAACTTTCCTACCAGTACCGGTGCGGGCCAACTCCCCACCCCCCACCAGCCTTTGGAGCCCCCTGTGGTGCACGCAGACCGTGACACAGCAGCCCTCTCCCGCCTCTCCCGCCGGACCGTCGTGGCAGCGCTGGGCGCCGTCGCCTCCGGTGCCCTCCTCGGCGCCTCCCGGGCCGGCGCAACCCAGGCCGCCGCGCCGGGCCTGGACGACCCCGCGAAGAAGGAGATCGCCATGAAGCTGGTGTCGAGCGCGGAGAACTCCTCGCTCGACTGGAAGGCGCAGTACAAGTACATCGAGGACATCGGCGACGGGCGCGGCTACACCGCGGGCCTCATCGGCTTCTGCTCCGGCACCGGCGACATGCTCGACCTCGTCCGGCTCTACACCGACCGCAAGCCCGGCAACGTCCTCGCCCCATACCTGCCCGCCCTGCGCAAGGTCAACGGCACCGACTCCCACAGCGGTCTGGACCCCGACTACCCCGAGGACTGGCGCAAGGCCGCCCAGGACACCGCCTTCCAGCAGGCCCAGAACGACGAACGCGACCGCGTCTACTTCGACCCCGCCGTCGCCCAGGGCAAGGCCGACGGACTGCGCGCCCTCGGCCAGTTCGTCTACTACGACGCCATCGTCATGCACGGCGACGGCGACGACCCGACCAGCTTCCGCAACATCCGCAAGCGGGCCCTGCGCTCCGCCGAGCCGCCGGCCCGGGGCGGGAACGAGGCGACGTACCTCAACGCCTTCCTGGACGCCCGGGTGTGGGCCATGAAGCAGGAGGAGGCGCACAGCGACACCAGCCGCGTCGACACCGAGCAGCGGGTCTTCCTGCGCAAGGGCAACCTCGACCTGAACACCCCGCTGGACTGGAAGGTGTACGGGGACAGCTACCACATCGGCTGAATCGCGGCCGTGTGGTGCGTCCCGGCCGGTGGGACGGTGGGGCGCACTCGCACGGCACGCCGCTGACGAGGAAAGATGGGCGGTGAGCGAACGACCCCACCGATGCGGAGGAACGCACTCATGCCGCACGAACGAGCCGGCCGGCCGGCCGGTCCCGAGGACCTTGTCGACGTGGCCCGGCTGGTCACGGCGTACTACACGCTGCATCCCGACCCCGCCGACCCGGGGCAGCGGGTGGCGTTCGGCACCTCGGGGCACCGCGGTTCGTCCCTGGCGAGCGCCTTCAACGAGGACCACATCGCCGCCACCAGCCAGGCCATCTGCGAGTACCGCGCCGCCCAGGGCACCGACGGGCCCCTCTTCCTCGGCGCCGACACGCACGCCCTGTCGGAGCCCGCGAAGGCCACCGCGCTGGAGGTGTTCGCCGCCAACGGCGTGACCGTGCTCATCGACAGCGCCGACGGCTACACACCCACGCCCGCCGTCTCGCACGCGATCCTCACCCACAACCGGGGCCGCACCGCCGGCCTCGCCGACGGCGTGGTCGTCACCCCGTCGCACAACCCGCCCGCCGACGGGGGCTTCAAGTACAACCCGCCGAGCGGGGGCCCGGCCGCCTCCGACGCCACCTCCTGGATCCAGGACCGCGCCAACCAGATCATCACGGGCGGCCTGAAGGACGTACGCCGGCTGCCGTACGAGCGCGCGCTCGCCGTCGACACCACCCAGCGCTACGACTTCCTCGGCACGTACGTCTCCGACCTACCCGGAGTCCTGGACCTGGACGCCGTCCGCGCGGCCGGCGTGCGCATCGGCGCCGACCCGCTCGGCGGCGCCTCCGTCGCCTACTGGGGGCGGATCGCCGAACAGCACGGCATCGACCTGACGGTGGTCAACCCGCACACCGACCCCGCCTGGCGGTTCATGACGCTGGACTGGGACGGCCGGATCCGCATGGACTGCTCCTCGCCGTACGCGATGGCCTCCCTCATCGAGCAGCGCGACCGCTTCGACATCGCCACCGGCAACGACGCCGACGCCGACCGGCACGGCATCGTCACGCCGGACGCGGGCCTGATGAACCCCAACCACTATCTCGCCGTCGCCATCTCCTACCTGTACCGGCACCGCGACCAGTGGCCGGCCGCGGCCGGCGTCGGCAAGACCCTCGTCTCCTCCACCATGATCGACCGGGTCGCCGCCGACCTCGGCCGTCAACTGGTCGAGGTGCCCGTCGGGTTCAAGTGGTTCGTGGACGGACTCGTCAGCGGCGCCCTCGGCTTCGGCGGCGAGGAGTCGGCCGGCGCGTCCTTCCTGCGCCGGGACGGCTCGGTGTGGACCACCGACAAGGACGGCATCATCCTCGCCCTGCTCGCCTCCGAGATCACGGCCGTCACCGGCAAGACCCCGTCGGAGCACTACGCCGGCCTGACCGCCCGCTTCGGCACCCCTGCCTACGCCCGCATCGACGCCCCCGCGACCCGCGAACAGAAGGCGCTGCTCGCCAAGTTGTCGCCGACGCAGGTCACCGCGGACATGCTGGCCGGGGAGGCGGTCACCGGTGTCCTCACCGAGGCGCCCGGCAACGGCGCCGCGATCGGCGGCATCAAGGTCACCACCGAGAACGCCTGGTTCGCCGCCCGGCCTTCGGGCACCGAGGACGTCTACAAGGTGTACGCCGAGTCCTTCCTCGGCGCCGACCACCTCGCCCGGGTGCAGGAGGAGGCCCAGGCCGTGGTGCTGGGCGCGCTCGGCGGCTGACCGGACCGCGGGGCGGCCTCCGTCACGAGGCCGCCCCGCGGCTCAGCCCCGTCCGCGCCCGTGCTCCAGCCGGGCCAGCACGGCGTGCGCCATGACCTCTTCTCCCTTGGCGTTGGGGTGTGCGGGGGCCGCGGGCGAGGCGGGCTGGAGCGGCTCGATCCAGCGGTCCGCGGGCGCCTTGCACATGTCGTGGCCGACCGTGGGGCCGTAGGTGTCCACGTATTCGGCCCGGTTCACCCCGGCGACCAGCCGCAGCATCAGGTTCAGCCGCTTCTCGGTGTCCCGCAGGTAGGGGAAGTCCTGCCGTGCGAAGGGGACCTGCGGGAAGCAGCCGCTGCCGTCGTCGGGCAGCAGGTCCGGGTAGCCGACGACGATCACCCGGGCGTGCGGTGCCCGGGCGTGCACCTCCCGCAGCACCCGGTCGACCTTCGGTGCGGTCCGCGCGACGGTGAGGGACAGCTGGTCATAGCCGGCGGCCCGGTAGAAGCGCTCGCAGGGGTTGCCCGCCGGGTCCTGGGCGGCGAGGCGGGCGCAGGTGCCGATGATCGAGCCGAAGCCGACGTCGTTGCCGCCGATCTGCAGCGTCACCAGGTCCGTGTGCCGGTCCAGCGCATCGAGCTGGGGCGGGTTGCCGCCCTGCGCCTGCCACATCTCGGCGGTCGTGGCGCCGCCGCAGCTGACGTCCGTGAATGTGGTCACCTGCCGTCGGGCGGCCACGAGCGAGGGGTAGTTGCGGTCCGAACGCGCGCACTCGGTGTCCACCTGGTGCGGGATGCCGGGGCCCGAGGTGTAGGAGTCGCCGAGCGCCACGTAGGCGGTCCGGTGGCCGGGTCCGGCGGGGTGTGCCGCGGCCGGTAGCGTGCCGGCGGCGACGAGCGCGCAGCCGCCCAGCGCCACTCCGAGCACGGCGGTCCGCCGCCGGCCTCCAGCCCTGCCCGCCGGACGCGTGTCGTTGGTCATGAATCCTCCCCCTGAGACCGCTGCATCGCGCGGTGACGGCACCGGAGAGCGGCCCTCGCGCGTTCGACCGGGCCTGTATACCGTCCGGTAGGTCTCGCCGACCAGAAGCGGGGTGCAAGGAGTTCAGGGGGAGGGCCGGGCAACAGCCCTGAGGGGGAGGGTGGTTCAGACGCCGGACGGCTGCTCCGCCGGCACGGCCGCCTGGAGCAGGGAGTCGTCCTCCGGGCGGGCCCCGGACAGGCGGTGCCGGGCGGCGATCAGGGCCATGTCGACGTCCTTGGTACCGGTCGCCACGCACAGCGTGTAGGAGATGTCCGCGAGCCGCTGCCGGGCCTGGGGTGTGCTCTCCTCCGCCCCGAGCAAGGTGAGGGCCTCGTACTGGGCGATGAGGTCCTGCAGTACTGCGGGGTGTGCCATGAGCATGCGCTCCGCCTCCTTGATGGGTCGCCGACGTACGAAGCTGCTGCGCGCCTACCCCCTGATCCGCCGAGCATGCCCGCGCCTCCGACGCCTCCCGTCCGCATGTCCCCGACGCCGCCGGCCCCGACCCGGCAGGGCCCGACACTCGCGGCGCGCCCGGTGGGTCGCCCCTCGGCCGGGTCTGGTCAACGTCTCGTCCGCGCCGATACCGACGCGCGCACCACCCAATTGCTGGTGGCGGGGTCGCTCGCACGGTCGGTCGGTGTGCCACCGACGAGCAGTTCGGCGACGTCGGTGACGGAGCCACGGGGCGTCGTCGGCGACCGGGACCGTCACGAGGATCTGGTAGCCCTCGCCGGGGGCCGACCTGTGTTGCTCCTGTCGCGTGACAGTCCGTCATGGCGCGGTTTGCGGCTGAGCGATGGGTGCGCAGTCCGGACAGCGTGCACGACGGGGTGCGTCGGCGGGCGGCCCCACACGGCTGCGCCAGGCGCATCACTCGATCGCCGCCATGGGCCATCCCTCCCCGCTGGCGGACCTCCTGACGGGTCGTCTGCTGGTGATCACCTCACGGCGCTCCCGCCGGTGGCCTCCCCGCTCCGGCGTCCTGCCGTATGAAAAGCTGCCAGGGACTGATCAGCGCAACGGGAGGCCCATCGGCATGGCGATCATCCACCACACCACCATCAAGCCGACCAAGGTCGAACTGCTCGCCGAGTGGCTGCCCACCCGGCCGTGGTACCGCGGTGGCGCGGCCCCGGTACTGGAGAAGTCCGGCGGCTTCCGGCTGGACGATCCGGAGGGCGAGGTCGGCATCGAGTTCATGGTGGCCACCGACACCGCCGGCCCCGAACGGACGGCCTACTTCGTGCCGCTCACCTACCGTGGGGCGCCGCTGGAAGGTGCCGAGCACGCCCTCGTCGGCACCATGGAGCACGGCGTGCTGGGCAAGCGCTGGGCCTACGACGGCTGTCACGACCCCGTGCTGGTCGCCGAGTTGCTGTCGCTGATCGAGGGCAGGGCGCAGGCGATGGCCCAGAGCGTGTCCGACACCCCCGACCACGAGGTCACCCGCTCGTACACCGGCGCCCCCTTCGACCTGGCCGGCTTCACCCCGGCACCGGCCGACGACCAGGACGGCACCCGCCTGCCCGCGCCCCACGGCACGACCCTGCAGGTGCACCGGGTGCTGGAGCCGGTCGTGGAGAACCCGCCGCAGCCTCCGCGGGGTGCGGTCGGCCATGTCGCGGGCGGCTGGCCGGGACCGGGCGACACGCGTCTGCGCGCCGTGTTCATGGCGCTCCGCGCCGGCTGATCGACCAGGCCCGGGCCGGGGACCGGCCGTAGCGGGGAGGGAAGGCGGGCCCGTGCACTCGGAGCGGGTTCGCCCACTTCCCCTTATCTCCTGGCATGGACTGGTCAAATCTGCCACTCTTTCGGCAGCCTCGCCCCTGACCCCATGCGGGCGTGGCCGCACCGCTCGGCACAACGATCGCGCAAGCCCCGTCCACGCCCGCCCCCGGCGCACCCCGGCCGGCCGGGCGGTCATCGAGCAGGCCGGACCCCGGCCGCCGCAAAGGAGTAGCGTGTGAGACCGACCCCCCACAAGGCCCTCGGCGCGGGTGCCGTCACCGTCGCCGCGCTGGCCGCCCTCTCCCTCCCCGGCGCACCCGCCGCCGCCCAGCCGGCCCCGTCCCCCGTGGCCGCCGCCTGCACCCCGGCCCAGGTGGTCGGCAACGGCGGCTTCGAGAGCGGGACATCACCGTGGACCGCATCCTCCTCCACCGTGGTCACCAGCCGCTCCGGGCAGACCGCCCACGGCGGCAGCTCCTACGCCTGGCTCGACGGCGTCGGCAGCACGCACACCGACACCCTCACCCAGAGCGTGACGATCCCGTCCGGCTGCGACACCGCAACCCTCAGCTTCTGGCTGCACATCGACACCGCCGAGACGACCTCGTCGATCGCCTACGACAAGCTCACGGCCAAGATCGGCAGTACGACGCTGGCCACCTGGTCGAACCTGAACAAGAACACGGGCTACGTCCAGAAGTCCTTCGACGTCTCGGCGTTCGCCGGCCAGACCGTGAACCTGTCCTTCACCGGAACCGAGGACTCGAGCCTCCAGACCAGCTTCGTCCTGGACGACGTCGCTCTCGACACCTCCGGCGGCAGCACCCCGCCCACCACGGACGCCACCCGCACCCCGGCCGCGCCCGCGTACACCGTGAACCTGAGCAGCGACACGAGCGGCACCGTCTGGACCGGGCACGAGAGCGTGACCTTCACCAACGCCTCCGCCACCGCGCTCGGCGAGGTCTATCTGCGGCTGTGGGACAACTACCACGGCAGCTGCGACGCGATGCCGATCAAGGTCGGCAACGTCACCGGCGGCACCGCCGGAGCCCTCTCCGTCGCCTGCACCGCCCTGAAGATCTACCTGCCGGCCCCGCTCGCCCAGGGCCAGAGCGCCACCATCGGCTTCGACCTCGGCATCACCGTGCCCAGCGGCGCCGACCGCTTCGGCCACGACGGCGCGTTCAGCTTCCTCGGCAACGCCCTGCCCGTCCTCGCCGTCCGCGACAGCGCGGGCTGGCACCTGGACCCGTACACCAACAACGGCGAGTCCTTCTACTCCCTGGCCGCCGACTTCAAGGTCACCCTCGACCATCCGAGCACCCTGCTCGTCCCGGCGACCGGCACCTCCACCGACACGCCCGGCTCCAGCGGCCGTACGGTCACCACGGCCACCGCCACCAAGGTCCGCGACTTCGCCTGGGCGGCCGGACCCTTCACCAAGATCTCCGGCACCTCGGCCGCCGGTGTCCCGGTGAACGTGTACTCCGTCTCGGGCATCAGCTCCTCCAGCGCCCAGTCGATGCTCAGCACCGCCAAGACCGCGGTCGACGCCCACGCCTCCCGGCTCGGCGCCTACCCGTACGGCGAACTGGACGCGGTCATCGACAACAACTACTGGTTCGGCGGCATGGAGTACCCCGGGTTCGTCCTGGACCTCGTCAGCACCACCGCGCTCACCCACGAGATCGGCCACCAGTGGTGGTACGGCATCGTCGGCGACGACGAGTACACGAGCCCCTGGCTGGACGAGTCGTTCACCGACTACGCCACCGACCTCGCCCTCGGCAAGACCGGCAGCAACTGCTGGAGCAGCGTCTCCTGGGCCTCCAGCGCCGAGAAGATCACCAACTCCATGGCGTACTGGGACGCGCACTCCTCCCGGTACTCCACCGTCGTCTACGGCTACGGCAAGTGCGCCCTGCACGACCTGCGGCGCGTCATCGGCGACACCGCCATGGCCAAGCTGCTGAAGGACTACGCGACCGCACACTGGTACGGCGTGTCCACCACGGCCGAGTTCAAGGCGGCGGCCCAGGCCGCCACGACCACGGACCTGACCTCCTTCTGGACCCAGCACCGCATCGAGGGCTGACAGGCACCCACATGGGCTAGAAACCGGCCGCGGATGGCTTCATCGGGCGGTACCCGGGGTGCGGGACGATCCGACCCCGGGTCAGATGGAAACCGTGCGACGCTCCATCTACACCTTCCGCGGCCGGTCCCGCCTGTGTCTCAGTGGCGCCCTTGCCGGCCTCCTGCTCCTACTCTCCAGCCCCCAGGCCGTATCCGAGCCGACCGGGGGCGTACCCGAGCGCGGCAGCGCCTACATGGGCATCGGTGTCCTCTCCCATGACGGCACCACCGGCGCCCTGCCCCCGGACGGCCGCACGTCCCAGATCGAGGGCGTGGACGTCTCCAGCCATCAGGGCGACGTCGACTGGCCGACGCTCTGGGACAGCGGCACCAGGTGGGCCTATATGAAGGCCACCGAGGGGACGTACTACACCAACCCCTACTTCACCCAGCAGTACGACGGCTCGTACGCCACCGGCATGATCCGCGGCGCCTACCACTTCGCCACCCCGGACACCGCCGGCGGCGCCGCCCAGGCCGACTACTTCGTGGACCACGGCGGCGGCTGGTCGAAGGACGAGAAGACCCTCCCCGGCGCCCTCGACATCGAGTGGAACCCGTACGGCGACGCCTGCTACGGCAAGTCCAAGAGCGGCATGGTCAGCTGGATCCGCGACTTCCTGAACCGCTACAAATCGCGCACCGGCCGGGACGCGGTCATCTACACGGCCACCAGCTGGTGGTCCGACTGCACCGGGGACTACGCCGGCTTCGGCGCGACCAACCCGCTGTGGATCGCGCGCTACGCCGCCACGGTGGGTCCGCTGCCGGCGGGCTGGTCGGCGTACACGATGTGGCAGTACACCTCCACCGGCAAGACGGTCGGTGACCACGACCGCTTCGACGGTTCCCAGGACCGGCTCGAGGACCTGGCCACCGGCTGACCGCCCGGGCGGTGTGCTCAGTCCACATCCACGTCGGCGAAGAGCGCGTGCATCGCGCCGAGCACCCGCAGGCACGCGTCGACGTCCGTCATGGTCAGCTCGCCGTCCACGCGGCGCAGCAGCTCGTGCTCGCGGGCCCGTACGGCGCCGATGGCCGCCCGGCCCGGGTCGGTGAGCCGGATCAGCGAGGACCGGCGGTGCGCGGGGTTCGGCGTGCTCTCCACCAGGCCCTGGCGCGCCGCGTCGTTCACCATGCGCTGGACGAACTGCCGGCTGAGCGCCAGCGTCCGGCCCATCTGGGGCACCGTCATGGCCCCCCGGGCGCACAGCAGATCGAGCACCGCGCGCACGCCGACCGACAGGCCCTCGATCGGCGCGGCCTCCTCCACCTTGCGCTGCACCCGCCGGTAGAGCGGCCCGACCAGGTCGAAGACCTCGGTGAGGCGTTCGGCCAGCTCGTCCGGTGAGGCTTCGGGGGTGGTGCGATCGTCGTTCATGGGACCAGGATGACACCTTGGTTGCCAACTCCGTCAAAAAATGACACCTTAGGTGTCATGACTCTCGACTTGGCATCCACGCCCGTCCGTTCGCTCCCGACCGACGACGGCTCCCTCGCCTACCGTGAGGCGGGCTCCGGTACGCCCCTCGTCTTCCTGCACGGCGGCTTCGCCGACCACCGCATGTGGGAGGAGCAGATCCGGGCCTTCGCCCCGAGCCACCGGGTCATCGCGTGGGACGCCCGCGGCCATGGCGCCTCCGACAACGCTTCCGGGCCCTTCCGGCAGGCCGACGACCTCGCCGCCCTGCTGCGGGGTCTCGACGCCGCCCCCGCCGTGCTCGTCGGCCTGTCGATGGGCGGGGGCATCGCCGTCGACTGCGCGCTGGAACACCCCGAACTGGTCCGCGCGCTCGTCGTCAGCGGGGTCGGCACCAGCGAACTCGCCTTCGAGGACCCGTGGGTGCTGGGGGTGGTGGCCGATCAGCAGCGGGCCCTGGCCGCCGGGGACCTGGCCGGCTGGGTCGACGCGTTCGTGCGGTTCGCCGCCGGCCCGCACCGCGAGGTGGCCGACCTCGACCCCGGCATCGTGCGCGGACTGCGGGAGATGGCTCTGGGCACCCTGGGCAAGCACACGCCGGACGAGCCGAACCACCTGGTGCCCGTCACACAGACCTGGGAGCGCGTGCCGGGCATCAAGGTCCCCCTGATCGCGATCAACGGCGCCCTGGACTCCGCGGACCACCTCGCCATGGCCGCCCGTCTCGCGGACCTCGTCCCGGGCGGCCGCACCGTCGGCGTCCCGGGCGCGGCCCACTACCCGAACATGGAGAACCCGGCCCGCTTCAACGCCGAACTCGCCTCCTTCCTGGAGCAGTTGCCGTAACCGCCGGCGCCGGCCTCCCTCAACTTCCCGCGGGCGGCCGCGCTGATCTCCTCCGACGTCGACTCCCGGTACGAGGGGAGCGGGAGTGGCGGCAGGAGCGAGGGGGGTGGGGACGGCCGGACCGAGCGGCCACCGTCCCCACCCGCCCGGCCGAGGCCGACCCTTGGACGTCGTTTCTCTCGGCTGAGGTTCGTGCTGTGGACCGGCCAGGTTGGTGTCAGTGCGGGGTGAGAGCCTCCGGGGCTGCCGACGAGACGGAACGAGGAGAGTCCGCGCCCTTCTGTGCATGGTCCGCGCAGCCGGCGCGAAGCTGGGTGGCGTCCTCGGCGGTCAGCTCCCTGGCGACGGCCTTGATGTTCTCCTGCACGATGGTCGGCAGGTCCGCTACCGGCGGATGGGCGGGATAGGCGCGCTCCATCCCGGTGATGATCGTTCTCTGTTCGTCGGGGGTGACCGTGCCGCCCTCGGGGGAGTCCGGGGCGACGGCCGACCGGACGAGGCCGCGGAACCGCTGGAGGTAGCGGCGCTGGTCGTCGATCAGCGCGCGGGCCGGACCCGGGGCCCCGTGCCCCGGGTACATCGTTGTGGCCCCGGGGAAGCGCCGGCGCAACTGAGCCAGGATCCGGAGCCAGCCGCAGCTGTGCCCCTCGATCAGCGCGGGCGTGACCTTCCTGGCCGCCAGGTCGCCGGAGAAGAGGTCGCCGGTGTCGGGGCGGTAGTACACGGTCGCGGTGTCGGACTCTCCCTCGGCGAAGCCGGCGGTCTCGAAGCGTTGACCGCCCACCTGCAACGGTGTGCCGTCCTCGAAGGTCCGGTCGGCGTACCTGAGTTCGGTTGGGAAGCGGGGGTTCGCCGAACGAGCCAGCGGGTAGAAGCCGCGCCTGTCCTCCCGCATGGCCTTGTCGGTCGCCCTGGACGCGTAGACGGACGCCTCGGGAAAGGCCTCGTGGAAGGCGCCCGCCCCACCCACATGGTCGGGATGGGAGTGGGTCAGCAGAATGGCTGCGACGGGTTCGCCGGTCTTCCTGATCTCCGCTATCGCCTTCCGGGCGTCGGCCGGCGTGCGCAAGGTGTCGATGAGGACCAGGCCTTCCGGTGCCTGGATCCAGTAGGTGTTGACGGAACCCGGGTTGGGTGAGGCGAACCGTCCAGGCCGTGCCGCCTTTCCGCCGAGCGCTTCGGAGGTGTCGTCGCTCGAACAGCCCACCACCGACGCGATCACGCATACGGTGGCGGAGGCCGCGGCCAGCAGGTGCCGCAATCGCTGGTTCATCGGGAGCCTTCGTGATGTCGGGGGTGCGAGGGAGCGGTGAAGGCCCCGCGGTGAGCGAGGGCCCAGAGGCGAAAGGGGCGGGGCGGACGACCGGTCACCTCCCCACGGTGGGGTGGACCGGCAGATCGACGGCCCGGCGCACCAGCGTGCGGACCGACTGCCCCGTCCGGGAGCGCCTGGACGACCTCGCCACCGACAAGGCCGGTAGCTCCGGTGGCACGAATCACCGCAGGGTCCTGCCGAAGTGAGCCGCCACCGTGTCCACCGCGAGCGTGACCTGCGGGTCCTGGTCGTAGAAGTCGAACTGGGTGCCTTCCGTCCACAGGATGTCCTTGGGGCCGGCCAGCCCAGCGTGGAAACGGCGGGCGCCGTCCGGGATGGCGGCATCCTCGCTGTGGACGAGCTGGGTGGGCTGGGTGATGCGCGGCGCCAAGGCGATGGAGTCGTAGGTGAGCCAGTCTTCCCACGCCATCACGGCGAACCGGTTGGGCCAGGCGGGGATGGAGCCGCGAGCGGGGTTGAGGTAGAAGTCGATGTCGTAAGGCATGGCAGCGTGTTCGTCGGTGGCGCTGACCACCGGGACGTAGTCGATCTCGCCGGTCCGCGCGAACCGGGCACGGGCCTCCCGGGCGATCTCGATCTTCTGGGCGACCGCGTCCGCGCCCCCGTAGGCGGCCTCGCAGATCGCGGCGTCGTGCAGCCAGGGTGCGACCAGGGCAAGGGAGCCGACGCGGTCGTCGCGGGCCGCGTTGTCGGCCATGTACATCGCGGCCGCACAGATCCCCAGGGCGCCCAGCCGGTCGGCGTCGATCGACGGGTGGGCGGCCAGGAACGTCACCGCATGGTGGATGTCGCGGACCTTGCGCGCCGGGTCCTCCACGTCGCGCGGTTCGCCTCCGGACTCGCCGAAGCCGGCGAAGTCGAACGACAGGGCGGCGTAGCCGCGGTCGGCCAGCCGTTCGGCGTACCGGTCGGCCATCAGCTCCTTGACGCTGGTCCAGGTGCCGGCCACCACGATCCCCGGCGCCGGGGCCCCGCTGTCGGGCAGGAACAGGTTGCCGGTCAGCGTGGTCCCACCGCTGGGGAAGGTGACCTTCTGCTGGGTCGTCACGAACAGTCCTCTCTAGGTGATCAGTTGGCGTAGGGGAGGTCGGCGCGGATGGCGTCACGGCCGGAAGGGCGGCCGACGTCGATCACCTCGGCCCGGGGTGAACGCGGCCACCAGGGCGTCGAGGTCCTCGGCGTTCACGGGGCGTACTCGGGCGGCGACGGGCTCCGGCACCTCGCCCTGCATGACCGGGCCGGCGCGGGACGGACTCGGTGCCGCCAGCATGCCGGGTCCGGAGTGATGCGGTTCGCGGGGCCCGGAGTGGTTCTCCGCGCAGGCCTACGCGGGGAGGGAAGCGGCCGGCAGGACGGCGCTGTGCCATCGGCTCATCCGGCCGCCTTCGCCGCCAGCGCCATCAGCTCCCTGTTGCCGTCGGCCCAGGCCACCGTCATCAAGACACCGCTGATCTTCCACTGCCCGTCGGTGCGGACCAGGTCGAATCGGTAGGTGCCGCCGAGCGTCCACAGCGGTGCCCCGAACGGGTCGGCCAGCCGATGGGTGGCCTGGAAAGACGCGGTGCACACGGCCGTGTCGCCCGCCAGCGTCACGAGGTGGTTGGTGATCAGGTGCTGGGTCGCGTCGAACCCGCCCAGCACCTGAGACCAGGCGTCCACGATCTGCCCCGGCGACAACACGGCCGGTTCACCGCCGTTCAGGCTCGTGTAGTCCAGACGCACTTCGTCGGTGAACACGGCCTTGAGCGCCTCCCACTCGCGCTGGTCGGCGTGCCACCCCATGCGCGTGCACACCTCGACCACGGCCTGGCGCTCCATGTGGCGAAGCAAGTCCGCCCCGAGGGCGGGACGGTCGGTCGTGCTCACTGAGCCTCCCCTGTCATAGCGTTGAGCTTGTCTTCGACGGCTTCCGCCTCAGGCCGCGGCGACCGGCGCGCCGCACCGGGTCCTCGCCCGCGCTGCGGCGCATCCGTGTCTGCGGGCGCCGACCGGGCCGCAGTCCAGTTCGCCGGCCCGAATGCCGGAGCTTGCGGAACCGCACGCCCCTGCACAGTCGACGCCCCGGCACCGTCACGCCTCGGTGGCCCGCCGTTCCGGTAGCGCGCCGTTGCGGTCGGCAGGAAGATTCTGAATGCGGCAACGCTCTGGGAGGAAACAGCGAAATCTTGTGCCGGGCACCGTAGATCGTTGTGGCCGCTATGGTGTTCGACGTGAGCGACATCGACCTTCGGCATCTGCGTTCGTTCCTGGTGGTGGCCCAGAAGCGGTCCATCACCGGCGCCGGGTCGGCGCTCCATCTGACACAACAGGCGGTGTCGACGCATGTGCGGCAGCTGGAACGCTCCCTGGGCGTAGACCTCTTGGTGCGCACCTCACGCGGCGTGCTGCTCACTGCCGCCGGAGAGGAGCTCGCCGCCGGCGGTGCGACCGTCATCGACGACGTCGCCCGCTTGGCAGCACGGGTCCGCGCCGTGGCCGGCGCCGAGACCGGCACCCTTCGTCTGGCCTGCTGTCCCGCCGCGACCACCTTGTTCGCCGTCGATGTGGCCGATGCCCTCGAGGCGGCGGTCCCCGGCCTGCAGGTGACATTGAACGGGGTGCGAGACCCCCGACAGGAGCTCGAGCTCCTCGTGGACGGGAGTGCGGACGCGGCCTTCATGTGGCTGCCGCTCGGTGACGTCGGGCTGCACACCGCGGTCGTCCGCACTGATCCCCGAGCCGTGGTGCTGTCCACTCGCCATCCGCTGGCCGACCGTCCCACCCTGACGCTCGCCGACCTTGCTGACGATCCGGTCGTACGTCCCGACGTCCTTGCGTCACCGGAAGCCGATCGGTTCTGGCTCGCGGACCCCCGACCGGACGGCCGACCCGCACCACGCGGCCCGGTGGTGCCCCAGGTAGAGGACTGCCTGCTGGAAGTCGGCCGCGGCCGCGGCATCTGGTTCGCCCCGCAACCGCTGCACGCACTGATGCCCGCCGGCAACGTGCGCTGGATCCAGGTCACGGACGCGAAGCCCTTCGACCTCGCAGTGGTGTGGAACGACGGCGCCCCGCAGTCTCTGATCACGCGCCTGATCGCCGAGGTCCGCACCGTCATGGAACGCGCTGGGCACCTGGAGGTCGCCTGAAGCCGCGACGCGGATCACCCCGGCTGGGGGCGCAGCCACGACCTCGGCTAGTACTGGCAGCGGTCGGCCGGCTTTGGACGCCGGCGCCCGCATCGCGCATCCGCCGGCGATGATGCCGCCGCCGGCCGACGCGGAGCTCCGCTGATGGGGTGTCGGCGAGGCGGCGTCACCGCGACCTCGACAGTAGCTACGTGATCAACCACTGAGGGTGGCTGCGCCGCCCTGCGCCTTCCGGTCTCGTACCGGGTTGCCCTCCGGCGCTCGGTCCGGGGATAGCCCGGTATCTCGCGGGTACTTGCGTGCGACACGGGTTTGGTGATGGGCGGGCGCAAGGATCGCCATGGAGGCAGGGGAGAGGTAATGAGGCTCCGTGAGTCGGCTGGCGTGCTGGCCTCTAGGTTTTCCACGGAGATATTGGCCGGCCGCTACCGCCTGGACGCTCGGATCGGTTCGGGCGGCGCCGCGGACGTCCACCGCGGGTTCGACCTGCGTTTGAGGCGAGCGGTGGCGGTGAAGGTGTTCCGGCCCGGTGTCGGCGTCGCAACGGAGGACGCCTTCCGGAGCGAGGTCGAGATCGTGGCGCGCCTGCACCATCCGGGGCTGGTCACCGCCTACGACGCCGGGTGGCACGACGGACGCGCCTACCTGGTCATGCAACTGATCGACGGCCCCACGCTGAGAGGCCGCATCGCCGAAGGCCCCCTGTCTCCCCAGGACACCGCAGCACTCGGCGCCGCCTTGGCCGAGGCGCTGGCTCACGCGCACGAGTCGGGGATCGTGCACCGTGACGTCAAGCCGTCCAACATCCTCCTCGAAAGCTCGGGTCGGTCGTACCTGACCGACTTCGGTATCTCCCAGCCGGTCGACGCCTCCACCCGCACCGCCACCGGCACACTCGTCGGCACCGCCGCCTACCTGGCCCCTGAGCAGGTGCTCGGCCAGCCCGTGGGCCGGCCCGCCGACATCTACGCCCTGGGTCTCGTCCTTCTCGAATGCCTCACAGGCAGGCTCGAATACGACGGCGGGCCCCTCGAAGCGGCGATCGCGCGGCTCCACCGCCAACCCATGGTGCCCAGCACCCTGCCGACGGAACTCGCCGTCCTGCTGCGGAACATGACGGCGCGCGACGAGCCGGCCCGCCCGACGGCACTCGAATGCGCCCGGACACTGGCCGCGCTCGCCGGCACGGCCCTCTCCGTGCCCACCCCGTCCACGGCCGAAGCCACGGGCATGGTCAGGAATCGGGAACGGACCCAGCAGGACACCCCCACGCACTTGAACCCGCTGGGCGCCCCGCGTCGAGCCGTTGCGAAGACCGCGCCCGCTCGCAGCCGTGTCCTGGTGGCCGGTGGAGCCGTCGCCCTGACCGCCGTCCTGGCCACCACTGCCGCCGTCGTCGACAGCCACCGACCGAACGACGTGAAAGCACCTCGGGCCGCCGGCCGAACCGCTGAAGAAGGCGCCCCGAAGGGCACCCCCGCAGCACGGAACGACACCTCCGCCACGCCCGCGGCTCCGCCGTCCTCCCCGCGCGAGGTCTCCGTCGGGCTGCGTCGCGCCGCCGCCCCCGGACAGAACCCCGCTCCCGCATCCGACGGCCCGACTCGACGACCCGCCGACTCGACCGGCGCCCCTGGCACCCCTGATCAGCCCCTGGCCGACAGGGGAGCGGAGGCCAGGACGAAGCCGCAGGGAGCGGGAGAACAGCGCGGCAAGGCAAAGAAGACCGACAAGACCCCGGAGAAGGGGCGCAGCGACTCCAGGAAGTAGGCGGCCACAACCAGACCAGGATTCGGGTTCGAACGGGGCCTGCGGCTGGGCACGCAGGTTCGCACCGGTACGGCTGAGGCCACCGCGAGCGATGACCCGGCCCGAACTCTACGTCGCCGTCTCGCCTTCGACGGTGATGTCCAGTCGATCGGCCGCGGTGGTGAGGGCTGCTCCGAGGGGGAGCGCGACGCCGGTGACAGCCGGCTGGTCGCCCCGGGTCGGGTTCCGGTCGATGACCAGCACCGGCTTGTCGGCCTGCGCCGCCTGGCGGACGAACCGCAGCCCGGACATCACCGTCGCACCGCCATCGTGCCCGACCGGATTCCGCCGGCCAGGCGCGGCACGGCCTCGGCGCTGGTCGGGCTGGGCCTGCCGGTGGGCGGTCTTCGGCCCCAACCTGGCGGCCGTGGCGACTCATTCGGGCACGGTGGGCGCGGCCGTGACGGCCGTGGAGAACGGCGTCCCGGCGATCGCCGTCAGCACGGGCGGGCTGGAGGTTCCCGTCCCCGACCGCATCCGACGACGGCCGAGGTCCGCGCGGGCCTCGGCATCGTCGGCGACCGGCACTTCAACCATCCCGCCCACCGCAACGCGTCGATCACCCTCATGGCGGCCGAGCGGCTGCCGCAGCCGGGTCCGTACGCCGCCGGCCTGCTGCGGACCCGGCGCAACGTCCTGCTGCGCGGGATCGACATCGACGCCTGCATCGGCACGACGGTCTTCCTCGACTGCGGTGCCGGCCCGGTGGAGCTGGAGGTGCGCAGCGCCGCCCGGCCCTGCGCCTGGATGGACACCACCCTCGGCCCCGGCGCCCAGCGCGCGCTGCGCGGCGGCGGGGGAGTGCGCTGCCGGCCGCTGACCGACGGCGTTCTCACCGTGGGCCCCGCCCTGTTCGGGGTGCGGCAACCTGGGGACACGGCGCACACCGAATGAGTACGACGACTCAGGTGCCGCCGCCGAAGATCGTGAAGGCTGAGGGCATGACAACGCCGACGCCCTCCCCGATGACGTATCCGTCGCCTCCCTACCCCGCCCGGCCGCCACGGCAGGGCCGAGCGCGGTGGCTGGTGGCCGGGCTCGTGGCGCTGCTGGTCCTGGTGGGCGCGGCGGCGGCCGTCTGGTGGACGCGCGGCGGGGACGACGGCCCGCTCGCGGGCCGGCCCCGGGTCACCGACACCCGCGCCGGACTCTCCTACGGCGTCCCGGACGGCTGGAAGCACGACAAGGCCAAGGACAAGCACCTGATCGGCGCGTTCTCCTCGCAGATCAGCAGCGTCCCGTCCGGCGAGTCCGCCGAGACCGGCGAGACCGGCGAGTCCGCCGAGGCCGGCGGCACCGTGCTTGCCGGCCGCGCGGGACAGACCGTGCCCGAGGCCGACCTGGACCGGGCGGCGGAGTCGGCCGCCCGCTCCAACGCCGAGTTCTTCTTCCCCGACCAACCGGCCACCCAGGAGGAGTCGCACGCCACCACCGTGGACGGCCAGCCGGCGCACACCGTCGTCCTGCGGATCAAGGGCGACGACGGCAGCGCGCGGCTTCGGATGACCGTGGTGACGATCCACGGCGAGCGCACCTCCTTCCTCCTCGGCCTCAGCACCGACGCGGCGGACCCGTCGGTCACCGAGGACGTCGACACGGTCGTCGCCGGCGCCACCGTCGACTGACCGCCGGCGCGCTCAGGTGCCGGAGGCGACCAGCTGGTCGGCCAGCCGGTGGGCCTGGGCGAGCAGGGCGCCGTAGGTGGCGACCTTGTCGGGGTCGTCGGTCGTGGAGCGGGCCAGGTCCCGGCGCAGCTCCGCGAGCGTGCCGCGCAGTTCCTCGACGGCCCCGCGCAGCTCGTCCTCACAGTCGTCGCCGAACCGGCTGTGGCTGTAGAGCCGCAGGGCGTGGGCGGTCTGGCACAGGAACTCCGAATACCGCCGGGCGAGTCCGGGGTGCGGCCGGGGCGCCGAGCGGTCCTCGGCGGCCGCCTCCAGCACCGTACGGGTCACTCCCGTGGTGTGCACGGCCGCGTAGTCCAGCACCACGACCGCGTCGTCGTACCCCTTGCCGGAGAGCGGCACGGCGCCGGTGCGGCGACGGCGCAGGTTGGCACGCAGGCTCTCCCGGCCCCACTCGACCGCGGAGCGGGCCTGGTCCACCAGCCGGTGCAGCCGCAGGGCCCGCGCGTGCCAGGCGCCGGCCTCCTCGGCGTCCCAGCGTCCGGCGGCCAGCCCGTCGGCCACGGCCCGCAGAATGTCGTGGGCCTCCTCGGTCGCGTCCCGCAGCACGGCACGGGTGTCGCGCAGATACAGCGGCGGCCGGATCAGCGCGTTGACGGCGATGCCGACCACCGCTCCGAACAGGGCCTCGGCGAGCCGGGCGGCGGAGGTGGCGACGGTGACGGACCCGCCGGTGAGGACGAACAGTGCGCCGGTCGCCGCGCAGATGCCCTGGCTGCCCAGGCGGCGCCACTGGCCGAGCAGCATCGCGAGCGGGAGCACGACCGCCATCGCGGCCACCGTGCTGTGCACACACAGCCCGACCGCCGTGGCCGCGACCGTGCCGGCCGCGATCGCCGCGAGCTGCTGGAGACCGTTCGCGATCGACCGGTACACGGTCGACTCCACCAGCACGACCGCCACCCATGGCGCCACGAACGCCACCGGCGCCCGCAGCCACCAGCCCGCCACCGCCCAGGCCACCCACGCGGCCAGCGCCGCCTTCACCGCCTGCACGGCCAGGTCCCGCTCCCGGCACGGCCCCGCCCAGGCGCGCCGCGCCGCCCGCGCCGCCGCCGACAGGTCACGCCGTACGCCCCACCAGGTCACTCGTATCCCACGCACGGCGCCCCGGGTGCCACCGCCGGCGCCACTCATGCCACCCGCCCGCCTCCCTCACCGCCCCCGCACCACGCACCCGGGCCCTGGAGGCGAGCCGGGAGGACGGAAAGTGCCGGATCGCCCAGGACGCACCGGGGGAGCCGTGGTCGAAATCGGGTTGGGCCGGGGCCGGGCGGGCGGGCAGACTTGCGCGGTGATCGTTGAGCTGTCCCCCGGCTATCTGAACTGGGACGACGTGGACCCCGCCCGGTATCCCTTCGACAGCGCGGCGGCGGCGCGGGTGGTGAGGTCCCTCGGGCCGGCCCGCCGCGTGCCGCGCCGCCCCGACGTTCCGCTGCTCGACCCGGTGATGACCGCCTGGAGCTCCGACGAGGCCACGTCGTGGGCCGACGCCATGTCGCAGGCCCTGGTCGAGCACTACGGCCGCTGGGCCGTGGGCTGGCGGTGGGCGCACGACGAAGGAGACTTCGACGGCGGGCCGGTCGGCAGCTGGTGCTGCCCCCGGGACTCGATCACCACCCCGGAGGAGACGCTCGACCGCGTCGTCGCGGCGCTGTGCGAGTGGCGCGGGTGGCTGGAGAGCCTGGCCGCGAGGTTCGACGCCTACCCGCTGGACCTGGCCGGCATCGAGGACCAGCGGATCCTGTGGGACCGCACCGCCCGCAACCTGATCCTCCAGGTCACCGACCGCACCGGCTGCGGCAGCGGCTGGCACGGGCACTGTCATCAGGTGCTCGCCTGGTTCCTCAGCAGCCGGGGCGTCGCCCCCGACGTCGCCGAGGAACTGGTCCGCCAGGCGATCGGCGGGCGGTTCGAGAGCTGGACCGGCCCGGACCCGGTGCTGGTCGACGACGTCGCGGCGCGGCTCGCACGGGCCGTGCGGCCGGACGGTGCCGCACGGCCCGCCAAGCCCCTGCCGGACCACCTCAGCCGCTGGCTCGCGGTGCGCGAGACCGTGCCCTGGCAGGAGGCCCCGGACGGCGGGGACGGACCGGTGACCCCGTCCCGCGACGGGGCGGCGGAGGACATCCGCGCCTTCGACGGCGCCCTGGACCCCGCCCGCGCCCAGGGCCTGCTCACCGCCCTGGAGCGACTGCGGGCCGACGCGGCGCACGGCGCCCGGCTCGACTTCGAGCTGATCCGGGGCTGGCAACAGCACGTCCTCGGCACACCCGAGCCGCCGCCGTTCCGCAGCCTGCCCGCCTTCGCCAAGGGCGGCCGGGAACGGTACGGCATCGGCCCGGACACCCGCGCCCGCCTCGACGCCTGCCTGGCCGAGAGCGCGCAGGATCCCGCCCGGCCCCTCCCGCTGACCGCCCGGGCCGCCCGTGCCTGTCTCGACATCTGCTTCTTCCATCCCTTCGACGACGGCAACGCCCGCTGCGCCCTCCTCGCCCTCGTCTTCGTCCTCGCCCGCGAGGGCGTCGCGCTCGACGGGGTCGGCCTGCTGCGTCGCGTCACGTTCCAGGCGGACGAGCCCCAGGACGCGCTGAGCCTCGCCCGGTACATCGGCATCCATCTCGACGAGACCCGCCGCAACGCCGCCGCCGACGGCCCCTGAGGCCCCTCTCCGCCCGGGCCCGAACGGCGCCGCCACGCGGCGTCACACCAGGCTCGGCACGTCCGGTCGGCATGCCGCAGCGACCAGACCCCCGCAACGCCGCCCGCCCGACGGTTCCCGAGGCTCCCTCCGTCCGGGTGCCGGGCCGTCACGCCAGGCTCGGCGGCGCCCAGTCGGCATGCCGCAGGATCGCCCGCGTCGTCACCCGGGACGGAGCGAGCCGCAGCCCCGTGTTGCGCAGGGCGACGGCCAGCGGGTGGGACAGCCCCTGGCCCATCCGGCCCGCCTGCCGGGCGGCGCGGGCGACCGCCTGGGCCCGGGGGCGGCGCTCGGCGTCGTACCGGGCCAGCGCCGTGCCGACCGTGGACTCCCCGGCGAGCGCGGCGGCCAGGACGGCGGCGTCCTCCAGGGCCTGGCAGGCGCCCTGGCCGAGATGCGGGGTCATGGCGTGTGCCGCGTCGCCCAGCAGCGCCACCCGTCCCGCCGTGAACGACGGCAGCGGCGTGACCAGTTCGTGGATGTCGTGGTGCAGCACCGCCTCGGGCCGGGTGGCGGCCAGCAGCGCGGAGACCGGCTCGTGCCAGTCGCCGAAGCGGTGGCGCAGCATGCCGAGCGGGTCGCTGTGGCGGGCCCCTGGCGGTGCGGTGAGCACCGCATGCCACTCGGCCCGGCCGTCGGCGAACGCGATGTGCCCGAACTCCGCCCCCTCGCCCCAGGTCAGCGCGAAGTCGGTGCCCGTCTCCAGCGGTCCCTCGGTGATGGCCCGCAGCACCGTCGACCCGGCGTACACCGGGCCGGGACGGTCCGGGAACAGCAGCCCGCGCAGCCGGCTGTGCACCCCGTCCGCCGCGACGACCAGGTCCGCGTCCAGGACGCCGTCCCCGACGGGCACGCGTACCCCGCCCGGAGCCGACAGGTCGAGCGCGTCCACGGTGACGCCGACGAGCAGGCACTCGGCGGGCAGTGCCGCGCGCAGCAGGCGGTGCAGCACCGCGCGCGGGATGCCGACGATGGGGGTGCCCAGCTGCCGTTCCAGCACGGCACCGTCCATCCGGGCCAGCCACCGGCCCGCGGGGGTGCGGGTGCCTCCGGTGTACTGCGGCCGCGCCGCCGCCCGGACCTCCGCGCCGACGCCCACGGCGTCCAGCGCGCGCAGCCCGTTGGCGTGCAGGGAGATGCCCGCGCCCGCGTCGGCCAGGACGGCGGCGCGCTCCACCACCCGCACCTCCCAGCCGATCCGGCGCAGCCCCAGAGCCGCCGCCAGCCCACCGATGCCGCCCCCGACCACCACCGCCGTACCCCGCATGCCGGCTCCCTCCGCCGTCGGTTTTCTACATCTGTAGAAGCAACCTAACAGCCGCCTTCTACGGCTGTAGAAGGCGGGGTGTAGAAAGAGGGGGTGGCCACAGACCGACGTACTCTCCTCGCCGACACGGCGATCGCCGTGCTCGCCGACGCCGGCATGCGGGGGCTGACGCATCGCGCCGTAGACCGGGCGGCGGGGCTGCCGCCCGGCACCACGTCCGCGTACTACCGCACCCGCCAGGCCCTGCTCACCGCGCTGGTCCGGCGTCTGGTGGCGCTCGACCAGGCGGAACTGGAAGAGATCGGTGCGCGGACGCCGGTGCCCCGGACCGCCGGCGAACTGGTGGCGGGCATCGCCGCGCTGGTCGGGCTACGGCTCACCGGGGAGGGCCGGCGGCGATCCCTGGCGCGCTACGCCTGCGCCGTCGAGAGCGCGCACCACCCCGAACTGCGCGAGATCCTCGTGCCGCGCGAGAACGAGGGGCGGCGGATCGTGCGCGAGTTCCTCGCCGCGCAGGGCGTGGCGGACCCGGAGGACCGTACGGTGACCCTGCTGACCTGCGTGGACGGGCTGGTCTTCGACCGCCTGGTGCACGGCGGCGCCGTCCGGCAGGAGGAGATCCACGGGCTCGTCGCCGCCGCGCTGCGCTGATCGGGCCGCCTGTCTGCCGGTCGGGTCGAGCGGTGTCACAGGGGTGCCGTGCGCAGAGCGCGCAGCACCGCCCAGACGACCGAGATCAGCGGGACCGCCACGACGGCGCCGATCACCCCCGCGACGATGCTGCCCGCGATGACCGACACGGCCACGACGAGCGGGTGCAGCCGGACCGCCCAGCTCATCACCAGCGGATGCAGGACATGTCCTTCCAGCTGGCCGATCACCACGATGAGTACGAGCACGGCCACGGCCGTGAGCGGCCCGCGCCCGGCGAGCGCGACCACCGTGGCGACCCCGAGCGCGACCGGCGAGCCGATCAGCGGCACGAACGCCGCGAAGAACTCCAGCAGGGCCAGCGGAAGCGCGAGCGGTACCCGCAGCACCAGCAGGGCGACACCGACCAGCACGGCGTTGGTGGCGGCCACGATGATGATGCCGCGCGTGTACCCGGCGAAGGTCTGCCAGGCCGCCCGCCCCGCCCGGTCCCAGGCCGGACGGGCACCGCTCGGCAGCAACTGGTCGCGTGCCCAGCCCCACAGGTGCTCGCCGGAGTGGATGAAGAACACCGAGGCGAACAGCGCGAGGACACCGCCCGTCACCAGCTCGACCACCCGGCCGAACTCGCTGACCGCACTGCTGAGCAGCGCCGACTGGTGCGCGGAGACATAGCGCGTCAACTGGTCCTGGAGGTCGGAGAGCTTGTCGGGACTGAGCCGGAACGGTGGTCGCCGCAGCCAGTCCTCGATACGGTGCACCCCGCCACGGAAGTCACCCACCAGCCGGGGCCACTCACCCGCCACCGCGCTGCCCACCAGCGCCAGCAGGGCCATCAGGAGCAGCAGGCTGCCCACCAGCGCCACGGCCACGCTCAGCGGCCTCGGCAGGATCCGGGTGAGCAGATCGGCCGGCGGGCGCAGCACGGACGTCACGACCAGCGCGAGGAACAGGGCCACGGCGATCAGCTGGAAGCTGCCGAGGACGCTGAAGACGCCGTAGACGACGACGCCGACGAGAATCAGCCGCCAGGCGTAGGCCGCCGCGACCCGCAGCCACGGCACCGTTCGCTCGGCGGGGTGCACCCGTGGCCCCGGGCGGCGCGGGGGCGGCGGCCGCACGGAGTACGCGGGCCGGCTGCCCAGGACCACCCCCGCGGTCCGGCGCCCACCGCCCCGCCGGACCACCCGCCGGCGCGCATCGCCCACCACCGCTCGCCTCCTTCGCGCCGCCCCGGCTGACGTCCGGTCACCTGCACAGCACCGTAAGCACAAGGCGGGAAAGGGGCGCGCCCGGCGCACCCGTGTGCGGGCCCCCGCAACCGTCCGCGCTCCACACCCGCCACACGCACAGCCCGGAGTTCCTCTGTACGACACCGGTGCGGGGGCCCGGCGGTGCGAGCGACCGCGGCGGACGACGGCCTGGGCGCCGGCCGGAAGGGCGGCGGCCACGGCGGGAAGAAGCCGTCGCGGCCGAGGGTCACGGTCGGGGATAAGCCGTCGTGGCCGGACGGGACCGAACGGGTGAGGACCGTGCCGTTAGACGGCGGGTTCCTCCACGGGACCGTGCTGCACATCCCCCACCCGCGGGTCCCGTCGTCGTCGGCGGCCCGCGCCCGCACCATGCGGTCACAGGACATTCGCGACCGGTGCGGGTCGAGGCGAGGGGGTGGGGCACTCGCGGAGTGTCGTCGGCAGGGAGGGGGAACCTCCAGTGATCACCGTCGCGATTCTGCTGCTCCCGGTCCTCGGCCTGTTGCTCTACGGGCTGGACCAGGCCGAGGACCGGTGGGTGCTGCGGACCTCGGCGACCCGGCGCCGTCGGCATCGCCGGCGGACGCGGACGGGTCGTCGCTGAGCGCCGCGGGTGTCTCGGCGCACCGGCGGTAGCGGATGATCGCCTTCCCGAGTTCGCGCCGCTCGGGCTCGGGGAGCGTGCCGCCCTGCGCGTAGGCCAGGATGTGCTCGGCGACCGTCCGCAGTTTGACGTTCGTGCGCTGGGAGACGTCCCGCAGCGCCCGCCAGGCCTCTTCCGGGGCGATCCGCCCGAGGACGACGACGGCGCCGATGGCCTGGTCGATCACGGCGTGCGAGGTCACGGCGCGCCGCAGCTGCTGGTTCTCGTCATGCAGCCGGTGGTACTCCGACGCCAGAGCGGTCGCCGAGAGCAGGACCAGCGGCTGCTGCCGGGAGAGGGCGAAGAAGGCCATGGAGCACCTTTTCGGGGTGGGGATCACGGCTACGGCTGCCCCGGTGGGCGCGTGCAGACGCATTGAACCAGGATCCCGGATCCCCGTCACGCCGGACGGCCCGCGCCGTGCGGCGCACCTCACCCCGAACGTGTGTCCCCCTTCGTCAGCCGGACGCCTCGGTGCCCTGGACCGCGCGGCCCACCGGCAGCAGCTCACGGATGTCCGCGGGCAGCGCCCCGGCCATCCGCTCCGTCAGCTCCGGGGCGAGGGCGGCGTCCAGCACCTCCAGCACGGCGGCCGCGTCCCGCAGCGCCGTGTCCTCGTCGGTGCCGGCCCGGACGGCGATGCGTCCGGCGAAGGTGGTCAGCCCGAACCGCTCGCTCGCCGTACCGGAGTCGTGCCCGACGGAGGCGTCGAGCGCCTCCCGCATGGCAGCCGCCATGTCCGGCGGCAGCTGGGCGGCCACATGCCGGGCCAGCCCGGACGGCAGCCGCTCCGACAGCGTGCTCACGACCGCGTGCGCGGCCCGCTCGGCCGTGCCCCGGTCGGGCAGCTGGGCCAGCGCCTGCACCTTTCCCATCATCTCGTCGTGCCGCATGAGACCCGTCCCTTCCGCACGAAGTGCCGAGGTACGCCCGTCCCGCGGGCGCTGGGGCACGAACCGGGTACCCCGGGCATGCTCCCGGTCACAGCCGCCGGGGCACCGGAGCCCGGTGGCGCGGTGCAGCGGAAGAGCACCGGGCCGCACACCCACGGTTCGCGGCCGCTCAGTTTTCGGTCGTCTGCTGGGTCCATGTCCAGGCGTACTGGAGCCAGTCCGCCACGGTCAGCGCGCCGAGGCCCCCGCACGTCAGGCGGGTGAGCCGGGGTGCCGCCGCGTAGGAGCACACCAGGGCGCCGGCGGTCCAGGCGCCGGCGCAGAACGGGCAGCACAGCAGATCGCCGACGGCCCGCCGCAGTCCGCTGCCCCGGGGCTCGTCCATGACCTCGCCGGCCTCGCCCACGTCCGCGCGGTGCGTGAACGGCGCCCGGAGAAAGCTGGTGACCTTGTCCCGGGTCAGCAGCCTCGACGTCTTGTACGTCGCCGTGCCCAGCAGCACCACGTCCCAGGGCGGCACCTCCGACGGCAGCCGTACGCCCCGGCGGCGGGCCAGCAACGCGAAGGTGCCGGCGCTCGCCGCGAACACGGAGGCGAGGACGGCGTAGCCGCCCAGCGGGACTTCGCCCTGATCGTCGTAGCGTGCGGCGTCCGTCGTCATGAGACCTCCCGATCTGCCCGGTACCTGTCCGGCACCCTGCCCCGGCCGCTGCCCGGGCGCGCAACGAGTTCCCCGGGCCGGATGGCCGACACGCGACCCTCCGTCCCGCACCGCCGTGCCGGATGCCGGGCGGAAGAGGTAGGGTATTCATCGGTTGATGAATTACTGCTCATGAGAAGGGCAGGACGGCCATGGAGAAGACCACCTGCTGTGTCGTGGGAGGCGGCCCCGCGGGCATGGTGCTCGCACTGCTGCTGGCCCGGGCCGGGATCGCGGTGACGGTCCTGGAGAAACACGCCGATTTCCTGCGCGACTTCCGCGGCGACACCGTCCACCCGTCCACCCTGGCCCTGCTGGACGACCTGGGCCTCGCCGAGCGCTTCGCCCGGCTGCCGCAGCGCCGGGTCCGCACCGTCCGGCTGCCCGTGGGCAAGGGCCGCTCGGCGGTCACGGTCGGGGACCTCTCGGTGCTGCCCGGCCCCTACAACTATGTGGCGATGGTGCCCCAGTGGGACCTGCTGGACCTGCTCGCCGACGAGGCCCGGCGCGAGCCGGCCTTCGAGCTGCGGATGAACACGGAGGCGACCTCCTTCCTGATCGAATCCGGGCGGGTGACCGGGGTGCGCTACCGCACCTCCGACGGCCGCACCGGCGAGCTGCGTGCCGTCCTCACCGTGGCTTGCGACGGCCGCGGCTCACTGGCCCGCTCGCTGCCGGAACTGGGACTGCACCGCTTCGCCTGCCCGATGGACGCCTGGTGGTTCCGGCTGCCGCGGCAGGCGAGCGACCCGTCCGGGCTCGTCGGCGGCGCCGGGGACGGCTTCCTCACCGCGATGATCGACCGCGGCGACTACTGGCAGTGCGCCGCGCTCATCCCCAAGGGCACCGACGCCGAGCGCCGCGCCGCCGGCCTGGACCGCTTCCTGGCCGCCTTCGGCGCCGCCGTCCCCTGGATCGCCGACCGGACGCACGCCCTGCGTTCCTGGGACGAGGTCAAGCTCCTCGACGTACACCTGGACCGCCTGCGCCGCTGGCACCGCCCCGGTCTGCTGTGCATCGGCGACGCCGCGCACGCCATGTCCCCGGTCTTCGGCATCGGGATCAACCTCGCCGTGCAGGACGCCGTGGCCGCCGCCCGCCATCTGGTCCAGCCGCTGCGGCACGGGGCCGTGAGCCTGCGCGACGTACGCGGGGTGCAGCGCCGCCGCCGTCCCACCACGGTCGCCACCCAGGCGCTCCAGCGGGCGGCGCACGCCCGCTTCATCGAACCGGTCCTCGGAGGCCGGCCGCCCCTGGGCAGCGACGAGCGGGCCCGGCGCCTCGCGGGCCTGGTCACCGGCTCGCCCTGGCTGCGCCGCCTGCCCGCGTACTTCATCGCCTACGGCGCCCGCCGGGAACGTCCACCCGCCGCGGCGCTCCGACAGCGGACGCCGGTCGGATGACCGGCCGCACGGCTCCACGTACGCCGAAGCCACCCGGCGTGTTCGAGGCACCGCCCGTGCCTGCCGGAGCTCCGCCGCCCGGGCGGTTGGCGGGCCGTACGCGTGAGGCCCCATGGAGTACCCCGACTCCGTGGGGGAGCACATGTGCGCACCCCTGACTACGCCGAATGGCGGGTGCCCCTGCCCGGCCCGTGGATGGCGGGCGCCCACGCTCGGCCCGTGGAAAAGGACGGCTGCCGGCGCCCTGTGCGAGTGCCCGCCCTAACACACCCTTCGATAGGCCACATCCGCCAGATACATCCGCCATTGCGCACGGGACAGCCCACCGCCGGCGCGCCGGCACACCGCGTCGGAGACGTGTCGCGGGTGAAGGTCGATGTGCTGGACCGGCACGTGGCCGCCCGCCGCGTACAGGCCGTTGCCGTCGGCGGTGAAGGCGAGGGCGAGGATGCCGTCGCCGGCCGTGGGGATGTCGGTGCCCAGTTGCTGGCGGGAGGTGACGTCCCACAACCGTACGGTGCCCTGTGAGCCGGCCGCGGCCAGCGTGCTGCCGTCGGGGGAGAAGGCCAGCGCGGTCGGCTGCTCCTGCGCTCCCGTGGCGCTTCTGAAGAAGCCGCCGGACAGCAGACCCAGCGAGGTGGCGCGCTCCGCGTCCCACAAGGTGATGCCCCCCTCGGTGTCCGCGAAGGCGACCCGGCTTCCGTCGGGGCTCAGGGCGCTGACGCAGGCGCAGTTCATCGTCGCCCGTGGCCGGTCGTGGCCGGCGGTCGGGACCAGCGCGCCGGAGGCGGTCAGCAGGACACTGCCGTCGGCGGAGACGGCGCTGATGTAGTCGACGACACCGTTCTCCGCACCCGAGCCGTGGCGGCGGACGGTTCTGAGCCTGCCGCCGTCGTCGGCGTTCCAGACGGTCACGGAGGCGCCGACGTCGCTGGTGGTCAGCAACTCCCGGCCGTCGGGGCTGAGAGCCAGCCCGGCGAGGAAGTCGTCGCCGCGGTAGGGCCTGATCTCGTTGAGCTTCCGGTTGCGGACGGTGTCCCACACCGTGACGCGCGTCGGTCCCTCCAGCGGGTCGGCCGGGCCCGAGCCGAAGGCGAGGCGACTGCCGTCGGCGCTCAGGGACAGCACCGGGGGGTCGCTCCCCACCGCGATACTGGTGGCCGGGGGCGGCCCGGCGGCGGAGATCCGGTACTTCAGCCGTCCCGTGCGCCCGTCGTAGATCCGCGGGTGGGAGCCCCCACGGGTACGGCTGTCCACGACGGCCAGCACGGAGCCGTCCGCGCTGAGGGCCGCCGCGGCCACGGCATGCTCGCCCCAGCGGGCCTTCAGCGCATTGCCGATGTCGAGGCTGTGGACGATGGTCCGTTCGTCCGGCTCGGCGGTGGTGTAGCGCAGGATGCGAGCGGCGGTGTCGAAGCGCAGGTCGTCCGGCTGGGTGCCGGTCAAGGGATGGCGCAGGACGGGTGCTTGGGGGTGGTCCAGCCGCCACAGCAGGATGTCGTTGCTGCCCAGCGTCGCCAGCAGCTTGCCGTCGGCGCTGAACTCGTAGCTGAGCGGCGAGACTTGTTCGAGCGATGTCAGCTGACGTCCGGTGCCGACCGTGATCCGCCGCACGGCGGTCGCGTCCACCATCGCCAGGGTGCGGCCGTCGGGCGAGAACCGCAGCCCGGACTCCGGCCGGCAGGCGGGCCGCTTTCGCCAGGCCGTGTCGATACGGCGCTTCGCCCGCATGTCCCAGACGTTGACCCCGTCCGGCGTGCACAGCGCCACCAGCCGGTTGTCCGGGCTGGTGTCGCCCCCGTCGGAGGAACCCACCGCGGGGGACGAGTGCGTGAAGAGGCGCTGCCCGCTGCCGGCGCCCCACACCTCCAGCCGGCCGCCGGTGACGAAGATCAAGGCGTGCCCGCTGGAGCTGAAGCCGTACCAGGACGCCGCGTCCGTGAACGGGAACGAGTCCGCCGGCCAGGCGCCGGGCCCCTCTCCGCCGCCCGGCGCAGGTTTCGGCGGGAGGGCGCGGACGGTGTCGGAAGGGCCCACGGCTCGGCCGTGGTACCGGGCGGCGCGGATGTCCCACAGACGCAGGCGCATGCTCTCGTCCTCCGCCGGGACGGCCAGATAGCGCCCGTCGGGGCTCACATCGCCGGAGGCCGTGGGCTCGTCTCCCGCACCGGGCAGGCGGAAACTGTCGATCACCCGGTGGGTGTGCAGGTCCCGGCGGACGATCCTGCCCTTGCCGGCGCTGATGAGGGTGCGCCCGTCCGGGCCGAGCCGGTCGAAATCCGCGCCGGCGGGCTGGGTGAACGTCGGCAGGTCGTGCTGCGCGAGCGCGCCGATGAGGGCCGACCACGTCTCCGGGGTCTGGCTGAGCCGCCAGGCGGCGACACTCAGCCGCAGCGCCGTCCTCGGGTCGGTGGTCCGCAGACCGGCGGCCGCGGTGGCCGCGCGGCGGGCGGTGGCGGCGAGGTGCTGGCGCTCGCTCGTACGGTGCTGCTGCCAGGCCACGACGCCGGCCACCAGGGCCAGCACCAGCAGCACGGACACCGAGCCGACCAGCCCCCGCAGACGTCGCCGTTCCCGGGAGCGCGTGGCGCAGCTGGCGTCCAGGAACTCCCGCTCCGCCGGAGTCAGTTCGCGTTTGCGGTCGGCGGCGGAGAAGGCCTCGGCGGCCTCGGCCAGCCGGGTACCCCGGTACAACGCGCCCGGGTCCCGGCCCAGTTCCCGCCATGTGCCGGCGGCCTCGGTGAGCCGGCGCAGGATCCGCAGCCGGTGCCGGTCGTCCTCGATCCAGCCCCGCAGCCGTGGCCACGCGGTGATGAGGGCCTCGTGGGCGAGATGGACGGTGCCTCCGTCGAGGGTGATCAGCCGGGCGCGGGCCAGGCGTTCGAGGACCGTGTCGACGGCGGC
Organism: Streptomyces sp. NPDC036984; assembly: GCF_055607665.1. Taxonomy (NCBI): domain Bacteria; kingdom Bacillati; phylum Actinomycetota; class Actinomycetes; order Kitasatosporales; family Streptomycetaceae; genus Streptomyces; species Streptomyces sp. NPDC036984. The sequence goes on from NZ_JBVJRL010000009.1 coordinate 121,958, forward strand.
GGCCGAGTGCGGGTCGTCGGTGCCCAGTTCGGCGCGCTCCACGGGCCGACAGGTGTCGGCGGTGCCCTCGCCGGGCGCGATCAGGCGCAGCAGCACCCGCCGTACCAGGGACGCCTGGCTGTCGGAGAGGCCGGCGTACAGGTCCTCCGCCGTCTGGGCGATGGCGCCGCGTACGCCGCCGGCCGCCTCGTAGGCGCGCAGGGTCAGGGTGCGGCCGGAACGCCGCCGCCAGGTCTCCAGCAGCGCGTGCGAGAGCAGGGGCAGGCCGCCCGGCTCACCGGCCACCTCCTCCACCAGCTGGGCGGTCAGCGCCCGTTCGACGGTGAGGCCCTGTGCCATGGCCGGCTTGATCACCGCCTCACGCAGCTCCTCGCGGCCCATGGCCGGCACCGGCACCGCGGCGTCCCGTAACACGCCCGCCAGTTCGGGGTGTTCCAGACAGCGGCCGTAGAAGTCGGCCCGCACGCCCAGCACCACCCGCAGCCGGCTGCCCGGCTCGCGGGCCGCCAGCAGCAGGTCGATGAACCGGGCGCGCTCCTGCGGGTCCGGGCAGAGGGTGAACACCTCCTCGAACTGGTCGACCAGGACCAGCGTGTCACCGGCCTCCCCGGCGGGCCGCAGCTTGTCGGCGTGGGTGCGCACGGGGTGCGCGCCGGGGGTGAGGATCCGGAGGGCGGCGGGGCGTACCCCGGTGCCGGCCGGCCGGCGCAGCCGGGGGATCAACCCGGCCCGCAGCAAGGAGGACTTGCCGCTGCCCGACGGCCCCAGCACCACCGCGCACCGGTGCCGGCGCACCAGCTCCGTCAGATCGTCCACGAGCTGGTCCCGGCCGAAGAAGACCGACGCGTCACCGGGCTCGAACCGGGCCAGCCCCCGGTACGGCGACTCCCGCGCGTCCTCGTCCTCGCGGGGGAGGGCGGCCAACTCGTCGGCCACGGCCTGCCGGCGCTTCTCCCACTCGGCCCGGTCCCCGCCGCACGCCGTGACGTACGCGAGGGTCACCTCACGCGTCGGCAACCGCTCACCCGCGGCCGCCTGGGAGAGCGCCGCCGCCGAAAACGGCGTGCGTTGCGCCATCGCGCGGTACGTCGGCCCGCCGGCCTGCGCGCGCAGGGCCCGTAACTCGACCGCGAACCGCTGGACCGGCCCCGCCTCCGGATCGAGCGGGTTCTCCGGACGCCCCATCCCCTGTCCCCCCTTGACCGCACCGGCGCGCCCACCCGCGCCGCGCCCTCACGTTAGAACCCGGCCCGCGCGCCTGCCAGGCGGCGCGTGGAGTCCGGCTCATTGATTACGTGCACGAACGAGGGCTGTTAACCAACTCCGCGGCCGCTGAACTCGGTGTGCAGCGGCACCGCCACGGCACGCCGCACAGCGCCGGCCGGCCGCATCCGGACCGTCCGGCGATCCATCCCCACATCCGATTCGCAAGCGAAGGAGCGCTCATGACCGAGCCCGTAGAGATGCCGCCCTATCCGGTGGGCGGCGCGGGGATCTTCGACGTCGACCCCGACCAGGCCGGCGTCAGCCAGAACCCCGACGACGCGGTGACCGGAGACATCCAGGCCCTTCCCGAAGACGTGGAGTTCTGACATGGGCAACGCTCAAGGCATGCTCGCCGCCGCCCGCAAGCTGCTCGGCACCACCGAGCACCCGCCCGGGTCCAACCGCAACCTGATCACCAAGTGGTACGGCTTCACCGGCCCGTGGTGCGACATGGCCGTCAGCTACGCGGCCGCCCACTCCGACAACCTGTCCGCGGTCGGCGGCAAGTTCGCCCTCACCACCGCCCACGCCCGCGCCTTCCAGAAGAAGGGCCGCTGGCACTACGGCGTCGGCGGGATCCGCCCCGGCGACATCGTGTTCTTCGACTGGTCCGGCTCCCGGTCCATCGGCGCCATCGATCACGTCGGCATAGTCGAGGCGGTGCACTCCAACCGCACCATCACCACCTTGGAGGGCAACACCTCCGACGCCTTCCGCCGCAGGCGGCGCACCTCCGCCTGCATCGTGGGCTACGGCCGCCCCGCCTACACGGGTGGCAGCGCGCCGATGCCGTCCGGCGACGGCATCCTGCGTCTGGGGTCGAAGGGGCAGGCCGTCAAGACCCTCCAGAAGAATGTGAACACCGTGCAGAAGGCCGGGCTCACCGTGGACGGCGAGTTCGGACCGGCCACCCAGAAGGCGGTCAGGACCTTCCAGGCCGACCACCATCTGCACGTGGACGGCGAGTACGGTCCGCAGTCGGCGGCGATGATGAAGGCCGCCCTGGCCGGCCGGAAGCAGCCGATCCGGCCGAAGGCCGTCGTGGCCGCCGCCGGAGTGCTGGAGGTCGACGGCGTGTTCGGACCGGCGACCTGCGCGGCGCTCCAGCGCACCCTCAACGGCCGTGACCAGGCGGGGCTGGAAGTGGACGGGGCCTTCGGGCCGCTCACCGTCACCGCGCTGCAGCGGTACCTGAAGGTGACCGGGGACGGCATCGTCGGTCCCCAGACGGTCGCCGCCCTGCGCAGCCGCCTGGGCGCGACGGCCGACGGCGAGTGGGACGCGCAGACCACCTGCGCGCTCCAGAAGGCCCTCAACGCGGGCACCTTCTGACCCACCGATACCCGGACCGGAAGACCGTCACGGGGGGCGGGCCTTCCGGTCCGGGACCGGACACCGGCCCGGTCCCTCTTCCCGGACCACCCGGTGCCGCGCCGCGCCCCGCCCCGCCCCACGCCGTGCCGCGCCCCGGCCCGACCCACCTCGGCCGGGCGCGGCACGGGCCCACCGGGTACCCCGCGGGGACCCGGTCCATCCGTCGTCCCACAGCAGACCAGGAGAACGGCACATGGACACACCTCAGCCCGCATCCGGTGCGCCCGCGTCGGGGGCGTACAAGGTGGCGATCACCGAGCAGCGCACCAGACAGATCCTCCTCTTCGACCGGACCGCCCAATGGACCGACGCCAACGTCCGGTGGAGCTTCAGCACGGGCAACGCCCCCGGCTGGGACCACCCCTTCGAGATCCGCTTCCGCGACACCCGGCGCTACGGCATGCTCGCGCTGATGACCTTCGGCAGCCCCGGCGAGGGCCGGGCCGCGATCGTCGACGTGACCGCCAAGGCGCATCTGACCCGGGCGGATCTGCTGTGGTCGGCGCGCATCACCAGCTATCCGCACTGCATAGAGCGGGTGCCCGGGGCCGGCACGGTCGTGGTCGCCGGCTCACGGGACCGGCTGCACGTCTTCGGCCCCTCCAGCAGCGACCCGGCCACCCTGAAGGAGGTGCAGACCCTCGAGTTCACCAAGGCGCACGCCGTCCTGTGGGACGACCAGAACGAGCTGCTGTGGGTGACCGGCGGGACCGTCGTGCGCAGCTACCGCGTCACCGGATCGATGCGCGACTCCCGGCTGGTCAAGCACGGGCCGGACATCATCATCGCCGGCAACGGACACGACCTGCAGCCCGACTACAGCCGTCCCGGCACGTTGCTGGTCGCCGACAGCCACCACGTCTACGCCCTGAACAAGGCGACCCGCACCCTCACCACCGTGGCGTCGCTGCCGTACCCGAAGTCCTACGTACGCCACGCCGACGGCCAGACCATGTGGACCACCGACCCCAACGCGGAGGACTCCGTGTGGGGCGGCCCCACCGTGCACTTCTCCGAGGGCGGCGACCGCACCCGCCCCGGCGCCCAGATCTACAAGGCCCGCCTGTACACCACCCGGTTCCACTGAAACACGGCAGGCCCGCGCCCCGGCTGCCGCTCAGCGGCTGCGCAGGCCGGTGGTGGTGGCGGCACACGGCCGGGCCGTCTTCACACGACACGGAGCACTCCCGAGGAGGCCGGGGCGATGGCCGATCACCATCGCCCCGGCCTGCTCCCACGTCCTCTGTTCCCCCGCACGTGAGCAGACGGTGAAGAAATCGGCACGGTTAATTCTTGATCTTTCCTTGGCGATTCAACCAGCGTGTGGGGCTGCACGTTTGCGGTCGGGTTGCCTCGGATGTGCGGGAATCCTGTGGAGATCGATCATCGGTGAGGTGTCAGGGGCACGTCAGGGGATTGATCTGCTCGCGACAAGTCGGCACGCTCCAGAGCACGCGCAGCGCTGCCGTTCGAACGCAAATCCCCCCACTCCACGAGGAGACCCCTCTTGACGGCGCATCACAAACGCATAGGCAAGGCCAAGACCGTCACCGCGATCGCGGCCACCGCAACCGTCATCGGTACCGCCCTGTACGTGTCCCCCGTCGCCCAGGCGGGACAGCCGGCGGAAGGCACGGTCTACGGTCTGCACGCCGAAGGAGCCGTGGCCGGAAGCTACATCGTCCTCCTGGACGAGAAGGCGTCCTCGGCCGAGAAGAAGGAGCTGGCCACCGAGTACGGCGGCACGCTCAGCCGGACCTTCGGCTCGGCGGTCAACGGCTTCTCCGCCGACAGCCTCACCGAGACGGAGGCCAAGCGCCTCGCCGCGGACCCGGCGGTCGCCACGGTCGTCCAGAACAAGAAGTTCCACATCGACGCCAGCCAGGACAAGCCGCCTTCCTGGGGCCTGGACCGCATCGACCAGAACGACACCGCGGGCGACGGCAAGTACACCTACCCGGACAAGGCCGGGGAAGGGGTGACCGCGTACGTCATCGACACCGGCGTGCGCATCAGCCACAAGGACTTCGAAGGCCGCGCCGCCTACGGGTTCGACGCCGTCGACAAGGACGACAAGGCCGACGACGGCAACGGCCACGGCACCCATGTGGCCGGGACCATCGCGGGTGCCGCCCACGGTGTGGCCAAGAAGGCCAAGATCGTCGCGGTCAGAGTCCTGGACGACAACGGCTCCGGAACCACCGAGCAGGTCGTCGCCGGCATCGACTGGGTGACCAAGAACCACCAGGGTCCCTCGGTGGCCAACATGAGCCTCGGCGGCGGCGCCGACCCCGCTCTCGACGAGGCGGTCAAGAAGGCCATCGCCTCGGGTGTCACGTTCGCGGTCGCCGCCGGCAACGAGTCGGCCGACGCCGGGCAGAGCTCACCGGCCCGCGTCCCGGAGGCCCTCACGGTCGCGTCCAGCACCAAGGACGACGGCCAGTCGGACTTCTCCAACTTCGGCAAGCTCGTGGACATCTACGCGCCGGGTTCGGACATCACCTCCGACTGGAACGACAGCGACCAGGGGACGAAGACGATCTCCGGCACCTCCATGGCCACCCCCCACGTCACCGGAGCAGCCGCCGTCTACCTCGCCGGACACCCGGACGCCACCCCCGCTCAGGTCGCCTCCGCGCTGACCGGCGGTGCCACCAGTGACAAGATCAGCAACCCGAGCAGCGGAACGCCCAACAAGCTGCTGAAGGTCACCGAGTAGGTCCTTCGAGGATCAGCGAAGCCCGGCGGTGCCCCCGTGAGTACGGGGGGCACCGCCGGGCCCGTTCGTCAGCCGCTGTGCACGCCGACCTCGTACAGCGAATACCCCCACTGAGTGCCGCGCTGCGTTCCGGTGACGCGGACGTAGCGCGCCGGTGTGCCGGCGAACCGTGCCGTGTCGAGGCCGCCGTCGCCCGTGGTCGTGGACCAGACCGTCCGCCAGTTCGCGCCGTCCGTCGAGAGCTGGATGCCGTACGACTTCCCGTACGCGCGCTCCCAGTCGAGCGTGACCCGCCCGACCCGGTGGGTCGAGCCCAGGTCGATCCGCAGCCACTGGTCGTCGCTCCAGCCGCTGGCCCAGCGGGTGTCCCGGGTGCCGTCGACGGCGCGGCCGGCCGCGTAGCTGACGAACGGGTTCCACTCCGTCGAACCGGCCGTGGCGGACGCCCCCTCGGCAAGGTTGACTCCCGCCTGGTGCCGCTCGGTCGCTCCCCAGGTGTCGAGGTAGGACTCGGCGCCCCGGAAGAGGTCGTTCACCACGCCCTGGCCTCCGACGAGCCTGATGTCCTCGATCCAGTCCGGGACGAGGCCGTAGTGCGCGGCTCCGTCGGTGTTCAGGTCCCAGGTGCGCTCACCGGTGGTCAGCCGGTCGATGACGGAGCCTCCGTCGACGCTGCGGAAGGGGTAGGTGACTTTGTTCGGCGCGTCGGCGCCCCGGGGTCCCGGCCAGCCGCCGACACCGTTCATGTCCGTGCCGTAGCCGTAGCCGACGTCGTACTTGTCGCGCAGCGCCTTGGTGCGGTTCGCCTCGGCCACGAACCCTTCCGAGCCGTGCATGTACTGGGCGATGAAACCGCCGAGGCCGTAGACCCGGTCGGTCCAGTTCAGGTCCATCCAGCTGTGCGAGGAGAGCACACCGGGGTAGGAGCCGGCCTCGAAGATGTCGAGCGCGCGGCCGGCGGCCTTGACGCTCATGTGGTCGATCTCCAGCATCATCTTGCGCTTCATCATGCCCCGCACGGCGTACTCACCGAGGTCGGTGAGCCCACGGACGTTGCACTGCGCGTCCGAGTCGTACGACGGGACACGCACGCCCGCCGGGAGCTTCGCCTCGGCCCCGGGCGCCGCGGCCGAGCCGATGGGGTTGTCGGCTTGCGGGCCCGTGCACTTCTCCGTCTTCCAGAAGGTGCCGGTCGACAGGAACTGGCCGACGTTGATGGCCGTTCCGAGCCCGCCCGAGTCGAAGCGCACCCCGCACAGCGCGTTGTCGAACTTGTGGCAGAGGAACATGCTGCGCACGCCCAGCGCGTACAGCTCGTCCAGGCCGGCGTCGATGTCCTTCCTGTCGCACTGCGGGATGTCCAGGACCTGCTTGCAGCCGAAGGGTTCGGAGGTCTCCACGCCCAGGACGACCGCCAGCTTGCCCTGCCGGACGACCTCGCGGGCCTGTGCGCTGTCGGTGACGATCCGGAACCAGCCCTTGCCCGTGCCGCCGTACATCCTGTCGATGTAGGCCTGGAGGTCGTACGTCAGCTTCGCCTGCAGCCGGATGGACGTCATCTCGTCGCAGCTGCGGTCCTTGAAGAAGTACACCGAGCAGATCACGCCGTTGGTGACGAGGTCGTTGACGAGCACCCGCTGGCCGCCGCGCCAGGCCCGTTCCACCCAGGCGTAGTAGTTCTGCTGGTGGGTCAGCGAGTCGTGGGCGGGCCAGTCCTTGAACGTCGGCCAGCCGACCGGGTCGTGCCTGCCGTCACCGCCCTTGGTGATGAAGTCGAAGACGGCGAGCGAGCCGTCGGGATAGTGCTCGGGGCAGTCCTTGAGCGCGTCCGCGATACCGGCCTCGGAGAAGACCTTGCCGCAGATGAGGCGCCCGCCGAAGGCCTCGTTCGAGAACAGGTGGTCGTGGGCGTCGACGAACCCGCGCACCTCGCCCTCGGCATCGGTGCCCGTGAACGGCTCGCCGGTGACGTTGATCCGGGAGTCCGGCGCCGGCCGTGAGCTCGGCACCCACCACTCGTCTCCGGCCGCCGCACTCGGGGTGGGACCGAGCGCGACGGCCAGGACGAGGAGGAGCAGCGACACCACGGTGACGTCTTTGCGTCGGCGGTACGGGCGGCTGGTCATGGCCACGGCCCACGTCCCTCGGTCGGCGGGATGCGCGACCACCGACGGGACGGTCAGGGCCCGAAGACACGCGCGCATCCGATTTGTCATGTCTACGTAAAGTGCGCGCCATGAGGATCGCCAGTGCCGCCTCCCGAGTCAAGACTCCGGTGCCCGGGATCACCGCAGATGTGCTGCCGGGCCCGCCCGAGGACTCCGCGCGCGGAGTAATAAGCTGGACGGACGTGAGAACCGTACGTCGAGGACCGTGCCGGACAGCGGCTCGAGGGTGAGGGAGCGACCGATGACATCGGAGAACGAGCGGGCCGTACTGGCGGGCGGTTGTTTCTGGGGCATGCAGGACCTGATCCGCAGGCAGCCGGGCGTGGTGTCCACCCGCGTCGGGTACAGCGGCGGTGACACGCCGAACGCCACCTACCGCAACCACGGCGACCACGCCGAGGCCATCGAGATCCTCTTCGACCCCAGGGCCACCAGCTACCGCGACATCCTGGAGTTCTTCTTCCAGATCCACGACCCGACCACGAAGGACCGCCAGGGCAACGACATCGGGCGCAGCTACCGGTCCGCCATCTTCTACACCGACGAGGAACAGCACCGCGTCGCCCTGGACACCATCGCGGACGTCGAGGCGAGCGGCCTGTGGCCGGGCAAGGTGGTCACCGAGGTCGAGCCCGTGGGCGACTTCTGGGAGGCCGAACCGGAGCACCAGGACTATCTGGAACGCTATCCGGACGGCTACACCTGCCACTTCCCGCGACCGAACTGGAAGCTGCCGCGCCGGGCCTCGTCCCCGACGAGCTGACGCGCCGACCGGGCTGCTCCTCTTCGGTTCCGTCCGCTGTTCACGCCCTGCGCCGCCGCCTGATCGGCTCTCCCACGCGGTGCAGGTGCGTCAGGGCCTCGCGGTAGGACCGGATCAGTCCGGTCTCGTGGTACGGCACCCCGATCTCGGCACAGTACTGCCGCACGATCACCTGGGCCCGGCGCAGATGGACCGTGGGCATGCTCGGGAACAGGTGGTGCTCGATCTGGTAGTTGAGCCCGCCCAGCAGCACGTCGGTGAGCCGCCCGCCGCGCACGTTGCGCGAGGTCAGGACCTGGCGCCGCAGGAAGTCGAGCTGCTGGTCACCGGTGAGCGTCGGCATGCCCTTGTGGTTCGGGGCGAAGGTGCAGCCCAGGTAGACGCCGAACAGGCACTGGTTCACCGCGAGGAACGCCACGGCCTTGCCCGGGGAGAGCACCAGGAACAGGGCGGCGAGCAGAGCGGCGATGTGCAGCAGGACCAGAGCGCCCTCCAGCAGCCGGTTCTTCATGAACGGTGCGCGCAGCGCCCGCAGACCGGCGACGTGCAGGTTGAAGCCCTCCAGCGTCAGCAACGGGAAGAACAGCAGTGCCTGGTGGCCACCGAGGAGGCGAGCCAGGCCCCGGCTGGCGCGGGCCTGTTCGGCGGACCACACCAGGATGTCCGGGGCGACATCGGGGTCGAGTTCCTCGTGGTTGGGGTGGGCGTGGTGGCGGGTGTGCTTGTTCATCCACCACCCGTAGCTCATGCCGATACCGAGATTGCCGAACAGCCGTCCCGCGATCTCACTGTGCCGGCGGCGCCGGAACACCTGCCGGTGCGCCAGATCGTGCGCCACCAGAGCGACCTGCCCGAACACCAGGGCCAGCACGGCGGCCACGGCCAGTTGCCACCAGGTGTCGCCGAGCGCGAAGAAGGCCCCCCACGCGGCAGCGTACGACCCGAGCACGAGACCGAGCCGCACCGTGTAGTAGCCGGGGCGCCGCTTCAGCAGGCCGGCCTCGGCGATCCGCCGGGACAGTCCGGCGAAGTCGCTGCCGGCACCGGGACCCGACGTGCCCGCACCGGCGGCGCAGCGGCGGGTTGCCAGGGGAACATCGGGAGAGAGCGTCATGCCGGAATTCTGCTGACCGCCGTACGCCACGCAGAAGCCTGCCGGCCACCGTAGGCACACGATGCCTGCCCCCACCCCCCGTCGGGGGGCTACCCCCAGGAAGCCCTGGTCCGAGGCCTCCGGTGCGGACCGCGTCACCCCCGGTTCCGTACGCCCGCCGGTGCGCCCCGAGCCCCGAACCTGGCAGCATCGCCCACCGGCGCGGCCCCGACGTCCCCGCCGGCCACCGTCCGGTCCGCGAGATCGTTCAACGGACTCGCCGCTGTCCACGACGGCGTAGGGCCTCTCTCCCGGATGCTGCCGGGCTCCCGGGAGGCACGGTCGATCGGGGCCGGCCTCATCCGGACGAAGGCCCCAGCCCCCGGGCGGGCATGGGGCAGGTCACCCCGTCAGCGGCTTGCTCGCCCGGGGAAGGCGGCCTCAGGGTGTGGTGCATGTGGCGTGGCGGGCCTTCCGTGGCACAGCTGCCGCCTTGGCCCGTCCCGCGAGGGAGTCCCCGTGCCCGCTGCCTATGTCACCGATCTCCTCAAGGCCTTCCACCACCACACCGACCGGCCGGCCATCGGCTCCCGGCGCCGCCTGCTGACCTTCGGGCAGGCGCTGGACGAGGTGTGGCGGCTGGCCGGGGCGCTGCGCGAGCTGGGCGTCGAGCGCGCGACCGGATTGGCGTACGTCGGCGGCAACCGTCCCGAGACACTGCTGGTCCGTCTGGCCGCGCACCTGCTCGGGGCGCGGCTGACCCAGGTGGTGATCGAGCCGGCCACCCACCACCTGGCGCACATCCTGGCCGACTGCCGGCCGGCGCTGGTGGTGGCCGGCGCCCCCGTCCCCGACACGGGAGCCCGCCGTATCGCCCTCGACGACCTGCTGCGGTCGGCCGCCGGCCTGCCGGCTGAACCGGTGCCGGTGGCCGCACGGGAGGAGGACATCGCCCGGGTCACCTACACGAGCGGCACGACCGGCCCGCCGAAGGGCGTGGCGTCCACCTTCGCCGCCCTGCGGGTGCGCGCCGGCTGGACCCGCCGTCACGAGGGCGTCCAGCCGGTGTTCCTCTCGGTGACCTCCCTGGCCCAGCGGGCCGGCGGGCGGTGCCTGGAGCACCTGCTCGCCGGGGGAAGGGTGGAGATCCTCGACCCGTTCGACCCGCCGGAGGTCGCCGCGGTCTGCGCCCGCCTGGCCCCGGTGACCACCTATCTGCTGCCGTCGCTGCTGTACCGGCTGCTCGACCACCCCGCCACCGCCGGAGGGATCCCCGGGCTGGTGTCGGTGTCCTACGGCAGCTCCCGGATCCTGCCCGGGCGGCTCCGCGAAGCCCTGCGCGTGTACGGCGTGGATTTCCGTCAGGGCTACGGGACGAACGAGGCGGCGGTGATCTCCCGGTTGTCGCCCGCCGACCACGCCGCCGCCCTGTGCGGGAAGCCGCACCTGCTGGCCTCCGCCGGGCAGCCGGTGCGCGGCGTCGAGCTGTCCCTCCGCGACGAGGGTGGCCGGGAGCTGCCTGCCGGCCGGTGCGGTGAGGTGTGGGTGCGCTCGCCGGCGATGATGGCCGGCTACTGGCACCGTCCCGACCTGGACGCGGAGACGCTGCGGGACGGCCGGCTGCGCACCGGGGACATCGGACGCTTGGACGAGGACGGGTACCTGTATCTGGTCGACCGGGTCACAGACACGATCTTCGTGGCGGGCGACAACATCTACTGCGGGCCCGTCGAGGCCGCTCTGGCCCGGCATCCGGCCGTAGCCCAGGCGGCGGTGGTCGGCCGCGAGAGTGCCGTCACCGGCGAGGAGATCCACGCCTTCCTCACGCCCGCGGCGGGGCACGAGCCCGGCGACCGGACCGCCGCCGAGGCGTGCCGGCTCGTGGTCGACGCCCTGTCGGAGGCCCACCGGCCCGCCGCGGTGCACTGGGTGGACCACATCCCACTGACCCCCTCCGGCAAGCCGGACAAGCAACGGCTGCGGGACAGGGCAGCGGCCTGGGGTACGAGCCCCGGCAGCTGACCTGCGGCAGGGCGGCCACGACGCAGCCGAGTGGCTGCTCTCGCCGTCCCCCACCTGGTCAGGCGGCAGGCGAGGAGCCCCGTCGGGCGTCCTGCGTGCGTTGCCGCGGCTCGGCTCAGCCGCTCGCGGGCGTGCAGGGGGGCAAGCGCCTCGTACGCGCGGCCCGAAGGCCCCGGAGGCCGGATTCTCGCCGCCTGCCGTACCCGGGCGAGGCACCGCGTCTCGGTCCGGGGACCTGACCGGCGTGGGTCAGGTCACATATGACCTGTTTCGCACCCCCTCCCGGCCGTGCCCGGCGCCGGGCTACCGTTGCGTCGAGCTCCTGTATCCCTTCGCACCTCGGACGGCCCGGCTGTGCTCACTGACCTGTCTCCCCTGATCGCCGCGACGGCTCGCTGGCTGACGGTGGCCTACCCGCCGTGCGGCGGCGCGCTGGCCTCCGCGCTGTGCGAGGCGCAGGCCCGGCAGGCGGTGACGGTCGCCGCCTGGCTGCGGTACCCCACCGAGATCGACGCGGGCCTGGTCACCATGGCCGGTCCCGGGGGCACGGCCCGCCTCGACTGGATCACCGGCGCGGAACAGGCCGGCGACCACCCGGCCGAGGAGTGGGCCTGGCGCACCTGGGTGGACGAGGTCGTGGCCAGCTGGGCCGCCGCCCTGCTGACCGACGCCGAGCTGGCCGCACTGGCCGTCGCGGCACTCGCCGGGAGCGAGCACTCCGCGGACATGCCGGTCGAGTTCCGCCGGCTGCTCACCCCCGACGACGGCGACCGCCGTGCCGCGGCCCTGCTCCGCCACCCCGACCTGCTGGCCCCGGTGGCCGAACTGCACCACGCCCAGCTTCTCGACCGCCTCCCGCCGGGGCGGACCCTCGCGGCCTGAGCCTGTGCGGCCGAGCGGCCCCCCCCGGTGGCCACGGCCCCCGGCGCGCCGGGGGCCGTGGCCACCGGGCAAGCCACCCCTCGGTGTCGTACGCCCCCGCCCGGGTCCCGCCGGCCTGATGCGCGAGCCGTTCGCCGGAACCCCTGGCGGCTCGGGTGACGGGCCGGGGCGGCGCGTCCGACACGGGGAAAGGCTCGGCCATGACCTTCAAGAACCCCGTCCACCGCGGTGGCCCGCGCCGCGGGCGGTTCGAGCAGTTCGCCGAGTACGCCTCGAACTTCACCAGCTCACCGCTGTTCTTCCTGTTCTGCCTGCTGCTCGTCGGCTTCTTCGCCGCCGCCCACGCCGCCCATCTGCGGTCGGAACTGCTGCTGCTCGCCGGTGAGTCCATGACCGCGGTCGCCCTGCTGCTCCTCGCCCTGCTGAAGAACGCCGAGATGCGCGCCGAGCACGCCATCCAGCGCAAGCTCGACGCGATCGCCGCGGCCCTGCTGGAGACGCACGAGGGCGACCGGAGTCAGGCGTTCGAGGATCTGCGGAATGCGATCCGGATGGAGGAAGAGACCTGACCGAGGCCGGCGAAACGCCGCAGCGGTTCTTCACGGCACCCCGGCGAACGACGACCATGCCATGTCATGAACATCCTGCTCGTCGCCAGCGCGTTCAACAGTCTCTCCCAGCGCCTGTACGCCGAACTGTCCGACCACGGACACCAGGTCGACGTCGTGCTCGCCGCGCACGGCCCCGACCCGGTCCGGGCGGCCGTGCACGACCTGCGGCCGGACCTGATCGTCGCGCCGATGCTCAGGACGGCCCTGCCCGAGGACGTGTGGCAGCAGCACACCTGCCTGATCGTGCACCCCGGCCCGCCGGGCGACCGCGGCCCGTCCTCACTGGACTGGGCCATCGCGGGCCGGGCGGCGCACTGGGGCGTGACCGTGCTCCAGGCCGAGGCGGCGATGGACGCGGGCGCGATCTGGGCGGCCGAGCCGTTCCCGGTGCCGCCCGTCGGCAAGAGCGACCTCTACCGCAACGAGGCTTCCGACGCCGCCGTCACCGCCGTCCTCACGGCCGTACGCCGTTACGCCGAAGGCTCCCACAAGCCCCTCGCGCAGACCGACGAGTCGGTCACCGTCGCCTGGCGCGACTTCTTCCGGCAGGAGCGGCGCCGGATCGACTGGGAACGGGACGACACCGAGACGGTCCTGCGCAAGCTCCGTGGCGCGGACTCGCAGCCGGGCGTCCTGGACGAAATCCTCGGCCACGAGGTCTTCCTGCACGGCGGCCACCCCGAGGACCGGCTCCGCGGCCGCCCCGGCGCCCTGCTGGCCCAGCGCGCGGGCGCCGTCTGCCGGGCCACCCGGGACGGCGCCGTGTGGATCCCCGAACTGCGGCCCCGCAAGAACTCCGGCGACCCGGCGCCGTTCCGCCGGCCGGCCGCGTCGGTGGTGGCCGCGTACCAGCCCGGCCTCGTGCTCCCGGACGTTCCCGCCCCGCTGGACCTCCCCGCCGGCCGGCGTACCTGGACCGACATCCGCTACCGGCAGCGCGGCGACGTCGGCTTCCTCGGTTTCTCCTTCCCGGGCGGCGCGATGAGCACCGACCAGTGCCGGAGACTGCTCGCCGCCTACGAGCACGCGCTCACCCGCCCCACCCGCGTCCTCGTCCTCGGCGGGACGCGCGACTTCTTCTCCAACGGCATCCATCTCAACGTCATCGAAGCGGCCCCCGACCCGGCCCAGGAGTCCTGGACCAACCTCAACGCCATGGACGACCTCGTGGAGGCCGTGCTGCGCACCACCGACCGGCTCGTGGTGGCCGCGCTCGCCGGCAACGCCGCGGCCGGCGGCGCCATGCTCGCCCTCGCCGCCGACCAGGTGTGGTGCCGCGCGGGCGTCGTCCTCAACCCGCACTACCGGCGCATGGGCCTGTACGGCTCCGAGTTCTGGACGTACAGCCTGCCGCGCCGCGTCGGCCCGGACCTGGCCCACCGGCTGACGACCGAGGCACTGCCGGTCAGCGCCGCGTCCGCCGAGCGGCTCGGCCTCGTGGACCGGCTCGTGCAGGCGGCGCCGGGGGACTTCCCGGCCGTGGTGGAGCGGCTCGCGGCCGCACTCGCCGCCGACCCGGATCTGGAGGGGAGGCTCGCGGCCAAGGCGGCGGCCCGCGCCGCGGACGAGCGGGACCGGCCCCTCGCCCACCACCGCGAGGCCGAACTGGCCCGCATGCGCGCCATCTTCTTCGACCCCGAGGCCCCCTACCACGCCCTGCGCTCGGCCTTCGTCCGCAAGACCCCCACCGGCTCACCCCGGCCCCTCGCCGCACCCGCCGGAGACCCCCGGTGACGCCCCCGCTGCTGGTGGCGGGCGTCGGCAACATCTTCCTCGGCGACGACGCCTTCGGCCCCGAGGTGATCCGCGCCCTCGAGCACCGCCCGCTGCCGCCCGGGGTACGCGTCCACGACTACGGCATCCGAGGCCTGGACCTCGCCTACGACCTGCTGGCCGGCTACGCCACCGCGGTCCTGGTCGACGCCGCCCCGCGCGGCCATCGCCCCGGCACGCTCTCCCTGCTCGAAGCCGAACCCCCCGACGGCGCCGCCCCGCCCGAGGCCCACGGCATGGACCCGGCGAAGGTGCTCGCGCTGGCCACGCACCTGGGCGACGAGCCGCTGCCCCGGATCCTCGTCCTGGCCTGCGAGCCCGCCGAGCTGCCGGCCGGAGACGAGGACCTGCCGCCGGGGCTCAGCACACCGGTCCGGGAAGCCGTCGACCGGGCCGTGGACGCCTTGCACACGCTCGTCCCCGCCCTGCTGGCCGATCCGGCCGCGGCGGCGCCGCCGTTGGGCCGCCCGGTGGAATCCGGACACCCGCGCGCGGCTGCGCTGCCCGGCCCGGGGAGCGGGGCGGCCCAAGATCGGTGAAACCCCCGGGCCGTGCGGGACGCGGCCCGGGACCGCCGCCGACTCCGAGGAGCTGCGCCCATGTGCCGGTCCGACGTCCAGCAGGCCGTCCTGGCGAAGAACGACGGCCTGGCCGCGAGCCTGCGCGCCGACCTCGCCGGGCAGGGCGTGACCCTGGTCAACCTGCTGTCCAGCCCGGGCAGCGGCAAGACCGAACTCCTCGCCCGGGTGCTGGCCCGCGCGGTGCAGCAGGGCGTGCCGGCGGCCGCGCTCACCGCCGACCTGGCGACCGAGAACGACGCCGTCCGGCTGGCCCGGTCCGGCGCACCGGTCCAGCAACTGCTCACCGACGGGCTGTGCCACCTGGAGGCCCGCCAGGTCCGCGCCAAGCTGACGGACTGGCTGCCGCCGGACACCTCCGTGCTCTTCGTGGAGAACGTCGGCAACCTGGTCTGCCCGGCCGCGTACGACCTCGGGGAGACCCTGCGCATCGTGCTGATGGCCGTCACCGAGGGCGAGGACAAGCCGCTGAAGTACCCGACCGCGTTCGGCTCCGCCCATCTGGTCGTCATCACCAAGACCGACCTGGCCGGACCGGCCGGCTTCGACGAGAGTCTGTTCCACGAGAACGTGCACCGGGTCAACCCGGGCGTGGAGATCGTACGGTCCTGTGCCCGCACCGGCGCCGGCGTCGGCACCCTGCTCGACCGCGCGCTCGCCGCCCGCGACGGTGCACCGCCGCACCGCCCGCCGCTCGCCCCGCACCCGCATCACCACCACCCCGCGTCCGCCCCCGTCGCGTGACCGCGCCCGCCACCGGCCTGGTCCGCCGCCGGATCACCGTGCGCGGCACGGTGCAGGGGGTCGGCTTCCGGCCGTACGTGCACCGGCTGGCCGGCGCCTTCGCGCTCACCGGGTTCGTCGGCAACACGGCGGACGGCGTGGTCATCGAGGTCGAGGGTCCGCCGGTCGACGTCGACCGGTTCGTCGGCCGGCTGACCGAGCAGCCGCCCCCGCTGGCGACGGTGACCGGTGTCGGCTGCGAGGACATCCCCGCGACCGGTGCCGCCGAGCCCTTCGGCATCCGCTCCACCGCGCGGTCCCCGGGCCGCACCCACCTGCCGCCCGACACCGCGACCTGCGCCGACTGCCTGCGCGAACTCGCCGACCCCGGCGACCGCCGGCACCGCCATCCCTTCGTCACCTGCACCCACTGCGGCCCCCGCTTCACCATCGCCACCGGCATGCCGTACGACCGGGCGGCCACCACCATGGCCGGCTTCCCGATGTGCCCCGCCTGCGCGCGCGAGTACGGCGACCCGGCCGACCGGCGCTTCCACGCCCAGCCCGTCGCCTGCCCCGACTGCGGCCCGCGCCTCGCCCTGGTCCCGGCCGCGGGACTGGGCGTCCGCCCGGCCCGGGACGCGGACGCCCTGGCGGCGGCACGGGCACTCCTCGCCGCCGGGCGGATCGTCGCCGTCAAGGGCGTCGGCGGCTACCACCTGGCCTGCGACGCGACCGACGCCCGGGCCGTCGCCGGACTGCGCCGCCGCAAGGAGCGCGGCGGCAAGGCGTTCGCCGTGATGTGCGCCGACCTCGGCACGGCGGAGCGCGTCGCGGTGCTCTCCGCCGCCGAGCGGGCCGCGCTCACCAGCGCCCGGCGGCCCATCGTCCTGCTGCGCCGGCGGGGCCCCGCGGACGGCCTCCGCCTCGCCCCCGAGGTCTGCCCGGGCAGCCCGCACGTCGGCGTGCTGCTGCCCTACACCCCCGTGCACACCCTGCTGTTCGGGCTGCCCGGCGATCCCCCCGGCCCCCGGGTGCTGGTCATGACCAGCGGCAACCGCTCCGGCGAGCCCATCGTCACCGACGACCCCGAGGCGCTGACCAGGCTGGCCGGACTCGCCGACGCCTGGCTCACCCACGACCGGCCCATCGCCTCGCCGTGCGACGACTCCCTCCTGCGCGTCCGCCCCGACGGCACCGAACAGGTCCTGCGGCGCTCCCGCGGCTACGTCCCCCGCCCCCTGCGCCTGCCGCTGCCGGTCCGTCCCACGCTCGCCGCCGGGGGAGACCTGAAGAACACCCTCTGCCTGGGGGAGGGCGACCACGCCTGGTTCGGACCGCACATCGGTGACATGGGCGACCTGGCCACCCTCGAAGCCGCCGAACGGGCCGAACGGCACCTCACCCGCCTCACCGGCGTCACCCCCCGCCGGGTGGCGGCCGACCGCCACCCCGGCTACCACTCGACGCGCCGGGCGCACACCCGGGCCGCCCGACTCGGCCTGCCCGGGCCGGTGCTGGTCCAGCACCACCACGCCCACATCGCCGCCGCGATGGCCGAACACGGCCTCGACGGCAGCACACCCGTGATCGGCGTCGCCTTCGACGGCACCGGATACGGCGACGACGGCACGGTGTGGGGCGGCGAGATCCTGCTCGCCGACTACGCCGGCTACCAGCGCCTCGCCCGCCTCACCCCCGCCCCCCTCCCCGGCGGCGACGCCGGCGTGGCCAACCCCTGCCGGCTGGCACTGGCCCGGCTGTGGGCGGCGGGACTGCCCTGGGAGCCGGGCCTGCCCAGCGTCGAGGCGTGCACGGTGACCGAACTCGCCGTCCTGAGGAAGCAGTTGACGCGCCAGCTGGCCTGCGTGCCGACCTCCAGCATGGGCCGGCTCTTCGACGCGGTGGCGTCCCTGGTGGGCGTGTGCCAGCGCGCCGGGTACGAGGCGCAGGCGGCGCTGGAGCTGGAGGCGGCGGCGACAGCGGCGAGGGACGCGGACGCGGGTGCTTACCCCTTCGGCCTGACCGCACTCCCCGGGAGCCGGGGCGGAGCCGCGCGTCGTCGGCCCCCCGGCCGGCACGGTCGCGTGGGCGGGTGGGAGATGAACCCGGCAGCCACTCTCCGCGCCCTGCTCGACGACCGGGCCCGCCACACCCCCGTACCGGTCATGGCCGCCCGCTTCCACCGGGGCGTGGCCCGCGCGGTGGCGCAGGTCTGCTGCCGGACCCGAGCGGAGACCGGCCTGACCACCGTCGCCCTCACCGGCGGCGTCTTCGCCAACGCCCTGCTGGAGGAGGAGGCCGCCGCGCTGCTCGCCGGGGCCGGCTTCACCGTCCTCCGGCACGGCGAAGTCCCCCCGAACGACGGCGGTTTGGCGCTCGGCCAGCTGATGGTCGCGGGAACAGCAGCCCACCACGAGACGGAGTGACCCATGTGTCTGGCAGTGCCCGGCAAGGTCGTGTCCATCGACCACCGTGCCGACCCGCTCACCGGCCTGATCGACTTCGGCGGCGTCCGTAAACAGGCGTGCCTGGAGTACCTGCCCGACATCCGGGTGGGGGAGTACGTCATCGTCCACGTCGGCTTCGCGCTCCAGCGCCTGGACGAGGAGTCGGCGCGCGCGTCCCTGGAGCTGTTCGGCCAGCTCGGGCTGCTTGAAGAGGAGTTCGGCGACGCCTGGGAGCAGGCGGCGCGGCAGGAGAGCGGGAGTGAGGCCCGGTGAAGTACATCGACGAGTTCAACGACCCGGATCTGGCGCGCCGGCTGCTGGACGAGATCCGGGCCACGGCCACCCGGCCCTGGGCCCTGATGGAGGTCTGCGGCGGCCAGACCCACTCCATCATCCGCCACGGCATCGACCAACTCCTGCCCGAAAACGTGGAGTTGATCCACGGCCCGGGCTGCCCGGTGTGCGTGACACCCCTCGACGTCATCGACAAGGCCCTGGCGATCGCCGCACGCCCCGAGGTGATCTTCTGTTCCTTCGGGGACATGCTGCGCGTGCCCGGCACCGACCGGGACCTGTTCCGGGTCAAGGGCGAGGGCGGTGACGTCCGGGTCGTCTACTCGCCGCTGGACGCGCTGGACCTCGCCCGCAGGAACCCCGACCGGCAGGTCGTGTTCTTCGCCATCGGCTTCGAGACGACCGCCCCCGCCAATGCCATGGCCGTCCACCAGGCCCGCCGCCTGGGCCTGGCCAACTTCAGCCTGCTGGTGTCCCACGTCCGCGTCCCCCCGGCGATCGAGGCCATCATGACGGCCCCCGACTGCCGGGTACGCGGCTTCCTCGCCGCCGGGCACGTGTGCAGCGTCATGGGCACCGCCGAGTACCCCGACCTCGCCGAGCGGCACCGCGTCCCGCTCGTCGTCACCGGCTTCGAGCCGCTGGACATCCTCGAAGGCATCCGCCGCGCCGTGCACCAGCTGGAGCGCGGCGAGCACCGGGTGGAGAACGCCTACACCCGCGCCGTGCGCGAGCAGGGCAACCCGGCCGCGGTCCGCATGATCGAGGAGGTCTTCGAGGTCACCGACCGCAACTGGCGGGGCATCGGCCGCATCCCGGACAGCGGCTGGCGGCTGACCGACGCCTTCCGCGCCTACGACGCCGAACACCGCTTCGACGTCACCGGCATCCGCACCGAGGAACCCGCCGAGTGCCGCGCCGGCGAGGTCCTGCAAGGGCTGATCAAACCCACCGAGTGCGCCGCCTTCGGCACGAGCTGCACCCCGCGCACCCCGCTCGGCGCCACCATGGTCTCCAGCGAGGGCGCCTGCGCGGCCTACTACCTGTACCGCCGGATGAACACCCCGGCATCCGAGGGATCGCGCATCCCGCAGGAGGAGATGAACCCCGTTGGCTGACCTCGTCACCACCGATGCGACCCCGGTCGACCCCGCGAACTGGACCTGCCCCGCACCCCTGCGCGACCAGCCGGTCGTCGTCATGGGCCACGGCGGAGGCGGCGCCCTGTCGGCGGAGCTGGTCGAGCAGGTCTTCGCGCCCGCCTACGGCAACCCCATCCTGGCCGCCCTCACCGACTCCGCCGTCCTCGACCTCGGCGGCGCCCGGGTGGCCTTCTCCACCGACTCCCACGTCGTACGCCCGCTGTTCTTCCCCGGCGGGAGCCTCGGCGACCTCGCCGTCAACGGCACCGTCAACGACCTCGCGATGAGCGGCGCCCGGCCCACCCACCTCGCCACGGCTTTCGTCCTGGAGGAGGGCGTGGAACTGGCCGTCGTCGCACGGATCGCCCGCGCCATCGGAGCGGCGGCCGAGGCGGCGGGCGTCACCATCGCCACCGGCGACACCAAGGTCGTCGAGTCCGGGCACGGCGACGGCGTCTACGTCACCACCTCCGGCATCGGCCTCGTCCCCGCCGGTGTCGACATCCGCCCCCAGCGCGCCCGGCCGGGTGATGCCGTCATCGTCAGCGGCCCCATCGGCCTGCACGGGGTGGCCGTCATGAGCGTGCGCGAGGGCCTGGAGTTCGGCGTCGAGATCACCTCCGACACCGCGCCCCTCGCGGACCTGGTGGCGGCCATGCTGGCGGTCACCCCGGACCTCCACGTGCTGCGCGACCCCACCCGGGGCGGCCTCGGCGCGTCCCTGAACGAGATCGCCCGCGCCTCCGGCACCGGCGTCCGGCTGCGCGAGCGGGCCCTGCCCATTCCCGAGGAGGTCGCGAACGCCTGCGGCTTCCTGGGCCTGGACCCGCTGTACGTCGCCAACGAGGGCCGGCTCGTGGCCTTCGTCCCCCCGGAGCACGCCGAGGCCGTCCTGGCGGCCATGCGCGCACACCCGCAGGGCGCGGGCGCCGTCCTCATCGGCGAGTGCGTCGCCGACCACCCGGGGATGGTCGTCGTCGCCACCGGCCTCGGCGGCACCCGGGTGCTGGACCTGCCGCTGGGCGAGCAGTTGCCCCGCATCTGCTGAGCCGCCCCCCCGGCCCCGCCGTCAGGCCGGGGCCGGGGCCGGCTCGACCCCCGTGATCTCCAGCTCCCGTCCGCTGCGCAGCTCCTGCGAGGGCCGGTCGCAGCGCGGGCACCAGAAGAACGGGGGCATGCCGACCGCGAACTCCTCGGCACACCCGCCGCACCAGGCCCGCGCGGTCACCTGCTCCACGACGAGCCGGGCCGCGGCGAGCGCCGTGCCGTCGCGGGCCACCTCGAAGGCGAAGTGCAGCGCGTCCGGGACGACACCGGCCAGCTCACCGACCCGGACGGTCACCGACGACACGCCGTCGGCGCCGTCCGCGCGGGCGATCTCCTCCGCCTGCTCCACGATCGCGGTCGCGATCGACAGCTCGTGCACGGCCGGTTCAGTGCGGCCGCTTGGCGCCGGAGCGCAGGTTGATCATGCGCCAGATGCGCACCTCACGCCGGATGCCCGGGATCTCCCGGACGAGCATCGTGAGCGCCAGGCCACCCACTACGGCGGCCTCGGCGATCAGCACGCGCCGTGCCGTCCTCCCGGCCCGCATCCGGGCCGTTCTGTCGGCTCGTAGCCGCGCCGCCGTGGCCGCGGCCTTCGCTCCTGCTCGGTACAGCTTCATCCCGGTGCCCTTCCGCTTCCTCATCCCGGTCACCCCGGCGAGATGTTCGGCATGGTCTTCATGATGGCGTCGTGCCGCTTCCAGTGGATCCCGGTGGAACGGCGCGCGTCGGACGTGCCGTCCTTGTGGTGTCCGGTCTGGCGCTTGCCCGGGCCCCTGTTGCCCTGGTGCAGGCCGGGCACGTGGGAGGGCGTGTCGGGTTTCACCTGGGGGCGGCCCACTCGGATGGTGCCCATCGTTGTTCTCCTCTCAGGTCCTCAGCAGCGCTCGGTCAGCTCCGCGAAGAACCGCTCGACGGCCGGCCACACCCGGCCACCTCCGGCGAGGCCCCGCCACTCCCGGCGGACCAGCGCGACCATGCGGAAGCAGTCGTCCACCGGCACGATCCAGTGGTGGTCCAGGCCGCGCACGGTGTTCACCAACAGAGCCTCCACCTCGGGTGCCATGGTCGCCAGCGGTGGACACGCGGCGCACATCTCGGCCCAGCGGGCCGCGTCGACCTGCCAGCGCATCGCCCCGGCCGGGCTGGGCCCCTGCGCCGTGACCGTGCCGTCGGCACGCGGCACGAAGAAGACCAGCCCCACCGGCACCCCGAGCGGCCCGGTGTCCACCGGGTTCAGGCGTACCCGCCGGTGCGGCACCGGCAGATACCGCCCGCCGCCCGCGCCGTCCCCGGGGAACAGCACCGTGCACGCGCCGCAGGCGCACAACAGCTCCTCGCGCTCGGTGGCGTACAGATGGCGGTGTTCCTCGGGCACGGGTTCCGCGCACAGGTCGCACCGCTCGCGGCCGTCCCGGTCGGCGGCGGAGCGGATGACCCGGGCCAGCGCCCCGCCCGCGCTCACCGCCCCTCCCGCACCAGCAGGGAATCCAGCGGTACGAAGGCCGGCGGGGTCGGCGTGGGCAGCTGTTCGACCGCGGTCAGCTCCGGTGCGGCGGCCAGCACCGCCTCCCGCACCGCGTCCGCGATCGAGGGCCCGCCGCCGCAGCCGGCCCCGCAACCGCCCGCCTCGCTCACCCGCACCCGGGCCACCTGCCCCTCGACACCGACCAGCTCCACATCGCCTCCCCGGTCGCGCACCGCCGGGCGGAGCCGGTCGACCGCGCGCTCGGCCCGCCGTTGCGCCGGCTCGGGGTGGAGCTGGTGCAGTACCAGCAGATGCCCCAGCAGCTCGTCCTCGGGCAGCCGGGCGGCCAGCGGTTGCCCGGCCAGGTCCAGCATCCGGGCCAGCGCCTCGCCGTAGACCTCGGTGAGCACCCGTACCGCCTCGACGGCCGTGGCGCCCATCGGTCCGGGAGCGGTCTCCAGGCGGGCCAGCAGTTCGTCGAGCCGCGCCAGCCGTCCCTCCACGTCCGGGTCGGTGAGCCGCCCGGTGTCAGCCATGGTTCGCCCCGTACGTGGGCGTGTGCACCGTCGTCAGCGTCTTGCCCTTGCCCATGTACATGTGCACCCCGCACGGCAGACAGGGGTCGAAGCTGCGCACGGTACGCATGATGTCGACGCCCTTGAAGTCGTCGGGCCCGTTCTCCTCGAAGATCGGCTGCCCCTGGACGGCGTCCTCGTACGGGCCCGGGGTGCCGTAGATGTCGCGGGGGCTGGCGTTCCACGGGGTGGGCGGGTACGGGTGGTAGTTGGCGATCTTCTTGTCCCGGATCACCAGGTGGTGCGAGAGGACGCCGCGCACCGCCTCGTGGAAGCCGCAGCCGATCGCCTCGTCCGGCACCTCGAAGTCCTCGAAGACCTTCGTCTCACCGGCCCGCAGCATCCCCATCGCCTCCTCCAGGAACTGGAGGGCCATGGCGGCGGCGTAGGCGACGAAGTACGGCCGGGCACGGTCCCGTTCGAGGGTGTTGCTCCATTTCGGGATGTGCCACTCCAGGGTCGTCTCCGGCAACGACTCGCCCTTGGGCAGGGAGATGCGCACGCTGCCACCGGTGGCTTTGACGTACGGGGTGTCGACCAGGCCGCTCAGCGCGGTCGACCACAGTCGGGCCAGTGGCCCGCCGCCGGTGTCCAGGGCGAGGTGCTGGTCGGTCTCCGGGTGGTACCAGCGCGGGCTCATCACCCAGCTGTAGTTGCCGTCGAAGTCCCGCTTCTGCGGCACCGGGACGGTCGTCTGGTTCCACGGGTGGCGCATGTCGACGGGGTTGCCGAGCGGGTCGTGGGTGACGAACGGCTCCTCGTTCACCCAGTCCTCGTAGTAGGAGCTGCCCAGCATGATGCGCAGACCGAGGTTGATGTCGATCAGGTCGTTGGTGACCAGCTTGCCGTCCACCACGATGCCGGGGGTGACGTACATCGCCCGGCCCCACTCGTTCATCGTCGCGTACCGGTAGTCGACGACGTCCGGGTTCTGGAAGGCGCCCCAGCAGCCCAGCAGGATGCGGCGCTTGCCGACCTCCTCGTAGCCGGGCAGCGCCTCGTAGAAGAAGTCGAAGACGTCGTCGTTCATCGCCACCGCCTTCTTGATGAAGTCGATGACGCGCATCAGGCGGCTGAGGTAGTCGGTGAAGGTGTTCGGCTGCGGCATCGTGCCGACACCGCCCGGGTAGAGCGTGGAGGGGTGCACGTGCCGCCCCTCCATCAGGCAGAACATCTCCCGGGTGACCCGGCTGACCTTCAGCGCCTCCTTGTAGACCTCCCCCTCGAAGGGGTTGAAGGCCTGCATGATGTCGCCGATGGTCCGGTAGCCGTGGATGTGGCCGCGGGGCGCGTCCGTGCGCTGGGCGCGCGCGAGGACCCCGGGGTTGGTGGCCTTGACCATCGCCTCGCAGAAGTCCACGAACACCAGGTTGTCCTGGAAGAGCGTGTGGTCGAACATGTACTCGGCGGCCTCGCCGAGGTTGGTGATGTGCTCGGCCAGCTTCGGCGGCTTGACGCCGTAGGCCATCTGCTGGGCGTAGTTCGAGCACGTGGTGTGGTTGTCGCCGCAGATGCCGCAGATCCGCGACGTGATGAACCCGGCGTCGCGCGGGTCCTTGCCCTTCATGAAGACCGAATAGCCGCGGAAGAGCGAGGAGGTGCTGCGGCACTCCACCACTTCCTGGTTGGCGAAGTCGATCTTCGTGTAGATGCCGAGGTTGCCGATGATCCGGGTGATCGGGTCCCAGGACATGTCCACGATCTGCGCGGGCTTGCGCCCCGAGACCCGGCTCGCGCCCTCGGTGGTCGTCATGTCGTTTCCTGCCCCTCGTTCGTTGTACGCACGGGTCGCCGGGGTGCCGCTCAGGCACGCCAGTACGGGTCGTAACCGGTGGTCAGTTCCGGGCCGTTGTGGTGCCACTTGGGTTCGCGGTTGACCGCGACGCTGGTCAGTCCGCGCAGCCTGCGGATGACGGCGCCGTACGGCTTGATCAGCATCGACGACAGGGTGCCGCCGGTCGGCTCGTCCATGAACGGCATGAACGCGTCCGGGAACCCGGGCATGGTGCAGCCGATGCAGATGCCGCCGACGTTCGGGCAGCCGCCGATTCCGGCCATCCAGCCCCGCTTGGGCACGTTGCAGTTGACCACGGGCCCCCAGCAGCCCGACTTCACCAGGCACTTGGGCGAGTTGTAGTCCTTGGCGAAGTCGGCCTGCTCGTAGTACGCGGCCCGGTCGCAGCCCTCGTGCACGGTCTTGCCGAACAGCCACTGCGGACGCAGCATGTGGTCCAGCGGGGGTGGCGGCGCGGATCCGGCCGCGTGGTAGAGCACCCACACCAGGGTCTCCATGAAGTTCTCCGGCTGGATCGGGCAGCCGGGCACGTTCACCACCGGCAGGGCGCCCTGCGACTTGAAGTCCCAGCCGAGGTAGTCGGCGAGGCCCATGCAGCCGGTCGGGTTGCCGGCCATCGCATGGATGCCGCCGTACGCCGCACACGTCCCGGCGGCCACCACCGCCCAGGCCTTCGGCGCGAGCTGGTCGATCCACCAGTTCAGGGTCTGCGGCTCCCCGGTGACCGGGTCGTTGCCGAACGACGTCCAGTAGCCGTCTCCCTCGATGATGTTCTGGTTCGGGATGGAGCCCTCGATGACGAGGATGAACGGCGACAACTCGCCGCGCGCGGCCGCCCGGTAGGGGGCGAGGAAGTCCTCGCCGCCCAGGCTCGGGGAGAGGACCTTGTTGACCAGGTTCACCTTCGGCAGACCCGGGATGAGGCCGAGCACCAGGTCCTCGATGGAGGGCTGCCCGGCGGCGGTGAGCGAGACGGTGTCCCCGTCGCAGCTCATGCCTTCCGAGATCCAGAGGATGTGGATCTCGTCGAAACCCTTTCCGCGCGCCTCGGACCGGCCGGGCTCACGGCTCACTTCGGTGGTGCTGCTCTGGGTGGTCACGTCGTCGGCCTCCGCTGCAGTCGGTCTCGGAGTCGGTCGTAGGCGGCGGCCAGCGGGGCCGCGAGGGTCAGGGCGGGGGGCTTGGCGGGGGCGTTCGGGTGCGGACGGGTCGGTGCGCCCTGCTTGGACCGGGCGATCGACCGGCCCAGCTCGTCCAGGTCCTGCTGGGAGACTGCCTCGCGCAGCCGGGTCATCATGACGCTCTCCTCCTCGTGGATGTGCTCCTCCACCTCCCGGCGCAGCTGGTCCACCAGCTCGTCGGCGCGCGGGTCGCCCTCACCGAGCCGGTCGAGGTCGCGGAGCGTCTTCTTGACCGCCATGTGGTCGCTCAGATGCTCGTCCACCTCCCGGTCACCGTCCGGGAGCGCCTTCCTGGCCAGCGGATAGAGGAGCATCTCCTCCAGCGCCGCGTGCTTGGACAGCTCGCGGACCAGCAGCTCGGCCACGCCGCGCCGCTGCCGGTCGGAGGCCGCCGCGTCGTAGTCGCGGAACAGCTGCTCGACCATGCGGTGGTCGTGCGCCAGCACCTCAAGGGCATCCATCGAACCGTCCCTCCTCCGGCCGGTCGGCCGGACGCGCGGGCCGCGGGGACTGCGGCCGGGGTGGTTGGGCCGGGCCCGGCGGGTCGGCCGGGCCGATCGGTGCGACCTCGTCGGGCCGGAAGTAGTGGAACCGGCCGTACCAGCCGTGCAGTTCGGCGGCGGGATCGTCGTCGAGGGTGACGGCCAGGTGGACGCTGCCGTCCACGTCGTGGAAGACCGCGGCCACCTGCGCCGTCCGCCCGTCCAGGAACATGTCCTGGGCGTCGGCGCCCCGGCCGTGCGGGCACAGCCGTACCCGGCTGCCGCCGCCGACGGCCACCCCGCCCACGAGCACGGTGTCCGTCGCCGGGGACAGGCCGTCGTCGCCGCCCTCCTGCCACCAGGCGGGCCGCCCGGCGGCCGGAGCCGGCACGGGGCTCAGGGAACGGATGGCGCCGTGCAGCCGGGCGAACACCTCCCGGGGCATGGTCTCCACCCGGTCGAGGATCTGCGCGGCCCGCGGATCGGTGGCCCGGGCCTCGGCCTTCTCCTCGTCGGTCAGCAGCATCGTGCGCAGCGTGAGGATCTCGTCGATCTCCGCCGCGTCGTGCAGATCGCCCGGGCTCTCCGGCGCCACCTGCGGATGATCCGGCAGGATGATCGGCGCGGAGAGCAGCAGGGAGCCGGTCAGCCCGTCCGTGCTCCGGGACTCAGGCGGCGCACCGCCGAGCACGGGAAACGTGAAGGCGTTGCGGCAGGCGCGCGCGTGCTCCGTGAGAGCGGCGGGCGGATCGATGAGCGAGACGAACTCCGCCTCGTCCGCGGTGAGCAGGGTGTGGGTGGCCAGCAGCGCCTGCCCCAGCACGGCACCGCGCGGCGCCCGTGGGTCCGGTGCCTCACCGGCGTTCTCGGTGCGCACCCGCAGCCGGTACAGCTGCGGCGCCAGCGGCTCGGCGACGACCGTCGTCACGGCGCGCACCTCACGGCGCCGCCGCACCGTCCGCCCCGCCCCCGCCGGCAGCGCCTCGTACTCCGCTCCGGCCGGCGCCCCCACGGCAGCGGTCCGGCCGCCCCGCAGCAGCTCCGCGAGCGGCAGTACCAGCTCGGTCTCGCGCGGCACCGCCTCCTCGAAGGAGAGATGGGCGACCCCGTCGGCCGTCCGCAGCGACTCGACCGGGCGATGCGCCCCGTCCTCGTCGGCCGCCTCCACCTGCTTGTGCTGGAGCTGGAGACAGCGCACGCGCACCCGTACGACGGCGTCGGCGTGCCGGACCCGCAGCAGGCACTCGGTCTGCTGGTACCAGGAGTCGGCGGAGCCGGAGATCCCGGGCACGACCGGCCCGTCCCGCTCCGCCCAGTTCCGGGGCAGCAGCACCCCGAACTGCCAGCGCACCCGGTTCTTCGCCGAGGACCGGCGATAAGGATAGAGCAGATACCCCTCGTACAGCACGGCGTCCGCCACGGCGCTCAGCTGCGCACAGCCTGCCCCGACTCCGTCTGCCATGCCGTCTCCTCGTCACCGTGGGTCGTGGTTCACTTCCCCACGGTCACATCCGGCGCGGCCGCCCGCCTCTCCGGCGCACCGTCATTGGCCCGGACAGGGGAGGGGCGGGATCGTCCCAGCCGGTGGCGGGCCGGTTCCCGAGGAGTGGCGGACGAGGTCCTGTGCCGCCGGCGTCGGGTCGTCCCCGTCCCCCCGCCGGCCGGCCGGGCCGGGGTGGCACGGCATCCGTCATGGCGTATCCGGCGGTTCGGGCAGCCGCTCCAGGGCCACCAGTGCGGCGTCGTCGTCGAGGTCGCCGTGCGCAT
This sequence comes from Streptomyces sp. NPDC036984, assembly GCF_055607665.1. Classification (NCBI taxonomy): domain Bacteria; kingdom Bacillati; phylum Actinomycetota; class Actinomycetes; order Kitasatosporales; family Streptomycetaceae; genus Streptomyces; species Streptomyces sp. NPDC036984. The sequence goes on from NZ_JBVJRL010000009.1 coordinate 150,131, forward strand.
GGCGGACGAGGTCCCGGCGCAGGCAGGCCACCAGCGCCTCCAGCGGCCGGCCGGCGTGGGCCTCGACGTGGTCGGTCAGATCGAGGAACCGGCCGCGCCGGTCGCGGGCCTCGATGAACCCGTCCGTGTACAGCAGCAGACGGTCGCCCGGGGCGAACGGCACGGTCTGGGCGGTCGGCGCCACTTCGAGCAGGTCGCCGAGGCCGAGCGGGGCGCCGGGCCGGTCGGGGAGCAGGCCGTGCACCCGGCCCGCGTGGACGTGGAACGGCTCGGGGTGTCCGCAGTGCACGAGGCGGGCCACCGGCTCGTGGGGCGGGAACTCCACGAGGAGCGCGGTCGCGAACCGCTCCGCGTACAGCGTCCCGGACGTCCGGTCGTCCGGCGGGCCGTCGTCCAGGATGCCGCCCACGGAGGCGATCTGCCGCCGGGCACGCTCGTCCAGCCGCTCGGCGACACGCGTCAACGACGGCTCCTGGTGGGCCAGTTCGCGGAACGCGCCGAGCAGGGCCGCGGAGGCGCCGACGGCCGGCAGCCCCTTGCCCCGGACGTCACCGATGAGGATCCGGATGCCGTACGGGGTCGGGAGCGCCTCGTAGAAGTCGCCGCCGATCCGCGCCTCCGACTCGGCCGGCAGATACACGCCCCGCAGGGCCAGCGAGCCGATCCGGTGCGGGAGCGGATGCATCAGGGCCCGCTGGGCGGTCTCCGCGACGGTGCGGACCTGCCGCAGCTGGCGCTCCCGGCGGCCGCGCAGGGAACAGGCGGCGAGCGAGGTCAGTCCGACCACGAACAGGCTGAACAGCACGACGTCCGAGTCCGGGTGCCCGCCCTGCCCCGCGTCCGCCTGGAGCAGGACGGTCACGACCAGCGCGGCGCAGGCGAGGGACGCCGTGGCCCACAGCGGGAGCAGCACCGAGGCCAGGACGGGCACGGCGGCCATCACCGGGGAGACGTGCAGCCAGTCGGGGGTGAGCAGATCCGTGAGCGCGACGACCGTCATCAGCAGCACGGGGGCCGCAGCCGGAAGCGCGCGGGAGCCGGCGAGGCGGTCGCGGAGGGTCGGGGCCGGCCGGCGGGCGTCGGCGGCCGTGCGGGTGGGGTGGGCGTCGGCGGTCGTGCCGAGGGTGTGCTCGGCATCGGTGTGGTGGAAGCTCATCGTCGCAGGGAGGGCCGTATCGGGCTGAGTACCCGGTGGGTGCGGACGGGCGGGGCGGGCGCCGGTGCGGACAGGCGCGACAGGGCAGAGTCCAGGTGACGGAGCAGGCGGCCGCCCTCGGGAACGGCGGCCGGGGTGTCCGTGACCGCGGTGCGGGCCGGCGGGCCGTCGGTGGCCGGGCCGCCGGAAGCCGGGGGACGACAGCCGGCGGTGCCGAGCCGGGACAGGGCCTGCCGCGCGGCGGGCAGGGCCGGGTGTGGCCGGCCACCCCGGCAGGAGTAGACGCACAGCGCGGTCGTCCGCAGCAGCCGTGCGTACGGCTGGGCGAAGGCGGCGCCGGGACGGGAGGCGTCGGGGGCCTCGGGGTGCGTGTCGAGGAGCCGGCCCGTGGCGGCCAGGTCGTGCGCGACGTCGGTGAGGGTCCGCAGCACCCGGCGGTCCAGATGCCAGCGGCGGCGCCGGGCCGTCGGCCGCGGGTTCCACCGCACGCTCTCGTGCGCCTCGTCCACGGCTGTGCCGGCACGCTCCAGCGCCGTGTCGAGATCCTGCTTCCAGGTGGGTCCGAGCACGTCCCGGGGCCGGGTGTGCCGGTCGACCGCGTCGGCCAGGCCGTCCAGATCCCGGGCGACCCGCGCGCGCAGCTCCTCCAGCGCCCGTTCGGCGGACCGGACGCGTACGGGGGGAAACAGCAGGGCGCTGCAGGCCAGGCCGAAGGCGATGCCGAGCACGATCTCCGCCAGGTGGGAGGCCAGCTCATCGGGGTGGCGGCCGCGCACCAGGGCGAACGTGACCAGCGCGGTCGTCGGCACATGCACCCCGTGGTGCCCGAGGAATCCGCGCCGGGCCAGCAGCACCGAGGCGAACACGACGAGGACCAGGCCCGCCATGCCGGGCCGGGCGTACAGCGCGCCGGGTACGGCGACGAGGACGCCGAGCAGGCACCCCGCGCCGTACCGCAGGGCGGCGGAGACCGTGCGCACCACCGTCGTCTCGACGATGAGCAGCGCCGCGACAGCGCCCGCGTACGGGTCGGGTGTGTGCAGCAGCAACGCACAGGTCTGCCATGTCAGCCCGGCGGCCACGGTCGCGCGCGCGGCCTCGGCGCCGTTGGTGCGTCCGATCGACGCCAGGACCCCGGACCACCGTGCGCCGCGCATGCCGTCTTTCGCCTCCCGTTCCTCGTCGCGTTCCGCGGGCCGCTCGGTGGGGCCCGGCACGGTCGCCCAGGATAAACGGACAAATGGGGCATGAGGCAAATAAGGATTGTGTAGGTACGGACGGCCGTTCGGGCATCTATCGGGTCCGCGCCCGCGCCCGTACACTGCGGATCCGCAGACATGCGGGCGCAGTTGAACGGGGGGAGCCGCCATGTCCGAAGGTCCGTACGGTCCGAGCCAGGGGTTCGCGGGGCCTGTGCCCCCGCCCATGCCGCCGGGGCCGCCACCCGTGCCGTCCAGCCCGCCCGCGCCGCCGGACGCCTGGCGGGCCGCCGCGGTCGCCCTGCTGAACCTGAGCGGTCTCGGACTCGGCTACGCGCTGCTGCGCCGCTGGGTCCTGATGGCCGCCTGCTGGGTCGCGACCGGCCTGTTCCTGCTCTTCGCGCTGCCCGCGGACGCCGACGGCGTCCCCGGGGCGGCGGTCGCCGGCTACGCCGTACTGCTGCTGGCGGCGGCCGCCCACGGCGGGCTCGCCGGACTGCGCACCCGCCTCACCCGGCCGGGCGGCGCGCCCCTCGCCCTGCTGCTGGGCCTCCTGCTGCTCGCCGTGCCGGCCGGCGGCGTCCTCTGGTACGAGGACGCCCACGACGAGGCCGTGGAACAGGCGCTCCTCGGCCGCCTGCAGCGGGCCGACGACCTGGTCGCACGGAACGGCCGGCAGTCGTTCGCGTCCGCGAAGTCGGACTACCGGACGGCGCTGGAGGTCTACCGCGACATCGCCGTGCACCACGCCGGCTCCCGCGCGGCCGACCGGGTCCCCGCCAGCCTGCGGACCTACTACACGACGGTCGCCGCGGCCTACGGCCACCGGGAGTACTGCGATGCCGTGGAGCCGCTGACGTACCTGCGCACCGTGCCCGACACGCTGCCCGAGGAGCCGCTGGGCTCGCTGGCCCGCTGGCCCGACGACCGGCTCGCGACCGCCCTGTACGAGTGCGGCGCACAGCACCTCGCGACCGGCGACGTGGACTGGGTGACCCGCTTCGGCGATCTGCTGGACACCTTCCCGCGGTCCGGGGCGGCGGCCAAGGTGGTGCCCGCCGTCGACGCGGCGGTGAAGAAGGCGGAGAAGGCCGTCGACGGGGACGAACCCTGCGCGGCCGTCGAGCGGTTGCGCAGCCTCGGCACCCGGATCGGCGACCTGTCCACGTCGTCGGGCGACACGGACGGCGCCCTGGGCAAGGCCGCGAGCCGGGCCGGCCGGAGCGGCGACACGGGCGAGTACGCCTGCGGCGTCGACCAGTACAAGGACGGCGACTTCGACGCGGCGCAGAAGACCATGGAACAGTTCGCCGCCGACCACAAGCACGACCGGAACCGGGCGCGCGCCCAGAAGATCGCCATAGCCGCCGAGGTCGCCCAGACCCTGCCCGCCGCCGGCAGGAAGCTGCCGACCACGGCCTCCGGCGGCAGCATCTCCGTCACCGTCAAGAACGACAGCCCGGACGACATCACCGTCCTCTACACCGGCCCCGTGACCGGCAGCTTCACTCTCAAGGGCTGCGGCGGCTGCAAGGCGTACTCGCTCTCCGACACGCTGTTCTCCGGCTTCAAGCCGTGCAACGACAGCGGCAAGCACTACCCGCAGCGCACCATCAGCCTTCCGGTCGGTACCACGTACTTCGTGCACGAGCCGAACGGCACCAGCACCGCGACCCCGGCCTCGGACACCGCCAAGCTCAGGTCCGGCTACATCTACACGGAGTGCGCCTACTCGACGCGGAGCCTGGGGTCCGGGTACTGACCGGTCCGGGCTCCGGCCGGCGGCCGGGCGGGCCGGTCGGTGTCCCGGTGCCCGCTCAGCGCTGCCGGCCGGACCGGCGCCGTACCACCACGATCGCGCCGGCGCCGACGAGCACGGCTCCGGTCGCGGCGGCCGCGACGGGCAGCACCGCACCCGAGCCGGTGCTCGCCATCTCGCCGTCCGAGGAGCCCGAGGATCCCGACGACGAGGACGACGCGGAACCGCCGGTCGTGCCGGCCGTCGACGTCGAGCCGGACGTGCCGCTCGTCGACGAGCCGCCGGCCGTCGAACCGGAACCGCCGGTGCTTGCCGTGCCGCCGGTGGAGGACGTCGAGCCGCCCCCGTCCGAGTCGCCGCCGCCGGCCGAACCACCGCCCGTCACATCGAGGGTGAGAGCGGCGGTGTCGTTCGCCTTGTCGTGGTCGAACGGGCGGGGCTCGCCGGCGAGCGCCACGGAACCCTCGGCCCCGGACGCCGCCTTGTCGATCCGCACCTTGAACGCGTAGCTCTCGCCGCCGCCTTCGTTCACCCAGCGCTGGGCGGTCCCGCAGTCGTAGCTGCCCGCGCCGGTCTTCTTGCAGAAGCCGTCGGCCTTGGTCACCGACGTGCCGGCCGGGAACGTGATCAGTACGCGGGTCGCCGGCGTGTCCAGCTTCCGGAGCACCCAGGCGGGCCCGGCGTTGGTGAACTTCACCTGCAGGTCGACCGTTTCGCCGACGCGGCCCCGCAACCGGGCGCCGGTCACCTGGAAATCGGCTGTGTTGTCGACCGTGACCGTGGTGTCGGCCGCGTCCCAGCCGTCGTGCCGGGCCGATCCGGGGGCGGCCGGCGTCGCGTCGGGCCGCTCGACCAGCTTCACCGCGGGACCGGTGCCCTGCACCGGCTCCGAAGCACCCTCCGTCGGGGCCGGGTCGTGCGCGTCGACCGACACCCGCAGCTCGTCGTGGAGCGCGTGGTCGAGGGCCTTCAGGGTCACCGGCCGCTCGGGGGCGTACACCACACCGGGCTTGACCGGCTGGTCGAACTCGCAGACCAGGTGGGAGGTGCTCGGCGCCTCGTCGAACGAGGCGACCTCGTAGCGCCGGCAGTTGGACGGCATCTCACCGTGGCTGAGCCCGCGCGTGACCGAGTACGCCATCCAGACCTTGTCGAGCGCCGAGGTGCCCGTGTTGGTGAAGGTGGCCGGCACCGTGAACTCGCCGCCCGGCTCGACCCCGTCGACCGGCGCGATGGTGCCCAGCACCAGGCCGGCCCCGGCTTCGTCGGCAAAGGCGGGGGCGGCACCCAGCGCGATCAGGGCGACGGCGCCGATCGCGCCGGCGGTCTGCCGGAGTGCACGGGAACCTGGGGTGGTGAACGGCATGGAATCCTCTGGATGACGTGGCTGTGACGGACGAACGAACCGCACCGGAACGTGCGTTCCGCACTGAAGACTCCTGCCGGGGCGGAAGGGTTGCACGTGAAAGCCTCCCCGATTCTTCCGGGGAGGCTTTGCTGTCCGACCAGTTGTTCTCCGGCCGCTCGCCCTCCGGCCGCTCGCCCTCCGGCCGCTCGCCCTCCGGCCGCTCGCCCTCCGGCCGCTCGCCCTCCGGCCGCTCGCCCTCCGGCCGCTCGCCCTGCGGGCCACGGCCCCGCTCCGTCTTCGGGCCCCGGCTCCGCGACTCCGGATCCCGCTGAAGGGTCTCGTCGGCGACGGTGTCCGCGTCCCGGTCGGAGGTCCCCGAGCGCTCGGCCTCCTTGCGCAGCCGCGTCCGGCGGGCCTCGTACCTCTTGCCGCCGGGTCCGGGCACGACGATCACCTCCTGCGCCCGGGTCCCCCGCGCCCGCGGCAGGCGGGACGCGGGGGAGAGGCGGCCCGCATCGGGGTACTCGCGCGGCAACCCGAGGCGACACCCGGAGGTGTGATCGTGAGCGACGACGACCGCATCGGCGACCCCTGGGGTGCCCGGACCCCCTACGACCGCGGGACCCCCTGGCCGGCCCGGACCGACCTGCACCTCGCGCCCGGCCTCACCGAGGCGGACGTGGAGCGCTGGGTGCAGTCCGCCTCGCTGCTGCACTCCAACGGCGACGCCATGGACATCGCCGTACGCAACGGACGCATCGTCGGTGTCCGCGGGCGCGCCACCGACCGGGTCAACCACGGCCGGCTCGGACCCAAGGACCTGTACGGCTGGCAGGCGAACAACTCCCCGGACCGGCTGACCAGGCCGCTCGTCAGGGAGAACGGTCGGCTGGTGCCCTGCGACTGGGACACGGCCATGGACCGGATCGTGGCCCGCACCCGGCACCTGCTGGACGAGCGCGGCCCCGGCTCCCTCGGCTTCTACACCACCGGCCAGCTCTTCCTGGAGGAGTACTACACCCTCGCCGTGCTCGCCCGGGCCGGTATCGGCACCAACCACCTCGACGGCAACACCCGGCTGTGCACGTCGACCGCGGCCGAGGCGCTGAAGGAGAGCTTCGGCTGCGACGGGCAGCCCGGCTCGTACGAGGACCTCGACCACTGTGACGCCCTCGCCCTGTTCGGCCACAACATGGCCGAGACCCAGACGGTGCTGTGGGCGCGTGTCCTGGACCGGCTCGCCGGCGGCGACCCGCCCGCGCTGGTGTGCGTCGACCCGCGCACCACACCCGTGGCGCGGAAGGCAACCGTCCACCTCGCCCCGCGCCCCGGCACCAACCTGGCCCTCCTCAACGCCCTCCTCCGCGAGATCATCCGCGCCGGACACGTCGACCGTGCCTACGTCGAGGCACACACGGTCGGCTTCGAGGAACTGGCGGCCATGGTCGAGCCGTGCACACCCCGCTGGGCCTCCCACATCTGCGACGTCCCGGCACCCGGCATCGAGCGGGCGGCGGAGATCCTCGGCGGCGCCGAGCGGCTCACCTCCACCGTCCTCCAGGGCTTCTACCAGTCCCACCAGGCGACCGCGGCCGCCGTCCAGGTCAACAACCTGCACCTGCTCCGGGGCATGCTCGGCCGCCCCGGCTGCGGCCTGCTCCAGATGAACGGCCAGCCCAGTGCGGAGAACACCCGCGAGTGCGGCGCCGACGGCGACCTGCCCGGCTTCCGGAACTGGCAGAACGACCGGCACGTGACCGAGCTGGCCGAGCTGTGGAACGTCCCGCCGGAGCGCATCCCGCACTACGCGCCGCCGACCCACGCGCTGCAGATGTTCCGGTACGCCGAGCAGGGCGCGATCCGGATGCTGTGGATCACCGGTACCAACCCGGCCGTGTCCCTCCCCGAACTCGACCGGATCCGCTCGATCCTCAGCCAGGACCGGCTCTTCGTCGTCGTGCAGGACCTGTTCCCGACGGAGACCGCCCAGCTCGCCGACGTCGTGCTGCCCGCAGCGACCTGGGGCGAGAAGACCGGCACCCTCACCAACGCCGACCGGACCGTACACCTGTCCGACAAGGCCGTCGAACCGCCCGGCGAGGCCCGCGCCGACCTGGACATCTTCCTGGACTTCGCGGCCCGCATGGGCTTCCGCGACCAGTCCGGCGGCCCGCTGATCAGCTGGCACGACCCCGAGTCGGCCTTCGCGGCCTGGCAGCGGTGCAGCGCCGGCCGCCCCTGCGACTACACCGGGCTGAGCTACGACCTGCTGCGCGCCGGCACCGGCATCCAGTGGCCCTGCACCGCCGACGCCCCCGACGGCACCGCCCGGCTGTACACCGACGGCTTCTCCTTCGCCCACCCCGACGACTGCGAGAGCTACGGCAAGGACCTGGTCACGGGAGCGATCAACGAACCCGTCGAGTACCGGTCCCTCAACCCGGACGGCAAGGCGGTCCTCAAGGCGGCCGCGTACCTGCCCCCGCACGAGGACACCTCGTCCGACTTCCCTCTCCAGCTGATCACGGGCCGTACCGTCCACCACTTCCACACCCGCACCAAGACAGGCCGCGCACCCGAACTGAACGCCGCCGCCCCCGAGGTCTGGGCCGAACTCTCCGGCTTCGAGGCCGCCGCCCTGGACCTGCACGCCGGCGACCTGGTCGAGGTCGGCACCCCGCGCGGCGCGGTACGGGCCCGGCTGCGGATCACCCCGATGCGGGACGGGGTGGTGTTCCTGCCCTTCCACTACGGCTACTGGGACACCCCAGCCGGTCACCGCCCGGCCGGCGACGGCCCCGGCCGGGCCGCCAACGAGGGCACGATCACCGACTGGGACCCCGTGTCCAAACAGCCCCTGTTCAAGACCTGCGCGGCTCGCGTCACGCTCGTCGAGCGCGGCACACCGGCCGCGCGGCACCGCACCGGAACGCCAGTGGGGAGCGCCCGATGAACGCCCTCGTCCTCACCCTGCGCACGCTGCACCACGACGAACGGGAGCTGGAGAAGGCCCTCACAGCCACGGCCGAGCGGCACCGCACCGAGCACGAGATCCACCATGTGGCCACCGACCTGGCCCGCTGGTCGCACGAGCACAGCGCCCGTCTCGCAGACGCCGGACACCACTACGGACTCGACCTGTCAGGGCCGCCCGACGACCCGACCCCGGGCCCCCTCGCCACCCTGCGGGCCAAGGCGGCGGAAGCGATCGGCCGCCGTCCGGAACCGGGGATGCTGCTCCTGCACGACCTGCTCGACCTGCACCTGGCCGCCACCCGCAACTCCGTGCACTGGGAGATGCTCGCCCAGGCCGCGCAGGCCGCCCGCGACCCCCGGCTGCTCGCGCTGGCGAGCGACTGCCATCCGCAGACCCTGCGCCAGATCCGCTGGACCAACACCATGATCAAACAGCTCTCGCCGCAGGTGCTGACCGGCGTCTGAGCGCCGGGCCCGAGACTTGTCACCGCCGGCGCCCTTCGTGTCGCCTGTTGCCGTCGGCGCCCCTCGCGCTTCGCGGTCGGAGCGCGTCGCTCAGAGCCCTCGCCGAGGGCGGCGATCGCGCCGGGCCCCTGACCGGCGGCCGTCACGCCGGGCCCGTGAGCCCCGTCCGGAACAGTCGGTCGGGGCACAGGGTCCGGCCGCCGAAGACGTGCTGCTTGACGGTGGCGTCAGGCTCAGCGGGTGTCAGCGCAGCGGCCAGGGCATGTCAGCCGGCAGCGTTGTCGACCCGCATCCGTACCTGTTCCTCCAGCCTCCGCAGGCTACCGTCCAGGGCGTCGCGCACCGCCTGCTCACCCGGGTCGTGACCCTCGTCGAAGAAGGACAGGTGCACGGTCACCTCACTGGCGCCGCTGCCGATGCCCGCCACCTGGAGCCAGCCGGTGTAGCTGCCCTGCTCGCGGGTGCCCCATTCCAGGCGCATCTGGTCCGGCTCGGCTCGCAGCAGGGCGGGCATGTCCTGGCCGGAGCGGTCCTCGTGCACGGTCACGGCGGGCGGGTCCTCGACGTCCACGTGCAGGGCCTCCGGGAGCCAGGCGTCGAGCTGGGCGACGTTGGCCGCCTGGTCGAAGACGTGCTCGGGCTGTGCGGGCATCGTGCGGGAACGTTCGTACTCGGCCATCGTGGTACCGCCCCTCCGGTTGGAAGTCGTACCCCGACCGCGTGCCCCTTCCGCGCCGGCCGAAAAGCCCCGGGCACTCCTTGCCGGCCGGGGATTTCCGGCCGGGCGCCCCTCAACCGCGGAAGGCCGGATATTCCGGCAGCGGGGCGGCCTGCCAGGTGTGGGCCGGCCCCCGCAGGAGCAGTTCCATGGTCCGGGCGAACGCCGGGAACCCGGTCAGCGCGCTCGCCGTCTCCCAGCGGTGCCGCAGCAGCCGGCGCACCGTGGGAACCGGGCGCCGGGTCCGGTGCATCGGCCGGTCCTCGTCGGCGCGGCCCAGCAGGTGCACGGTGGCGTGGACCGTCCAGACCGCGGTCGCCCGGCGCATCCCGGCCTGCCACACCGCCTCCTCGGTCAGCTCCGGGTAGGCGGCCACGACCTCGGTGCGATATGTCCGTTCGGCCTCCTCGGCCAGGTCCGCCGGCAGCCGGAAGACGCACCAGCAGGTGGAGAAGGGCATCCGGCAGTAGGCGGCCGTCAGGAAGACCGACTGGAAGGTCGCCGCCTCGAAGTCGATCAGGCGCAGCCCGTCGGGGGTCAGCAGGTTGTTGTCGGGGCAGGTGTCCCCGGGAGTGAACGCCGGAAACCGGTCACCGCCCGCCGTGCCGATCCGCGCCAGCTCGTCGGTCAGGCCCGACGGGACGGCGATGCCGGCCCGTTCGAGCAGCGGCGGCAGGTCGGACGCGTTCCGCTCGGTCCACGGGTCGTCTGCCCAGGACGGCGCGTCCTGGCCGAAGCGGGCCGTCAGCCGCGCGAAATCGGCACGCCTGTCGACCGACTCGGCAGCCAGGCGGCCGAGCGCCCGAGCCCAGTCCGTCAGCCCCTCCCGCGCCGCCTTCGGATCATCGCCGAGCAGCACGTCGGCCAGCGTCGGCGCTTCGCCCAGGTCCTCCATCACCAGCAGAAGCGCCTTGGGATCCACGCCCAGCAGCGCCGGCCCCGCCATCCGGAGGGAGAGCGCGGCGGCCTCGGAGGCGAAACAACGCAGCGCCACCGGCTCCCGGCCGTACGCCTTCACGATCACACGGCCGCCGGCCGTGGTCCGGCAGCGCAGGACCGTGCTGCGGCTGCTCCCGCCCAGGTCGACCGGGTCGGACAGCTCGGTCCCGAGCAGACCGCCCGCCCCACGCAAGATCAGCTCCATCCGGACATCCTGCCACCGTCGTCTCCGGCCGCTTCGGCCTTCGGGCCGGCGGCGGCGCGGCACGGACGGACGCCGCCGGGTCCGCCGGGGCCACGGGACCGCGTGGCCCGCGGCGGACGGCCGGCGGCGTCCTGCCGACGGGTGGCCTTCGGTGTCACAGGCCCAGCGCGATCGCCATGCGGGTCATTTCCGCCGTGTTGGTGATGTTGAGCTTGGCCCGGATGCGGCGCAGGTAGGCGTCCACCGTGTGCGTCGACAGCCCCATGTGGCGGGCCGTCTGGAGGTAGGTCCGGCCGGCGGCGATGTGCCGGAGCGTCTCCCGCTCGCGCGGAGCCAGCGCGGGGGCGGGGGCTTCGGTGGGCGACGGGGCGAGAGTGGCGCTCATGGTGATTCCTCCGGCGGAACGGCTGGGGGAGTGTCCGTTTAGGGCGATTTGCCCTTGTTCCACCAGGTTGCTCGCCGGACTTCACGGGCCTGTCCGCCGACTGTCACGGGCGTGTCACAGGGCCCGGAGTCTGTTTGAACCGCCGGGAGGATCCGGCTCGCCGGCCGGCCGGCCCCCGCACGCCATGGCCGTGCGTCCCGTCCACTCCACGGACCCTCTCACGCCGTGGCCGCGCGCGCCGTCCGCTCCACCAGGGACACGCCGTCGCTCATGGACGCGCTGCCGTTCGACAGCACCGCGACGAGATATCGGTGGCCCTTGACGGTGACCTGGCCGATGCTGTTGACGTCCCACAGGTCCGTGGTGGTGCGCTGGAGCCAGCCGTTCTTCAGTGCCCGCCCGGAGCCGGGCCCGCCGATCGCCGAGACGCCCCAGGTCTGCTCGGGTACGACCTGGCGCATCAGGGTGCGGACATAGGCGCGGGACTCCGCGGACAGCCCGCCGTTACCCGTACGCGCCGTGCCGCCGGTGTCGAACACGGCCCGCAGCAGCCGTATCTGATCACTCGCGGTCGTCCGGGTCAGCCCCCACTTGGCGCCGGGTCCGCCCGTCGTCGAGGTGAGCCCCAGGCGCTTGTTGGCCGCCGCCAGTCCCGAGGCCCGGCCGATCTGCCGCCACAGGGCGTTGGCCGCCGCGTTGTCGCTGCGCCGGATCATCGGCTCGGCGCGCTCCCGCTCCCGTGCCGTGAGATGCCGCCCGGCGTCCTGTGCCTGAAGCAACAGCGTCGCGAGGATGTCGACCTTGACGATGCTGGCGGTGTCGTACGCCCTGTCGTCGCCGTGGAGCACGGGCGTGCGGCCGGTGCCGTCCAGGTCGAGCACGGCCGCCGTGGCGTGCGCCCGAGTGTCCCCGGCCGGCGCGGTGGCGGCGGCCGCCGGGGCCGGGTGCAGGAGGCCGGCGCAGAGGAGGGCTGCTGCCGAGGCCACCATGGCCCCGGCCTTGCTTCGTGCGGTACGGGAGGCGTGGGACGACATGAGTCACGAACGTAGACACAAAGTGCGCCCGATGACGTGGCGGCCGTCACCTCCGACGGCGATTCGCCCGGATTGTGAGAAGAGCCACCGGTGGGGCGCATTGTTCCGCCCGGGTCGCCGTCACGGCGGCGTGTACGCGCGGCCGGGCCGCCCGCCTCGCTTATCGTCGGCCAGACACCGACATCCGGAGTGATTATGAAAAAAACGGATGAATTGGTTCGTGTAGTGGAGGGCCTGGCGGTCGTACCCGTCGGTCCACCGCTGCGCCGCATTCGGCCCTGGCCGCTCGGCACCGCCCTCGCACTCGCCGCCGGAGCAGCGGCCCTGCTCCTCCTGACCGGCATCCAGTGGCTGAACCAGCCGGCCGTCCAGGCCTGGCGCACGGTCTGCCTGGCCATCACCGTCCAGGCGCTGCCCTTCCTGCTCCTCGGCACCGCCCTGTCCGGCGCCATCAACGCCTTCGTGCCGGCCGACCTGTTCACCAAGGTGCTGCCCAGGCGGCCGGCTCTCGCCGTACCGGTCGCCGGCGTCGCGGGCGCGGTCCTGCCCGGCTGCGAGTGCGCCTCCGTCCCCGTCGCGAGCAGCCTGATCCGCCGGGGCGTGACCCCGGCCGCCGCCTTCGCCTTCCTGCTCTCCGCCCCGGCGATCAACCCCGTCGTGCTCACGGCCACCGCCGTCGCCTTCCCGGGCAACCCCGCGATGGTCGCCGCCCGGCTGCTCGCCTCCCTCGGTACGGCGGCCGTGATGGGCTGGCTGTGGCTCTGGCTCGGCAAGGAGGAGTGGCTGCGCCCCCTCCTGCGCCACCGGCACACCGGCCACCAGCACGGCCACAGCCGCTGGAGCGAGTTCCGGCTCGGCTTCCAGCACGACTTCCTGCACGCCGGCGGCTTCCTCGTCCTCGGCGCCATGGCCGCCGCCACGTTCAACGTCGCCGTACCGGGCTCCGTGCTCGACACCTTCTCCGGCTCGCCCTGGCTGTCGGTGCTCTTCCTGGCGGCCCTCGCGGTGCTGCTGGCCGTCTGCTCGGAGGCCGACGCGTTCGTGGCGGCCTCGCTCACCGGTTTCCCGCCCACCGCCCGGCTCGCGTTCCTGGTGGTCGGCCCGATGGTCGACCTGAAGCTGATCGCCCTTCAGGCGGGCACCTTCGGGCGCGCCTTCGCCTGGCGGTTCTCCTCGGCGACCACCGTCGTGGCGGTCGCCGCGAGCGTCCTGATCGGAGGCGCGCTGCTGTGAAACGACCGGTCCAGACCCTCCTGCTGACGCTGACCGGCACGGGCCTGCTGCACGCGGCACTCCTCAGCGACACCTATCTGCGCTACGTCAAGGCCGGACTGCGCCCACCGCTGATCGCGTCCGGGGTGGTCCTGCTGCTGCTCGGCCTGGCGGGAGCGGTCACCCGCGACGGGCGACGTCCGGAGGCGCACGACACCGGCCGGCAGCACGAGCAGGGACCCGACCAAGCGCACGACCAGGGCGACGACCAGGAGCACGACCAAAGGCCCGCTCAAGAGCGCGGCGCCCACGATCACGACCACGCTCAAGACCACGGCGCCCACGGCCACGACCACACCGGCACCCCGCGCATCGCCTGGCTGCTGTTCCTCCCGGCGCTCAGCCTGCTCTTCTTCGCCCCGCCGGCGCTCGGCGCGTACACCGCGGCCCGTGCGAACAACAAGCCCGTCGCCGCGCAGAAAGGGTTCGCCCCGCTGCCCGCGACCTCGCCGCTGCCGCTGACCCTCACCGACTTCACCAAACGCGTCCAGCAGGACCACAGCCGGGCCATCAAGGACCGCACCGTCCGGCTGACCGGCTTCGTCACCCCGGCCGGCGACGACGACGGCTGGTACCTGACCCGCATCATCTTCTCCTGCTGCGCGGCGGACTCACAGACGGTCAAGGTGCGCGTCCACGGCACCGAGGCGCCGCCGGCGAACACCTGGCTGGCGGTGACCGGCACCTGGCACCCGCGGGGCACCCTCGGCACACGGACCGCGGAGGCGGGGCTCGACGTCAGGGACGCCAGGCCCATCGCGCAGCCGGTGAACGCCTACACCGACGACCTCCCGCTGACGCCTTCCTGACCCGACCGGACGACCGGCCCGGACAGGTGCAGGATGGAGTCATGACGCTCGCTCGGAGGCCGGGGGCGGCAGACCGCAGGGGGCCCGCCCCGGTTCCGGCCGCGGGTGCGCGTAAGGAGGCGGTGACGATGACACGGACACCTCCCACGACGGTCATCCGGGTGCGACTGTGGCGGTGGCGGCGCAACCCGCTCAGGCGGCACAGCGATGTCGTCGAGGCCTGGATCGTCCTCGCAACCTGGCTCCTCGCCCTGATCGGCGGCGTCCTCGCGGGCCTGCTGGCGGCCCAGACCTCAGCGGCGGCCTTCGAGGCACGGCTGACCCACCTGCACACCGTCTCCGCCGTCCTCACCGACGACTCGGCACGGACCCCGCCCGTCGGCACCGGTTACGACGACGGGCGGGTGTGGGCCGCCGTGCGCTGGACGGACGCCGACGGCTCGGTGCACACCGACCGGGCCAAGGTCTTTCCCGGTGCCCCCGCCGGAACCCGGGTGACGGTGTGGGCGAACCAGGACGACCGGGTCGTCCCCACCCCCGTCAGCGGAGCGTCGGCCGACGTCCAGGCGGCCCTCACCGGCGCGCTCGTCGCCCCGACGGCCGGTGCGGCGGTCTGGGGCGCGGGATGGGTGGTCCGCAAGCGGCTCATCCAGCGGCGCATGGCCGAGTGGGACGAGGAGTGGAAGCAGATCGGACCCCGGTGGGGGAACTTCAGCGGAGGCCGTGGCTGACCGCGGGCCGCGAGCGGAACGAGGTCGTCGGTACCGCGGGTCGTACCCCGCGTCCTACCGCGGCCGGTGGAGCCGCCCCGCCCGGCGCGCAGGGCGCCGCCCCGCCGGTGCCACTGCCGCCGCGCCCGCGCCCGGACTGGCGGCCGAAGCGCGTGGGGGCTTGAGGCCGCCCCGTCGGGATACCCGGCCGATATGGCGAAACTGCACGTACCACGGCGACACCACCGGCAGGCCGCCGATGACACCCCGTCGCCGCAGATTCCGACCCCGGACGAGGCGGGACCGGCCGAGGATGTGGAGCGGCGGGCGCCCGACACCCCCGCGAAGCTGCCCAGGCAGGCCTGGACCGCGGTGCTGAAAGGCTCACTGCGCGAATTCAAGGACGACGAGCTGTCCGACCGGGCCGCGGCACTCACCTACTACGCCGTCCTGTCCCTGTTCCCGGCTCTGCTGGTGCTGGTCTCCCTGCTGGCCGTCGCCGGCCGGTCGGCCACGGACAAGGTGCTGGCCAACCTCCGCAACCTCGCTCCCGGCCCCGCCCGGGACATCGTCACCCGGGCCGTGGAGCAGCTCCAGAACGGTTCCGGCGCCGGCTCGCTCGTGGCCCTGATCGGCATCGTGCTGGCCGTGTGGTCGGCGTCCGGCTATGTGGCCGCCTTCATCCGCGCCGCCAACGCCGTCTACGACATGCCCGAGGGCCGCCCGGTGTGGAAGATCCTCCCGGTGCGCGTCGGCGTCACGGTGGTCCTGATGATCCTCGCCGTGGCCAGCGCGCTCATCGTGGTCTTCACCGGCGGCCTGGCCCGCCGTGCCGGACAGGCGCTCGGCGTCGGCGACACGGCGCTGACCGTATGGTCGATCGCGAAGTGGCCGGTGCTCGTCCTGCTCGTCACCATCATGATCGCGATCCTGTACTGGGCGACCCCCAACGCCAAGGTGAAGGGCTTCACCTGGATCACCCCCGGCAGCCTCCTCGCCCTGCTGATCTGGATGGCCGCCTCCGCGGGATTCGCGTTCTACGTCGCCAACTTCGCCTCCTACAACAAGACCTACGGCACCATGGCCGGCGTCATCGTCTTCCTGATCTGGCTGTGGATCACCAACCTGGCGATCCTGCTGGGCCTGGAGTTCGACGCGGAGACCGCACGGCAGCGCGCCATCGCCGGCGGCCATCCGCCCCAGGCCGAGCCCTACACCCGGCCGCGCGACACCCGGACGTGGGACGAGGAGGACGTGCGCCGTCTCGACGAGCCCTGACGCGCACGCCCCCGGCCCCCGTCAGGCCGCGTATCCGCCGTCGACCGAGAACTCCGCGCCCGTCACATACGCAGTCTCCGGCCCGGCCAGGAACGTCACCGTGGACGCCACCTCCTCGGCCGTCCCGAAGCGCCCGAGGGCGGTCATGGCCGCCTGGCCGGACGCGTACGGGCCGTCCGCCGGATTCATGTCCGTGTCGGTCGGGCCCGGGTGCACGACGTTCGCCGTGACACCGCGCCCGGCCAGCTCCCGGGCCAGCGCCTTCGTCAGTCCGACGACGGCCGACTTGGTCATCGCGTACAGAGTGGCCCCGGGCCCGGGCACGCGTGCGGCGATACAGCTGCCGATGGTGATGATCCGCCCGCCGGGCCCCATGAGCGCGGCGGCGGACTGGGCGGCCAGGAACACACCGCGCACGTTCACGGCGAGGACCCGGTCCACGTCCGCGAGGGACAGGCTCTCCAGCGGCTGCATCAGCCCGACGGCCGCGTTGTTCACCAGCACGTCCAGCCCGCCCAGCGCCTCCGCCGCGCGCCGCACCGCGTCCGCCGCCTCCACCGGTTCCGCGGAGTCGGCACGCAGGGCCACCGCCCGCCGTCCCAGCGCCTCGATGTCCCGTACGACCTCCTCGGCCGCGTCCTTGCCGTGCACATAGGTCACGGCCACATCCGCGCCCGCGTGGGCCAGCCGCCGTGCCGTCGCCGCTCCGATGCCCCGGCTGCCGCCGGTGACCAGTGCCGTCCTGCCGTTCAGGTCTCCTCGTGAAGTCATGACCCCATCCCATCCGACGGCCGTGGGGAACACCGGCGGGGAACGGACATCGACTTCGGCGGCGTGCGGCGGGACGAGGGGGGTCAGCCTTGCCGCGCCCCGCGCGGACTGATCAGGCCGCTCTCGTAGGCGAGGATCGTGGCCTGGACCCGGTCGCGCAGCCCGAGTTTGGACAGCAGGGCGTTGACGTGACTCTTGACCGTGCCCGTGGTGACGCCGAGTTCGGCGCCGATCTCGGCGTTGCTCAGCCCGGAGGCGATCTTCAGCAGCACCTCCCGCTCCCGCAGGGTGAGCTGGTCGAGGACCCCGGTGGCCACGGGCGGGGGCGGGGCACTCCGGGCGAAGGTGTCGATGAGCCGGCGGGTCACGGCGGGCGCCAGGATGCCGTCGCCGCCCGCGACGACCCGGATCGCGGACAGCAGTTCCTCGGGCTGGGCGTCCTTCAGCAGGAACCCGGACGCCCCGGCGCGCAACGCCTCGTACACGTACTCGTCCAGGTCGAACGTAGTGAGCACCAGCACCCGCGGACCGTCGGCCGGCGCGGTGATCAGCCGGGTCGCGGTGAGCCCGTCCATGCCCGGCATCCGGATGTCCATCAGGACGACGTCGGCCGCCCGCGCGGCGGCGAGCGACACCGCGGACGCCCCGTCACCGGCCTCGGCCACCACGGTGAGATCGGGCTCGGCGTCCACGATGGCGGCGAATCCGGCCCGGACCACGGCCTGGTCGTCGACGACGATCACACGAACGGCGACGGGGACACCTCCTGGACGGGGGCCGGAACGGCTCCGGCCGGCAACGACACGCGTAGCGTACCGGCTGGTTCGCACGCGATCCGCCCCTCACCGGCGGTGACCTGCACCCGCAGCCGTTCGGCGACCGGGCCCGCGACAGCGAGCCGTACGCCCGTCACCGTGATCCGCACGGTGCCGCGGCGCCGCCGCAGCGTCACCCGCGCCGGCCCCAGATCGCCCGCGCCGAGCGCCGCTTCGACGATCCGGTACACCGAGACCTGCACGGACGGCGGCAGACCCCGGGCGGCCTGCGGCAGGCCCCGCAGCCGTACGTCGCGGCCCCGGGACCGCAGCGTGTGGCACAGCGCGTCGAGGTCGGCGGCGGTCGGCGACGGAGCGAGCCGGCCTCCGGGCCCCTCATCGCCCTCCTCGGCGTCGCCCAGGCTGTGCAGCATCTCCCGCATCGCGGCCAGCGCCGCCCTGGCCGTGCCGGCCACCTCCGCCAACTCGCCCCGCCGGGCGGCACCGACGAGTGCTTCCGTGTGTGCCAGGACGGCGTCGCGCAATGTCGCCGCCAGCCGCTGCCGTTCGGCCTCCGCGGCCCGGCCCGCCTGCCACACCGAGCTGGCGAACGCGAACTCGTCGTACGCCACGGCACGCAGCCGGCGGCGCCGTACGAGGAGACCGGCGCCCCACACGGCGGCGAACACCGGGGCGAGCAGGACCGACAGGAAGAACGTCAGCAGGACGCCGTCCGCCGCGCCCGACGGCTCCCCCGCCACCGAACCGTCCGCGCACGACGTGGCCGTCGCGACGGCGGCGGCCCCGAGCGTCGCCGCCACCAGCGCGGGCCAGGTGCGCGCGGCTCCCTGGCCGAACGCGGCCACCGCGTACAGGGCCAGCGTCTCCACCAGCGTCCCGCCGACGAGGAGTTCTGCCACCTGCGACGGCAGAGGCACCGCCACGACGGCCACCGGGCCCAGCCAGGCCGTCGCCAGGACGGCGAGGAGGACGGCCCGCGGGGCGCGCCGGCGCCACAGCAGCGGCAGCGCGTGCAGCACCAGCACCCCGCAGACGAGCAGCAGCGCCGGCAGCGCCGCCCGCCGGTCGGGGGCCGGCCAGTCCTCCGCGAGCGCCAGCGCGAAGGCCCCGGGCAGGATCGTCGCGGCCAGTGCCAGGGCGGGGTCGGCGAGCCGCTGCTCGCGCAGGACGTCACGCCGCCAGCCGTCCTCGTACGGCCGCCGCGGCTCGCCGTCCGGCAGCGTCGCACGGACCCGCCAGCCGCCCTCCCGGGTGGGTCCGGCGGTCAGTTCACCACCGGCCGAGGCGGCCCGTTCCCGCATCCCGGTGACTCCGCGCCCCGCGCCGAGATTCCCGGCAGCGGACGGAGCCCCGGTGCGCGGTGGCGCGTTCTCCACGGTCAGTTCGAGCAGGCCGTCCGCCCGCCGGACGTCCACCCGGGTGGCGGCGCCGGGCGCGTACCGCAACGCGTTGGTGAGGGCTTCGCGGACGATGCCGTGGATCGCCTCGGCGGCCGGTCCGGCCAGGTCGTCCGGGATCCGCGCGGTGACCGGACGGCCAAGCCGGCCGAACCCGGCGACCAGTTCCTCGATCCGTCCGCTCATCGGCCGGTGGTCCGGGCGGTCGGCGGTCCGCAGGACTCCCACGAGCCGCTGGAGCGCCGTCAGGGTCTCGGTGCCGGTGCGCTCGGCGAACGCCAGCGCCTCGGCGGCCAGATCGGGCCGGCTGCCTCGGAGCCTGCGCGCGGCGTCGACGGTCACCACGACCGAGGTGAGGTGATGGGCACTCACATCGTGCAGTTCCCGGGCCAGTCGACGGCGCTCGTGGTCGCCCGCGAGCCGGCGGGCCTGCTCCGCCCCGGCCAGCCGCCGCGCCGCGCTCAGCCGGCCGGCCAGCCACTGCCGCCGCGCCTCGCCGAGCCCCGCGCACAGCACGTAGGCGCCCAGGGAGATCGCCATCTCGGACAGCAGCGCGGCTCCCAGTCCCTCGTGCACGGCGGCCTTCACCCACTCGACGCCCACGACGGCGGCCCCGGCCCGCACCGTGACGGGCACGGGGCAGCGGACGGCGACGGAGTACAGGGTGATCAGCAGGCCGAGGCCGAGGTAACCGTCCGGCCAGGCGAGTCCGCCGAGGAGCACGGCGCCCAAGGTGCCGGCCAACGCGCGCAGGGGCGCGGTGCGGCGGCGCCCCAGCGCGACCGTCTCCACGGTCAGCGCGCACAGCACGCAGAGGAGGGCCGGCAACCCGGGGGGGCCGTCCGGGCCCACGCCGGGCCACAGCAGGGCGCCTTGCCCGGCCGCCAGCAGCAGGGGCAGCAGCCAGTTTCGTGTCGTCTCCATGTCGCCGACGAGCGTAGAGGCCGGCCCGTGCGGGAGGCACCGGACCTGAGGCGGAGGCCGGTCTCCAACCAGGGATAGAGACACCGGTTCCCCGACCAGGGATTCGAGGCACCGGTTCCCAACCAGGGATAGAGACACCGGTCATGCCGCAGGCCGATGGCGCGCGCGGGTGCCCTCGGGCAGGCTGACGGCATGACACAGCCACAGCTCGCCGAGCCGCTTCCGTACCACCGCCTGGCCCGCCTCGCACCGCTGTACCGGTGGTGGCGCCCCCTGCTCGGGACCCTCGTCGTGGCCGTGGCGTACATGATCACCCTGATCGTCCTCATGATCTTCTTCACGGCCCTGGCCGCGAGCCTGGGATACCCGGAAGACGCGGACGGCTGGCCGGAGTTCGGCCCCGTCTCGGGCACGGCCATGGAGTTGCTCACCCTCGCGGCCGGGATACCCGTCGTGCTGCTGACCGCGCGCTGGATCGGCGGGCGCCCGGCCGGCTCGCTCTCCTCCGTCACCGGGCGGCTGAGACGGCGCTGGCTGCTGCTGTGTGTGCTGACCGCTCTGCCGATCGTCGCCCTGGCCATGGGAGGCATGCTCCTGCTGCCCGCGGACGGCGAGCCGGAGAGCCAGTGGGTGGGCTGGGCGGCCTTCGGGCGGGCCCTCGCCATGCTGCTCGTGCTGGTGCCGTTGCAGGCGGCCGCCGAGGAGTACGTCTTCCGGGGCTGGCTCACACAGACCGCCGGGGCGTTCCTGCGTTCGCCGTGGGCCGCGCTCCTGCCCCAGGCCGTCCTGTTCGCGGCCGCCCACGGCTGGGGCACGGCCTGGGGATTCGCCGACCTGGTGGTGTTCGGGGCGGCCGCCGGCTGGCTGACCTGGCGCACCGGCGGGCTGGAGGCGTCCATCGCCCTGCACACCGTCAACAACCTCTTCGCCTTCGGCGTCTCCGCCGCCGTCGTCGGCGGGCTCGACAGCGACGAGACGGCGGCGGACGCCGACTGGCAGGTGGTCGCACTCGACGTGCTGAGCATCGTGCTGTACACGGCGGCCGTGGCGTGGTGGCTGCGCCGCCGCCGACTGGACCGCACGGCCCCGGCTCCGGCACCCCGGCCGGCCTTCCCCACGACCTATCCGTACGCCCACGGTGTCCCTGCGCCGGCACAGTGGACAGGCCACCCGGCGGCCCCGGGGGCGCCCGTGCCTCCGCAGTGGTCGGGGCACCCGGCCCCCGGTGCACCCGTGCCTCCGCAGTGGGCGGGCCGCCCCGCACCCGGCGCACCCGTGCCGCCACCGTGGGCGGGTCGGCCGGAGTCGGCCCGGGCCGTGCCTTCCCCGTTGCCCGACCAGCCCGGACCGGCCACAGCCGTATCCCCGCCGTGGGCTGCTCGACTGACGCCGGGCACGGCCCTTCCGCCCGAGTCCCCGGGCGCCGGAGGCGACAGCGCGGACCGCGCGTGAACCGCTGACGCGGTACGGCCACCGGACCCACCGCGCACAGTGTTCCGGGTGCCCCCTGCCCTAGGGTGCACCTTGAGCATGGTTCGTATCGCACCACAGGGACAGGGAAGTCGACGTCATGACCGACAAGCTCACCGTGAGCGTTCTGGGCACCGGCATCATGGGCGCCGCGATGGCCCGCAACCTCCTGCGGGCCGGACACACCGTCCGTGCCTGGAACCGCACCCGCGCCAAGGCCGAACCGCTCGCCGCCGACGGCGCGCAGGTCGCCGGCACGCCCGCCGAGGCCGTCGAGGGCGCCGACGTCGTCCTGACCATGCTCTACGACGGCCCGGCCGCCCTGGACGGCATGCGCGAGGCCGCCCCCGCGCTGCGCTCCGGCGCCGCCTGGGTGCAGTCCACCACCGCCGGCATCGAGGCCGTCGCCGGCCTGGCCGCCTTCGCCCGCGAGCACGGCCTCGTCTTCTTCGACGCGCCGGTGCTGGGCACCCGACAGCCCGCCGAGTCCGGCAGGCTCGTCGTCCTCGCCGCCGGGCCGGTCGAGCACCGCGGCGCCGTGGCCCCGGTGTTCGACGCGATCGGCTCGCGTACCGTGTGGACCGGCGAGGACGGCGCGGCCGGCACCGCGACCCGCCTGAAGCTGGTCGCCAACAGCTGGGTCATCGCGGCCACCGCCGCGACGGGAGAGGTCCTGGCCCTGGCACAGGCGCTCGGCGTGGACCCGCAGAGCTTCTTCGACGTGATCGCGGGCGGCCCGCTGGACATGGGATACCTGCGCGCCAAGTCCGGGCTCATCCTCGACGGCCAGCTGACGCCGGCCCAGTTCGCGGTGGCCACGGCCGTCAAGGACGCCCGGCTCATCGTCCGGGCCGGCGAAGAGCACGGCGTACGCCTGGACGTGGCCGCCGCGAGTGCCCAGCGCCTGGAGCGCGCCGCCGCCCAGGGCCACGCCGACGAGGACATGGCCGCCGCCTACTTCGCCAGCTTCGACCCCACGAGCCGGCCGTCCGCCTGAGGGAGCGGGCGTACGGGTCCCGTCGGTCGAGCGAGCAGGGCGGCGCGCCGGACGCCACCGCCACCGCAACCACCACCGCCACCACGACGGCCACCCCCGGCACTCCGCGGGTCCGGCAGCGCACCCCGGCGTGGGCGATGCCGTACGGGGCGCTCGGCAGCGCGGCCCACAACACCGCGGTCGCGAGCCCCTGGCCGCCGCTGGGGCGCCGGGCCGTGCGGCAGGAGACGAGGCGGGGTGCGTGCCAGGCCCTGTCTGCCCGATCACGAGCGGAGCCAGATGAGGATGGCCGCGGCGGTGACGGTTCCGAGGAAGACGTACGCTCTTTTGTCGTAGCGCGTTGCGACGGCTCTGAACTGCTTGAGCTTGTCCACGGCCCGTTCCACCGTGTTCCGCGCGGCATGGCGTTCGGTGTCGAAGCCCGGTGGCCGCCCGCCGCGTGAGCCTCGCCGCTCACGGGCAGCGATGGTGTCGCGCTTCTCCGGGATGGCATGGCTGGCTGATTCCCCTGCGTCGCAGACAGGCGCGGATCTTGCTGTTGCTGTAGGCACGGTCGGCGCTGACGCTGTCCGGCAACCGCCGTGGCCGGCCCGAACCCACGCGCGGGACCCGGATCTTGTCCATGACGGGGATGAACTGGGTGCAGTCGGCCCGCTGCCCCGGGGTGACGAGCAAGGCCAGCGGACGGCACAGCCCATCCGAGGCCAGCTGCACCTTCGTGGTCAGCCCGCCGCCCGAGCGGCCCAGGGCCTCGCCGGGCGCGCCACCGCCTCCCGGCGGTTGCGGCGCATGTGCGCGCGCACGTGAACTGGTCTTTGCGCAGCCCCCTTCGCCCCAGCCGGCAGGGCCGGTGGCGGCTTCCTCGGAGCACTGGCCGCATGCTGATGGGCGCGGATCGAGGTGGAGTCGACGTTGATGTCCCAGTCGATGTCGCTCACCGCATCGGCGACGGCCTGGAGGTGGCGAAGCAGGCGTTCCCAGGTGCCATCGGCCGACCAACGCAAGTGGCGCTTGTGGACGGTCTTCCACGGGCCAAAAAGTTCCGGGAGCTCTCGCCACTGCACCCCGGTGCCGAGCCGGTGGATGATCCCGTTGATCACTTGGCGGTGGTCCCGCCACCGGCCGCATCGGTTGTTGCCCACCGGCAGCAGTGACTCCAGCACGGCCCACTCAGCGTCGGTCAGATCACCCCGGCTCATCATGAGCGGAACAACGAGCGACCTGACGCCAGCGGCACGGTCAGACCGACGCGTGACCGGTTGTTTCCGGACGTCCACCGTGCTGGAACCACTCCGGCGCCAGGATCGACATCACCGTCGCGTCCACCCGCTCGCCCTCCCAGAGCAGCGCGTCACGCAGTACGCCCTCGGCGACGAACCCCACCTTCTCGTAAGCGCGGCGGGCTCGCGGATTGGACGCATAGACCTCCAGCGAGATGCGGTGCAGCCCCAGCTTCTCGAAGCCGTACCCGACGATCAGACGGGTCGCCTCCGTCCCCAGGCCGGATCCGTAGGTGCCGGGCACCAGGCAGATGCGGAAGCTGCAACTTTCGTTGCCTGGGTCCCACTCGTTGAGGACCGCCTCGCCGACGACGTTCCCCGTCGCCAGCTCGACCACGGCAAGGTCCAGCCGTTCATCTTGCTCCCGACGACTGTCGTACCAGGTACGTATTCGCCCCTCATCGGGCACACCGCCGTCATGACTGCCGGTCAGCCGTGATGCCTCTGGGTCCAGGAACATCGGCATCAACGCAGGCACGTCATCCACCGTGACTGGCCGGAGCAGCACCTGTTCCCCTCGTAGCGACGGCTTGCTGAGGAAATCCGGGCGTGAAGCATCTCGAACGTGATCAACCATGGCCGCATTGTGTCCGGCCGAACCGCCCAACGTCCTCCTGATATTCACCACAGGACCCCGTGACCGGGGAGACAGGGCCTAGTCGGCCGTCCGCAGCAGCAGCTTGCCCGTCGAGGTGCGCCCGCCCATCAGCCGGTGCGCGTCGGCCGCCTCCGACAGCGGGAACTCCGCGGTGACCGGCAGCTTCACGGTGCCGTCGGTGACCGTGCGGAAGGCGCGGTCGGCGAGCGCGCGCACCGCCTCGGGCGCCGACTGCGCGAGGTTGAGGATGGAGAAGGCGGCGACGGAACAGCCCCGCGTGGACAGTTCGGCCTGCCCGACGTGCCACGGCTCGGCACCGCTCGCGTTTCCGAAGGACACCAGGCGTCCGAAGACGGCCAGCTCGTCGAGACCACGGCGCAGGGTGTCGCCGCCGACCGGGTCGAGCAGCAGGTCGACGCCCCGGCCGCCGGTGGCCCGGCGGACGTCGGCGGCGAAGCCGTCCGCGCTGAACACCTCGTCGTAACCGTGCTGGAGGGCGTACCCGGCCTTGTCCAGCGACGAGACCACGCCGTACACGGCACCGGCGCCCGCCGCCCGGGCCAGCTGCCCGACCGCCGTGCCGACACCGCCGGCCGCGCCGTGCACCAGGACGGTCTCTCCCGCGCGCAGCCGCCCGACCTCGTGGAGCAGGGCGTGCGCGGTCGGCAGGACGGTGGGCAGCGCGGCCGCGGTGCGCAGGTCCAGGCCCTCCGGAAGCGGGAAGACGGTGGCGCTGTCCGCGACCACGACCTCCGCGTAGGCGCCGCTGCCGACCAGCGCGACGACGTCCTGCCCCGGTCGCAGCCCCTGGACGCCGTGGCCGACGGCCCGGACCCGTCCGGAGACCTCCAGGCCGGGCCGGAAGGGCAAAGAGGTCACCCGGTACCCCTCGGCGCGCGCCTTGAGGTCGGCGAAGTTCACGCCCGCATAGGCGGCGTCGATGGTCACCTGCCCCGGTCCCGGCTCGGGGACTTCGGCCGCTACGACCTGGAGCACCTCGGGATCGCCGTACTCGTGAAACTCGACCGCACGCATGAGCGGACCTGCCCTTCTGAACAGTGATCACGGGTGTTCAATGAAAAGCGAACACTGAGACTGTAAGATGTCCATCGAACACTCGGCAAGCAGTCGGGAAGCTTCAGGGTTCCCGGCGAGCGTGGGCAGGGGGAGGACAAGGGCATGCCGAAGCAGACCGAGAGCGGCAGTCATCGCGCGGCGCCGGTGCACACGGATCCCGCGGACGTGTCGCTGCTGACCGCGCTGTCCGCGATCGCCGACCCCGTGCGCATCCAGTTGATCCGCGACCTGGCGAGCTCCGCCGACTGGACGCGCAGCTGCGGCAGTTTCGACGTGCCGGTGGGCAAAGCGGCGCTCAGTCATCACTTCGCGGTCCTGCGGGGCGCCGGGCTGGTCGAGCAGCGGGACGAAGGCCCCCGGCGGGTCAACCGGCTGCGCCGCCGGGAGTTCGACGCACGCTTCCCCGGACTGCTCGCGCTGCTCCTCCGTCCCGACGAGGGCATCGGCTGACCACGCCCCTCCGCCCCGCCGGTGGCCCCTGGAGTCAGTGGCCGGCCGCCCGGTCGCCGTGCCGGGTCACGGGCGTGGGTGAGGGGCGGTCAGGCTCAGCCGGCGGTACCGGCATCCGCCGCCGTGGTCTCCGCCGGTTCCCCCGGCACGGTGTAGAAGACGGACGAGCCCTGCTTGGTGCGCTGGGCGCCGTTCCTGGCCACGAGGTTCTCCAGGGTGGTGCGGACGACCTTGGTCTGGATCCCGCGCTCGGGATACGCCCGGCCCAGCGCCTCGGTGACCTCAGCGGCGGACCGCGGCTCGCTCTGCTCGGCCAGGTGCCGGCGGACGAGTTCGACCAGCGTGGGCTGAGCCGGCCGGGAAGCCGCCTGTTTCGCCGCCGACTTCTTCGCCGCCGGCTTCTTCACTGTCTTGCCCCGCGCGCCGCCGCTCTTCTTCCGCGGGGACGGCACGACCGCGCCCGCCGCCGACGCGGAGGCGCCGAGCGCCTGCTGCATGTTCAGCAGGATGGCGTGGTCGTGCTGGAGTGTGGCCAACTGCTCTTGCAGCGCGGCGATTTCGGACGTGATGCGTTCCTGCTCCTTGAGGTTGTGTTCGAGGTCGTGAGTCACCTGGCTGACGTACTGTGAGGTCAACTCGGTGGTGGGTCCGGCGGTTTCCGGCATCTTTCCTCCGCTCCTGACGGGCGACACCTGGATGATACGGGTGAGTCAACCCGTTTTCACCGCTCTGTGGGGTTTCACAGGCAGGCCGTCACGGTGTCCGCCCGCCCTGACCACGGGTGCCGGCGCCACCGGCGCGGTAGCGTGGCGATCACGGGGGGACTGGGAACCGCGGCCGGCGTCGGCGCCGGATGCCGATGCGATGGCCGAGTTGCGGGCCGTGGTGCTGCGGGCGGACCTGGAGCGGCTCGGACGGTACGACGAGCGGTGGGTGCGGCGGCTGCGGGACGGGTTCGACCGGCGCACACCTGGGGTCCTTCGGGCATCCCGGAGTGTCAGGGCTGGGCCAGGGCGCCGACCTCGGCGGGGCTCAGCGTCCGGCCGTAGACCCGGAAGTCGTCCACGGCGCCCTTCAGATACGGGTCCGGGTACTGGGACCTGCCGATGTAGGCGGCCCTGATGTGGTTGCCGAAGGAGCGGGGCTCGACGGTGACGGCCGTGTTCCGGCCCGCCTCGCGGCCGTCCACGTACAGCACGGCGGTGCCGGAGCCATAGGTCACGGCCACGTGGACCCACCGGTCCGCGGGCAGCGGTTCGGCGTCGATGCGCTCTTCCGCGCCCCCGCCGCTCGCGGTGATGGCATAGCGCAGCGTGCCCGCGTCGCTGAGCGGGGTCAGGAACATGTTGGCGCTGACCCCGGTGCCGAAGTCGAAGACGCGGCTCCAAGCGGCCGGTTGCCCGGTCAGCTTCACCCAGGCCGCCACCGAGTAGGCGGACGCGCCCGCCGGCAGATCCTCGGCGAGGACGACATGACCGTCGGCGCCGTCCAGCGCCGCGGCCCCGCCCGTGTGCCCCTGCGCCCAGGAGGCACCGCCGGCGAGCGTGGCCGTCTTCCCGTTGCCGGTGGCATCCGCTGCCGTCGTCCCGCTGCTCTCGTCGAACCGGTGCCAGGCCGCGAACTCCGGGGGCGGGGAAGGGGGTTGCCCGGTCAGCCAGTAGACGTCGTAGTACTGGTGGTGGACGCGGGCGACGGGCAGCAGGGTGACCGGCTTCCCCACGGCACCGGCTAACGACCGCCGGACCGCCTGCCGCACTCCGGCCTGACGTCGTTCTACCCGGCCTGCCGCCCACAGGGGGTGGCCGGATGACGGCCCGCCCGCTCCGGATCCCTCGGTGACCGCTCCCGGCCCGCAATCACCCGAGGACGAGCGGGAGTCGGCGGGCCAGTGGGCCCAGTTCGGCCTTCTCGGCCTCGGTCGGGGCACGTCGCCCCGTGCCCACCCGCAGCGCGTGCTGGTCGGACCACGACGCGGGGAAGGCCGCCTGGGCGATCTCCTCCAGCATCGCGCGCGACCGGGCGAGGCCGTCGGCGGGCGGCAGTTCCCTGTCCGGAAGGTGCGCGATCAGGTCCAGGTGGTGCAGTGTCCACTCCAGGACGTACGCGCCGAGGTAGTCGGCCACGGTGAGGACCTGGTCCTGGGTACGGACCCGCAGGGCCGGGTCGGCCAGCTCCGCCGCGCGCCCGGCGGCGGAACCGACGTCGTCGAGGTGGAACTTCAGCAGCCGCGGCTCCTCGTACGCGGCGGCCAGCCGGACGGTCAGCGCGTCCAGCGGGTCCTCGCCGGTCGGCGGTGTGCGAGCGACGTTCCAGTAGGTCACCGCGTCCCGCGTCGGCTCCGCCTCGGCGGGCGTCACGAGTGTGATCAGCACGTCCTGGGCATCGATGACGAGATGGCACACCAGATCCCGGACGAGCCAGCCGCTGCACCCGGAGGGCCGAGTGAAGTCCTCGTCGGGGAGTTCGGCGACGGCCGTACGCAACGCGGTCCACGAGCGTGAGAAGAGATCCACGGCCGCAAGCTAACAGCGCGCGGCCGGTCGTTCGAGTGAATTCTCCCGCCCGGCGGGGGGGCGTACCCGTCGACACCGGCCTCTCCGGGAGGCGGAACGAGCACAGCCGGTCAGCCACGTCTGGCTCCGGCATGACTCCGGTACCGACGAACGGCGTTCACGATGATGAACACCGCTCACGTGGGTGTACATCGGCGCGACCCGTGTGCAAAGCTCAGCCAACTTCTCTTCTGTGCGGTGGAGTTGGAGGTCGAGCATGAGCGTTTCCCGGCGTACGCTGCTGACCACGGCGGCCGGTGCGGCAGCCGTAGGCGCCTCCGCGGTTCCGGCGGCGGGTGTCCCGGACCGGCAGGAGGCAGCAGCCATCCTGCGGACGCTCCGTGCGGCGGCGGACTACGCCGTGGAGAAGGTCCGTAGCGTCGCGCCGGGTGTGGCGGGCTTCCCGGTCGGGACGAAGTTCGAGAAGTGGACCTACTCGCGCACCGGCGACTGGGTGGGCGGCTTCTGGCCCGGCACCCTGTGGATGGCCTGGCTCCACAGTGAGGACGGCGCCTTCCGTGACTGGGCGGTCGAGTCGGCCCGGAACCTCGCCCCTCGCCAGTACGACACGAGCACCCACGACCTCGGGTTCCTCTTCTACCCCTCCTGGGTCACCGCCTGGCACCTGACCGGCGATGACGTCTGGCGGACGGGTGCGATACGGGCGGCGGACTCCCTGATCCAGCGGTACAACCCGCGCGGCAGGTTCATCCGGGCATGGGGCGCGCTGGGCGACCCTATCCACGCGGGCCGGGTCATCATGGACACGATGATGAACCTCGACCTGCTGGCGTTCGCGAGCCGGCAGACCGGCGACGACACGTACCTGAACATCGCCGTGGAACACGCCAGGACCGCGCAGCGCGTCTTCCCCCGCCCCGACGGATCCACCCCGCACGTCTACGATTTCGACCCGGACACCGGCGCGCCGGTCGGCCCCCACACGGTGCAGGGCTACAGCCCGACCTCGTGCTGGTCACGCGGCCAGGCGTGGGGGATCTACGGCTTCACCACGATGTACCGGCGGACCGGCGACGAGGAATTCCGGGACACCGCGCGGAAACTCGCCGACTACGCCATCGGGGCGCTCAGTCCGGACCACGTCCCGGTCTGGGACTACCGCGCGCCCCAGCAGCCGTACGACATCAAGGACGCCTCCGCCGGAGCCGTCATGGCCTGCGGTCTGCTCGACCTGCACGCGGCGACCGGCAGGCACACCTACCGAGAGGTGGCGCTGCGTGTGCTCACCGCGCTGGCGGACACCTGCCTGACGCGGAACTCGGCCCGCGCCGAGGCCGTGGTGGCCCGGTGCACCCGCAACCGCCCGGCCGAGGACGGGATCGAGATCTCGCTGCCCTACGCCGACTACTACCTGCTCGAAGGCATTCTGCGGGTCCTCCGGCCCCGGGATGTCGACCGGGCGATCGATCTGTCGCAGCGCGGGTGAAGCGTCCTCGGCGCGTGCGTCCGGGCCCGGCCCCGCGGTCACCGCGGCGCCGGGCCTTGCGCATCCACGGAGCAGAGGAGCAGGGGTGGGGGAGCAGGGGGCATCTCGGCCAATCTTCCATCACCTGACGTGATTTCGTCGGTGACGAAGACCTCGCCCCACCGGAACGGGCACATGGTGCCGCGATCTCTGAACTAAGCTGTCGCTTACTGCTCTTTCCGCTCGCCGAGCTGTATTTCTTGGAATGGAGGCGGCGCCGCATGAGCCGATTCGCCCACGTGGCCTTCACCGAAAACGTCCGAAGCGTCCAGGAGGAACGAGGCAGCGCCCTGTACATGCAGCGGCTGCTCGCCGGAAACACCGGGCACGCCGATCGCCTGGGGCCCGACGAGGCCGAATTCATCGGCGCCCGCGACGGGTTCTACCTCGGAACTGTGAGTGAGACCGGCTGGCCGTACATCCAGTTCCGGGGCGGACCGCCGGGATTCGTGCATGTCCTGGACGAGGAGACGCTCGCCTTCCTCGATGTGCGCGGCAATCGCCAGTACATTACGGCCGGAAACATTCGTGGCAATGACCGGGTCTCCATGTTCTTCATGGATTACGCACACCGAACGCGGCTGAAAGTGTTCGGTCGGGCCGAAATCAGGGACCCCGGTGAATTCACGGGCGTGCGGGACCGGTCGGGGGGCGTGCGCACCGAGGGGCACGAGGAGTGGCTGCTGGTCGTGCGGGTCGAGGGCCTGGCCTGGAACTGCCCCCAGCACATCACTCCGCGGTTCACACCGGCCGAAATCGAGGGCGCGCTGGAGAAGGTGTACGCGCACATCGGGCAACTCGAGCAGGAGAACCGCGAGTTGCGGGCGCGGCTCGGGGTACGGGACTGAGCCGCACTCCGAGGTGGCAGCCTCATCGCTCACCCCTGCGCGGGTCGGCCGTCTCCCTCCAGTCGGCCGTCGCCGGCCTGCACCCGGCCGCGGCCCCACCGTCTGCCGGCGCGCGTCGCGGCTTGACAGTGCTCCCGCGGAAGGGCATGTTCGACACGGGTTCATGACACCGGTTCATGTGGTGTCATCGGCCGGGTCGGTCGATTCCGTCGAGCGCCCGCAGCTCAGAGAGCGAGAAGCCATGCGCGCTGTCGTAGTCCGAGAGTTCGGTGGTCCCGAGCGCCTGGAGCTCCAGGACGTGCCGGATCCGACGCCGGGGACGGGAGAAGTGGTCATCGCGCTGGAGGCGGCGTCGATCAACCGCGCCGATGTGCTGGCTCGCTCCGGCATGTACCACCGGGCCGGCCGGCCGCCGCTGCGCCTCGGCCTGGAAGGGGCCGGAAGGGTGGTGACGGTCGCCGACGACGTGACGGACCTCGTCGTGGGACAGCGCGTGGTGGCGACCGGAGCGGTCAACGCGCCCGGCTTCTACGCCGAACAGGCCGCCGTGGCCGCCGACCAGGTCGTGCCCATCCCCGACGGCGTCTCCTTCGCCTCCGCCGCGGCCCTGCCGATCGCCTCGCTGTCGGCCTGGTACACCCTGCGCCGCCTGGCGGAGCTGCGGTCCGGGGAGACCGTGCTCATCCACGCCGCGGCCAGCGGGGTCGGCAGCGCCGCCGTTCAGATCGCGGCGGACCTCGGTGCGACGGTGATCGCCACGGCCGGGTCCCAGGGCAAGCGCGACTGGGTCGCAGAACTCGGAGCCGACCACGTCCTCGACTCACGGACCCTCTCCGGCGAGGAGCGGGTGGCACAGATCCTCCGGCTCACCGACGGCCGCGGCGTCCAAGTCGCTCTGGATCTCATCGGCGGGGACGCCTTCGCAGAGAGCCTGCGCAGCATCGCCCCCGCCGGCCGGGTCGTCTCCATGGCCAATGTGGCGCTTCAGCCCAGCACCATCGACACCCGGGACTTCTACCCGAAGAACGTGCGCATCCACGGCTTCCAGCTCACCGGCCTGATCGAGAGCGGCTACGACCCGCGTCCCGACCTCACCGAGCTGCTCGCCCGGGTCGACCAGGGCCGCCTGAAGGTGCCCATCGACGCGGTCTACGACCTCGGCGAAGCGGGCAAGGCCCACGCCCACCTGGAACAGCGCACCAACCGAGGGAAGATCGTGATGACAGTACAGCGCGACTGACCGACGCCCTCGCTGTCCTGGGGCGGCCCGGCACCTTTGCGGGTGTCAAGGGCTATCGTTGACGGCATGGGCGGCGCACTCGAATCCGTTGCGGCAGAAACCGATCCCCGGATGGCCTTTCCGTTCGTAGGCGGTCGTCTCTGTCTGAACTTCGTGGCCACGCTCGGCCTGCGGTACACGGACCGCCTCGAACGGCTCCCGGACACCGCCGCCCTTGCCGGCTGGCTCGTGGAGGCCGGGCTCACCGGAGCCGTGGACGGGGTCGCCGTCACCGCCGACGAACTGGCGGCGGCTCGCGGCCTGCGCGAGGCGCTCTACCGCCTCATCGACCGTGCGCGGCGAGAGGAACCCGTGCAGCCGTCCGATGTCGCCCGCGTCAACGAGACGGCATCGAGGCCCGCACTGGCTCCAAAGCTCACCGCCGACGGCGCAGCCCTGAAGGTCCGTTGGGCGGCGGACGACCTCGTCTCCGCCGCCTTGTCGTCCGTGGCCCGCGACGGGGTGCTCCTCGTGGGCAGCCCCCTCCTGGAGCGAGTCAAGGAGTGCGAACACGCCACCTGCTCCCTGCTCTTCCTCGACGAATCCCAGTCCCGGCGCCGGCGGTGGTGTTCGATGGAGCGCTGCGGCAACCTGGTGAAAGTCGCCGGATACCGCTCGCGCAGGCACCGCGCGCCCTAGGGAGCTTCGTTTGGATCAGCCCGGGCCCGCGACGCCCGGCACGGCACCTCGCCGCGTTGTCGGACCACCCGAGTACGCCCAGTACGCGGGTGATCCTCCGCCTTGCGATGCACCGCACCATGCGCCGCGGCCTGATCCGACCTGATCCAAACGAAACCCCCTAGGGCAGCGCAGGCTCAGGATCCTGCACCACCCGGCCACCGCGGCACCGCGGCCGCAGCCGCCGAGGTTCAGTACCTGACCGCACCAGCGGGAGGCCGGAATGCCGGACACCCTCCGCTGCGAAATGACCCGGCGCACCTGCGGCGCCGCCGGATTCGTCCCCGACATCCCCGTACGCAGCGGCGACTTCTCCGTGCTGACGTCCCTGGTGGCCGCACGCGCGGGCGCGGCACTGGCTCCCCGAACGGCCGTCCCGGAAGACGCCGCAGGCATGAGGCTGCACCCGCTGGCCGCACCGGCCGGCAGAACCCCCTTCACGGCCGGCCGCTCCGGCACCGCCCGCAGACCCGGCATCCACCTCCTGAACTCCCTCCTGAAGGACGCGGCGGCCCGTTTCCCCGGACGTACCCGAGGGCCGGGTTGCCCACTGCCCCCGCCCGCGCTGGTCAGGCGCGGTTTCCCCCGGGTGGAGGCGGGAGGCGACGGGAAACCCGTCGACTGTGGTGGGTCGCGGCCGGAACGCTGATGGTGTCAACACGACCTGCGACGCCGCGGGAGAACTGCAATACGGCGGTGCGACCGCGAGCCTGTGCACGGGTTACCAGGCGCCGGCTGCGGCACCCCCATCGCCGAGGGCACGGGCGTCTACGCCGACCTGACGCCGATCAACTCCATCACTCTCAACCGGCCGTAAGGCAGCTCCGCCGTCGGCGACAAGTCCACACCCCTCGACCGGCCGTGACCCCACCAAGGCCGGGCGAGGGACCATACGGGGGCAGCTTCCGGAACCGCAACCGCGGTTCCGGAAGCTGGTTTTCGGTCACTCCGTACGCATGGCTGGGCCACCTGTCCCACCCCGGCAGTAACCTGGGCTCCCGCCGTCTCACGGCCTGGGCACACTTGCCATGGGGGACCGCCTTGGGGGAGCCGCGACAGGGTGCCGACACCGGCAACCGGAATGACAACGACGGGGAACGGCCGGTGCCGACCACACCGTCCTTCCCCGCACAGCTACGACGACTGAGGCAGCAACGCGGTCTGTCGCTCGCCGACCTGGCCAGACAGACCCACTACAGCAAGGGATATCTGAGCAAGATCGAGACCGGTGCGAAGCCGGCCACCGTCGACGTGGCCCGCCGCTGCGACCAGATCCTGCGCGCCGACGGCGAGTTGCTGCGCCTGGTGACAGCCCCGCGCCCGGCGGAACCCGGCGAGGGCAACGATGTCACCGGCGCCGCCTGTCCCTACCCGGGCCTGTCGGCCTTCACCGCGCAGGACGCCGACCGCTTCTTCGGCCGGGAACGGGCCACCGCCGGGCTCGTGGAGCGCGTCTTCGGCAGAGTCGGCAACGGGCCGCTGCTGCTCGTCGCCCCCTCCGGCGCGGGCAAGTCCTCTCTGCTCAACGCCGGTCTGATGGCCGCCCTGCGGCGGCCCGGCGGCTTTCCGATGGCCGGCGCCGACCGCTGGCCGATCGTCACCCTCACCCCGACCGCCCGCCCGCTGGACGAGCTGCTGGAACGCGTCGCCAAGACCCTGGGCGGCGATCTGGACCTCACCGCCGCCCAGCTCGTCGAGCGCCCCGAAGCCCTCCTGACGGCCGTCCGGACCCGCGCGGACACGACCCCGGCCGGGCGGCGGCCGCCACCGCCGTCCCGGCTCGTCCTGCTCGTCGACCAGTTCGAGGAGCTGTTCACCCTCTGCTCCGACGAGACCGAACGGCGCCGGTTCGCCCGCGTGCTGTGCGCGCTGGCCGCACCGGCACCGTCGCCCTCCCACGACGCCGCGGTGGTCGTCCTCGGCGTCCGCGCCGACTTCTCCGGCCGATGTCTCGACCTGCCGGAACTCGCCCCCGTGTTCGCCGACGGCCTGTACGTGCTGCCCCCGATGACCACGGCGGAGCTGTCCGAGTCCATCACCCGCCCGGCCGAACTCGCCGGGGCCATCCTCGAACCCGGGCTCGTTCCGCTGCTGTTGCGGGACGCCGGGCTGACCGGCGAGCCCGGCGCGCAGGGCGTGCCCTCCGGCGCGCTGCCCCTCGTCTCCCACGCACTGCTGGCGACCTGGCGCCACCGCGAGGCGGGCACACTGACCGTCGCCGGGTACGAGAGCACCGGCGGCATCCAGGGCGCGGTGGCACGCACCGCCGAGGACGCCTTCGCCCGACTGTATCCCGCCGAGCAGCAGACCATCCGGCGCATCCTGGCCCGGCTCGTCCAGGTCTCCGAGGGCGCCGGCGCCACCCGGCGCCGGGTCGGCCGTACCGACCTCATGACGCAGCTGGCCGACGCCGAGGGCGCCGACACCGCGCTCGACGTCTTCGTCCGCGCCCGGCTCATCACCGTCGACAGCGACGGCGTCGAGATCACGCACGAGGCGCTGCTGCACAGCTGGCCCCGGCTGCGGAACTGGATCAGCGCCGACCGGGCCGGCCTGCTTCTGCGCCAGCAACTCGCCCACGCCGCGGCCGCATGGGAACGCGAGGGCCGCGACCCGTCCGCTCTCTACCGCGGCACACGTCTGGACACCGTACGGTCCTGGGCCGGGGAAACGGACGGCCTCGGCCCGCTCGGCCCCGTCGAGGAGGCGTTCCTGCGGGCCAGCCAGGCGGAGGAGGAGGACCGGCAGCGCCTGGCACGGCGTCAGGTACGGCTGCGGCAGGCGATGGTGGCCACCCTCGTCGTCCTGCTCGGCTGTGCCCTGGCTGCCGGCGGCCTCGCCTACCGGCAGCGCACCGACGCACTCGCCGAGGAACGCCTCGCCCGCTCCCAGGCCCTCGCCGTGCGGTCCACCCTGCTGGCCGGGGGTCACCCCGAGGCGTCCATGCTGCTCGCCGCGGAGGCGTACCGCACGGAACCGACCGCCACGGCCCGCGGGGCCCTGCTGAGCACCCAGGCAGAACCCTTCGCGGCGCGGCTCGGCGGACACCGCGGACCGGTCAACGCGGTCGCCTTCGCCCCCGGCGGCCGCCTGCTGGCGACCGCCGGCTCGGACGGCACGGTCCGGCTGCGGTGGCCGACCGGCCACCGGACGGCCGAGACCCTCACCGTTCCCGGGCGGATCCGCGCCATCGCCTTCAGCCCCGACGGCCGTACCCTCGCCGTCACGTCGACCGCCGGGCCGGTACGGCTGTGGACCCCGGGCGGCTCCGCCCCCGCCACCCTCCTGCCGGCGACGGACACCCGCGCGGCCCGCGCGGTCGCCTTCGCCCCCCGCGGCCACACACTCGCCGTCGCCGCAGCCGACGGAACCGTCCAGCTCTGGAACACGGCCGGCACCCCCCGCCGGGCGGCCCGCCTCACCGGCCACTCCGGCCAGGTCGACGCGCTCGCCTTCGCTCCGGACGGCGCGACGCTCGCCTCGGCCGGCGCGGACCGGACCGTACGGCTGTGGGACCCCGGCCGGGCCGTACAGGTGGCCGTCCTGCGCGGCCACACCGACGAGGTGCTCGCCCTGGCCTTCGCCCCCGACGGCCGCGGCCTGGCCAGCGGGGGAGTGGACCGGACGGTACGGCTGTGGGACGTCGCCAGCCGCCGCACCAGGGCCACGCTCACGGGGCACAGCGACGACGTCAACGCCGTGGCCTACACCCCCGACGGCACCACCGTGGTCAGCGCCAGCGGAGACAGCACGACCAGGCTCTGGGACGTCCGCGGCGGACGGCTCGTCACCACCCTCACCGGACACACCGACTACGTGATGTCCGTGGCGGTCGACCCCACCGGCACGCTGCTCGCCACCGGCGGATTCGACCAGTCCGTCGTCCTGTGGGACCTGAACGCGCGGATACTGGCCGCACGCCCGTTCACGGAGGTCTCCGCCGTCACCTACCGCCCGGACGGCCGGCTGCTGGCCACCGCCGACGCCGACCACACGGTGCGCCTGTGGGACCCGGCCCGGCGCGGCACGCCCACGACCCTGACGGGACAGCGCGGAAGCGTCACCACCGTGGCGTTCGCACCGGACGGCCGGGCCCTCGCCTCCGCCGGCTCCGACGGCACCGTCGTGCTGTGGGACCTGGTGTCCCGCCGCCCGCGCAGCGTGCCGAACGGTCACCGCGGAGCCGTCTTCGCGGTCGCCTTCGCACCGGACGGCCGCACCCTGGCCTCCGCCGGCTCCGACGGCACCCTGCGCCTGTGGGACATCAAGGGCCGCCGCACGCTCGCCGTCCTCACCGGCCACACCGACTACGTCAACGACGTCGCCTTCGACCCCGACGGGAACACGCTCGCCAGCGCCGGTGACGATCTGACGGTGCGTCTGTGGGATGCGCGCACCCACCGTCCGCTGGCCACGCTGACCGGACACACCGGAGCGGTCCGGGGCGTCGCCTTCAGTCCCGACGGGCGCACACTCGCCAGTTGCGGCAACGACGGCACCG
This sequence comes from Streptomyces sp. NPDC036984, assembly GCF_055607665.1. Lineage (NCBI taxonomy): Bacteria > Bacillati > Actinomycetota > Actinomycetes > Kitasatosporales > Streptomycetaceae > Streptomyces > Streptomyces sp. NPDC036984. Next base: position 187,468 of record NZ_JBVJRL010000009.1, read on the forward strand.
TACGCCTGTGGGACGTGGCACGGCACCGGCTGCTCGGCTCGCTGACCGGCCACACCGGCTCGGTGCGCGGTCTGGCGTTCTCGCCGGACGGACGGCTGCTCGCCAGCAGCGGCAACGACCGTACGGTACGGCTGTGGGACGTGCCCGGACGGCGGCTGTGGGCCACCCTCAGCGGGCACACCAACGCGGTGTGGGGCGTCGCCTTCGCGCCCGACGGGCGGACGGTGGCGAGCAGCAGCAACGACGGCACCGTCCGCCTGTGGAACCTGGACGCCCGCACCCGGCTGGCGGAGATCTGCCGCCTGGACCGCGACATGGACCCGGCGACCCGCCGCGCCCTGCTCCCCGGCGAGGCCGTCCCCGGCGCCTCCGCCTGCCCCGAGCCCTGACCAACCGCCCTGCCCGGCAGGGGTTTCCCGGATGTTTCCCCGTTGCCCGTGGAAGGAGGTCCGCGCGGCAACCGGGACCGGCCCGCCCCGGCCGGGCAGGCTGTGGAGCGCACCACCTCCCTCCCCACCGAACGACCAGATCAGGAAACGGGGGTCCCGGTATGCTCCGGCGAACCGGCGCCATCGGCACGCTCATCACCCTGCTGACAGCACTCCTCCTCACGACGCCGGCGATCGCCGCCGACCCGCCCTCCCGGTCGGCCACGGCGGCCGACGGCGGCTGCGCCGTCCTCGCCCCGGGCGCGTCCGAGGCGGCCGAACGGGCCGTCGACGCCGCCTGCGCGCAGGTCGCGGCCGGCGTCTGGTACACCTGGGGTGGCGGCCACGGCGCCCGGCCCGGCCCCACCTACGGCAAGGTGGACCCGACCGACCCGGCGAGCGAACACGACCCCGAACGCCGCGGCTTCGACTGCTCCGGCCTGGTCCGCTACGCCTACGCGCAGGCCGCCGGCGCCGACATCCTCAACGGGGACGCGAGCGCCCAGTACTACACCCACCGCGCCGCCGACCGATTCACCGCGGCAGACGGCCTCACCCCACTGCGCCCCGGCGACCTGCTCGCCTACGGAACCTCGGCGGACCTGCACCACATCGCCCTCTACCTCGGCGCGGGCAAGATGGTGGAGGCCCGGCAGTCCGGCACCAGGCTGATGGTCAGCGACGTCCGCCTCGGCGGCGACTACTTCGGAGCCGTGCGCGTCAACACCGGAACCGTCGAAGGTCCCCTCTTCCGCACCTGGGGCACCGGCGTCTGGACCAAGGCGCAGCCCTCCACCCGGGCCGCCCGCGTCTACGCCTTCCCGGGCCCGACGACCATCCGCGTCGCATGCCAGAAGCACGCCGAGGTCGTCACGGCCGAGGGCTACACCAACGACGCATGGTCCTACCTTCCCGACTACCACGCCTGGGTCACCAACATCTACATCCAGGGCCCGGCCTGGCTGGACGGCGTACCGGCCTGCGGGCCCTGAACGATCCGCCTCTCCGGAGCGGCAGTCGCTCCACGACGACCTCACGCACCTTGCGGAGCCGTGGGTGAACTCGTCAGGATCACCAGCTGCCGGGTCGCCCGGGTCATCGCGACATAGCGGTCCACCGCTCCTTCGACGCCCTCGCCGAACTCCTCCGGGTCGACCAGGACGACCAGGTCGAACTCGAGCCCCTTCGACAGCTCCGGGCTCAACGACCGGACACGGGGCCTCTCCTGGAACGCGGGACCACCGATGACGCAGGCCGTCCCCTCGTCGTGCGCGGCGAGCCAGCCGTCGAGAACCGACTCCAGACCGGCAGCGGATCCGTGGACGACGGGGACGCCGTTGCTGCGGATGGAGGTCGGCACGTTGGCGTCCGGGAGCACGGCCCGGATGACCGGCTCGGCCTCCGTCATGATCTCTTCCGGGGTACGGTAGTTGACGGTCAGCGAGGCCGGCTCGATCCGGTCGAACCCGACCCGCTCGAGCCGGTCCCGCCACGACTCCGTGAACCCGTGCCGGGCCTGGGCGCGATCCCCGACGATGGTGAAACTCCGGGACGGGCACCGCAGCAGCAGCATCTGCCACTCCGCGTCGGTCAGTTCCTGAGCCTCGTCCACGATGACGTGCGCGAACGGGCCGGCGAGCAGGTCCGGATCGACGGTGGGCACCTCCGTCTCGTCCACCAGACTGACCTGGGCGTCCGCGCCGCGGAGCATCCTCACCAGGCCCTCGCCGTCGTCACCGTCGGCACCCGAGTCGGCCACGGCATCGATCAGGTTGTCGACCACGCGTGCCATGCGCTCGCGCTGGGCGGCGATGGCGGCCGCGTGCCGCCGCTTGCGCCGTGCCTCCTCCGGGTCGCCGAGCCGCTGCCGTGCCGCGTCCAGGATCGGCAGGTCGGACACCGTCCACGCCTGGACATCCGCGCGCTGGAGCAGCCGAACCTCGTCCCGGCTGAGCCAGGGGGCGCACAACCGCAGATAGGCGGGCACCGACCACAGGTCCCCGACGAGGTCGGCCGCCTCCAGCAGCGGCCACGCCCGGTCGAAGGCCGTGCGCAGCTCCCTGTTGCGCGTCAGCGATCTGCGCAGCAGCTCGGGCGGGGCGTCGCCGTCGTACTTGTCCTCCAGGATCGTGAGCAGTTCCTCCCAGACCTGTTCCCGCGCCTCGTTGTGCGCAGTACCGGGCTCCGCCGCTTCGAACGCCACCGCCCAGTCGTCGGCGCTCAGCCGGAGGTCGGACCAGTGGGTCGTGACCGTCATCCCCTCGGTGGGCGGCTCCTCGTAGAACCTGACGGCCTTCTCGATCGCCTTCACCATGTCCGCGGACGACTTCAGGCGGGCCACGTCCGGGTCGGCCTCGGCCGGCGCTCCGGCTCCCTCGGCGACGAGGTCCCGCAGGATGCAGGTCTGCACGCCCTCCTCCCCGAGGCTGGGCAGCACATCGGCGACGTAGTCCAGGTACGGCCGGTGCGGACCGACGAACAGCACGCCGCCCCGGCGGTGCCCGAGCCGGGGGTCGGAGTGGAGGAGGTAGGCGGCGCGGTGCAGGGCGACCACGGTCTTCCCCGTGCCCGGACCGCCGTCCACGACGAGAGCGCCGCGGGATCCCGCCCGGATGATGGCGTCCTGGTCGGCCTGGATGGTGCCGAGGACGTCACGCATCCGCGGCGACCGGTTGCCGCCCAGGCTGGCGATGAAGGCGGACTGGTCGTCGAGCGCCGCGTGCCCGGCCAGCCCGTCCGGGGTGAACACCTCGTCCCAGTAGTCGCCGATCCGGCCGCCGGTCCAGCGATACCTGCGCCGGCTCGCCAGACCCATCGGGTTGGCGTGGGTGGCGCCGAAGAACGGTTCGGCGGCGGGGGAGCGCCAGTCGACCAGCAGCCGGCGACCCGTGCTGTCCGTGAGGCCGAGCCGTCCGATGTACACGGGCTCGGAGCCGTCCGCGCCGACCATGCGGCCGAGGCACACGTCCAGGCCGTAACGCCGCAGCTGGCGCAGGCGGGCGGTCAGCCGGTGGATCTCCGCGTCCCGGTCCATCGCCTGCCTCCCCAGCCCACCGGGCGCCCTGCGCTCGGCATCGAGGCGGTCGGAGACCTCGGCGATCGACTGCTCGAGGCACTCGGCGATCGCCGCGAAGTGCTGCTCGTCGTCGGCGATCAGGGCCGGGTCGGCCTTGGGGGACAGGCGGTCGGGAAGGCCGAAGACGCTGGTGGTGAGGGGGTTCAGGATGATCAGCTCCGATGTGAGGTCGCTTGTGACCAGTGTGCGTGAGAAGGCGTCCGGACGGCGTGCGGGGTCTGGCGGCCAGGGCGGGTGACGCGCCGCCGGACGTGGGCCGCACGGCCGCTGCCGGCTCGGGGCGCCGGTTCCGTGCGGGGTGTCGTGTTCCGTGGATCGGCTCGGCACTCCCGGCTGGTTCAGGCGGACACCACCGGCCTGTCCCGGCCGATCGTGTCGATCAGCCGCTGCGCGGCCACCGACGCCCCGTCGGCGCGCATCATGCCGGCAACGGATTGTGCCCGTCGGCGGGTCTCGGGGGTCAGGGCCGTGTCGAGCGCGGCCGACAGGGATGCGAAGGTCGGAGTCGGGCCGTCGTGTGCCGCGCCGATGCCGAGGTCGGCCACCCGGCCGGCCCAGTACGGCTGGTCCACGATCTGGGGGACCACCACCTGAGGCGCGCCGGCGCGGGCGGCCGTCGTCGTGGTGCCCGCGCCGCCGTGGTGTACGACGGCGGCGACCCGGCCGAACAGCGCCTGCTGGTTGACCTCGCCGACGGCGAAACAGTCGTCCCGATCGTCGATCAGACCCAGGTCCGCCCAGCCGCGCCCGACGAGCACGCGGCGGCCCCGCGCACGGACCGCCTCGATCGCCTCCCGGGCGACGTCACCCGAGCCGCGCAGGGACATGCTGCCGAAGCCCACGTACACCGGTGGTTCGCCGGCGTCCAGGAACGCCTCCACCTCGGTCGGCAGCGGGCGTCCGTCCGGCAGGATCCAGGCGCCCGTCTGCACGACGTCGCGACCCGTCAGCTCCTTCCCCGGCGCCAGGACCGGGTCCGCCGCCAGCCACGGGGCGTCGGTGAGGACGTGGTCGCGGACGTTGTCCACCGGCGGCAGGCCGATCGACGCCCGGTGGGTGTTGAGCGCCTCGCCGTACAGCGCGTTCACCTTCTCGGCGTCCAGGTCCCACAGCACCCGGTTGTCGGTCACACCCGGCGGGAACGGCGGGCCCGGCCGCGGCCCCGGAGGATAGTTCGGCGACGGCAGCACCCACGGCTGGAAGAACGCGCACACGTAGTGGATGCCCAGCTTCTCGGCCACCGAGCGCACGCCGGCCGGCATCAACCCGCTCGCCACCACCGCGTCACACCCCTCGGCCGCCGCGGCGACCGTGCCGAAGTGCTCGGCCACCAACTCGGCCGCGACCGCGGGCGCGCTCTTCGCCGGCGGCGCGGCCCCGGTCACCAGCGCACGCACCGACCGGCCGAACGGCACATGCGGCACACCGGCACCGGTCAGCAGCTCCGCGAACTCCTCGTCCGGCGGCGCGCACACTCGAACCTCCGCACCGCGTTCCCGCAACGCCACCGCGAGTCCCGCCATCGGTTCGACGTCCCCGCGCGACCCATACCCCATCAACAGCACACGCACTTCGTGAATCACCTGTTTCCGCAGCTTCTGGCCTGAGGTCGACGATTCTGCGGGACGAAGGGGGCCTTGCCGCAAGCCCCCCAGTGCGCTATAAGTTAAGAGTGGCAAGGAGTGGCTGACCTCCTTGCCTTTGTCTTTTCAGGTCTCCCGCAGCGGCGCATACACCGAGGAATCCAGTCCGAACGTCCAGGCGACCCCCTCCCGCGCCGTACGCGTCGTCGGCGGCACCCGCAGCCAGTAGGTGCGGTACGAACCGTCCGGCTCCGGTGTGGAGTTGAGCACCTCCACCATCACCACCGGCTCGTCCCCGTCGAGGTCGATCCGCCACAGCGTGCCGGTCTCGTCCGTGTGCACCGGGCGTGCCCCCGAGTCGGCGAGATAGCGGTCGTAGCCGTAGAACTCCAGCATCACCCGGCGCAGTTCGGCGTTCCCCTCGGAGCGGATGCGCTCCGGTGTGAGCGTGCGCAGCTCCTCGACGAAGGACGCCTGTACCGGCATGCCCCGCCAGGCGTGGAGGGCGAACCCGTCGGGGAAGGCGAGGGCCGGGCCGTCGCCGCGGTCGAGCCGGCCCGCCTCGTCCCGGTGCAGCGCGGACGGCCGCTCGCAGACGACGGCCACCTTCTCGAAGGGCCACCACCAGCCCGCACTCCGGCACACCTCGGCGAGCCCGTCGAGGAGACCCTCCTCGTGCCCGGGGAACGCGGCGAGCCAGGGCGCGTCGTGCTGTCCCAGGACCGCGTCGAGCAGCACCAGCCGGACCTCCGCGTCTCCGGCCAGCTCGTCCAGCACGCCCGCGCGGATCCGGTCGACCAGCGCCTGGGTGAGATTCCACAGCCGCCCTCCGGTGGCCGCCCACCGCGCCGCCCACCCCTCGGCCCCCAACTCCGCGTGCAGCCGTCGCCGTGCCTCCGCCCACGGAGCACTGCGCACCGCCTCGCGCACGCTCGGCCCCTTGTCCTCCAGGGCCCGCACCAGCATGACCCCCTCGCGCGGCGAACCCGCCCACACCACGCGCTCCGGCTCGGGCAGCCCCGCCCGGCGGTAGGCCAGCCGGACGCCGGCCTCCGCCCTGACCCGGTCGGCCGGCGCCGTCGAGGCGGCCCACGCGCGCCACTCCTGGACCACGTCCCGCTCCATCTCCCCGCGCGCCACCGCCGGCGCCTCCAGCCGCGTCATCGTCCGCTCCCTCACTCTCAGTCCGCCACGATCCGCACGGAGCCGGGCACGTACTCCCGCTGTCGGATCACCCGGTACCACCCCGCGGGCAGCGCGATCGCCGCGTGCTCCTCGTGCACGACCCGCCCGCCCTTGGGCAGATGCAGCAGCATCGGCCCGAACGGACCGGGTTCGCGCACCAGATCGCCGGGTCCCACGACGGCGTGGGCGTGCCCGGTGACCTCGCCCAGGGCCAGCACCAGCCGGCCCCGTCCGTCGCGCGGCTCCCGTGGCGCGCCCGCCACATGAGCCGGAACCGCTTCGTCGGCCACGGGCACGAGCAGGACGTCTCCCTGCCGGTACATGCTTGCTCCCCTCGCAGCGGTGCACGCCGCACCGCTCTCCTCGCAACCGACAGTAGGGGCCGCCACTGACAACGCCTCGAACCCAGCCCCGCCGCCAGGCGTTGTCAGTGCCTGTTGGTAGAACTGCGGACATCACAGCCCGCACTCGTCCCAGCTCCGGGAGCAGCCCATGACCATCGGTGAGCACCAGAACGCCTTCCACGGGCTGCCCGTGTACACGTTCCCCGGTCCGGACGCGAAGAAGGACCTGCCCGAGCCGGACGCCGTCGCCTGGCGCGTCACCACCGACGTCTACGACGCAGCCGAGGAGTGGGAGGCCGCGTTCGCCCGCTTCCTGGACGCGGTCGACACCACGCGCGTGCGCGCGCTGGTCGTCGGTGCCTGGCGCGAGGCGTACGACACCGATCCGTCCGCCGTCATCGAGGCCCTGCTGGCCGCCCGGGACCGTCTCCCGGCCCTGCGCGCGGTGTTCCTGGGCGACATGGACTCGGAGGAGTGCGAGATCTCCTGGATCAACCAGACGGACGTCACTCCGCTCCTGGCCGGCTTCCCCGAGCTGGCCGAGTTCGGCGTGCGCGGCGGAACGGGCCTGCGGTTCCCCGCCCTGCGCCACACCGGGCTCCGCACGCTGACCATGGAGGCCGGCGGGCTGCCCGCCGAGGTCGTGCGCGGCGTCGGCGCGAGCGACCTGCCCGCACTGGAGCACCTCGACCTGTGGCTGGGCACGCCCGACTACGGCGGCGACAGCGAGGCCGCCGACCTGGAGCCCATACTCTCCGGAGCCAGGCTGCCCAGCCTGCGTCATCTCGCGCTGCGCAACAGCGAGATCCAGGACGCCGTCGCCGCGGCCGTCGCGTCCGCCCCGGTGGTGGCCCGCCTGGAGGTGCTGGACCTCTCCATGGGCGTCCTCACCGACGAGGGCGCGGCGGCCCTCCTCGGCGGCCAGCCCCTCACGCACCTGAAGAAGCTCGACCTGCACTACCACTACGTCAGCGAGCCCCTCCTGGACCGCATCCGGCAGACCCTGGAGCCCGCGGACGTCGAGCTGGACCTCGACCGCGACGACGCCGACGAGGACCAGGACGACGACGGCACGGTGTGGCGTTACGTGTCCGTGGGTGAGTGAGTGACCCCGCAGCCCCCGCAGCCCCCGCACCACGCAGACTCCCGCGCACGGCCGACCGGCACCGTGCGGTTCGCCGTGGTCGGCAACCCGGAGAACCGCCGCGTGGCGCTCTTCGACCAGGCGGTGCGCGCCGCCGGCCTGCCGGCGCCGCGCGTCCTCGCCTGGGCGGACGTGCTGCGCGAGGGGGCCGACTTCGGCGCCGGCGAACTCGTCCGGCTCGACTCCCCGGGCGAGAACGCGGACGTCGACCGGCTGCTGCGCGGCGCCGGGGACCCGACCCGGGTGGAGGGCTCGGCCCGCTGGTACGCCACGTTGATGTCCGCGCTGCACGGCCTGCGCGGCGGCATCCGGCTGGACGACCCGGACGACCTCGCCGTCCTGTTCGACAAGCGCCGCTGCCACGCCGTGCTGGCCGCCGCGGGCGTGCCCGTCCCGGCCTCGCCCACCTCCGGCGCCGACGCGCCGCCGGTGCGCGGCTGGGACGACGTACGCGCCGGGATGCGGGAGCACCGGATGCCGCGGCTGTTCGTGAAGCTCGCGCACGGCTCGTCCGCGTCCGGCGTGCTCGCCGTCGAGTCGGCGGGCGGGGGCCGGATCCGCGCCACCACCTCCGTCGAACTCGCCCCGGACGGGAGCCTGTTCAACTCCCTCCGGATCCACCGCTACGACGACGAACGGCAGATCGCGGCCATCGTCGACACCTTGGCCCCCGACGGCCTGCACCTGGAACGCTGGCTGCCCAAGGCGTCCCAGCGGGGCCGTGCCGCCGACCTGCGGGTCGTCGTGGTGGCCGGCAGGGCCACCCACGCCGTCGTACGCACCAGCGCCTCCCCGCTGACCAACCTCCACCTCGGGGGCCGGCGCGGCGACCTCGACGCCGTCCGCGCCGCCGTGGAGACGGCGGGCGCCCGCTGGGCGGACGTCCTCGGCGTGTGCGAACAGGCAGCGGCCTGTTTCCCGCGCACCCTCTGCGTCGGCGTGGATCTGCTGCCGGCCGTCGGCTGGCACCGGGTGGCCGTCGGCGAGGTCAACGCCTTCGGGGACCTGCTGCCCCGGCTCACCGGCCTGCCCGGCAGCGGTGCCGAGGGCCTCGACACCTACGCGGCACAGGTCGCCGCGGCCGTCGCCCGGCACGCGCCCCCGCACCACCCGCACGAGAACAGAACGGGAACCGCTCATGCGATCGCCTGACCCGACGCCTCCGCACCTGCCCCCGGGCCCGACCGGGCAACCGGACATGAACCGGATCGTCGGGAGCCACGACATCCTGCTCGTCACCCTCGACACCCTGCGCCACGACGTGGCGGCCGAGCTGGCGGCGGCGGGTCGCATCCCGCACCTGGCGCGCCACCTGCCCGGCGGCCGCTGGGAGGAGCGGCACGCCCCGGGCAGCTTCACCTACGCCTCCCACCAGGCCATCTTCGCCGGCTTCCTGCCGACACCGGCGGTCCCCGGCCCGCACCCGCGGCTGTTCGCCGCGCGCTTCGCGGGCAGTGAGACCACCGCCGACGGCACCTACGTGTACGACACCCCCGACCTGGTCTCCGGCCTCGCCGAGGCCGGCTATCACACGGTGTGCATCGGGGGAGTGGGCTTCTTCAACAAGCAGGGTCCGCTCGGCTCGGTCCTGCCCGGGCTGTTCCACGAGTCCCACTGGGAGCCGGAGTTCGGCGTCACCTCCCCCACGTCCTTCGAGGCGCAGGTGACGCGCGCCGAGCAGGTCGTCCGTCGGCTCCCCGCCGACCAGCGCCTCTTCCTCTTCGTCAACGTGTCGGCCCTGCACCAGCCGAACTGGTTCCACCTGCCCGGCGCGACCCGCGAGGCCGGCGACACCCGCGCCACGCACGCCGCCGCACTGGAATACGTGGACCGGCACATCGGCCGCCTGTTCGCCGCCGCGAGCAGCCGGCGCCGCTGCTTCGCCATCGTCTGCTCCGACCACGGCACCGCCTACGGCGACGGCGGGTACACCGGACACCGCCTCGGCCATGCATCCGTGTGGACCGTGCCCTACGCGCACTTCTTCCTCGACCAGGACCAGGACCAGGACCAGGACCCGGACCAGGACCCGGACCCGGACCAGGACCAGGACCGGCAGATCACGCCCGCCGAGGTCGCCCGATGACCCTCGCACCCCAGCCCACCGACGCCGGCCCCTACCAGAGCTACGTCTACGCCTACCCACACAAGACGGCCTACCGCCGCCTGCCCGACCGGCCCCTGATCCGGACCCTGTGGGCGCGGGAGCCCAAGGACGCGCTCTCCCTCTACCTGCACGTGCCTTTCTGCGAGGTCCGCTGCGGCTTCTGCAACCTGTTCACCCGGATCGGTGCCCCCGACGGCCTGACCACCGCCTACCTCGACGCCCTGGAACGCCAGGCGACGACGGTCCGCGAGGCCCTCGGCGACACGGCCGGCGTCCGGTTCTCGACGGCCGCGTTCGGCGGCGGCACCCCCACCTTCCTCACCGCCGCCGAACTCCACCGCCTGTGCGACATAGCCGAGCACCGGATGGGAGCCGACCTGCGCGCCGTCCCGCTCTCCGTCGAGGCGTCGCCCGCCACGGCCACCGCCGACCGCCTCGCGGTCCTGGCCGAACGGGGCGCCACCCGGCTCAGCCTCGGCGTCCAGAGCTTCGTCGACTCCGAGGCCCGCGCCGCCGTACGCCCCCAGCGCCGCGCGGACGTGGAGGCGGCCCTCGCCCGCGTGCGGGACGCGGCCCTGCCGGTGCTGAACATCGACCTGATCTACGGCATCGACGGCCAGACGGACGCCAGCTGGCTCCACTCGCTGGACGCCGCCCTGGCCTGGCACCCCGAGGAGCTCTACCTCTACCCCCTCTACGTCCGCCCCCTCACCGGCCTCGACCGCCGCCGCACCGGCGCCGATCCCGCCTGGGACGAGCAACGGCTGCGCCTGTACCGCCTGGGCCGCGACCACCTCCTCGCGCACGGCTACGTGCAGACCTCGATGCGCATGTTCCGCCGCGCCGACGCCCCGCCACAGGGCGCGGACGACTACGCCTGCCAGACCGACGGCATGATCGGCCTCGGCTGCGGCGCCCGCTCCTATACGTCTGATCTGCACTACTCGTTCGACTACGCAGTCGACATGCACCAGATCCGCGCCATCATCGACGACTACGTGTCCCGCCCCGCCGCCGACTTCGCCCACGCCGAGTACGGCCGCCGCATGACACCGGACGAGGCACGCCGCCGCCATCTCCTCCAGTCCCTCCTCCAGGCGGAGGGCCTGGCCGTCGCCGACTACCGGACCCGTTTCGGCAGCGACCCCGCCGACGACTTCGGACCCGAGCTGAGCCGCTTCGCCGACCGCGGCTGGCTCGAGCGGGACGGCGGTGCTCAGCGGCTGCGCCTGACGGCGGAGGGCCTGGCACACTCCGACGCGATAGGGCCGGAGCTGTTCTCCCCGGCCGTACGGGCCGCGATGGCCGCGTACGAACGCAAGTAGGGCCGCCCGCATGGACCTGACGCTCCTCTACCGCGGCCCGCTCGCCTCCTGCGACTACGACTGCCCGTACTGCCCCTTCGCCAAGCGGCGCGACAGCACGGCCCGACTGCGCGCCGACCGCGCGGCCCTGGAACGCTTCACCGGGTGGGCCACCGCCCAGACCGGCGACCGCCTCTCGGTCCTGTTCACCCCGTGGGGCGAGGGCCTGGTCCGCTCCTGGTACCGGCGGGCCCTGGTGGACCTGTCCCACCTGCCGCACGTGCGCCGCGTCGCCATCCAGACCAACCTCAGCTGCCGCACGGACTGGCTGGCCGACGCCGACCCCGACACCGTCGCCCTGTGGTGTACCTACCATCCGGGCCAGACCCCGTACGACCGCTTCCTCGCCAAGTGCCGCGATCTCGCCGAGCGAGGCATCCGGCACAGCGTCGGCGTCGTCGGCCTGCCCGCCCACCTCGACCACGCCCGCCGGCTGCGCGCCGACCTGCCCGACCACGTCTACCTCTGGATCAACGCCGCCGAGGGCCACACCTACGACGACGCGGACGCCGCCGCCTGGACGCAGCTGGACCCGCTGTTCCCGTACAGCCGCCATCCGCATGCCAGCGCCGGACTGCCCTGCCGCACCGGCGAGTCGGTCGTCTCGGTCGACGGCGAGGGCACCGTCCGCCGCTGCCACTTCGTACGCACCGAGCTGGGCAACCTCTACGACGGCTCGTACCGGGCCGCGCTCCGCCCGCGCCCCTGCCCCCTGGCCGTGTGCGACTGCCACATCGGCTATGTCCACCTCGAGACGCTGCCGTTGTACGACGTCTTCGCGGGCGGGGTCCTGGAACGCATCCCGGCGGGGCACGGGGGAGCGACACGTTTGTCCGGACGGTGACGGGCAACGCGAACCCCATGACCGAACCGAACAGCGACACGAGTCGGAAGACCGCAACGGAGCAGGAAACCGCCTCCAAGGCCCGGCGTGCGGCGGACAAGGCGACGGCACCGGCCGGCCGCGCGGCGAAAAAGGCCGTGGCGGCCTCCGACGACGCGGTGTCGGCCGCGAAGACGGGGACCGAGCGGGCGGCCGCGGCGGCGAACACGGCCGCCCACACGGCGGCACGGGGCGTCGAGTCGGGCCGCCGGGCACTGATCACGGCCTCGGGCCAGGTCGCCGCCACGGCCAAGACGGCCTGGGTGGCGCTCGCCCACCGCAAGCTGGTCGCCGCCGGCATGGGCGCCGGCCTCACGGCCCTGACGGCGGCGTCGTACGCACTGGGCCGCCGCGCCGAGCGCCGGACGAGGGGACCTCTGACCCGCCTCACCCGCGGGCGTCTATGACGCGCACCCCGAGCCGGAGTTGAGCCGCGGTCTCACATGTCCGGTGGCTTGCGCGTACCGGAGTCCGAGTGGAGCGATCGGGCCCAAGTCGGGCTGCCGGTCAGACCGCACGGCCGGCCTCCAGCACGGTGCCGGTGTCGACGGCGCGCCCGGCCTGGTGACGGACGCCTTCCAAGGCCACATCGCCGGGCGCGCCGTCGCCGGCCTCGTGAAGTGGGCGGGGTCGGGGCAGCCGAGCGGCACGATGATGCCGCCCCGGTGTCAGAGGGTGGTGCCCAGCGCCATGAGGGTTGATTCCTTGCCTGCGCGGGCGGATTCGGAGTCGGTGAACGCCGGGCAGATTTTGCTCGCGAGCCGGTGACGAGCTCGATTTCGGCCGGCTCTCGCCCGACGAGGCTCTCACCGCGGACGTGGACATCGTGGCCCCGCCGCCCTCGGCTCCGTCCCGATCCGGCAGAATGCGGGGGGAGTTGCGCTGCCGCGCCGTGGCGAGCGAGTCGGCTCGCCGCCGTCTGCGCGCCGCCCGCGAACCCGCCTCGCTCACCTACGGACGTGGCAACCGTGGGTGCGCGGACGACAACTGGAGGATCATGAGCCCCGACACGGGTAGTGCCATCGACCACTACGACCGGATGCTGGCCGACCACTACACCTGGATGCTGGGCGGCGACATCCAGCAAGTCGCGGACAAGCAGGCGGCGTTGCTCAGCGGCCTCGGCCTGACCGGAGCGGAGAGCGGCGGCACGGCCATCGACCTGGGCTGCGGCTCCGGTGCGCAGACGCTGGCGCTGATCCGCCTGGGCTTCTCCCCGGTGATCGCGGTGGACACCAGCCGCCCCCTGCTGGACGAACTCCTCACGCACGTCCCGGACGGCGGGACGGTCCGGCCGGTGGAGGGTGACCTGCGCACCGTACTGCCCGAGGCGGCCGAGCCGGGCACGGCGACGGCCGTCGTCTGCATGGGCGACACACTGTGCCACCTGCCGTCCAAGGCGGACGTGCCGGTGCTGCTCGGTCACATCAGCCGGGTCCTCGTCCCGGGCGGCCATCTCGTCCTCGGCTACCGGGACCTGACGACACAACTGCACGGTACGGACCGATTCCTTCCGGTGCGCAGCAGCGACGACCGGCTGCTCACCTGCTTCCTCGAATACCGCGACGAGGACACGGTGATCGTCCACGACCTGCTCCACACCCGGGCCGGCGGCGCCTGGCACCAGCAGGTCGGCAGCTACCCCAAGCTACGGATCGCGTCCTCCTGGCTGGCCGCACAGTGCCGGGCGGCGGGCCTGGACATCCGCCGCGACACCGCCGACGCCAGAGGCATGCGCATCCTGCACGCCGTCAAGGCCTGACGCGGGACAGGGCTGCTGGAGAAGAAGGAGGGCAACCCGGTCCGGCTGATCCTGCGCCCGTGAGCGCACGGAGGAGAGACCACGCAGGCCTCACGTCGCCCGAGGCCTGCCGCGACGCGGACCGGCCGGTGTGCCCTCGGCCGCCGATGAGGGGGGACATGAGGAACGTCCGGAAGGTGCCGACGCCGTCGCGGCGTCCGGTTGGTCACCGCTTCCCCGGTGCCGACACCGTGGCGGCGGTCCCGCCGGTCACCGCTTTCTCGGCTCCTCCTCATCCGGGGCCGGTCCGGGGGCACCTCGGCGGCCGGTGACCGACCGGATCAGGTCGATGCCGCGGCCGAGATTGTCGATACGGGCCTTGAGTGTGTCGCCGGCCGGGTACAGGCGCACGGTGTCCACGCCCGCGTCCTGCCACACCCCGAGCCGTTCGCGGACCATGTCCTCGGTGCCGATGAGGGTAGTGGCCAGCACCATGTCGTCGGTGACCAGCGCGGCGGCGCCGTCGCGGTCACCCGCCTGCCAGCGTTCCCGCACCTGGGCGGCGACCTCCGCCCACCCCTGCCGGCTGTAGGCGTTGTTGTAGAAGTTGGTGGAGCCCGATCCCATGCCGCCGAGAGAGAAGGCGAGTTCTTTCTTGCGGCTGCCGACGATGCCGGCGAGGTCGCCTTCGTCGGCGACGATGTTGATCTCGCCTCCCTGGCAGACGTCGAGCTGTGCCCGGGTGCGGCCCGCGCGGGCGAGCCCCGTGTCGAGGTGGGTGAAGTAGGCGGCGGCTCCTTCGGGGACGAAGCTCGTGCCGAGCCAGCCGTCGGCGATCTCGCCGGTGAGCTCCAGCATCTTCGGGGAGAGGGCGGCGAGATACACGGGAACGGGCACCGCGGCGAGACTCAGGCGCATGGGGCGGCCTTCGCCGTCGGGCAGCGGGATGGTGAACTGGCGGCCCTGGTAGGCGATCTTCTCCCCGGTGAAGGCGCTGCGGACGATCTCGACCGTCTCCCGCATCCGGGTCAGCGGGCGGGTGAACGGGATGCCGTGCAGGCCCTCGATCACCTGAGGACCGGACGCGCCGAGCCCGAGCAGGAAGCGGCCCTCGGACAGCTGCGCGAGGGTCATCGCGGTCTGGGCGAGCGTCACGGGGGAGCGGGTGGCGAGCTGGATGACACCGGAGCCCAGGAGCATCCGGTCGGTGCGTGCGGCGAGATACCCCAGCGGCGAGGGAGCGTCGCTGCCCCAGGCCTCGGCGACCCAGCAGACGTCCAGCCCCAGTCTCTCGGCTTCGAGGACGAAGTCGACGGTCTCGCGCCAGGTGCCGCCCGAGGCCTCGATGGTGGTCGCGGTGCGCATCACTTCTCCCGTTCCGCGAGATCCTTGAGGGCGGCGAGGTTGGCCTTCATCCCGGTCTCGAACTCGCGGAGCCTGACGAAGACGATCTTCTGTTCCTTCTCGGGCATGGCCTCGATGGCATGGGTCAGCCCGGACGGAGCCGGCCCCATCTGCGCCCACTGCTCCAGGCCGGTCCCCGAACCCTCCCGGGTCAGCGTGAAGCGCCACACGCCGGCGGGATGGTCAGGATCGCCCACCGCCCAGCTGAAGCACCACGGGGCCCGGCACTCCACGACCGTACTGGTCGTCTCCCAGCTGCCCAGGTCGGGGTGGGTGCTGCGCCCGATGAAGCGCACGCCTCGCCGCGGGGCGGTCGCTCCGTCGAGCCACTCCACCTCCCGCAGCTCCGAACTCAGGCGCGGCATCAGGTGGATGTCGCTCACCAGCGCCCACACACGATCCACCGGCGCGTCGATGTAGGTGCTCACGGACACCGTCGGGGTGTCCGCGTAGACCTGTCCCGTCCATTCCATGGCGCGTGACTCCTCCTCGCGTATGACCTGCATAGTTGCGTATTAAGACTCACCCTCGCAAGGGTCGGGCCGGTCATTTGCCTGCTGAGTTTCAAAGAGAGACTCGTATCATCGGGTCATGAGGCGCACGACGTTCGCGAACTGGCCCTGCTCGGTGGCCAGGAGCATGGATCTGCTCGGAGACCGGTGGACCCCCCTGGTGCTGCGGGAGGCGTTCTACGGCATCCGCAGGTTCGACGACTTCCAGCAGGAACTCGGCATCGCCCGCAACACCCTCACCGAACGCCTGCGCCGACTGGTCGACGCGGGACTGCTGGAGAAACGCGTCTACGAGACCCAGCCGGTCCGGCACGAGTACCTGCTCACCGAGTCGGGCCGCGACTTCTACCCCGTGATCCTCGCCATCGGTGCCTGGGGCGACCGCTGGCTCGCCGACGAGGCGGGCGTACCGGTCACCACCCGCCATGACACGTGCGGCCACGACACTCGCGCCGAGGTCGTCTGCTCCCACTGCAAGGAGCCCCTCGCCTGGGAGGACGTCACCCCGCGGCCGGGCCCGGGATACCCGCCGAAACTGCTCGACCGCCCGGACGTCCGGCGGAGATTCCACCTCGACGCCGACCGTCAGGCTCCGTAGTGCACGTACGAGGACCACACGTCGGGGCGGCCGGGAACGCGGGCGCGTGCGCGGTGGATCGCCTCATGGAGTGCCCGGGCCGGTCCGTTCGCCGGGGTGAGGGCCCGGTAGAAGTCCTGGGCGACGTACGGGGCCTGCGTGTCGTAGATCGGCCACAAGGTGGCGACGACGTTGCGGTAGCCGGCCAGGAGGAACGCGGAGGCGATGGTGATCGCTTCGTCCGGCAGGGCGTAGCCGCCCTGCGCCGTGCTGCATGCTGACAGGAACGCCACATCGGCGTCGAGGTCGAGCCTGCTGACGTCGGTCACCCGCAGCTCCGAGCCGTCGTGCAGGATCAGACGGCTGGACGACGGGCTGTAGGGGTCGCTCATCCCATGGCAGGCGAAGTGCACCTGACGCGCCTCGGCCAACTGTCCGAGCACGAGCGGCGCGGCCGCGTCGGCGCCCGCGAGGAAGACACCCTCGGGGAAACGCGCCCGCAAGTACTCGGTCTCCGCCTCCACCCCGGCCAGGGGCGGCCAGTCGGCCGCGTCGGGTACGGCCACGCTCAGGAAGGAGCCGGTCGGAGCAGGCCGTGGCCGTCGTACATGGACGAGAGCCCGGAGCGTCGGAGTGAACGACGAGACCACGCGGTCGAGGACCGTGTCGGTGGAGGTGTGGTGCCCTGCTGCCGCCAGGGGCAGGAAGGTGAACAGCCCGGTCGGGCACCACCACAGGCGAGGCGCCTCGGCCGGGCTGCGCGGCCTGTCCAGCCCCAGGGCGTGCAGGACGGGCTGGGCGACCGTGTCCCACATCCGCTCCAGCAGCTCGGACACGGCACGGGCCGCACTCGGCTGCGTGCCGGCCTCCGGCTGTATGTGCAGCAGCCGGTCGACGGCTCGGCCGACGTCGTCTTCCGAGAGGGGGAGCCTGATCGCCTCGACGTCGCCCTCCGCGACGATGACCGCGTGGGTGCCTGACTCGTGGGTGGTGACGATGACGACGGGCCCGCCGTCGGTGGCGTCCGCGAGTGCCTGGTGGGGCAGCGGCGCCAGCATCTCCGCGACTGCGGGGAGTGAGCCGAGCTCCTTGCGCAGCGCCTGCCAGCGCGCGGCGCGCCGGTGGCGCTGCACCAGCGTCTCCGGGCCGATGGCCGACGACTCCTCCCGCAGCTGCTGCCACTGGGCCGCCAGATGAGGAGCGTGCTCCTGTACGGCCGACAGCGGGCCGCGCAGATCGAGCACCTGGGAGATCAGGGTCGCCCGGCCTGCTTCCAGCAGGCGCACCGCCCGCAGCGCGTCGCCGAGCTCCAGCGCGCACGACGCGGCCGCGATCGCGATCCCCGTCGTGTCCGGCAGGATGGACTCCTGGGCCTCGCGCATCAGGCGCGGGCCGATGGCCAGGGGCAGCTGTTCGATCGCCAGGGCGTAGGCGTCCGTCGCCGCCTCCCATTCGCCGCGGTCCGCGTGGAGCTCTCCGCTGCTGCGCGCGGCGGTCAGCCGCTGGAGCGGGGCCGCGTCCGGCAGGCGGGCCGCCTCGGTGAAGGCATCGATCGCCGCCCGCAGGTCTGCACGCCTACCCCTGGCCCGGTGCCGCTGGAGGTACAGACGCCCCAGCTGGAACAGGCGTCGGGAACGCTTCACGTCGTCGGTCTTCCGGTCCGCGGCGAGGTCCCGGAAGATCCGGACGGCTTCGTCGAGGTCCTTCGGGTCGCCGTCGAGCGAGGCGCGAATTTCGAGGCCCAGCCCCAGATCGAAGAGGTAGCTGCTGTGTGCGTCCGCGCCCCGCCGCGCCGCTTCTACGAGCCGACGGGAGATGCCCAGAGCCTCTTCCAGGTGGCGCCGGTTGCCCGTCCTGCGCGCGTGGTCCTGAAGTGCGCTGCTCAGAGCCGTCTGGGCGGAGCGCCATGGGGAGGTGCCGGAGGGGAAGAGCCCGACGGCTTCCCGTCCGAACCGGATGGCCTCCGTGAGCGCGGTCGGGCCGCGGAAGCCGGCGGCGGCGTCCAGCAGCACGCACAGGCTCTGCGCCACCTGCGCACGCTTGTGGTCGAACCCGTCGAGGAGGGTGTGCGCGCGCCGCAGAGCCCGGATCGCCTGGTCGAGGGCGACGGGGTCACTGGACCTCTCGTACAGCCGTAGGAAGGGTTCCGACTGAGCGATCAGGTACTCCGTCAGATGGAGGTGGTGGTCCTCGGTGCCGGCCTGGAGCCGGGAGGCGGCGTCGATGGTCTCGTCCAGCAGTTCGGGGCGCGGGTTAAGGCCGTAGAGGAAGATGAGCGCATCGGTGAGGGCGACGAGGAGTTCGCCGTGTTCGGCCGACGTGGGTTCGGCCTCCTGGAGGAGAGCGCGCATGGTGGCGACGAGCTTCGCCAGCTCCTGCGGGGATGCCGCCTCGGCCGAGATCGCCTCCTTCCACGTGCCGACCAGCGTGCGCAGGATCTGGGCCTTGCGGAAGCGGTCCGGAGTGACGGCCTCGCTCGCGGTCCTCAGTGTGCTCACGCACTCCTGGAGGTACGCCCGCCGGCCGGTGCCGGCGTAGTGGTCCTGAAGGACGCGCGCGTGGACGGAGAGGACGCCCGGGTAGTCCGGATCGGCCGGGTCCACGGCAGCGATGGCGCGGCGCGACAGTTCCAGCGTCTCGCGGAAGGCCCTGGTGTCGCCGGTGCGGCGGACGCTCTCCCGTAACGCGCCGATGAGGACGCCCAGACGCTGGTGGTACTCGGCATGTCCCTCGGGCGTCGCCTCGAAGGCGGCCCGGGCCATCCGCAGGGCCTCGTCCACGAGGCTGCCGTCCTCGGTCAGGGTGTGGAGCGACAGGACAGCGGCGGCCACGTTCGCGCAGTACATCGCGTAGTGGGCGTGCTGGGGCGCGGTCAGCGCCACGGCACGCCGCCCGGCCTCGATCGCCCGGTTCAGGCCGGACACGTCCGTCGTCGGCAGATACCGAAGGCGCAGCGCCTCACAGAGGTTGGAGTGGGCCATCCCCGGGTCGGGGTCACCGGGATTCTGCCGTTCCGCGGCGCGGGAGTGCCACTCGATCGCCTCGTTGATGTCGTCGGTGCGGGCGGTCAGCTTGTAGCGCAGCGTGAGGGCGGTGGCGTGGTTGCCCGCCCTGGCCGGCCAGTTGGGATCCCCGGCAGGCGTGTGCTCCACCGCCTTGCGGCCGAACTCGACGGCCTCGTCGATGCGGTCGATGGCCGGCGCGATCTCGAAGGCGACCCGCAGGGCCACCGCCAGCCGGGACAGGAAACGGGGCTCGGTCCGGCCGCCCAGCCCCGAGAACAGGACAGCGGTGCGGCTGAGTGTCACCGCCTCCTCGGCGCTGCCGAGATCGCCGTACGCCTCCGCCTGCACGCGCAGGCAGTCCGACAGCTGGTCGGCCAGGTCCGGCCAGAGCGCGGTGGGGCTGTGGGCGACCGCCAGGCGCGCCGCTTCGATCGCCTGGTCCAGCTGCTCCCGGTCCCGCGTGTGCAGATACCGCATGAGGTGGTGGACGGACAGCGCCGAGTACGCGTAGACGAGTTGCGCGAACCACTCCTCCTTTTCCGGCAGTTCGGGGTCGGCGTCGGCTGTCGCGCCTTCGAGCAGTTCGACGGCGAGGAACAGCGTCTCGGTGTCGCCGGACCGATGGTGGTCCGCGAGCTTTTCCGCACCGAGCGCGAAAGCCTGGTCGGGGGAGGCCGCGATGAAGGCCGGCAGGGTCTCCGCCGGCACGAGCGCGGGGTCGTACTGGTAGGCCAGGGACAGGACGAACATCGCGTGTGCCCGCAGCGAGCCCTCCTCCTCCTCGCGCAGCACGTCGGCTCGGAGGTACTGCACCCACCCGTACGCGGTGATCGCCTCGATGTCCAGACTGTCGGCGTCGACCTGGCCGGCGGCCACCACCCGGTCCAGCGCCATGGCGCCGGCCAGGACGGTCAGCGCGCGATGGGTCTCCTCCGAGAGCAGGGCCCGGACGAACTGCGTCACGGCCGCCGGTTCCGGCTCCTGGGACAGCCGCCGGTACGCGTCGACCAGCTGTGTGGCCCGGCCCAGGGCGTCCCCTCGCCTCACTGTGCGGCGCCCGCTTGCGGAGGATCGTCCGCCGCCGCCTCGATGCCCGCCGTGGGTGGCCCGTCCACCCTCTCGATCACCCACGCCTGCCGCCCGTAGTCCTTCCTGATCAGCAGCCAGGCGTCGGCGGCGGTGGGAAGCCGGAGCCCGAGAATGGCCGCCGCCTCACGACCCGTCAGATCGGCGGGCAGCTGGAAGACCACGCGCCGCGTGGTGTCGACCAACGCGATCTGGCCCTCGTTCATCAGCTGTTCCTCGGCGGCCTCGGCCCGCTGCCCCGGGAGGATTCTGCGCACCCATGCGTAGAGGTCCTCACCCGCTTTCGCCGCCATCCCCTGGAGCACGGGCAGGAGTACGGAACCTGCCAGGAACGTCAGGAGGAGTGCCCCGACGGAACGCGTGGGCTCACCCGGCGGCGCGGGGGATTCCTGTGTCATTGCGCCATGTTGCCCGCTTGGGGCACCGAGGCGGAAGTCCCGGACGGCTCCGGCTGCGACGATCGACCCGGCGCACAGGTGCGCGCGGTCCGGGCGTGTCCTGAGCACCCCCGAGGGGGCCGGGGTGACGAGGCGTTCGTCTTCTGCATCGGGCCATGCCCGACCGCCCGGCGTGGACCAGGCCGTGGCTCGCCGTGCTGAAGCCGCTGCCGCCGGCGAGCAACCACCCGATGCGGCCGCCGGCGGGATCACCGGCAGTGATCAACGGGATCGTCCACCGGCTCGGCACCGGCGTGCAGAGGCGTGGGCTGCCCGAACGCTTCGGGCCGTGAAGACGGTCCACAAGCGGCATTTGCTGTGGTCGGCCGACGGCGCCCGGGAGAACCTCCGCGCTGCCCCCGTCGCTGCTCTCCATCATCTGGTTCCGATCACGATTCGGCAGGCGAGAGCGCAGCGATTTCACCCAGGACTCGGGCCGCTGGTGCCGGGTCGACCAGCCACTTCAGGTGGCTGCTGGTGAGCGTACGGACGTCGTAGGGGTTCTCCGGCGTCAGCGCGTCGCCCTCGCGGATCATCCGGTCCTGCATGGCGAGCGGCACGCTGGTGTCTTCGGTCAGCCGGACGTACGTCTTGGGGATCCGCCCCCAGGTGTCGGCCTGCGCCCGGTCTTCGGGTGTGCCGACGTCGAGGTTCTCGTCGGGCTGGAAGGTGTTGAGGAAAACCATGAACTCCTCGTCCGTCCCGTCGGCGAGGAAAGCCGCCTTGAAGGCCGCGAGGACGCCGGGGTCGGCGGTGCGAAAGTTGGAGCGCAGCAGCCCGAGCTCTGCAGGGTTCCCGACCATCGCCGATGCCAGCCCTGTGGCGTCGACCGTGGCCATCTCGGGCTCGGCGTAGTAGGCGCTGACGTCGAGGTTGACGGGGCACCAGGCGGAGACGTAGACGATGCGGTCGATCAGGTCGGGCCGCTGGTTGGCCGCGACGGTGGCCGTCATGCCGCCGCGGCTGTGGGAGACGAGGATGACGGGCCCGTTCCGCTTGGCCCGCTCCAGTATCCCGACGAGGTGCGCGGCGTTGTCGGCGAGTGTGACGCCCTTGATGGCCCCGGGCGCGGTGGCGAGCCCTTCGAGGTCCTGCGGCGCCTGGTAGGCGTGCGGGTACGTCGCGGCGAACCCGTGCCCCGGAAGGTCGACGGCGACGGAGCGGTGCCCGAGGAGGCCGAGTTCGGCTTGGAGCGGTGCGAAGGAGAAGGAGTTGGCGAAAGCTCCGTGAACCAGTACGAACGTCGGTTGCATCTATCTGCTCACTTTCTGACCTCCGCGGCGTCGGTGGCACGCGCGTCGCCCGTTCCGATGCCGCGAACCACCTCGCGGCCGAGGAGCGAGTCGTCGTCCTGCGGCGCACCGCCCCCGCCGCAGAGAACGTCTTCGTGCATGGCAAGCGCCAGCGGCCAGGCGCGGAGTCACGAGGGCGGCCTACGAACGGCTGCCCCGCTGTTCGATGGTTCACAGTACTCAGTGAAAGATCACCGCACTACTCGGACGAACTCTTCGCTTGTGCACGTCGCCACCCGCCCCCGCACGACGTCGACTTCGGCTTCGGCTTCGGTGGACGGGCCTTCTCGTCACCGTTGTTGTGCGGGGAGCGTTTCCATCAGGTCCCCGTTCGTGGGAAGTCCGGTGCGAGATCGGTGGAACCCGGGCGACGGCGATCGGGAAGCTCGACTGCACCCTCTGCCGCCGAAGATCGAAGAGACGCCCCCTGACCGCCCGCTCCGGCATGGCACACCGCCTACCGTGCCTTCGGCACGAACCCGCGCCGCATCCGCCCCAGCGTGGACGCCCTCGGCCGCCGCCTCGCCAAGCAGGGCACCCTGCCGCGGATCAACCCGGCCGTCGACTCCTACAACGCCGTCTCCGTCCACCACGGCCTGCCCGCGGGCGCCTTCGGCCTCGACCAGGTCACCGGCGACGTCGCCATCCGCCACGCCGACGGCAGCGAGGAGTTCACCCCGCTCGGCGAACCCGGCAGCGTCGAGCACCCCAAGCCGGGCGAGATCATCTACGCCGACACCACCGGCGTCCTGACCCGCCACTGGAACCACAGCGACGCCCACCGCACCCGCGTCACCGAGGACTCCGCCCACGTCGCCTTCATCCTCGAGACCGTCCACGCGACCCGCGACGGCCACCTCGTCAAGCTGGCGGCGGACGAGCTGCAGGGTCTGATCGTCCCGCACGCCGAGCAGACGGCGGTGTACCACCTCGGCCCCGCTCATCCCCACGCGAGCATCTGACCCGAAGCCGTCCGCGCGGCCCGTCCCCTGCGGCCCGTCGGCCGCGTTTCGGGCGGGGACAGCTCCGGTGTTGCGGCGCAGCCGGAGGCCAGGTGCCGCCGGGCCGAGTCTCTGAGACTGCTCAAGTCGCTTGGCGGCGGGTGGACATGACGGTCATAGTGATCAACATGAAAACGATCACAGGACTGACCAGGAAAACCGACTCCGTACTGCTCATCCGGGACGCGGACCTGGTCACAGCGGCACTGCGGCAGGCGCTGGCCGAGGCTTCGCCCGAGGAACGCCCGGGCCTCGAACGCGCCGCCGCGCTCGTGGAGTCCACGGCCGCCGCCACCGAATCCCAGGTGCGAGCCGACTGGGTCCGTTCCCGCCTGGCCACCGTCGGCTTCACCGGGGACATCTCCTCGATCGAGGCGCTGAAGGCATTACGCCAGGCGGAGCCGAAACTCAGCCTGCTGGCGGCTGTTCAGCTGCAGAAGGACGCGGTGACCCACCCGGAGTGATGGCTCCGAGCCGGCCCTTCACCAGCGGTCCGCCGGCGCCGGCGCAACGGCCCGGCCGGCGCCGGCCGGGCGGTAGGCGCTGACGACGTAGAGAGCCTCGTCGTCGACGGCGTTCCTGCTCCAGTCCAGTGAGATCCGCACGGGATGCCCGTCGGCCGCGTACGTCGCCTCCGCGGTCTCCGCGTGGTCACCGCGGGCCTGCTCCAGCTTCTTCAACAGGTCGCCGATGGTGGGCATCTGGGCGCGCAGCTCCCGTGCCTGCCGCCGGCTGTCCTCGTCCAGCCCGACCACCTTCGTCACCTTGCCCTTGCGGACCTCGATCCGGAAGGCGCCCGCCAGGACCTGTGAGGTCGACGTCAGCGTGTAGGAGTAGGAGGCGGGTTCCTTCCAGGCCGCTGCGGACCGCACCGCGGTGTTCTTGGGCCGCACCCCCTCCGCGGTCCGGGCGGAAGGTGAACTCTGGCTGCCGCACGCGGTGGTGAGGCACAGCACGGTGCCCGTCAGTGCGACGGCGGACAGGACACGAGCACGGGAGAGTCCGGCAATCATGGTGGCCCCTTCGAGTAGGTCACCACTGTGACGCCGGTGGATGCGAAAACGTTCGTCGTGCCGGCCGACGAGGCCCCGCCGGCTCCGGGCGGCTACTGTCTGCGGCGGCGGCCCGGCGCCCGGGTCGTGGAGTTCTCGTCCCAGCGCGCGGTGTTCAGCTCGCCGGAGTCGAGCAGCTGGTCGCCGTACAGGTCCAGCAGCCAGTTGGTCTGGTAGATGGTGTCGAGGTAGCGCTCCCCGAGATCGGGTGCGATGGCGACCGCGGTGAGGTGCCGTGTGCCATGCCGTGCCAGCCAGTCCGTCGCGGCGCTGACCACCGTCCCCGTGGAGCCGCCGAACAGGTAGCCCCGTCGGGCCATGCGGTGACAGGTGCGGATGGTGTCCGCCTCCTCCACCCGGATCACCTCGTCCACGTACGACTCGTCGAGCAGCGGGGGACGCATGCTCATGCCCAGGCCGGGAATCATCCGGCGGCCCGGTTCGCCGCCGAAGGCCACCGAGCCCACACTGTCCACGGCGACGATCCGCACCGGCCGGTGCCACTTGCGGAAGTAGCGCGCGCAGCCCATCAGGGTCCCGGCGGTGCCCGTCCCGATGAACAGCACGTCCAGCCGCGGGAAGTGAGCGGCGATCTCCGGCGCGGTCGTACGGTAGTGCGCCCGCCAGTTGCCCGCGTTGGTGTACTGGCTGAGCCACACGTACCGGTCGTCGGACGCGCACAGCTCGCGGACGTACTCTATGCGCGTGCCCAGGAAACCGCCGTTGGAGTCCAGGTCGGCCACGACGTGCACCTGGCTGCCGAGGGCCTCCATCAGCAGCCTGGTCGACAGGTTGCACCGGGAGTCCGTCACGCACAGGAACGGGTAACCCTTGCTCGCGGCGATCATGCTGAGCGCGACGCCCAGATTGCCGGACGAGGACTCGACGAGGATGGAATCCGGCCTCAGGTTTCCCTCCCGCTCGGCGCTCTCCACCATCTCCTTCGCGGCCTTCAGCTTGATGGAGCCGGCGAAGTTGAAGCCCTCGCACTTGAGGAAGAGGCGACATCCGAAGATCGCCTCCAGATCGACGAAGAGGCTTCCTTCGTTGAAGTCGTGAGGAGCGGAGATGACGGGCACGGCAGGCCTCCTGATGCCAGGGCCGAGGGCTACGGCCTCAGCCGTACCGGCGCAGGTCGTGGAAGAAGTCGTCTATGAGGCGGAGTTCGCCCGCCCGGGCCACCTGGTCGTAGACGTACGCGCCGACGGCCAGGTCGAGGACGCCGAGGCCGAAGGGCGAGAAGATCACCGGGCGGTCGTGGGGTGCGGCGGCCCGTCCGAGCATCACGTCGTTGAGGGTTCCGTTGAGGAAGTCACGGTTGCCGGTGTGCTGCTCCACCAGGTGGGGCGAGGTGTCCGCCTGGAGGCAGTGCTCGACGTCGTCGACGAAGTTGGCCGAGGCGAGCAGGACCTCGGGGGCGAGATCGCGCAGCGAGAGGTGCAGCACCAGCGGGTTGTGGGCGAACCAGCCGGGGGCCGTGACGTGCGGCCGGCCCGCGACGGTGGCGAAGACCACGAGGTCGCTGGAGCCGACCAGGTCCTCGGCGCTGTCGTGGACGGTGATCCGTCCGGTGGCGCCGGAGCGCCGCAGGTAGCCGCAGAAGCCCGCGGCGCTGTCGGCGGACAGGTCGTGCACGCCGATCGTGTCGAAGGCCCAGCCGGTGCCGGCCAGGAAGGTGTGCACATAACGGGCGATCAGGCCCGTGCCGAAGAACCCGACACGGCTGGGGCGCACTCGGCCGCGGCTGAGCCGGTCGGCCGCCAGCGCCGCGGACGCCGCGGTCCTCGTCGCGCTGATGACGGAGCTCTCCAGGCAGGCGAAGGGGTAGCCCGTCTCGTGGTCGTTGAGGATCAGCACCGCGGAGGCCCGGGGCAGCCCGGCTCGCACGTTGTCCGGAAAGCTGGAGATCCACTTCACGCCGTCCACCCGCGTCGAGCCGCCCAGCGAGGCGGGCAGCGCGATGATCCGCGCCGTCGGGCGGTCGGGGAAGCGCAGGAAGTACGACGGTGGGTTGACCGAGTCCCCGGCACCGTGCAGCCGGTAGGCGGCCTCGACCACCTCCACGAGCTCCTTCTCGCGCCCGCCGAGCGTCTCCCGCACCTGCTTGCCGGAGATCACCGCGAAGGTGGGCTCCGGCGCCGGGTGGGGCATGGACGGCTGCGGGGCGGTGGACACCATGTGGTTCATCGCCGGCTCGCCTCCCGGGCCGGGCCGCCGTCGGCCGGCCGCTGCGGCTCCGCCATGCCGACCAGCACCCGCCGCTCCCCGGTGAAGGGCTCTCTGCTGTGCGCGGTGCGGATGTTGTCCACGAGCATCAGGTCACCGGCCCGCCAGGGCTCGCGCCGGGTGTGCTCCTCGTAGGTGGCGTTGATGAGCTGGACGACGTCCTCGCCGATCGGGCTGCCGTCGCCGTAGCGCGTGTTGAACGGCAGGCCGTCCTGGCCGTACTCGTCCACCAGGTACTCGCGCACCTCCGGGGCCAGCGTCCACTCGTTGAGGAAGGCGATCTGGTTGAACCAGCAGCGCCGGCCCGTGACCGGATGCCGTACGACGGCGCCGCGGCGCTGCTCGGTGCGCAGGGAGCCGTCGGCGTGCCAGGTGAACTCGATGGCGTGGCCACGGCAGTACTCCTCGATCGCGGCGCGGTCGTCGGTGCCGAACGACTCGGCCAGGGACGCCCCGATCTCGTCGTTGTAGGCGCGGCTCAGCAGCCAGCCGTCGCGCTCGAACCGTTCCGTCACCTCGGCGGGCAGGGCCTTGAGGACCTGCTCGGCGTCGGCCACCGCCGTCGCCCCTGCCTGCTCGGGCTCGGTCAGACACGCGAACAGCATCAGGCCGGGCACCTCCAGCCGATAACTCAGCTCGTGGTGCATGCACATCGGCTGGTTGTCCGGCCAGGGTGTCGACGCATACAGCCCCGGGCCGAGGGCCTCACGGGGAGCGAACGCCTCCCGCTCCGTCACGAGCGCACCGGCCAGCCCCGCGAAGACGGCGCCGACCTGGTCCGCGTCCTTCAGGCCGAGGCCGCGGACGAGCAGCGCCCCGTGCTCGGTGACCTGCGCACGCAGCGCCTCCCGGTACACGGCGGCCCAGCGCGCGGGGTCATCCGGTGGATCGACGCGCAGGATCGCCGGTCTGTCCGGCCGCAGCTCGACATCGAGCGGTGCTGCCAGGGATGAGGACGGCATCTCGGTTTCCTTTCGCTCGCCCGTCTGGTGGTGTACGGGCCTCAGGTGGAGGCCAGGGGGACGGCCGTACTCAGGACGGCCCGCGCTGCCTCGGCCGGGCGGGTGCGGAGGAAGTAGTGGCCCCCGTCGGCCAGCTCGTGCAGATCGACGTGCTCGGCCAGGAGCAGCCAGTCGCGGTGGTGGCCGGCGTAGCCGGCCGTGTGCGGGTCGTCCGCGGCGACGACCACCGAGACCGGCGCGGACAGCTTCACCGGCGGCGGGGCTTCCAGGACCGCCCGGAAATACCGATGGGCGGACACACAGTCGTGGCGGTAGGCGGCGCCGATGTGCTCGGCGTGCGGTTCGTCGAGTTCGGCGAGCTCGGTGTAGCCGCTGTCCGCGGTCAGCTGTGCGGCGATCTCCGCGTCGCTTCGGCTCGTCAGTTCATCGATGGCCGCATCCCGGTCGGCGGCGGTGCCGAGCAGTTGCGCGCCGAGGAACACCCGGGTCACCCGCACGCCCCGCTCCTGCAGCGTCCGGGCCGTCTCCACGGCCGGTGCGGCGCCCGACGAGTGGCCCCACAGCATGACCCGCGTCAGGCCGCGCGCGGTGATCTCGTCGGCGACCTGCGCGGCCACGTCCGCGATCGACGCGAACGGCTCGCGGTGGGCGGCGAGATCGTGGCCGGGCAGGTCCACCGCGAGGACCGCCAGGCCGGTGCCCGCCAGCGCGCTCGCCATCGGCCGGTAGTTGACCGCGTTGCCGCCCGCGTAGGGGAAGCACACCAGGGCGCACTCCGGGGCCCCGCCCGCTTCCGACAGGGGCTGGAGCAGCTCCGGTCGCTGCCGGGTGGCGCCGTCGAGGAGGGCGGCGAGATCGGCGAGCACCGGATGCCGGGTGATGTCCTTCAGGGACACCGCGCGGTCGAGCGCGATGCTGAGCTTGACGGCCGACAGTGAGGTGCCGCCGGAGTCGAAGAAGTGGTCCGTCCGGCCGATCCGGTGCTCGGGCACGCCCAGCAGCTCGGCCCAGAGTGCCGCCAGACGTCGCTCGGCCGGGCTGAGCGCGTCCGGTTCCGTTCCGTCCGGTTCGGCGGCCCGCGCCGTCTGTTCGGCCAGCGCGGTCAGGGCCTTCCGGTCGACCTTGCCGTTGGCGGTGAGCGGAAGGCTGTCCTGCCAGTGGAAGGCCGACGGGACCATGTAGGGGGGCAGCGCCGCCGCGAGCGCCTCACGCAGCACGTCCGGCTCATGACGCCTGCCGGTGTGGAAGGCGATCAGATGCGTGTTCCCGCCGCCCCGCTCCACGACGACCACCGCACCGTCCCGTACCCCGTCCACCCGCAGCAGGGTGTTCTCGATCTCACCGATCTCGATCCGGAAGCCGCGGATCTTGACCTGGTTGTCCCGGCGGCCGAGGAACTCCAGTTTGCCGCCCGGGTGCCAACGGCCCCAGTCACCGCCCAGGTAGAGCCGCTCACCGGGCCGGTACGGGTCCGTCCGGTACGCCTCACGGGTCCGCTCGGGATCGTTGACGTATCCCCGGCCCACGCAGACACCGGAGAACGCGATCAGCCCCGGGGCCCCCAGCGGCACCAGCGACAGATGCTCGTCCACGACGTAGACGTGCACGTTGTTGACCGCACGTCCCAGCAGGACACGGTCGGGCACGCCGTCCAGGAGCTCGTGGTTGGTGTCGTCCGAGGTCTCCGTCAGCCCATAGGCGTTGAGCAGCTTGATCCCCGGCTGGACGGCGAACCAGCGCTGCACCAGCTCCCGTTTCAACGCCTCACCCGTCACCGACACACACCGCAGATCCGGCAGGGCGCGGGGGTGCTGTTCCAGGTACGAGACCACCACCTCCAGATAGGAGGGCACGACCTGGGCCACGGCGACCCGGCCGCGTGCCAGCGTGTCGAGGAACCGCTCCACGTCCACGACCACGTCCTGGCCGACCAGCAGGGTGCGCCCGCCGACGAGCAGCGCGGACACCAGCTGCCAGAGCGAGATGTCGAAGCACTGCGGGGCCGTCTGCGCCACCACGGATCCCTCGCCGATCCCCAGGTCGTCGATCTTGGCGTGGAGGTGGTTGAGCATGCCCGCGTGCTCGCACATCGCCCCCTTCGGCTCACCGGTTGAGCCGGAGGTGAAGTAGATGTAGGCGAGCTGGCCGGCGTCGACCCGCACGCCGAGGTCACCGTCGGCATGCGGCTCCGCGTACGCCGTCTCGACCAGCAGCTTCCCGGCTCCCGCCACGGTGGCCAGCGCCTCGTCCAGGGTCTCGGTGCTGCCGGACTCGGTGAGGACCAGCCGGCACCCGGCCCGGGCCAGCGTCGCCGCGATACGGCCGGCCGGAAAGTGCGGTTCGATCGGCAGGTAGGCGCCGCCCGCCTTGAACACGGCCAGCGTCGCCGCCAGCCAGTCGAGGTTGCGTTCGGTGACGACGGCGACCACGTCCTCCCGGCCCACCCCGCGCGCCAGCAGCGCCCGGGCCAACCGGTTGGCGCGCGCGTTGAGCTCTCCGTACGTCCACTCGCGCGCCCCGTGCACCGCGGCCACCGCCTGCGGATGCGCCCGTACCCGCTCTTCGAAGAGTTCGTGTGCGCGTGCGTCCGGCAGCGGCCGACGGGGTCCCGCCAGCCCGTCCAGCTGCTCGCGCGTCTCCTCGGCCGACAGCAGACTCCGCTGCGTGTGGTCGGTGTCCAGGCCGGCCGCCATCAGACCGAGCGCCTTCAGGTGGTAGCCGCCGATACGGGCCGCGCTCTCGGCGTCCAGCACGTCCGTGCGGTACCGCAGGCGCAGCACCAGCCGCCCGCCCCGCTCGCCCCAGCGCACATGCAGGACGCCGTCGTCGGCGTGGTCCTCCTCGACACCCATGGGCCCGAACACGACCTCGTACGACGGTTCGGTCATCCCCAGTTCCCGGGCCAGCTTCGCCACCGGGAACTCGCGGTGGGCCAGCACCTCCGCCTCGGTGCGCTCGGCGGCCGACACCAGTGCCCGCCAGGAGCCCGGCGCCACGGTCAGGCGGCACGGCAGCGGCTCGCCTCGCACTCCGGCGGTGTAGCCCGTCACCACCTCCGGCTCGCCGGACAGCGCGGCCAGCACCTTGGCATGCGCCGCCAGCAGCAGCGCGCTGACCGGCAGATGGGACCGCCGCACCAGCCCGCGTACCGAGGCCGCCACGTCGTCCGGGACCACCGCCTCCTGTTCGAGCGCACCCGGAACGGGCTCCCGAGCCCACCGCGGCACCACCGTGCCACCGCCTGCGGTCAGCACACGGCTCCAGAACTCCCGGTCCGCTTCCACGCGCGTTCCCATCGAATGGCCTTCCTCAACTCGTGGCGGCCGCAGTGGCGTCGGTCGCTTCCCTGCCCCGGCCCGTGCCGCCGGACCGGCTCCCGCTCTCGGGCATGTCCACGGCCGGATTGCCACCCCAGTGGGCGTTCGTGGGGACTTCCTCGCCCTTCATGAGGAAGGAGTCGGCTGCCAGCATCGAGCCGTCGCCCATGGTCACGCCGTAGTGCACATGGGCGGCGACGCCCAGCGTGCAGCCGGCGCCGAGCGTGATCCGGTCGGACTTGAAGGTGCCGTCCTCCTGCGAGTGGCACTGGATCTTGCTTCCGGCGTTGAGGGTGCACTCGTCGCCGATGGTGGCGAGGGTCCGTTCGGTCACGAAACAACCGTCGTCGAACACCCTCTTGCCCATGCGTACTCCCAGCATCCGCCAGGCGAGGCTTTTGAAAGGGGTGCCGTTGTAGACGTTCAGGTACTGGGTCGGAACCTTCCACAGGCGTTCGTGCAACCAGAAGGTCCGGTCGTAGATGGAGCACAGCTGGGGACGCAGCCCGCGGAACGACGTCATGAAGCGCTCCACCAGGATGTAGTACGCGGTGGAGAACACGAGCGTCAGTGCCAGAAAGACGCCGATGACCACGTGGCCGACCAGGCCGTACAGGTCCACGGAGACGAGTGCGAGCAGCGTGAGCACGAAGACGTGCAGCCAGCGCACGAACAGCATGCACGCCATCGAGAGCAGGTTGTAACGGTTCTTCGCGGCGAGGTGGCGGCGCAGTTCCGCGCCTTTACGGAGATGGTCGAAGCGTGCGTCCCGGTCCACCGAGCGCGGAATCTCGAAGCACGGCGAACCGAGGAGCCCCACACCCTCACGGACCTCACCGTCGAGCGGCACCATCACCTTGGTCGCGAGGAGGCAGTTGTCTCCTGTCCGGCCGCCCACTGGATAGGCGATGTTGTTGCCCAGGAAGTTGCGCGGCCCGATCGACACATGCGACAGCCGGAAAGACGTACTGGAATAGTCGGCATTGATCAGCGAGAGGCCGTCGGCCACCATCGTTCCGCTGCCGACCGTGACCAGGAAAGGCGTCTCGTGCTGCATTTCGGTGCCGAAGTTCGAGCCGGTCTGCTCGACCCGCGACAAGTCGTAGCCGAGAGCGCGGAGATAATGCACGATGTACGAGCTGTCTCCGAACAGCCAGGCGAAGAACTTGACGTTCGTCATGCGGGCCGTCAGCCGGTGCAGCGTGTAGTGGAGCCCGTACAGCGGATAGACCCGGTCGGCCCGGACGATCAGGCGCACCAGACGCGGCACGGCGTACAGGGCGACGCCGCCCACGACGACGAAGCCGAAGAACAGGGCGAGCGAGACGGCCAGCGCGTCGGGTATCAGTTCCGGCCGGGTCAGCACGGCCGTCTGCGGATCGAGCCGCTTGCCGATCGCCGGCACCTCGGTGAACAGCATGTACATCCCGCCGACGGCGAGCGGGAGGTAGAGGCAGACCAGCTGGACAAGGGTGACGAGGCCGAACCAGGCCCGGCGCGCGGTGCCGCACCTGGCCGGCGCGACCCGGAGGTAGTCGATCCGCGTGGGTTCCGCCGGGGATCCGTGCCAGTGCTCACCGTCCGGGACGGCCTGGCCGCGGTGGAGGGCGGAGGAATGGCCCAGCTGTGCGCCGTCGCCCATCGAGGTGTCGATGTCCAGGACGGTCTTCTCGCCGATGAACACGTCCCGGCCGAGCGTGACCCGGCCCGTCTGGATGCGGCCCGCGCAGGCCCGGTAGCCCAGGAGGAACGCCTCTTTGCGGACCACCGTGCCGGCGCCGATGGACAGCAGGTCGGTGCAGACCGGGACGGTGCGGGTCAGGATCGTGACTCCCTTGCCGATCCGTGCGCCGAGGGCCCTCAGGTACAGCACATACAGCGGAGTTCCGACGAGGAACACCATCGGATTCGCGTGGAGCAGCACCTTGACGAGCCAGAAACGCAAGTACGCCAGGCCCCAGACGGGGAATTCGCCAGGTTTCCACCGGCCGACCAGAAGCCATTTCGCGAGCACCGGGAATGCGCACAGAGCGACGAACCCGAGGCCCCCGAACAGAAGCGACCGCAGATAGATGTCGACCAGGCCGGAACCGCCGGCGACCCACTCGTAACCTCCGGCCGTGAGGAACCCGGAGGCGAGGGAGTATGCCAGGAAGATCAGCAGCTGGAATGTTCCGCACAGCAGCTGGTTCCGCCGGCTCGCGGGTGTCACCGCGGCCGGGGAGCCGATGGGCTCCTGCACCGTCGGGGAGCCGGCCGGATCGGCGGGAGGGGCAGCGGGAGCGGCCTGCGCGAGTGCCGTCGTCAGGCTGCGGATCGTGGGATGCCGGTAGATGTCCCGCATCGAGGGGGACGGCAGGTCCGGTGCTTTCCTCAGCCGTGCGCAGAACTGGGCCATCACCAGGGAGTTGGTGCCGAGATCGGTGAAGAAGTGACTGTCGACCGGAACGTGTTCGGCGCCGGTGACCTCGGCCAGTGCTTCCGCGAGTTTCCGCTCGGTCTCCGTCCCGGCCGGCCCGGTTTCGCTCGTGGTGACGGCAGGTTCGTCCGGCCCGGATGTGGGGACCTCGGAGGACTGCTCCACCATTCGATCTCCTGATGACGTGTGGATCGCCCACGGCCGACCCGCTCATGACTGATCAAGAACCGCCGGTTTCAGTGTGGACAGGCGGACAAGAGGCTGCCACTTTCAAATCGATCTCCACACGCCTGAGAAGTGCGCGAAGGGCCGATTTCCCCTGGATTCCGCGCCGGGCCGTGGTCCGCCACGGTTCACCCCATCGGGGGCCCTCGCACGCGGGCCGGGGCCCTCCGCGGCCCCTCTCGATGCACGCGGGTGCGTGTCGGGCGGCGGCCGGCCGCGCGGTCTCGGTCACCGTCTCGCGCGCTCGGAGTCCCGGTGCGGCGGACCGGGGATCCGCCCACTGGCCCAGCCGGGTGAAGGGACCTCCGGTTCGTTCCGAGCCGACCGCCGATTCCGTCCTGGCGTCGGTGCGCCGGGGGCCGGTGTGGGATCGTCGGGGTCGCCCCGCAGGGGCGGGTGCGATGCGGCGCGTGCGGCTGGGCACGCGTCCGGACGGGGGTGCGGATGGCTTCGCGGGTGGTGGGCGGCCGATACGACGAGCTGGTCGCCTTTGTCGGCCGGGGAGGTCTGGGGGAGGTCTGGGAGGGCCGTGACCATGTGATCGAGCGCCGAGTCGCGGTCAAGCTGCTGCCGCACGACCGGCGGGACGACCCGGCGCGGAGCTGTTCTTCCGCGAGGCCCGAACCGCCGGCGCGCTGAACCACGCGGGCGTGGTGACGATCTTCGACCTGGGTCGGGACCCCGACGACGGCACCCTCTACCTCGTGATGGAGTTCCTCACCGGGCGGGACCCGGACACGGTGCTCCGCGAGGACGGCGTACCGCAGGTGCCCACTGCCGTGGACTGGGCGGTACAGACCGCCGCGGCGCTCCGGGCCGCCCATCTGGCCGGGGTGGTCCACCGGGACCTGAAACCGGCGAACCTCATGCTCACCCAGGACGAGCGGATCAAGATCCTGGACTTCGGCATCGCCCGGTACATGGCGTCCACGCACAAGTCCAGCAAGATCATCGGCACGCTCCGCGAGCTCTCCACCGCAACCGTGGCGCCCGGCGCCGGACCGGGCCCGGCCGGAGCGGACACGAAGACCGTCACCGCCCCGCTCACCGTCGCCGGTCCCAGGGACGGGCAGCGGGGCCGCCGCCGGTCCCGGCGCGGACACGGTGACCGGCGCCCGTCCCGGCCGGACGCCGGTGCGCGTGCCGGAACCGGCCCCCGGCACGGCGACGCCGGCGGGGCGCATCAGCCGCCGCACAGCGCTGTGGCTCGGCGTCGGCGCCGCCGCCGGCATCGCCGCCGCGGGCTTCACTCTGTTCGAGGGCGACGGCACCGGCGACGGCAAGGGCGGCAGCCCCCGCCCCGACCGGCGGCTCCGATGGCGCTACCCCACCAAAGCCGCGGTCACCTCGTCGCCGACGGTGGCCGGCGGGGTGGTGTGTTTCGGCAGCAGCAAGAGGGTGTACGCGGTGGACGCGGCCACCGGTGACAAGCGTTGGCCTTCGACACCGGCGACCGCGTCATGTCGTCGCCGACGCAGGCCGGCAAGGCCGTGTACGTGGGCTGCGCCGACAAGAGGGTGTACGCCCTGGACGCGGCGACCGGGAACAAGCGTTGGGCCTACGACACCGGGGGCAGGGTCGAAGGGGCACCGATGGTGGCCGGCGGAGTCGCGTACATCGGCAGCTTCGATCATCACGTCTACGCCGTGGACGCGGCCACCGGCGGCAGGAGATGGGCCTACGCAACAGGGGGGACGGGTCCAGTCGTCGCCTGCGGTGGCCGATGGAGTCGTGTACGTGGGCAGTCAGGACCACAACCTGTACGCCCTGGCGGCTGTCGTCGACGGCAACGCGCCATAGCTTCCGCTCCCGGGACACCCGCGGCGTCGGTGACACGTGCTCCGCGCGTGGTTCCCGTGGCCCCCACCAGGTGATAGACACAGCAAGGTCACAGTTCCTGTCCGCCAGCAGGAAGGCTTGGTGCCGTATGTCTGCAACACGTCGTCAGGTTCTGGCCAGGGCAAGCGCGTTGGGGGCGGGTATCGCCTTCAGCGGGGCCCTTTCCGAGCTCTTCGCGGGCACCGCCGCCGCGCAGGGCCTGGGCCACACCGGCTATGGCCCCCTCGTCTCCGACCCGAACGGCCTGCTCGACCTGCCGAAAGGTTTCCGCTACCGCGTGCTCTCCCGCGAGGGCGACCAGCTCCGCTCGGGAGAGGGCCCGGTACCCTCCAACCACGACGGCATGGCCGCCTTCGCCGGCAGAGCGGGCCGCACGCACCTCGTCCGCAACCACGAGAACCGTGTCACCGCGAAGATCCCCGTCCCGACCGTCAGCGGCCTCACCTACGACCCGGCGGGCAAGGGCGGCTGTACGGCCCTGACGCTCGACGCCGACAACCGCGTGCTGTCCGAGCGGGTCGCCATCGCCGGTACCGCCGTCAACTGCGCCGGCGGCCGCACCCCCTGGGGTACCTGGCTGACCTGCGAGGAGACCGAGGACAAGGCGGGCACCAACGGCTACACCCGGGACCACGGCTTCATCTTCGAGGTCCACCCCAGCGACCCGCACCGCACCGGCGCGGTCCCGCTGACCGCGATGGGCCGCTTCCAGCACGAGGCGATCGCGATCGACCCGCGCCACGGCATCGTCTACGAGACGGAGGACGCCTTCGAGAAGCCCTTCGGCCTCTTCTACCGCTTCCTGCCCGACAAGCCGCTGGGCGGCGTCGGTTCGCTGCGCGCGGGCGGCCGGCTCCAGGCCATGCGGGTGCCCGGCGTACGGGACCTGTCGACGATCCAGGAGACCGGCGCCCGCTTCGACGGCGTCGAGTGGGTGGACGTACCGGACCCGCTGGCCGCCTCCACGCCCACCCGGTTCCAGGACTACGGTCCCGGAGGCATCACCCACGCGCAGAAGCTGGAGGGCTGCTACTGGGGCGGCGGCTGTGTCTACTTCGTGTCGTCCTTCGCCCGCAGCGCGGACGGCTCCGCGGCCGACCACTACGGCCAGATCTGGCGCTACGACCCGGCGCGCCACCGGCTGTCCCTGGTCGTCGTGTTCGGCCCGGACACCGATGTCCAGCTGCCCGGCGAGTCCCCGGACAACATCTGCCTCGCTCCCAGCGGTGGCCTGATGGTGTGCGAGGACGGCAACGGCGCCCAGCACGTCTTCGGTGTGACCCGCCGGGGCGAGGTGTACGCGATGGCCCGGGGCCGGCAGAACATCGGGACGGAGCAGGCCCCCGAGTGGGGCGAGTTCGCCGGCGTCACGTTCTCACCCGACGGCGCGACGATGTACGTCAACTGCTACACACCCGGCACCACGTTCGCGGTGACCGGCCCGTGGCGCAGGTAGGCGCCGGGCGGCCGTGACCCAGCCGGGAAGAGGCTTCGGACACGCGCACCCCGGCCGTTCGGACACACGTACACCGGCCGTCCGTCACGCCGTGCACGGGCGGCCGGTGTGCGCGCCGGCCGGCAGCAGCTTGCGTTCCGCCGCCGTGTACGGGCGGTCCGCCGCCTGGCAGAGACGGCGCCGCCAGGTGTCCAGGGCGATGTCGACGCTCTGGAGCTGACCGTTGGTGGCGAGCCGCAGGCGGGTGCCGGAGACGACCGCGGCGAGCGGGTACGGGCCCGCCGTGGCCGGGCCCTCGCCGAGCGCGCTGCCGTCCGAGACGTCATGGAGCCGTAGGCCCCGGTCGTAGTTCAGCGAGACGAAGGTCCGGTCGCCGGTGATCTCGAGCAGCTCCGTCCCGGACGGGTAGGGCACCACGCCCCCGGTCCGGCGGCCGGTCGTCACGTCCCAGAAGCGAACCTTGCTGTCGCTGTGCCCCACGGCCATCAGGTTGCCCTCCGGACTGAACACTACGGTGGGTTGGCGCGTGTCCAGGTCCCCGGCCACGCCGGCCGGCGAGGTCCAGCCGGCGACCCGGGTGTTCTTCACGAGATCCCAGACCATCAGCCGTCCGAGGCGGTGACCGGAGCTGCTGATGATCAGCGCCTGGTCGGGGTGGCCCGGGCGGGGGACGACCTGGCCGGGGGCGGTCCAGGGCATCCGGGTGCCGGACTCGGGCGGCGACACGCGCAGCGGAGCCGAGACGACGGTACCCGTCACGGGATCGACCCGGAGTACGTCGTTGGAGGTCAGCAGCACGGCCAGTTCGCCGTTGCCCAGTTGGGCCACGGACTCGATGCGGGAGCTTCGGGCTGTCGTGGGAAGGCGCCGGGCGAGATCGACCTCGCGGTGGCTGTGGAAGTCGTCGGCCGCGTACAACAGGAGCGTGAGACTGTCGGCATCCCATACGGCCACCGTCTCCCGCTCCTTCGAACTCACCCAGAGCGGCACCCACTCGCGGTTCGCCGCGTCACCCGGCAGTTGCGCACTGCTGGTCGGGGCTCCTGTGCGGCTCAGGTACAACCGGCCCTCGTACTCGGTCGCGAACCGGTCGCGGTGCGGATCGAGCGCCACAGGCTGGTCCCCGGCGGCGTCGAACGGCAACGGCTGCACATCCCTGCCGAGACGCAGCCGTACCAAGCCGCCACCGAAAGCCGCCACCGCCACGGGGCGCCCGCTGGACGCAGGCGGCCAGATGGCCACTTTCACGTACTCGTCGGACGTGCCGTCGCTGGGTACCACCGCCGTCCAGGTGTCACCGCCGAGAACGTCCACGGCGGACAGGACCCCGTACTCCGGGCCGTCGCTGCTGGGCTCGGCCGAGCGGACGTACGTGCTGAAGCGGCGTGTGGCGTCGAGACCGGAGAAGCGTGACGGAGTCACCCGAGCCGCTGTGCCGCCGTCCACGCGCACGTACCTCGCGTCCGAGCCGCGGTCGGCCTTGGTCACGGAGAGCACCTTGTCCCGGGCCATGAAGGCGTTGTGCTCGTCCACCTCCGTGACCAGCCGCCGTTGCTCCTTCCCCGACCGCAGCGAGAAGACGCCGACCGAGGTCAGGTAGCCACGGGACCCGGCATGGCGGATCCACTGAAGGGTCACCCGGTCGGCCTTGTCCGCGAAGGCGGCGCCGTCCACCACCCGGCCGGCGACGGTCCGCCCCGCTCCGGGGACCGGCTCTCCGGAGGGCACGCTCCAGACGTCGAGTGCGGCACGCTGATCCATGCCGCCGCCGTCGCGCCCGACTCCGTAGGAGTGCAGGCGCAGCAGGCGGGAGGAGTCGTCGGAGAAGTCCACCGAGGGGGAGTAGACGTCGTCCGACTCCGGTCGTGCGCCGGGGAGCAGCCGCGGCTCGGGGTTCTTCCCGATCTCCCAGAGCCGGACCGAACCGTCCACCGACGCGGTGGCGTACCAGCGCCCGTCGTCGCTCAGCGCGTCCCGGGAGACCTGCCCGGGTACGCCTTCGAGGCGGTGGACCCGGGGATGGTCGGAGGCGGCGTCCAGGACGACGGAGACCGTCCGCTTGCCCTTGTCGGGCCTGGTGGTCACCGCGAGCACGTCGGTCTCCGACGCGGCGGTCACCCGTTCCACGCTCCCCGGCCACAGTCCGGCGTTCACCCGTTCCGCGTCCCGCAGGCGCAGGTACTGCCGGAACAGCTGGGCGCCGGCCTTGTCCGTGGGGGACGTCGCCCACGCACCCATCGCCATCTGCACGGCGAGCCCGAAGTCGGTCGGCGACCGCTCCTGCGAGAGGCCGGCCAACTGCTCGGAGGCCGCCGCGCGCAGCTGCGTCGCTATCCGGTCGCGGCTGTGGCTCGCGTCCCAGGCCAGCCAGCCGGCCATCAGAGTGAGGACGGTGACGGCGGCCGTGAACCCGCGGAGGACGTACGCGCCCCGGCGTGCGTGGCGTCGACCCGCGGTCAGGTAGGCCCGCTGGAGCGGAGTGATGTCCCTGTCACGTTCCTGTTCCCAGCGATCCACGGCCCACAGCAGTTTCACGGGGACCGGCGCGAACGGGGGGCGGCCGGCCGCGTCCCAGGCGGCGGCCTCCCCCGCGACCTGGGACTGCCAGGCGCGGAACTCCATGCCCTCGCGCAGACAGGTGCGCAACCACTCCCACTCGCGCAGCAGGGCCTCGTGGGCCATGCGCAGGGACTCGCCGAGCGCGTCGCCCGGCAGCGGCCGCCACACGAGCAGCTTCTGTCGCGCCATGCGGCGGGCCAACCGCCGCTGATCCTCGTCCAGTTCGCTCAACGGCACGGCTTCCGGCAGAAACCGGCCGAGTCCGTCGGGGCGGGCCAGGCGCTGGAACAGGCGGCGCGCGGTCTGCTCGTCGGCGACGCCTTCCGCGACGGCTGCTTCGAGGGTGCGTTGCGCGTGGTGGGCCAACGCGCCGGACAGGCCGCCCAGTTCCTGGTAGGCGGCCAGGGTGAGGCGTCCCCCGGAGCGCCGGCGCCACAGCTCGGCCAGTGTGAATTCCAGCAGCGGCAGGGCGTTGCTCTCGCCGCGGGTGTCCTGGGCGTCCCGGGCGTCGCGCAGCAGCAGTTCCTTCAGACCGTCCTGGAGACCGGCACAGGGGATCGGGGCGAGCCGTGCGGAGATGACCTCGCTCAGCGCCTCGTCGGTGAGCGGGTCCAGGGACACGACGGCCCGGGCCCGCTCGGCGGCCGGCAGCACGGCGGACAGCACGTCCAGCGTGGCGTGCCGGGCGGACAGGACGGCCCGAAGTCCCCGGTCCGGCGCACTGCCGGCGGTCAGCTCGCGCCACCACGTCACCACCTGGCGGGCGGCGGACGGTGCGGCGGCGGCGTACTCCTCGAACTGGTCGAGGATCAGCACTCCCATCCGGTCCTGGAAAGCGGTCCGCAGTTCCTCCCGTAGATGGGCGAGCGCGACCTCGTCCCCGGCCAGTGCCTCCCGTACGGCTGCCAGCCGGGCGCCGGTGTGCTCCCCGGGTACGGCCGCCTGCCACAGGGCGAGCAGTGCCTCGCCGAGCGTCGTGGCCGGGCCGTCCGCCTCCTGCGGTGTGCGCACCACGGTGACGGCGTGGGCCGTGCGCAGCCGCGGTAGCAGACCGGCGTGCAGCAGTGACGACTTGCCCGTGCCCGACTGCCCGGTCAGCAGGGTCAGCGGCCGCTCGCGCACCGCCACCGTGAGAGCGGCCGTCTCCTTGGCACGTCCCAGGAAGAGGTGCGCGTCGCTCTCCTCGAACCGCAACAGGCCCTTGAACGGGCCGGGATCGTCGGGGACGTCCGGTGCCTGCGCGGCCAGCCGCGGGCCGGGGATCAGATAGGCCGTGCCGGCGAGGCCGTCCCGGCCACGCGTGGCCAGCATGCCGACCACCCGGCGGGCTTCGACGTCCCAGACCGGGCTGCCGCTGAACCCCGGCTCGATCGCGACGCTGCCCTGACCGGCGTCCAGCTGGATGAGGCCCGCCCCCTGGCCGCCGCGCAGGGTGCCGTGCGCGTTCACGCCCGCATCGGTGCTCTCGGGGAAGCCGTAGAGGCGGGCCTCACGGCCGTAGAGCGGGGCGTCGGGGCCGGCCAGGGGAAGCGGCGCGGTGCCGGGGACCGCGCGGGCGAGCCGGAGGACCGCGATGTCGTCGGCGAGTGACCAGACGACGACCGTCGCGGTCACCCGCTCCCGGGGTCCGCCGGGCACCAGCGGGAAGTCGACCCGGAGCGGTTCGTCCGGGCGGCGAGGATCGGCCGCGTCGCCGTCGGCCACCACGTGCGCACACGTGCACACCAGGTCGGGGGTCAGCAGGAATCCGGCGCCCAGCAGCTCTTCCCGCGGATCGAAGAGGCGGGCGAGTCCCTGCTCGAACTCGGCGCCTCCCGACGGGACGGCGGGCGGCTGGGCCTCAGTCGCCGTCAACGCCGGGCTCCGCGTCCGGGACCGGCTCCTCGTCCGCGTCCGCGGCCGGCTCGTCGTCCGCGTCCGGCCGGCCGCTGCCGCCCGCCTGGCGCTCCCACTCCAGGGCCACCTTGAAGTGCGCCTCCGTGCCGGCGCGGGCCAGGACGACGCCTGCCTCCGCGCTGAGCTTCACCCCGAACTCGAGTGAGACACGGTCGGGAGCCTGCGGCATCTCCCGCAGCGAGGCCAGGACGTCCTGGACGGCCGGGCGGACCCGGTCGACGGCCTGGCGCAGGGTGTCCGCCGCGGTCACCGGGCCGTCCGCGCCGCGCCGCCGCCGCACGGGCTCGTACGGGTCACCGGCCGGCGGCGCGGGACCGTCGACCTCCACGCGCAGGACCGAGCCGTCGCTCGCCAGGAACTCCCGTATCTCTGCCATGAGTTCGCCGAACCGTCGCTTCCCCTCAGAGCCGCCCGCGATGCAGGTGGCCAGCCTAATGGGGCGCCGGTGGGTCTGTCTCGGTGTGGGCCCGCCCTGCTCGGTCGGCCCCGTCGGCACGGCAGCGGTGCGGACCGCGGGTCGGTGCCGCGGTCCGCACCCTGGTGACGGGCTGGGCGGTGGGGGAGCGCAGTCCGTCGCGTCCAGCGGGTCAGCCCGTCTTGGCCGCCTGCGCGAGGGCCTTGGCGAGGCCGTTGGCCCACAGCTGGTTGACCCGGGCGCGCTCGGTGGAGTTCGGGTACCGGTTGGTGCAGGACGGGCCGGGGCCGCCGCCCGACATCAGCTCGCTGCACGGGCCGCTGTAGTGGTCGGGCAGACCCAGCACGTGACCGGTCTCGTGGGCGGCGACCCGTATGGAGTCGTACTGCTGGTTCTGCGCGTAGTCCAGGAAGATGTACCCGCGGCCGTGGCCGTTGGTGGAGGCGTAGGACCCGCGCGGGTCGCTGCCCTCGTAGTAGGCGAAGTCGCCACTGCCCGAGGTCGCCTGGAGCTTGACGTTCGACACGGAGCTGTTCCAGATGGAGGCGGCGCTCGTTATCTGGGAGCGGAAGCTCGGGGCCTGCGAGGCGTTGTAGTAGACGGTCACCACCTTCAGCGACGGCTGGGCGGCCTGCCTCTCGGCGACCGACTTCAGCACGGCGTCGAAGAACGCCTTGGTGTCGGCTTTCTCGGCCGCGCCCACATAGCCGACGGCGGTGGGGGCGGGTGCTTCGGCGGTCTTCCGGGCGCTCGCCGGGGTCGCGGTGCCCAGCGCTGCCGAGGCCAGACCGAGGCCCAGCGCCAGGGTCAGAAGTCTTCTTGAGGTCTTCGACCCGGTGCCGGTACGGAACGACGCCATGGGGGGCTCCTTCTCGTCCTGTGGGGTTGAACGATCGGTTGCCAGTGAGTCTCGGACAGACCAACGCGACGGGGGATGATGGCAATCGGGGATAGCGCGAGGCTATCGGCGCACAACTCGTCCCCATTCGTTGGAACTTGAACATCTGGTGTCGCAACCCATGCCGTCCTACGCTCCCCCCATGGAGTTGGAGGTGAGGCACCTGCGCGTTCTCTGTGCCATCGCCGACACCGGCAGCCTGCACAAAGCGGCACGCCAACTGGGCCTGGCACAGCCCTCGCTGAGCACTCAGCTGCGGCGCATCGAGCGCGCCCTCGGTGCTCAGCTCTTCGTACGCGACCGGACCGGGTGCCGGCCCACCCCGCTGGGGCTGGCGGTGCTGAGCCGCGCCCGGCCGCTGGTGGCGGAGTTCGCCGCCATCGTCACCGAGACC
This sequence comes from Streptomyces sp. NPDC036984, assembly GCF_055607665.1. Taxonomy (NCBI): domain Bacteria; kingdom Bacillati; phylum Actinomycetota; class Actinomycetes; order Kitasatosporales; family Streptomycetaceae; genus Streptomyces; species Streptomyces sp. NPDC036984. Next base: position 230,295 of record NZ_JBVJRL010000009.1, read on the forward strand.
AGGGCGGCGGCAGCCCGGGCCGCCGGCGGGTTCCAGCTGCGCATCGGCGCCACGGCGAGCCGGGCCATCCCGGGCTGGCTGCGCCTGCTGAGGGCACGGGTACCGCGCATCGAACCGACGCTTCAGATGAACGTGTCCGCCAACGCCCTGCTCGACATGGTCGCCACCGGCCGTCTCGACATGGCCTTCGTACATGAGGTCGAGGGCAGTCCGCTGCGCATTCCGCCCAGCCTGCGCCTGCGCGTGCTCATCGAGCGCGAACCGCAGTTCGTCACGCTCGCCGCGGACCATCCGGCGGCTTCACGTCCGCAGGTACGCCTCGCCGACCTGGCCGGCGACCGCTGGATGGTCGACTCCACTGTCGACGGCGAGTGGGACGCCCTGTCCCGGGTGCTGCGCGCCGCGGGCCTGGATTCCGAGATACTGCACGGCGACTACCTCACCGCCTACTCGCTGGCCGCCACCGGCGAGGTGGTCACGGTCAGCCAGCCGACCGCCCATCCCCGACCCGACCTCGCGATCCGCCCCCTCGAAGGCGACCCGATCGGGGTACGCCTGCTGCTGGCGGCCCGCACCGAGGCGGAACTGGACGATGCCTATCCGGAGTTGGAGGAGGCCTATTGGGCGGTGGCCCGCGACGCGCCGGCCTACCGCGAGTGGCTGAAGCGTGCGCGGTCATCCGGAGAGGTCCCGTATGTGGTGCGCCGACCGGACAAGCGTGCGCATGCCTCTCCGGGAGCGGCCATGGCGCCTCGGTGATCAACCCTTGCGCTTGGCGTTCCACTGCCTCGGGGCGAACGTCGCCCCTGTCTCCGGGCCGGGCAATCGGTCGTGACCGGGGCCCAGTTGCTCCTCCACGCTCTCTGTTTCCGGAATGCGTCCTGCTTCTCGGAGCATGCGGGTGAGGTTTGTGCGGGCGGTGAGGGTGTCGGGGTGGTCGTGGCCCAGGAGGCGTGCCAGGTCCGCCAGTACGCGTTCGGTGAGGGCGATCGCCTCGTCGGTCCGTCCTGCTTCCCGGAGGGTGACGGCGAGGTTGGCCCGGGCGGTGAGGGTGTCGGGGTGGTCCGGTCCCAGCAGGCGTACTCGGTCCGCCAGTACGCGTTCGGTGAGGGCGATCGCCTCTTGGATCCGGCCGACCTCCAGGTAGGTGACGGCGAGGTTGGCCCGGGCGGTGGGGGTGTCGGGGTGGTCCGGTCCCAGCAGGCGTTCCCGGTCGGCGAGTACCCGCTCGGCGAGGTCTATCGCCTCTTGGATCCGGCCGACCTCCAGGTAGGAGATGGCGAGGTTGGCCCGGGCGGTGGGGGTGTCGGGGTGGTCCGGTCCCAGCACGCGTTCCCGGTCGGTGACGACTCGTTCTTCCACGGTGATGGCCTCAGGGACGCGGCCTGCCTGGAAGTAGGAGGCGGCGAGGTTGGCTCGGGCGGTGAGGGTGTCGGGATGATTCGGCCCCAGCAGGCGTTCCCGGTCCACAACCACCTGTTCCTCCAACGTGATGGCCTCGGCGACGCGGCCTGCTTGGAAGTAGGAAGCGGCGAGGTGCGCCAGGACGGCAAGAGTGTCGGGATGCTCGTACCCGAGGGATCGCGTTGCCTGGTCGGTGATTTGCTGCCAGTAGTCGATCGCCGCACGGACCAGCCCGGCGTCGAGAAGGCTCGAACCTGCGCGAAAGAGAACCGGGTGGCCGCCGCGCTCCGGATCCCAGAGATGCCCTTCGGAGTAAGCGGAGAGTTTGTCGGTGTTCGACCGGAGAAGAGAGACCAGCTCGGTGTCGAACGTCTCCCGACGCGGCCAGAGTTCCAGCAAGGCGTCGGCGGCGGCGGCGACGACGGTGGGCAGTTCCTGCGGGGTGGTCCTCTCTCTCACTGCGCGTGCGGTGAGACGGTGGATGCGTACGTACCCCGCAGGACCGCTGGTGTCGTCCACCAGGCTGTAACGGTGAAGGAGACGCAGAGCGGACGAGGCCGCCCCGGCCGGGAGGTTCCGCTGGTAAGTGCTCAGGTACGCATGGATGGCGTTGGTGCCCCACACATCCCGGGGCTGGCCGGCGGGATCAAGGACCGAAGCAATGCGGATCGCCGGCCAGGCGAGTCCTGCGGGGCTCTCGTCCTGAGCGGCGTCCAGGGACAGAAGCAGAGCCTCCATCACCTGGTAGCCGTAGGTGTCGGAAGCAATGAGCCCCAGCCGGGATCCGTTGTCCCTGAACCTCTCCAGGTAGGTGCCGCAGGACACACCCGAGTTGATCATGTAGGCGGCTGCATGGCTGAGGGCGAGAGGGAGACCGGACAACTGCCTCACCAGTGCGGACGTCCGGGAGTCGAGCAGGTGTGCCATTCCCGCCGCGGTGAAGCGCTCGCGCAGGTATGCCTCGGCTTCCTCGGATGTGAACACATCGACGGCAACGAGAGACCGTCCTCCCGCACTCAGAGCCGCGTCACGACGGCGGGTGGTGATCAGAACTCGGTGACGTCGCGACGGCGAGGTGGGCAGCCACGAGTGGAGGTCGGTCGGGCGCTCCATGACATCGTCGAGGACGACCAGCCAAGAACGGCTCGTTGTGGCGAGCCAGTTCAAGAAAAGCCGCGCATTCTCCTCGATGTCGCCGCCGTGCGCGATCCCGATCCGGTCCGCGGCTGACGCGTAGGCCGCCGTGATGTGCTCGACCGTGCCCGCGTCCACCCACACCACCAGGTCGGTTCCTTCCTGGAGGGCCTGGTGCGCGCAGGCGGCGGCCAGTTGGGTCTTGCCGACACCGCCGCTCCCGGAGAGAACCTGGGACAGCACCGGTGTGCCGTCACCGGCCCAGATGCGCTCGATACGGTCACGCATCTCTTGGCGGGGCTGTTGGGCGGAGGCGAGCGAAGGGATGACGCCGACGACAACGGGCCAGTTCGGGGTGGGCGCGGCGGACATGTGACCAGTCACCGCGAGGGACATGTGACCCGTCGCCGCGACGGACCTGTGACCTGTCACCGCGACGCTGCCGGGGTCGGCGACGACGTCACCGGCCCCCTGAGGCGTCAGGCCCTGCAAGCGCGCGATCAGGCTGCCGGAAGGCGGCTCAGCAGATGTGCCGGCAAGGAGGTCTTTCAGCCGCCGCTGGGCAGCCACCTCTGCTTTGCAACGGTCGCATGTGGCCAGGTGGGCCAGGACGCGTTCACGCACCCTGTCGTCCAACTCGCCGTCGACCAGCGCCGCCAGCCGGTCGCCGACATGCTGCTCGGTGTCACTCGGCTGGTCCGACGACGTATGAGCCGTGACGGGCGGCGCGGGTGGTGGACGGAAGAATTCCTGAAGCCGGCGCAGCAGTGTGCGGCGGCCACGCTCGGTGTCGGCGCCTGGCCGGGATTCCGACGACTGACCGGTGGCGGGCGGGTCGGTCGTCACCGTCGGCTCCGAGCTCGGGGCCGGCACGGGCACGGCCGCGGGGGCGCCGTCCACGGCCGGAGCCGGTACGGCGTTGACGCCCAGCATCCTCAGCGCGGCAGCACTGGCTTCCGCGAACGGCTGAAGGTCGGCGGACAGCTCACCCGGGCCGTGATCGCTGTGCAGGACCGCCTTGATGCCGTGCGGCGAGTAGGGATGTTCGGCGACGTGCGCGCTCATCGCCCGGTGGACGAGCCGGGCGTCGCGACGCGTCAGTTCCTGGTGCAGGCGTTCCCGGGCGGCGGGGGCGAAGGCCAGAAGGGGCGCGCGCCCTGCTTGCCGCGAGACGGTGAGCAGTCCGCTGCTGAGGACTTCGGCGAGGTCCGAAGGGCGGGTGTCCGGCAGTGCCCGTTCTCGCAGGACCTCGAGCATGGGGACGGTGAAGCTGTTGAGCGCCGATGCGAGGACGGTCAGGCGTACGGCAGCGGCCGGGGCCGTCCGCACGAAGGCGTCGGCCATCGCCCCGGGGTCCGGCGGGTCGTGGTCGTGCCGGCTGCGGGGAGGACGGCCCTCGGCGGGTATCAGGACTGCCTCACACCCCTGGGGATCCGCCCGCATCACCACGCGCGCCCAGGTGCGCAGGGCGTGCGGGGTGGGCGTCAGCGTGGGCAGAAGCTGCCCCCGTCCGTGCTGTGCGGCCCAGGTGCGGTCGGTGGGGCGCAGGGCGGCGGTGGGGGCGGCGGGAGAGGGGGCGAACGCCTGGGAGGGCGGGTAGTTGAGCGCCGACCGGTGCCACAGGCGTCTGGGCAGAGGGTTGACCAGGGCGAGGGGGGCGGCTCGTCCCCAGGCCCGGAGCATGCGCCAGGGGGCGTCCTGGCGCCATCCGGGGGCCGCGCAGTCCGTGAGCATGAGGATCAGCCGTCTGCCCCTGGGGCTGCCGCTGTGCTGCGCCGCCCGGTGCAGGGGAACCGCGTGTCCCTTGTGGTCGTGGAGGGTGGGTCCTCCGTCCAGCCAGGTGAGGCTCCAGGTGTGGACGGCACGGAAAGCTCCGAGCTCCTGCATCAGATGGCTGAGCGCCTGGACCAGGTCCTCCCAGAGCGTCATGGTCAGTGACGCGTCCACGACGAGGACGACCTCGAACCATCGTTCGGGAGCCGGCGTGAACACCGGCAGCAGGAGGCCGCTGCGGGCGTAGTGATCGATGGTCGCGTCGATGTCGAGCCGGGTGCGCAGGCCGCGAGACCAGGGCCTGCGGAAGGGACGGAGCGCACGACCGATGGCCAGGGCTTCGGGGAGCGGAGAGGGAGGCGCGAGCGACAGCGGTATGCCCCGCACGACGGTGGCGCCGTCGTCCGAGCGCCGGGCGGACACGGGTGCGCCTGCGGTGGGCGGTGGCGTCGGTCCGTTCGAGGCGGGGGCCTGCCGGTCGGGGGCGGGGACATGCCTGGTCGGCTCGGGGGGCCGAGGGGCGGACGTCTCCTGGGAGACGGTGTGCGCGGCGCGGGCGGCGGCCAGCCAGGCGGCATCGGCGAGCAGCGGCGCGTCCACGTCCTCGACGTGGGCGTGCACAGCGGCGAGGAGGCGCGCCAAGGCGTCAGTCACGGGCGAGTTCTCGCAGCAGGAGGGTGCGCAACTGGTCGGCCTGGGTGCCGCCGGGCCCGTCCGAGGCGGTCAGCAGCGCCACCGCGTTGAGGAGTTGATCCACGGCCAGGTGCTCGCCCTGGGTGATGCGAGCGGCGAACTGAGCGATCAGCTCGGCGGCCCCGGAATCGACCGGCCGCTTCAGGTGGGCGCTCACGATGTCGGTGAGCGCGTCGGGGGTGAGCCGGGGCATGGTGAAGCGGATGCAGCGCCTCAGGAACGCGGGCGGAAAGTCCCGGTCGCCGTTGCTGGTGAGGACGATGAAGGGGAACTCCGTACACTTCACCAGGCCGTGCGTGATCTCGTGCGTGTCCCGGCTTCCCCAGGTGCGCACCCTGACCTTCGGCTCGCGGTAGCGCATGAGTTCCGGGATCTCGTACTCGCCGCTCTCCAGTACTTCCAGAAGATCGCTGGGCAGGTCGATGTCGCTCTTGTCGATCTCGTCGATGAGCAGCGCGCGGGGGCGGCCGGTGGGCAGGAGGGCGGTGCCGAGCGGCCCGAGCTGAAGGAACGGGGCGATGTCGTCCTGCTGCGGCCGTTCGGTGTCGCCGCGCGGCTGCCCGAGGTTCTGGGCGTGGATGCGGCCCAGGGCGTCGTAGCGGTAGAGCGCCTCGGCCAGGGTGCTGCGCGAGGTGATGTGCCAGCGCAGGACATCACCGAGGCCCATCTCGTGCGCCACCTGGTCGATGACGCTGGACTTCCCGGAACCGGCCGGGCCGGTGACGAGGAGCGGGCGGCGCAGGTGCAGGGCGGCGTTGACCGCGTCCGTCATGCCGGCGGGCGGACGGTACTGCACGTGCTGGGACTTGCGCGGGAAGGTTCGCCACGGTGGCGGCGGGGCGAGCTCCGCCTCGCGACGCACGCCGTCGCCTCGGTAGTAGGGCATCCAGTTCACGGTGTCTCCTTGGGCGCTGCCACGGTGCGGCGGTTCATCAGCCGGCAGAAGTTCAGCCAGGTCTCGTCGTGGGAGACCGCGTGCAGGTCGCACAGGCACGTGTCGGAGGTGTGCTCGGTCTCGTGCTTGCGGTAGGCATCGGCGAAGTCCTGCGGCTGGCGGTGCCAGTAGGTACGGACGCGAGCACGGAAGGTGTCGTCCAGGCCCGGGGCGCCGGGGCGGGGCCAGACGACGATGGGGGCGTAGGGCAGCAGGAGGGCCAGTGCGCGGTCGAGCACGGAGGTCGCGCCGAAGCCGATGGCCGCTCCCATCCGCCCTGTGGCCAGCTGCCGCTTCAGGCTCACTTCCGCTTCCGGCCGGAAGACGCCGCTGTCGAGCCAGGTGACCGGTTCGGCGCACTGGGACATCTCCTGGAGGGCCTTGCGCGCCGCATCGTTGATCTCCGCGATGTCCGAGGCGTCCGGCACCGAGGGATCAGGGCTCAGCCGACCGCTCCAGCGCATCAGCAGGGAGTGCCGGGCGCCCAGCGTGAACATCCCGATCGGCTGGTCCTCCAGAGCCCACGTACCGCTCATGAGGTCGGTGAGCAGGCTCACCGGCGCCGCGACATCGACGTGCACCAGCGTCTCGTCCGCCCGCAGATGTTCGCGCGCCCACGCCAGCGCGCGCTTGATCGCCTCCATGACACCGGCCGGGTCGTGTGCGAGGGAGACCGGATCGCCCGTCCGTATCGCCCCGCCCTCGCGCAGGAGCCAGTACTCCGCCTCTCCCCGGGACCCCCTGCGTGCGTCGGCGAGGCTGATCACGAGCCGCAGGCCGGGCGCCGGGCAGCTGAACTCGTTCAGGGCGTCGTTGAGATGGACGAGCAGACCCCGCGCGCCGGCCCAGTCCGTGAGCCGGGCATCCGTGCGGTCGGTCCCGGTGAGGGAGGCGAAGGCGGCGACGACTCGGGCCAGGACCGCGCCGGGGGCCGCGGCGAGAGGCTGGGCCTCGAAGACGGCGTACTCCAGCATCCCCCGGAGCGGCTCGGCATCCAGCGGACGGGACGGCAGACCGGCGAGGCGGGCCACGGTGCTCAGCCGGTCACTGGTCAGCGCAGTGGGAAACACGTCCGCAAGGAATTCAGCCGTGACGGCACACTCCATCAACCCCGCGACCGCACAGGCCATACGGCCCGATGCCTCGTCCGGCTGCTTCGCGGCGGCGAGTTCCCGCTGCCAGGCGACGAGTTGGGCGAACGAGACGGCAGCGGGGACGGTCGTGCCGGGTCGCCAGGTGGCCACGGCCTCGCGTATCTCGGTGTCGCCGATCGCGCCGACGACATGGTCCCGGCTCATGGCGCGCAGCACGTCCGGAGCCGGCACCGAGGTGCCTTCCCGGTCCACCTGCATCACTATCTGCTGTCCGATGTACGTCACGCTGCTGCCGGCGCCCACGGCATTGCCGTGCATGTCGCCGCCGGCGCCGATGGCTCCGGGACCTCGCGCAGTCACGCGCAGGCTCTGGCCGGGCACGGCCACGTCAGCCACGGCCGCGGCCCGGCCGTCCCGACAGCCGGGTCCCGGTGAGCCCCCATCGACTTCGCCACGGCCGAACCGGCGCCACCATGAGGTGAGCGTCAACGCTCGCTGTCCTCCCCGAGCGCGTGGCCGGCGATGCCTGCACCCGCACTCACCGCCGCGTCGCCGTGCGCGGTGACCTCGCACAACCCTGCGACCGGCCGAGCCGGCAACCGCCGCGTACGTCTGGACATTCCACGCCCTCATCCCCCGAATGCGCTCTTTCCAGCAGGACGTTAGCGCCACTTCCCCGTCAAGGAGAGACAACCACGGAAAACACGGGGCGGCAGCGGGTCAGCCGGCGCCCAGCGCCGTGAGGAGGCGGGCGCAGCGGGCCGTCATGTCGGCCGCGCTCTGCTCCGGATGGTCCGACCACCAGCGCATGACCGCGGACACGGCGTACTGCCAGACGCCGTTGAGGAGTTCATGGTCGAGCGGGTCCTCGTGCCCGGCGCGGGTGAGGAGCCCGGCGGCACCCGCCGCGCCCATGGCGGCGAGGCGTCCGCGGTAGTGGTGCACGGTGTCGCGCAGCTCACCGACCGGCGGCAGGGCCGGGTCGTAGAGGACGGACCAGGCATGCCGGCACTGCTCGACCGCGGTGAAGATCGCGCGGAGGGTGTCCAGCGCGTGGCCGGTCGAGCCGCTGCGGGACCGGGCGGCGGCCACGGAGTCCACGAGCAGGCGGCCGACCTGGTGGACGCAGGCGAGGTACAGGCCGTCCTTGGAGTCGAAGTAGCTGTAGACCAGCGGTTTGGAGATGCCCGCGCGCTGTGCGACGGCGGCGACGGACACGCCCGCGTAGCCGTGGCTGCCGAACTCCTCCACCGCTACGTCGATGATCTGCCGCTCCCGGTTCGCACGGGAGACGCCCTTGGTACCGGCCTTGCCCATGGCGCCACCATAGCCCACGATATGACCCGACGGTAATTTACCCGTGGGTCACTTCAAGGGAGTGCTGCGTCATGACGAGGTCGTGGTGGGGATGGGGCACTGTCGAGGAGGCGGTGCGCGGCGCCGAACTCCAGGCGCTGCTGGCACGCGTGCGAGCACTGACACCGGCTGAACCGACCGCACACGAGCCGCCCGACATCGCCTCGCTCGACCTGCCCGCGCCCCGGGTGAGCGCGCCCGCCTCGCTCGCCGCCCTGTGCTCAGCCGAACCGGCCGACCGGGCCGCGCACGCGCACGGCAAGGCGTTCCGGGACGTGGTGCGCAATCTGCACGGGCAGCTGCGGCACATACCGGACCTCGTCGCCCGGCCCCGCGACGAGCGTGACGTGACCGACCTTCTCGACTGGTGCACCGGCAAGGACATCGCCGTCGTCCCGTTCGGCGGAGGCAGCTCGGTGGTCGGCGGTGTGGAGCCGCGGTGCGACGGCCACCCCGCCGTGGTCACCGTGGATCTGGGGCATCTGGACCGGGTCCTGGAGATCGACCGGACCAGCCGGGCCGCGCGCATCCAGGCCGGCGTGTTCGGCCCGCAACTGGAACGCCAACTGCGACCACACGGCCTGACCCTGCGTCACTTCCCGCAGTCCTTCGAGTTCTCCACGCTCGGCGGCTGGCTCGCCACGCGCGCGGGCGGCCACTACGCGACGCTGTACACCCACATCGACGACCTGGTCGAGTCGATGCGGGTGGTCACGCCGAGGGGCGTCAGCGCGTCGCGACGGTTGCCGGCCTCCGGCGCGGGGCCCTCACCGGACCGGCTCTTCCTGGGCAGCGAGGGGACACTGGGCGTCATCACGGAGGCGTGGATGCGCCTCCAGGAACGCCCCCGTTGGCGCGCCAAGGCGTCGGTGCGGTTCGATGCCTACGCGGCGGCGGCGGCCGCCACCCGGGCGATCGCGCAGAGCGGGCTGAACCCGGCGAACTGCCGCCTCCTGGACGCGGCCGAGTCGCTGATCAACGCGGGCGTGAGCGTGGGCGGCGGCGTCCTCGTCCTCGCCTTCGAGTCCGCCGACCATCCGGTGGGCCGCAGCCTGGAACGGGCCGTGGAGCTCTGCCGCGACCACGGCGGGAAGCCGTCCCCCGAGACCCGCGGGGAATCCGACGGGCACGCCGGCGGCGAGGCCGGTGCGGAGACGGCCGGCGGATCCGCCGTGGACACGTGGCGCTCGGCGTTCCTGCGGATGCCCTACCAGCGTGACGCACTGGCCCGCCACGCGGTGATCGCCGAGACGTTCGAGACGGCTTGCACCTGGGACACCTTCGACGCGCTCCACCAGGCCGTCACCGAGGCGGCCCGACAGGCCGTCCGCGAGGCCACCGGAGCAGAGGGGGTGGTCACCTGCCGGTTCACCCACGTCTACCCGGACGGGCCGGCGCCCTACTTCGGCGTGTACGCACCCGGCCGCTGGGGCAGCATGGTGGCGCAGTGGGACCACGTCAAGGCCGCGGTGTCCGAGGCGATCGAGGCGTACGGCGGCACGATCACCCACCACCACGCGGTCGGGCGCGACCACCGCCCCTGGTACGACCGCCAGCGCCCCGACCCCTTCGCCGCAGCGCTGTCAGCCGCCAAGACCGCCCTGGACCCGGCCGGCATCCTCAACCCCGGAGTACTTCTTCCGGCGCGGTGATCTGCCCCAGGCCACGGACTCGGCACCGGTTGCGCTCCGATGAACCCCGAAGTTGCGGTGAGGGGCGCCGACGAGCGGCGGAGACGTACTCGAAGGGGCCGACCTGCCGCACATGTCCGGTGACGAAGCCTGCCTGCCCGGATGACTCCGCCGTGCAGGACGTCACAGCGATCTGCGGGGCTCTCCCGTCGACCACTCCTCCGGTTCCGCCGGATCGCCCGGACACGTCCTAATCGAGGAGCAGCGGATCGGGCAGGGAAGCCGACCGGTGCATGCACAGGAGGCTGTGGACGACTCCCGCGAGACCCGACATCAGGCTGGGGGAGAACGCCTCGCGGGCCAGGCCGCCGACCGGGCCGCGTTGTTCCAGCCCGGTGAGGATCTCACCGTCGAGGTCGTCGGGGTCGCCGAAGCCCACGGACGTGAGGAACCGCCAGAGACCGAGGTCGCCGTGGCACAGCGTGTGCCTCCAGCCGAAACCCTCGGCGGCACACGCGCGAGCGGCCCGCCGGGCCATGCCGAGGTGGGCGGGATCACCCGTGCGCCGATGCAGATCGAGCATGCCGATGCCGACCCCGGCGCTGCCGTGGCACCAGCTGGTGAAGAAGTCCTCCTCGGCGCCGACGCGGGCGTCGAGCCAGTTGCCCTGGCCGGGCTGCCACAGGGATTCCTGGAAGGCGAAGGCCTGCTCGGAAAGCTGGTGCCAGGTGCGCCGCTCGGCCGCGGACCCCGCCTCGCCCAGTGTGAGCCGGGCCAGCGCCCAGCCGATGCCGGTGGCGCCGTGCGCGAAGCCGCCGATGCCCTCCGGGTTGAGCCGGGTCGTCCAGCGGGCCCCACGGGAGTCGACGGTGGCCAGCCGGACCAGCCGACGGCCGATGTGCGCGGCGGCCCCCAGCCAGCGGTCCTGTCCGGCCGCCGCGGCCAGGCGGAGCAGCGGGACGATGCCACCGGCCGCGCCGATTCGCTCACCCTCCACCCTCCCTGTTCCTTGGCCCGGCACGCCCGTTCGGGCGCGTGCCCCGAGAAAACGCGGGGAACAGCGCGAGCAGCCCTGGCGCGCCACAGTCGGGTGGGGCCACTGCTGCCGGTGGGAGGGAACGACGCGGTCCGCTCGGCGCCGCGTCGGGTACCTGGCACACCGGGAGACGACCGTGTCCTCGCACGGGGCCGAGCCTCCGCGGGGAGGCTGAGCACGGTGGCGGCTCGACGGACATGACGGACCGGCGCGTTCCACTCGTCCGCGCGGGGGCTGCCGGGCGCCCGGCCCGCATGTCCGACGAGTCGGTCGGACACCTGCATGAGCCGCGCTCGTGTGCCGGCGGGGATGGCCTGAAGCACGCGCCGCACGGAGGGACGGGTAGGCGCCGGCGTCGCTCATCCTCCGGTGGCCCGCCCCTTCGGCCGAGCGGACCGGCCGCGGGCCGTTGTCGCGGACCGCGCGGCGGCCAGTCGTGCGGCGGCGTCGTCCAGCAGGGTGTCCAGGACGACCGGGTAGGCGCTGTGGGGCATGCGGGCGGCCAGGAGGGGGGCGGTCGCCGCGATGTGGGGGTAGGACTCGGCGGGGAGCCGGGCGTACGTGGACGTCCACATCTCCTCGTCCCTCGTGCGGGCCTCCTTCGTCAGGGCGAGGGCTCCGGCGTCGAGGGCGGCGAAGGCCAGAGTCAGGTCGATGAAGGCGTGGTAGAGGCGGACGGCGGTGATGTTCGGGAAGCCGGCTGTGCGCAGGATGCCGAGGATCGTCTCGTCGACCGCGATCTCACGGGGCCGGCCGGTGACCCGGCTCGCGGTCAGGGCGGCGGCGTGCGGGTCGGCGAGATACGACGAGTGGATGGCGAGCCCGAGGGCGCGCAGATCGGTCCGCCACTCGCCGGCCGCGGACCAGCTGTCCAGGGCCCGGCCCATCAGCTCCTCGCCGATGGCCCGGATCAGATCGTCCATGCCGGCGAAGTAGCGGTAGAGGCTGCTGGGATCGGCGCCGAGGGCGGTGCCCAGCCGGCGCGCGGTGAGACCCGTACCGCCGTGCTCCCGCAGCACCCGCAGTGCGGTGTCCACGATGAGCCGCTCGGAGAGCACAGTGCCCTGCCGAGTCGGCCGTCGTCTGCGCCGGGCCGCCTCGGGCACCACTTCCTTGGCCATGCCAACCACTCCATCCCGTCACCGTGACGGCAGCCCTTATGCCAACGCCGTTGACTCTACAGGGGGCCATCCCGTTGCATCGGGGCCCTGCGCAGGGCATAGGCCCTCCAAGAGAGAGGTGTGTGACATGCGAGTACTGCTCGTGGGTGCGGGCGGCGTCGGAACCGCCGTCACCCGGATCGCGGCCCGCCGCGGCTTCCTGACCCACATGGTCGTGGCCGACTACGACCTCACCCGGGCCGAGACGGCTGTAGCCGCGCTGAAGGAGCACGGGGGCCGGTTCAGCGCACGGCGGCTGGACGCCTCCGACGAGGACGGCGTGCGCCGGATGCTCACCGAGGAGCGCTGCGACGTGTTGCTGAACGCGACCGACCCGCGCTTCGTGATGCCCCTGTTCCGCGCGGCCCTCGCGGCGGGCACGCACTACCTGGACATGGCGATGTCCCTGTCCGCCCCGCACGCCGAGCGCCCGCATGAGGAGTGCGGCGTCAAGCTCGGCGACGGCCAGTTCGAGCTGGCCGGCAGCTGGGCCGACGCGGGCCGCCTGGCTCTGGTCGGCATGGGGGTGGAGCCCGGCCTGTCGGACGTCTTCGCCCGGTACGCCGCGGACGAACTCTTCGACGAGATCGAGGAGATCGGCGTCCGTGACGGTGCCGACCTGACCGTGGAGGGGTACGACTTCGCCCCCTCCTTCAGTATCTGGACCACCATCGAGGAGTGCCTGAATCCTCCCGTGGTCTACGAGAAGGACCGCGGCTGGTTCACCACCGCGCCGTTCAGTGAGCCGGAGGTCTTCGACTTTCCCGAGGGCATCGGTCCGGTGGAGTGCGTGAACGTCGAGCACGAGGAGGTACTGCTGATCCCGCGCTGGGTGGACGCCCGCCGGGTGACCTTCAAGTACGGCCTGGGTGACGACTTCATCGCCAAGCTGAAAACGCTGCACGAGCTGGGCCTGGACTCCACCGCGAAGGTCACCGTCCCGGGCGAGGAGGGGTCGGTGCGGGTGTCCCCGCGCGACGTGCTCGCCGCCTGTCTGCCCGACCCGGCCACCCTGGGCGAGCGTATGACCGGCAAGACCTGTGCGGGCACCTGGGTGAAGGGCACGAAGGACGGTGCACCGCGCGAGGTGTACCTCTACCACGTGGTCGACAACCAGTGGTCCATGCGCGAGTACGGCTCCCAGGCCGTCGTCTGGCAGACCGCCGTCAACCCGGTCGTCGCCCTCGAACTCCTCTCCACCGGCGCCTGGTCGGGCCGGGGCGTCCTCGGCCCGGAGGCCCTGCCGCCCCGCCCCTTCCTCGACCTGCTCACCGAGTACGGCTCTCCGTGGGGCATGCGCGAGCAGAGCTGACGACGGGGCCGGCGCCGTGACGGCGGACGTCGCCAAGGAGCGAGAGTTCCGCGAGAAGACCGTGAAGGCGGCCGAGCGCCTCACGATCATCTCTCTCTCGGCCGGCCTCGCCATCATCGCAACCTCCGCGGTCCTGATCACGGCCGCCTCGTGGCGTGGTGACCCGGCCGCACTGGCCGGAACGCCCCGGACCCCGAGTCACGAGGTGCTCGTTTTGGGGGGCCGCTGTCGAGTTCACATGACCGTCGTGGTTACTTTGGCTCGCATGGCGGTGGCCGTCACTTACGGCTGGTGAAGTGGGCCACCGGTGGTCAAGGTGTGCGTGGGACGGCTGAACGATATGTCAGGCTCGTCGTCCCCGGATCATTCGTGAGGTGGATGTGCATGGGTAACACCCGCATCCGGGATGCTGCCCGGCGCTCCGCTCGTGTGCGTGCGAGACGCGCGACCGTCGCGGTGCTCGCCATGACGGCCCCCGCCCTTCTGTCCGGTGCGGGGCGGACCGGCTCTGTGCACACCGCGGCGGCCGAGCAGTGGACGACACAGACCCTCGTTCCCGGCGTCACGGTCCGCACCGGCGTCATCCAGCGCCCGGGCGTGCACCATTCCTGGACGGTCACCGTTCAGGCGCCGAGCAGCACCCGGTGGACCGCGAACGACCCGGACGCACCCGCGACCTGGGCCGAGGTCTCCACCCGTGCCTGGGCCGACGACACGGCGCGCAAGCTGACCGGCGCCGGCTTCCAGCCGCGGGTGGAGAGCGTGCAGTGGCCCGACTACGCCGACACCCCGCACGGGCTGATGGGGTACCGGGTCCGTATCGGCCGTTTCGCCACCCAGCAGGAGGCGAAGACGGCGGCGTCGGCGGTCACCGCGGCCGGGTTCCGCACGACCCTGTCCTGGACCGGCTACGACATCCAGGAGCCGGCCGACCAGGAGAACATCCATGTCGCCGTGGTCGACCCGAAGCTCTTCGGTGGAACGGTCGAAGCGACCCACGACGGCAACGTGGCACAGCGTGAGACCACCTCGGCGGTGGCACGCAAGCTGAACTCGCTCGTCGGGGTCAACGGCGGCTTCTTCGTCCTGTCACCGGGCGACGGCGTACCGGGCACCATGTCCGGGATCGGCGCCTACCGGGGCGAGCTGGAGTCGATGGCGGTCGGCTCCCGATCCGCGCTGCTCATCGAGGACGGCGGCCACGACATCCGGATCGCGGACCTGACGAGCACCGCCACGGCCCGGGCGGGCAAGGCCACCTACCCGATCCAGGGGATCAACCGGGTGCCCGGCACGGTCAGGGACTGCGGTCGTCCCGGCAGCACGCCCAGCGAGCTGCCCTGGCAGGACGTGACCTGCCGGCTGGCCGATGACCTCGTCCGGTTCACCCCCGCCTTCCGGGCCGATCTGCCGACCGGCCCCGGAGTACAGGTCGTGCTGAACGCGTCGGGCCGCGTCGTCTCCGTCGGCGCGCGCGGCGGTCACGTACCCACGGGCGGGTACGTGCTGCAAGGCATCGGCCGGGCGGCCGACTGGCTGACGGCGCACGCCAAGACGTACAGCCGCATCAAGGTCGGCGACGTCGTCCGGACCGCCGAAGGCAGGCGTGTCACGCTCGGCGGTGACGACTCCGTCGTCAGTGCGGCCCCGACGCTCGTGACGGACGGCCGCATCGACATCGACGCCGCCGCCGAAGGCGTGGTCGACCCCGAGTACACGTCCTTCGGCTACGCGTGGGCCAACGTCCGCCAGCCGCGCACCCTGGCGGGCATCGACGCGCGGGGCCGGCTGATCCTCGTGACGGTGGACGGACGGCTGAAGAACGGCAGCGAGGGGTTCACTCTCCACGAGGCCGCCGCCTTCATGAAGTCGCTCGGTGCCGTGGAGGCGATGAACCTCGACGGCGGCGGCTCCACGGCGATGGCCGTCCACGGCACACTGGTGAACCAGCCGTCCGACGCCACCGGTGAACGCGCGGTCGGCGACACCGTCCAGGTCCTGCCGGCGCGGCACTGACCGCCGGGCAGGACTTTCGCACCCCTCGGCCGTGAGACCGGGGGATGGGGCCGGCGGTCGCTGTCCCACCTCTCCGCCGCCTCCCGGAGTCATGAATCCTACGAGGCCGACATGCACAAGCAGGCCGACGTGATGTTGCTGCATGCCTCGGTGTGGCACGCGGTGGCGCCTTCGCCGCCGCCTCCGGCATGTACCGCCGCGTTCTTGAGACAGGCACCTCCTGGAGCGGGCGGGCCCG
The DNA here is from genome assembly GCF_055607665.1 of Streptomyces sp. NPDC036984. Lineage (NCBI taxonomy): Bacteria > Bacillati > Actinomycetota > Actinomycetes > Kitasatosporales > Streptomycetaceae > Streptomyces > Streptomyces sp. NPDC036984. The sequence goes on from NZ_JBVJRL010000009.1 coordinate 246,076, forward strand.
CCGCCCTGGCCGCCGGCCACGGGGCATCCCTCGAAGATCCGGCTTGCTTCGCTGGAACGGCGGTGCCACGCCGCCGACACAGCCGAGGAGCGCGAGGCACTCGTGGACAAGCTGCGCACCGGCTTCCGGCGAGCGGTGGAGCGCGACGCCCGGCCCGCGGTGAAGGACCTCGCCGGTCCTGTCGCCACCGTCGTCGCCCAGACGTGCGGATCAGAGGCCGCCGAGCAGCTGCTGCGGCCGGAACCCGGTGAGGTTCGAGGCCGGGCAGAAACCCGCGTCGGACTCACTGCTCCGCTCGCCGGCCCGCGCGGTGACCGACTTCTTCAACAGCGGTGGAGAGGCTGGGGGTCCTGCCGCCCGGAGGCGTGCGTCGAGACCGTATGCCCGCCTCCGGGACGCCTCCGCAGCCGAACCAGCCGGAGTGCCCTCGTACGGCACCGCACCGCCCGAGGCGAACCCCTTCACGGCCCAGGCAGTTTCGTTTGGATCAGTCGGTCGCGCGGCGGTGGTCTCAGCGCCAGTCGTCGATCACATACGCGTCGGGGTGGCTGTACCCGGGTTCGTTGGGCCTGTGCATGGTCACGCCCTGCAACCAGGTGCGGAAACCTCGGTCGATCATGCGCCGGTAGGCATCCGGGCGGCCCAGGTTCATGCCGGCGTCCAGTTGCCCCAGCCCGCGCTCGGCGGCCAGCCGCTCGCACGCGTCGAGCAGGCGCTCGAACCGGTCGGCGGCCTCCGGACCAGGACGTACGGCGCCGAATTTGACGAAGCACACGTCCGCGCCAGCCTCCGACCCGGCTCCGCAGTGGCAGACGGCCAGGCCATCGAGCTCGGAGCCGGCGCCATGGAGCAGGATGGTGTCACCGAGTCCCTGCGCCTGCGCGGCCACGATCTCGCGTTCCAGGCTCAGGCCCTCGTACACGGCTCCTGTCAGTGGGCGACAGAGACTCAGCGCATCAGGCCGCTCGGCAGCGGGCAGTTCGCCGTAGAGCACTCTGCCGGGGACTGCGGCACCGTCTGTGACCTGCTTCTTCATGATGGCTGTGAGGAATCGGGGCCAGAAGCCGTACCGGCGGTAGAGCTCAAGATGCTTGGGACTGTGCGCGAAGGTGAACAGGCCGAGGTGGCGGTTCCCCCAGGCGTCGAAGCAGTCCATGACCGGCTCCATCAGACGCCTGCCGATGCCCTGGTCCCACAGATCCGGACGTACGGTCAGCGGTCCGAAAAACCCGATGCTGCCCCAGTTGGTGGCGAAGTTCGATCCAACTACTTCGCCCTCGACCGTCGCCGCGAATGCCGCCCGCGGATCGGCCGCCCAGCGCGTACGGACATAGTCGACGGTCCCGAAAGGATCAGGGGCCCCCAGGAAGGTCCCGAAGGCGAGCCCGCAGATCTCATCGGCCCGATCCAGGTCCGCCTCACCCAGCGGGCGGACTGATACCGGGGCCGCGCCACTCTTGCGCTCCGCTGCTGGTGGGGTCATCACTCTCTACCTCCGTCGCCCCTTTCCATCGCACCACGGAGGTGCGCCGCAGGCGAGGCCACAGGAAAGCCACCGCTGCCCGGGACGGGGTGACGGGTGCTGTGCCTCGTGAACATCGACCTCGCCCCCGGGCGGGCGCCTCCCAGAGTGCTGAAGGACCGCTGTCGTGATCCGTGAAGAAAACCACCGGCGGCAGGCGGGCCGCCACGCCGAGCAGGCTCGCGCCTGGGACTTTCGTCTGGATCGACAGGCGGACCAGAGGAAGATGCCGGCAACGTGGAGTCCGGCCAGGTAGATGGTCGCGGTCCTCTCGTAGCGGGTGGCAATGCCGCGCCACTGCTTCAGGCGGTTGATGCACCGCTCGACGGTGTTGCGCTGCTGGTGGACCTCGCGATCGAAGAGCGGCGGCCTGCCGCCCCGGCTGCCCCCTCCGCAGCCTGTTGCTCCGCCGGTCGCCGGAATGGGGATCACCGCCCGGCTACCGCGTTTGCGCAGGTGGGCACGGATCGCGCGAGATGAGTAGGCCTTGTCGGCAAGGACCACGTCTGGCCCGGTGCGTGGACGACCACGCCGATGGGGAACGCGCAGGCGGGCCATGCCGTCGGGGAAGGCGGGCCCGTCGCCGGCCTGGCCGGCGGTGAGAACGAACGCGAGCGGTCGGCACCGGGCATCGGCCGCGAGGTGGATCTTGGTGGTCAGTCCGCCGCGGGATACGGGGCCGTCACGGCCGCCGTGTCGTTGAAGGCGATCGCGTCGATCACCTGGTGGTGATCCCGCCAGCGGCCACCCCGTCTCGGCGTACGGCCCGGGAGTAACGGCTCGATCCGCGCCCACTGCGCGTCTGTCAACGGCACACCCGGACCAACGACCGACTGATCCAAGCGAAACAGCCTAGCCGTGAGGGGTGACGCGGGCCCGCCAGAGGTCGCGGAGGAGCGCGATCTCGGCCATGTGGTGGATGAGTTCGAGGTTGCTTTCCCACAGCACGTCGATGAACGGATCGTCGGGGTCGGAGCCGTACGGGTACTGCGAGAGGCCGATCGTGTCGAGCTGTTCGTCGGTGACGGTGGCGACGCTGTCGCGCCAGCGGTCCATCAGGGCCCAGAACCGGTCGACCGCCACGGCGGCGTGGGGCGTGAAGTCGACCAGCAGTTTCGGATCCTGCCGCCGTTCACCGAAGGTCCATTCCCACCGGCCCGCGAAGCAGACGTGCAGGTGCGCCAGTCGCCACGCGATCGTGGTGACCGGGGCCGCGTCGGGCTCCGGCGGGCCCGTGTGAGCGAGGACTTCCTCGACCCGCTCGACGCTCACGCCCCAGTCCTCGGCGACCTTGTCGACGGTCATGCCGCCGGCGGCCTGCCGGGCGACTTCGGCGTACTCGCTCGCCGGGATGTCCGGGGCACCCTGATCGAGCACCCAGTCGCCGGGCCCGAACGCCCTGGGGGTCGCTGCCTCGCCGCGGCGCCGGATCGACCAGCCGCCGGGTGCCGGCTCCCACAGGTACTCCTCGTCGCCGAGTCCGGTCAGCCGCACCTGGGCCGTCTCCCTGGCGCAGTCGAACTGGTCGAGCAGCAAGCTCAATCGGTCGCTCCGCACGCCTTCTGTCCCCACGCCTGGCTCCCTTCGCGGACCGTACCGTGCCACGCTCAGCCGGAGGCTAGCGTTTCACCCTCGCGGGGCGCGACACATTTCCGGTGGGGGAGACCCCAGTGCCGTTGATCACCCGGAGAGGTAGTCCTGCCCGCCCGGAGCTGCCCTGGGTGACAATCCCCCCATGACCGATGATCAGTCCAGCATTCCCGCCCGTCCGCTGCTGCGTGGCCCCGGGGACGGTGAGCTCATAGACGTCGCCGGTGTCGCGCACTTCTTCCGGCTCACCGGCGAGCACACCGGCGGGCGCTTCGCGTTCGAGGAGTTCCGTCTCACCCCGGGCACCATCGGCGCCAGGCCCCACGTACATGCAGGACACGACGAGTACTTCTACGTCCTGGAGGGCGAGTTGACGCTGCACACCGGGGACGGCGAGGTGACGGCCGGCCCCGGGCATCTGCTGGCCGCGACCCGGGGCACTCCGCACGGCTTCCGCAACGCGGGCTCCGTCCCGGCGCGTGCCCTGTGTCTCTACACCCCGGCCGGCTACGAGAACTACTTCCGCGACGTCCACGCCGCCGTGAGCGCCGGGACGGAAGCGACGGACGAGTTGCTGGCCGAATTCCGCAGCCGTTACCGGACCAGTTCCTACCACGGTCACCATGACCGGGCGTAAGGGCTGCCCGGCACCCCTCTCACGTATCACGTCGGCTCCCTTGGTACACAGAGCCCAACAGGTTGCTGCGCTCCCCGTAATCGACGCCTCGTCGACCAAGGGGTGAGGCATGCCGTTCGCGGGTGAGCCGGCCGGGACCCGTTCGATCGTCGTCCGTGCACGAGCCCGCGGGCAGCTCCATAGCCGTCGCCGTCACGAACAGCGCGCCTGATCGCTGCTCCGGACGATGCCGTGATGCGGCTGGGAATCACGACCACCGGACTGCCTTCCACACGTACCGGGCTGACGGCAGCGATGTCGATTCCCTTCTTCACGCGCGGCAGAGGCAAGGGGCTCCAGGAGTACGGCGCCATGCTCGCCGAGATCGGATCGCGTGGCGCGTCTCGTGCCGTTCTTCGGCGCCTGAGCCGAACCGGGTGCCCGGTTCCGTGGCCTCCCGTTCGACCGACCGCAGCGGCGTGCGGTGCGAGGCTGCCGCAGGGGCCGGCAGCGCCTGGACACGGCAGGTCAGCGGGTGGTGTAACCACCGTTGACGAAGAGGGTCTGCCCGTTGGCCCACCAGCCTTCGGTGAGCAGGTGGCGGACCCACGGCACGATGTCCTCGATCTTGGTGAGGTCACCGTTCATGGCAGAGGACTTGTGGTAGGCGACGGAGTCCTCGTCCTCGGCCGGGTAGAAGAACGACGTGTCCATCGGCCCCGGGGCGATGTTGTTCACGGAGATGTTGCGGCCGAACAGCTCCTTGGACAGGGCGCGGGCGAAGTGCTCGACCGGGGCCTTGCTGCCCGCGTAGCAGGAGTACAGGCCGGTGTAGGCGGCCAGCAGGGAGGTGACGATCGTGATGATCTTCCCGCCGTCCTCGACGCGGCGGGCCGCCTCGCGCATCACGAAGAAGGCCGCCTTGGAGTTGACCGCGAACATCCGGTCGTACTCCTCTTCCGTGATCTCGGTCAGCGGCTTCTTGAGCACCATCCCGGCGGTGTTGATGCTGTAGTCGACCTTGCCGAACCGCTCGACGACCGCGTTGAAGGCACTCTCCACCTCGGCGGGCTTGGTGAGATCGGCCTGGAGGGTGAACGCCTCGCCCGGCCCGGCATTGATCTTGGCCGCCACCTCCTCGGCCTTGTCGCGGGAGGAGTCGCTGTTGTAGTGGACGCCCACCAGCGCACCCTCGGCACCCAGGGTGGTACTGATCAGCCCGCCGAGATTGCGGGAGGCACCACCGACGAAGGCGACCTTGCCGCTGAGCGTCTTGTCCGGAGCGTTGACCATGACAGCCTCCTTGATCATGCGTGCGAAGGGGCACCTACACCGGACCGCCGATCCGGGGCCGGAGGTCTGCATACGCCCGTGACCAAGGAATCACCGGCCGGGCATCCGAGCATCTTGTAACGACCCGATCAGCTCCGGAGCCGTTTGCGGCGGCCGGCGCGTGGTGCTTCTTCGTGGCCGTCGGTGTCACGCGGCACGAGGCCGTGGACTGTGCCATGGGCCGGCTTGCCGCGGGGGCGCCGGGTGTTCGTCCGTTCGAGGGAGGCGGCCAGAAGCAGTGCGGCGAGAGCGGTGAGGGTGGTGCCCTGCCAACCGAGGGTGCCGAGCAGGGGCGCGGCGAGGGCGGTGCCGAGGGCGCCGACCGCGAAGTACAGGACGAGGTAGACGCTGGTGAGGCTGCCGGAGCGGCGCGGGTCCAGGGCGATGACGCGGCTCATGTTGGCGGCTTGGGCGGCGAAGCAGCCGGCGTCGAACAGGGCGAGGCCGACGGCGCTGGCGGGCGGGGTGTCCAGGCCGGTGGCCAGCAGGGCGGTTCCGGCCGCCGCGATCAGCATGCAGGTGCTGATCACCGTGGCCGGCGAGCGCCGGTCGGTGAGGCGTCCGGTGAGCGGGAGGACGGCGAGGCCGAGGACTCCGGCCAGGCTGTAGAGGCCGATGGCAGCCGGATCGAGGGAGTGGGGCGGCCGGGCCAGGGCGAGCGCGAGAGAGATCCACAGGAGGTTGAAGGCGAAGTACCACAGCCCGCCGGCGGCCACCGCGCGTCGCAGTTGCGGCACCTCGCGCAGCAGCGGGAGAGGGAAGGTGCGGGCGGCGCGGTGGTTGTGGCCGGGGCGCGGGCGCTGCCGGGGCAGGCGCGTGGCGGCGGCGATCGCGCCGAGCAGGGAGAGGGCGGCGAAGGCGAGAAGCATCCGCCGCCAGCCGAGCACGTCGGTGAGGGTGCCGCCTGCCAGGCGGCTGAGCAGGATGCCGGCCGACATACCGGCGGCCACGGTGGCGACGCCGGTGCCGCGGCGCTCCGGAGCGGCGTGGCGGCCGGCGATATTGCCGGCCTGGGCCGCGACGCTGGATGCCGCGCCGATGAGCAGGTAGGCGAGCAGGAGCGTCGCGGCACCGCCGGCTGCCGCGGCGAGGACGAGGGCGGCGGCCAGCGCGGTGAGCTGCGCGACGACCGGGCGGTTGGGCTCGAGACGGTCGGTCAGGGGGAGCAGGAGGGCGTATCCGGTCATCGAGCCGACGAGCGCCGCGGTGGGGACGAGGCCGATCACGGACACGGGGACGCCCAGCTCGGCTGCGACCGTGGTCAGCGCGGGCTGGATGGCGTAGTTGTTCGCGAGGGCCGTCCCCGCGATGCAGGCCAGCAGGAACGGGCCGCTGCGGGGGAGCGGAGCCGGCCGGCACGAGCTGCCGCGGGGGAGGGGGCGGGTCACGGCTGTGCGGCGCGGGCGAGGATGACGGCGTAACGGCACTCCGCCTCGCCGGTGTTGGCGAAGACGCGCTCGGTGGGCTCGCCGAGTTCGATGGTGTCGCCCGCGTGGAGTTCGTGGACCGTGTCGCCGTCGTGGAAGGTCAGGTGGCCGTCGAGGACCCAGACGACCTGACGGACGAAGGCGAAGGCTGCCGCCGGATACGGCACTCGGGCGCCGGCGGGCAGACGGATCTCGGCGACCTCGGCGGGGAAGTGCGCGCCGGTGATCTGGCGGCGCCGGTAGCCGGTGCCCGGATCCCGCCACTCGGCCGTGCCGGCCCGGCGACGCACCCCTGCCACCGCCTCCGCGCCGTCCGGCGTCCCTTCGGCCAGGGCGAGCAAGGAGGCGACGCTCAGCTGGAAGGCGGCCGACAGCTTGCCGAGGACGACGGCGGTCGGGCTGCTCTCACCGCGCTCGATCCTGCTGATCATGGCCTGGGACACCCCGGAGGCGTCCGCGAGCTGGGCCAGGGTCCAGCGACGGCGTTCCCGCTCGGTACGGATCCGGGCGGCGATCCGCCCTACCAGAGGATCTACTATATTGGACACGAATCCACTATAGGAGAGGAGGACGGCGGCTGTGACGGTGCGCCCCGCCCGGCCGGGCGACACGGAGGCCATCCGTGCGATCCGCAACCACGTCATCGAGCGGTCGACGGCCCTGTGGACCCAGACCCCGCAGACTCCCGTCGAGGGTGCCGCCTGGCTTGCCGCCCACCTCGTGCGCGGATCGGCGTTCGTGGCCCAGGTGGACGGCGAGGTGGCCGGCTTTGCGGTCTACGGCCCGTGGCGGGAACTGGACGGCTACCGCCACACGGTGGAGGACTCGGTCTACGTCCGCGACGACCGGCACGGGCTCGGCCTCGGCTCCGCGCTGCTCGACACCCTGATCACCTCGGCGCGCGAAGCCGGCCACCACATCATGATCGCCGGCATCGAAGCCGGGAACGCCGCATCGATCCGCCTGCACCAACGGTTCGGATTCGAGCACGCCGGAACAGTGCGAGAGGCCGGAACCAAGTTCGGCCGCCGGCTCGACCTGACGATCATGCGGCTACCCCTCGGCTGAACCACCGAGACCCCCGGTGGAAGGCGCCGTACCGTCGCCGCCGCCCCACCTGCCGTCCCGCCCGGATGCCCGGGGGAGCGGCCGTCGGTGAGCCGAGTAGTCCCCGCTGCGGTATCCGGCAATCCTGGATAGAAGCCCTTAAGTGTCATAAATAGGGCGTCCATGGCCGCCTACCGCCTGGGAGGCACGATGAGTCAGCAGCCAGTCCTCCTCCCGTACGCCGACCCGGCCTTCGTGGCGGATCCCTTCCCGCTCTACCGACGGCTGCGCGAGGACGGCCCGGTCCGGCGCGCAGTGATCGCAGGTGGCCTCCACGCCTGGCTGATCACGCGTTATGAGGACGGGCTCGCCGCCCTGTCCGACCCCAGGCTGAGCAGCGATGTCCGTGATGCCGCGGACCCCCGCGTCATCGAGCAGCTGCCCCAGTTCGAGCGCGAGTCGATGATGAGCAACATGCTGCGTTCCGACCCGCCCGACCACACCCGCCTGCGCCGCCTGGTTGCGCAGGCGTTCACCGCACGCCGGGTCGCCCAGCTGCGGCCTCGCATCCAGGACATCACCGACCGGCTGCTCGACGCGGTGGTGCCGGCCGGCCGGGCCGAACTCGTGACGGACTTCGCGCTGCCCCTGCCGGTCACCGTCATCAGCGAGCTGCTCGGCGTACCGGTGGACGACCGGCACGACTTCCAGCGGTGGACCGACGCCATGCTCCTGCGCGGGGAGAAGATGCCCGACCCGGCCGTGGTCGACGAGGCGTGGCAACGGATGCGCGCGTATGTGACGACGCACCTTCGAGCCAAGCGCACCCGGCCGGGAGACGATCTCCTCAGCGCACTGATCAGCGCCCACGACCAGGAGCAGCGGCTCAACCACGACGAGCTGATCGCCATGACCTTCCTGCTGCTGGTGGCCGGGTACGTCACGACGGTCAACCTCATCGGCGGCGGCATCGCCGCGCTGCTCACCCACCCCGACCAGCTGACCCTCCTACGGGACCACCCGGAGCTGATGCCCGACGCGATCGAGGAGTTCCTCCGCTACGACGGCCCGGTCAGCCCGGGCGTCGCTCGGTTCGCCCGCGAAGACGTCGAGATCGCGGGCGTGGCCGTCCCGCGTGGCGCGACTGTCCTCATCGCGTCCGCGATCGCCGACCGCGATCCGGCACGGTTCCCGGACCCCGACAGGCTTGACATCACCCGGTGCGACAACGGCCACCTGGCCTTCGGGCACGGCATCCACTACTGCCTGGGCGCGCCACTCGCCCGGCTGGAGGGCCAGATCGCCATCGGGACAGTGCTGCGCCGCCTTCCGGACCTGGCCCTCGCCGTACCGCCGGAGCAGCTGAGCTGGCGGCCCGGCGGTCTCCGCGGCCCGACGCAGCTTCCCGTCACCTTCACCGCGGGGCAGCCGGGTGGGCCGGTCACCGCCCCGCCGGAATGATCCTCAGCAGAAGCGGCGGCTGCGCGACGGGTTCGGGCAGTCGCAGGGGCGTCCGACCGGGGGTGATGCTGCCGAGCAGCGTGGCCCGGGAGGCACCGGTGGCAGCGGGGTGAGTGCCGGGAAGACCGTGGACCGTGAGGAATCCCAGGACGGCGAAGGCCAGGGCCTCCTTGGCGTCCGAGGGCAGACCGAGGTCGTCACTGCGGCGCACCGGCACCCCGGGGAGCTCTTCCGTGATCATGCGCATGAGCACCGGGTTGCGGGTGCCGCCACCGGAGACCACGAGTGCGGTGACCCCGTGCGCACGACAGGCATCGGCCACGGTCACGGCGGTCAGCCGGGTCAGCGTGGCCAGTACGTCGTCAGGCGCGGGCGTGGGCACGTCGTCGAGCGCCCGCCGCAGGTAAGGCAGGTGGAAGTGCTCCTTGCCGGTCGTCTTCGGGGCGGCCCTGCGGTAATACGGGTCCTGCAGGAGGAAACGGAGCAGCTCGGGACTGACCCGTCCGGCGGCGGCCCGGCGTCCTTCCTCGTCGTAGGCGGCACCGTCGCCTGTGAAGTGCCGTACGGCCGCGTCGAGCAGGGCGTTGGCGGGGCCGGTGTCGAAGGCCAGCGGCTCGGCGCCGGGCGCGAGGACGGTGACGTTGGCGATGCCGCCGAGGTTCAGCGCCGCGGGGATGCCGGGAAGGGCGCGCAGCAGCAGGCTGTCGGTCATGCCGACCAGCGGGGCGCCCTGGCCGCCGGCCGCCACGTCCCTGCTGCGCAGATCCGATACGACGGGCAGCCCTGTGGCCTCGGCGATCCAGGCCGGCTGGCCGAGCTGCAAGGTGCCGCGAACGATGCCGTCCTCCACCCAGTGGTGCACGGTCTGACCGTGCGAGACCACCAGGTCCGCGGCGCCCGCGCACAACTCCATCAGGGCACGGGCGGCCACGCCGGCGAAAGCCTGTCCGATACCGCTGTCCAGGGCGCAGACGTCCTGTGTGGTCGTGGCGGCCGGCGGCAAGGAGGCGGCGATCAGGCCGCGCAGATCGTCCGCGTACGGTACGGAAAGATGCCCGAGGGGCCGCAGGAACAGGGTGTCCTCGTCCAGGGTGAGCTCCGCGGCGGCTGCTTCGATCGCGTCGTACGAGGTGCCCGACATCAGGCCGATCACCCGCATGGCGCCTCCTGGTGCGCCGCCCGCGCGGCCGACGGGCTGGGCTGAGGCTGGGACATGGTGCCTCCGAAGATTTCGTCGGTGCGAAGAGGACGCCACCGGCGCGGTGCCGCACCCCGTGGGGCGGATGGCGCGGTGCCGTACCCCGCCGGGTGGTGGCGCGGTCCCGGACCCGGCGTGGCGGGCGTTCAGTCCCGGGGAGCGGCCTTCGCGACCCGCCCCCGACCGGGGCCGGGCTCGCCGTCGGCCACCCGGAACTCCGTTGTCTCGGGGGTCCGGTGCCACAAGCTCATCACGCCGCCTACGACGAGCGTGACCACCACGCCGATCGGGACCAGCCACTGCGCGGCGATCGCCGTCGGCACGGTGGCACCGCCCGTGGTGACGTCGATCTTCACCTCGCGCACGATGTACGTCATGAGCGCCACCGTCACCAGGAACGCCACGATGGAGTCGGCTTCGTCGGCGCGTCGGACCAGGCGGCCGAGCAGGAACGCGCCGAGCAGGGCGCCGTAGGTGTAGCCGGCGATGGTCAGGCCGGTGAGGTAGACGTTGCCGGTGCCGGCGCTGAACGCGCAGGCGAAGACAGCCATGAGCGCCGCCCACACCAGGGTCATCACCCGGGCGAGCTTCAGCAGTGACGCCTCGGAGGGCGTCGTACGGAAGAAGCTGTGGACGATGTCGGCGACGGTCGAGTTCGCCATGGAGTTCAGCGCCGAGGACAGCGAGCCCATGGCGGCGCCGAGGATGCCGGCCACGAGCAGTCCGGAAAGCACCACGGGCAGCCCGTGCAGAATGAAATCGGGGTAGAGGTTGTCGGAGCTGTCGAGGCCCAGTTCCTGGAAGCTCTTGCCCTGGTTGTAGGACCACAGCAGCGCGCCGACGAGGGAGAAGGCCGCGAACTGGAGGGTGACGAAGACACCGGAGGCGATCATGGCCTTCTGGGCGTCGCGCAGCGAGCGGGTGGCCAGGACACGCTGGACGATGAGCTGGTCGGAGCCGTGACTGGCCATGGCGAAGATCGCGCCGCCGACGACGGCGGTGGGCAGGGCGAACGGGCTGGTCACGATGTGCGCGAGGCCGAAGTCGGTGTCGAACAGCCGCAACTCGCCCGCGTGCAGGGCGTGCGCGAAGCCCGAGCCGCCGACGTGCGCGGAGAGAACGCCGATGGCGAGGACCGCGCCGCCCAGGTAGAGGCCCATCTGGATGGCGTCGGTCCAGATGACCGCCTTGATGCCGCCGAGATAGGTGTAGACGACGGTGATCACCGTGAGCCCGATGATGATGACGCGGTAGCTCGCGTGCACCCCGAACTCGTCGAGCAGCAGCTTGATGGGGATCGCGGAGGCGAACAGCCGGACGCCTTCGGCGAGGAGACGGGTGAAGACGAAGGTGACGGAGGCCAGCCCCTGGAGTCTGAGCCCGAATCTGGTTCCCAGGTACTGGTAGGCGCTGACGAAGCCGCCGCGCTTGTACAGGGGGATGAGTACGGTGGCCACGACGACCCGGCCGACGACGTAGCCCAGGGCCAGTTCGACGTTGCCGAAACCCTGCCCGCTGTAGGCACCGCCGGGCACGCTGATGACGGTCAGCACACTGGTCTCGGTGGCGACCACAGACAACGAGACGGTCCACCACGGCATGCGGCCCTCGCCGACGAAGTAGCCCTTCGACGTCTTCTGCCGGCCTGCCAGACGCAGTCCGATCACGGCGATCGCCACCAGATAGACGACGATCACCACGAGGTCGAGTCGGCGCACGCTCTCTCCAAGCACTCGCAGGGGGCGACCCGTGGGCGCCTTGACCATGTCCGGGCCATGCGACTCCTTCGGAGGCCATCCTCCTCCAGCAACCGCACGTCCATCCTCACCTCGCCCCGCGCGTGCGCACTTTGCGTCCGACCGAGATCTTTTATCCGGTGTGCGAAGAGCTGCGTGCCCCCTACAGTGAAAGCCGATGACACTCCTACATGCTCATGACTATGGGGGCGACGGCCCACAACTGGTTCTCCTGCACGGTTACGGACGGTCGCTCAGCGACTGGGACGCCGCGGCCGCGCTGCTCACCGCCGGACACCGTGTGCTCGGCGTCGACCTTCCCGGACACGGCCGCTCTCCCCGTATCTCTCCCTGGACCATCCCCACCGTGGTGCGACACATCGCGGACACGCTCGACGCGCATGGCGTGCCGGAGGCCGTCGTGGTGGGCCATTCCCTCGGCGGACTGGTCGCGGTCGAGTACGCGCGGGCCGACCCGGACCGTACCCGTGCCGCAGTGAATCTCGACGGCTTCTGGTGGGGACGCGAGTACCCCGGCGCCGAACGGGTGAGTGAGTGGCTGCTGGCGAAGGCCGGGGCCATCGCGCCACCCGAGTACATCGAGGAGCAGGTCGCCAACTCCTCCCGCCTCGGGATTCCCGCCACCCGTGCGGAGGCCACCGCGCGCGCGGCCGCACGCCCGCTGCCCGACGGCACGTGGCAGACGCTGCCCACGCGGGCCGAGGCGCTGGGGATCGTCGACGAACTCCACAGGCTCGGCGCGCCGGGTGTCGTCCCGTGGCTGGAGGGGATCGACTGCCCGCTGCTGCTGGTCCAGGCCGGCCGACGGCTACCGCCTGCACCTGGCATGGAGTGGTTCGACGAATTCGGTGCCCGGTTCGCGCGAGGGGTCTCCGACCAGCTGGACGGGCTCTCCCGCACCCGGCCGACGGTCAGCGTCAACCGGATCGACGCCACCCACCCCATGAACGTGGAAGCCCCGGAAGCGGTGGCGACACTGGTCGCCGAGTTCGTTCGAGGACTGCCCGACTGAACCCTGAGGCAGCCCCGTTGACCTGCTTGCGGACCAACGGGGCGGCCCGCGGTGACCGGTTTCCGCCCGGCCGGGGTGGTGCCCCTGACCGAGAACGCGACTCGGGTGAGCGACTGCGTCGCGCATGGCGAGCGAGCAGCGGGCGCGGGCGCCCCCTGTCGCGCGCGTCACTGCCGCGTGAAGTATTCCTCCAGCCAGCTGAGCAGGGCCGCGAACTCCGTGGACATGGTGGTGTCCGACTGGGTGAGAACGGTCGAGCGGCCGCCGTCCTCCACCGTGATCGTGTAGCTCATCGCGTCCCTGGCACGGCCGGGCCGGTCCTCTACCGGCACCGGCACCGAGACGGCCGCCGCCACCAGCCGGGCCAGCTCCGCCGCCGCGCTTTCGGGCAGTGCATCGGTGTCCAACTCCTTGGGCGGCAGGCGGAGCTGGATCGCGGCCGCCAGCCCGCCGTGCCTCGCCAGAGTGACCTTCATGGTGCACAACCTCCCGGCCGGCCGAGCGGCGCTGCTCCGTGCCGCGACGATCGCGCGAGGACCGGCCCGCATCAACCGGCCGTGGTCATCTGGTCGCCTTCAGCACGGCCACATCAGCGGCGAGATCCTTCATCTGGCCGGCCAGCGCCCCGATCTGCTGGGAGAGGGCCGCCATACCGTCCTCGCGGCCCACGCCACCGTCCCGGCCTGCCGCGCGACTCCGCGTCCGGGCCAGCCCGACCGGGACGCCGCTGATCTGGACACCCACCTCCTGCCAGGCCGCCAGTACGGCCAACTGCTCGGCGCTGTCGGCCCCGTACAGTGTCTCGGCCTGCTGGTAGGTGGTGTCCGCGAAATCCTGGAACTGGGTCTCGACGCTGGAGGCCTTGAGGGACTCGTACCAGATGAGTCCGGGAGCCTCCCACGCGTATCCGCCGATGCGTACGGCCGTCAGGTAGAACGCTTTGTTGGGGATGCCGGAGTTGATGTGAACCCCGCCGTTGTCCCCTCTCTCGGTGTTCGGCAGGTTGACGTACCTGCTCATGTGGTCGGGCTGTGGGTCCTTGCCGAACAGTGCGTTGTCGTACGCCTCTCCGGGAGCCTTCAGCGATCGCAAGGCGTCCGCCTCGATCCCGGGGGTGAACACCTCGGCCCCGATCAGCCAGTCCGCTGTCTCGGCCGACTGATTGAGCGACCACTGCTTGACCAGCGTCCCGAAGACATCCGAAATGGACTCGTTCAGAGCCCCGGGCTGATGGTGGTACGCGAGCCCCGCGGTGAACTCGGTGACTCCGTGTGTCAGCTCGTGGGCGATCACGTCGATGGACCCGGTGAAGTCGCAGAACGTCCTTCCGTCACCGTCACCGAAAACCATCTGCCGCCCGTCCCAGAACGCGTTGTTGTAACCCCTGTCGAAGTGGACGTAGCCGTCCAGGCGCATCCCCATGTCGTCGAGCGAATTGCGCTGGAACACCTTCTGGTAGAAGTCGCTTGTCACGCCGAGCCCGTCGAACGCTCGGTTGACGGACTTGTCCCCGGACGCTGCTCCCTCCTCCGACCGGACCAGAACAGCCAGGGGGAGAAACCTTTCCTGCTGGCAGTCGAAGATCGTCCGTCGGCTGTTTCCGAGAGCGGCCGCGCCGGCGATGGCCGCCCGGACTGATCGCTCCCCCCGCAACCGCGTGGTGGTCAGCATGGTGTCCAGGGCGGCTTTGCGCACCTCACTGTCATCGCTTTCCAAAAGCTTGTCCAGAAGGTGCGGGGGGATGATGCAATTGACGGTCCTGCTCATGGAACGCCTCCTGATCAAGGGAGCGGCGGTGAAGCCGTCGGTCATTCGATCGCGGGTGCGGGCCGGCGCATGCCCATGCCACCGCTTACCGCACTGAGAGGTCGACGATCACGGGGCAGCGGTCCGACGCCGTCGGCTCGGCGTGCACTGTTCGTCTTCGGATAGGCGGGCCACAGATAGGCGCGTATGCGCCGGCGCGGCACCAGCGGGAGAAGCGGTGGCGCCTACCAGCCCCGTTCCCAGCGGCAGGACCACGCTGACACCAACAGTCTCCTGCCGGCCGCGGTGACTGGCAAACGCAGCGCCGCCATCCCGGCAGTTCAGGGTGAGTACCACGACGGGGCCGGCCCGGCCGGGCCCGGCTCAGCGGTGATGAGGCGATCGCGCAGCCGCATCAAGGGGACAAGAGCTAGGAACGCCGCCGCGTCGCCCACGCGACGCCTGTCCCGATTCCCGTGATGAGCAACCCGATCCCACCGAAGATCAGCGGCAGCAGCCACAGCGAGGCGAAACCGTTGATCCGAGCGTCCTCGGGGGAATCCGCGCGATAGAGCACCTCGACCCGCTCACCCTCCTCGTACGCAGGGGGATTGGAGCCCGTGGAGCTCCGGAACGTCGTCGGGGTGCCGTCCGCCGGCGTGAACTCGACCACCGGGTAGGCCACGGGCCCGTCGTTCGCCCGCTTGGTGCGAGACACGTGGTCGTCCCGCCATTCCAGGGCCACCACCGTGCCCCGGGCCCGCTCCGCATCCGTCAGGAACGAGATCGACACCCCGGTGAGGACGAGTCCGACGATCAGGAACAGAGCCCCGAACGCGATCGTCCCGAAGACGATCCACCGGCGGGCGCCCTGCCCACGCACCTGAACCTGCACGGTGTCCCTCTCACTTGTCCGAGGGAGGGACGCTACCGCAGACCTCCGGGTCGCCGTGCTGCCGCCCCAGGTGAAACCTCCCCCTGGCTCGACCTCTCCGGCGGAGGCGTCGATGCCGCGCACCTCGGCGGGCGACCTCACGGCAGGTCGTCGCGCCCCAGCCACGCCGGCTTGACAGGCACTCCGTCCGCGTACCGCTCGACCTGCTGGTCCGCCGGCTCGGCCGGTGCGGCAACGGACTCCGTCGGCGCCTCGACCCGTGGTTCCGGGGCGGCGGGCGCAGCGGAGTCCTCCAGCAGCTCCGCCACCGTGAACCGAGTGACGAACGACTGCCACACCCCGTCGATGACGAGCAGGAATCCGTCGCCCTGTCGCAGGAGCCGACGGCGCTTGGGGCTTCTGGGATGCTCGGGTGAGTGGCTCCGCGCCCGCCGCTCCAGCTCCGCGAGGGCCGCCTCACGGGAACCGGTGACGTGCGCCACCACATATGCCTCGACGTGCTTGCGGTCCCCGGCACCCACGGTCGTCTCGATGACCAGGCCCCACGTCGTCACGCTCCCGCCCCCTTCACCCTCATGTCACTCGCCACGGTACGAATACGGCGCGCCCGGCGGAGCCTCGCCCGCATCGAGGACGCGATCACCAGGGGCCCTGGTTGCGAAGATGCGGACACTGTCTCGCCGTTGCGTAGGGGTGGGCGACAGGGGCATCGCGCAAAGAACAGCCTGTCGCGCCGTATCCGGTCAGCTCACGAGCACCGGCTCGCACGCCAGCCAGGCCGGCGCCTGGGTCCGCTCGGTGATCCACAGCGGCAGCGCGGGACTGAGCAGCGGCAGCCGCAGCAACAGCACGGTGTTGAGCAGTGCAAGGAGGGCGTACGGCCGGTCGCGCAGCACCGTGAACCGCCGACCGCCGCCGACTGCGCCGACAGCGGTCACGGCGGGCAGCCGCAGCAGGAGCAGCGCGCAGACCAGGAAGCAGACCGTGTCCAACGCCAGGACGCCTCGGTACGCCGCCGCGGTCCCGGCGTTCAGCGCGAGTCCGCCGAGCGCCGCGCCCACCGCGAGCCCGCCGTTCAGCGTCGACTGGAGCCGCGCGAGCAGCCCCGTCCGCTCACCGGCCGGTACCAGCCCCGCCAACAGCGCCTGCCGAGCCGCCGCCAGCCCCGACTGCGCAGCGGCATAGACACAGGCCGTGACGACGAACGGCACGAATCCCCGCACCAGGAGGAACGAGGCGACCGCTGCCGAGGTTCCCAGCGCCAGCAGCACCGACGTGCCGCGTGGCCCCCGCCGGTCCGCCAGCCGCCCGAGCGGCACCCCGACCAGCGAACCGACCGCCCAGGCGAGAGTCAGCCCGAGCCCCACGCGAGCGGGGGCGAGGCCGACGACATGGGTGAAGTACAGCGCCGAGGTCACGTAATAGGCGCCGTCCCCCACGGAGTTGGCGAGCTGGGCGAGGGCCAGCAGGCGCCGCGGTCGATTCGTCATACCGATCACGCCAGTGGCCAGATGGACTGCTGAGCAGAGCCAATCAGCATCTGCATCAATGACCCATTTTTCTGAGGCCTGCGGGCATTGACCTCAAGCTCGCTTGAGGTCTCAAAGTGATCTCCATGAACACCGAAAACGCCGACATCGAAGCCATCGAACGGGTCGTCGCCACCGTCGAGCGGACCCAACGCGCCAAGGACGTGGACGGTTTCCTCGCGCTGTTCCATCCCGACGCCCTCTGGACGACCGCCCACGGCAAGGTCCTCGTCGGCTTCGACGCGATCGCCGAGTTCACCCGCACGGTGCTGCCCGCCGCGAGCTGGAGCGGTGAGGTCACCTACGAGGCAGTACACACGCAGTTCCTGCGACCCGACGTCGCGGCCGTCAAGGTCCGCCAGGTCTACCACTCTGCCGAGGGCGACACGGAAGGCGCTCCGCTCTACGTCATGACCAAGCAGGACGACGGCAGATGGCTGCTGCACGCAGGCCAGAACACAGAAGTCCGGGCCGGTCAGGGCTGACGGCTCCGGCAATGGACCGGACGCCGGCCCGCGCACCGGTCACAGACCCGGTATCTCGCGGAGCCGGCGCACCGGCGAACAGGCGATCGGCACCCAGGTGAGCGCCAGGCCGAGGGCGCCGGCCCAGAGCGCGGCGCGGACCGAGAACACCTCTCCGAGGAGACCGGCCAGGGCGGCGCCGACGGCGAGCGAGCCGGTCAGTACCAGTCGTACGGTGGCGTTCATCCGGCCCAGCAGCCGGTCAGGGGTGACGCTCTGCCGCAGGCTGACCGTCAGGACGTTGTTCACACCCACCTTGAACGTGGTCACCAGCCAGCCGGCGGCGGCCGCCCAGAGAGCCGGCCCCCGGTCGGCCACTGCGACGACCACGCCGGCGGGCGCGACGGCCAGGCCCAGCAGCCACAGCACCCGCCCCGCACCGAGCCGGCGGGCCAGGGCGCGGGCCGACAGCGAGCCGAGCAGGACACCGGCGCCGCCGGTGGCGAAGAAGAACCCGATGACGAAGCCGGAAAGGGCGAGTTCCCGGGCGAACAGGAGCGGAAGCACGGTCTGGCAGAGCTGGATCGACAGGTTGCTGACAGCTCCCGCGATGGCGACCGCCCGCAGCGCCGGATGACCGAAGACGAAACGCACGCCTTCCCGGATGTCCGCGAGCAGGTGGCCGCGCGCGCCGGCGCCGGGAGCCGGTTCCGGCCGGCGGATCCGCACGAGGCAGAGAGCCGAACCGAGATAGCTGGTCGCGTCGACCACCATCGCCACGGGGGCCGACAGCAACGCGACGAGGAATCCGCCGGCGCTCCGGCCACCGATCTGGGCCGCGGCGTCGACGGTCACCAGCAGGGAGTTGGCGCGGGCGAGCCGTTCCCGGCCGACCAGTTGCGGCAGGTGGCTCTGCGCGGCGACGTCGTAGAAGACGGTGGCCGCGCCCGACAGCAGGACGACGACGTACAGCTGTCCGATGGTCAGGACACCGAGTGCCCAGGCGGCGGGTACCGAGAGGAGGAGGGCCGCTCGGAGCAGGTCCGCAGTGATCATCACGGGACGCCGTCGCAGCCGGTCGACCCAGGCCCCGGACGGGAGACCTATCAGCAGGAACGCCAGCGTGCTCAGCGTCGCCAGCAGGCCGACCTGGCCGACCGTGCTCCGCAGAGCCACCACCGCGACCAACGGGATCGCCAGCGAGCTGATCGAACTGCCGAGTTTGCTCACCGCCGTCGCGGTGACGAGCATCCGGTAACCGGGGTCGTGCAGCAGGGGACGAGGGGGCGTGATCGGCTGTGCGCCGAGTCCGGTTGTGGTCATGGCGCGAGCCTGGCCGCCGCGCCGGGACCACAGCCATGAATTTAGGCTGTACTGAATCCAACAGGCCCCGGGGGCGGGACGAAGAGGGAGGGGCGGCGTGCTGGAGCTGCGGTTCACGGCCCGGGACCTGGCGCGGACCCGGTTCGCGCTGTCCCCGCTGTGGGAAGTCGTGGCCAGCGTCCGGATCCTGAGGAATCCCGAGCAGTACGGGCTCTTTCGGCCCTGGGCCGAGCAGGCAGGGCGACGGCTGGCAGCCGCGGGGCTGGACTGGGCCGTGCTGGCCGACCTGGTCCCCGCGCCACCCCGCGGCATCCCGCTCTTCGTCGCGCCGCCTCCCACGACCCCGCTGGCCGATCTCGGGGTGGAGCTCGCCGTGCTCCGCGCCACCCCCGCGGAGCAGGTCCGCTCCGGCCTCGGCGGCAGGCGGGCACCACGTTCCGCCCGCCTCGACGAACTGCGTGACGACCCGCGGCGCGGACTCGCGGTCCTCGCCGAACTCATCGAGGCGTACTGGGAGATCGCGCTCGCTCCGTACTGGCCGAGGATGCGCTCGCTGCTGGAGGGCGATGTGCTGCACCGGGCGCGGTTGCTGGCCGAAGGCGGCGCCGACCGGCTGCTGGGAGACCTGGACCCCGCGGTCGACTGGGACACCGACACCCTGCGCGTCCACCACCTCCACGTCCGGGCCACCCGACGGCTCGACGGGCGCGGCCTGCTGCTCGTGCCTTCGGTGTTCGCCTGGCCACGCGTCTTCTCGATCACCGCCCCCGGCTGGCAGCCCACACTCCGCTACCCGCCGCGCGGTGTGGCCACGCTGTGGGAGCGGCGCACCGCGGTCGCCGAACCGCTCGCCGCACTCATCGGCCGCGGCAGAGCCCGGCTGCTGGCCGAACTCGACACTCCCGCCTCCACCACCGACCTGGCCCGCCGCACCGGCATCACACCGGGTGGGGTCTCCCAGCACCTGACCGTGCTCCGCTCGGCGGGCCTGGTCGACGGCCATCGGTCCGGCCGCTACGTGCTCTACACCCGAACCGAGGCAGCCGAGGCCCTGCTGGCCGCCGCGGAGGGCCGATAGCGGGCGCCCCACAGGGCCTGGATGCCGACCAGCGGGCGTACCTCTTCCGGCTCGCCGGTAATTGGCTTGAGCAATACGGTCGTCGGGAGGCGAACACCCGGTGGCCGAAGCGTGGCCGATGGCGTTTGCCGGAGCCTGTGAGACCAGAACACGCCGGTGAGCAGATTGTTTCTGCGGCCGGCGACGAGCTCGGCGCTCGATGCCGAGACACGGTCGGCCATCGTCACGGAGACGGGAGTCCGAACGCACACTGTCTTGAACGCATCGCGTGGGCAGCGTAGTTGGGGTGCCCGGCGTGATCGATTGTCAGTGGTCGACGTCAGGATGGAGGCGACACGGGACATGACGATCCGAGGGAGGGCTCCATGCCTTATGTCCGGCCGTATGTGCGCTCGGACGGAACTCCAGTACGCGGGCACTATCGCTGGGCACCAGGAGCGCGCCGGGAACTGACACTTGTAGCTGTCTTCGGCCTGGCTGTTCTCGGCTTCGGCCATGCCGACGGCGAGCACGGGAACGGAACCGCACCACACCCCCGGCCGACCGTGTCGTACCCCCTCCGCTTCGACCAGGACACACACACGGCCCCGAGGCAGGCCGTGCCGCGGCCGACGGTGTCGTACCCGATCAAGTTCGACACCCCCAAGCCGCGGAAGGCAGCGCCTACACCGACCGTGTCGTATCCGATCGACCTCTCCGACCTGGGAGGCGGGCGGTGACCCGGCGCCCGCCCGCCAGGCGACGCACCACCCGGCGCCCAAGACGCCGGCGGAACCAGCAGGATGTCGGCATCGCTCTGGGCGTGGCCGCCATCGCGGCGGCCGGTCTCGTGGTGATGGTGGTCAACTGGCTGCTCGCGCACTGGTGGCTGCCGGTGGTCGCGGCCGTGCTTGCCGTGCCGGGCGGGATCGTGTGGTGGCGGTTCCGCACACAACGCGCCCAGTGGGAACGGGAGCAGGCGCGCACCCTGCGCTACGGGCTGGCCCAGCTCGACGCGTTGTCGCACCGGCAGTTCGAATTCGCGGTCCGTGACCTGATGAACCGCGATGGCTGCACCGACGCCGTCCAGGTCGGCGGGCAGGGCGATCTGGGAGCGGACGTGAAGGCGACCGATCCGCTGGGCCGGCGCTGGGTGATCCAGTGCAAGCACCGCCGCCAGGGAGATCGGGGCGCAGCCGTGGGCACCCCGGACCTCCAGGTCCTCAATGGAACGGGACGCCCGGTGCACAAGGCGGATGTCGTGGTGCTGGTCACCAACGGCAGGATCACCCAGCCCGGCCGCACCTTTGCCCGGCAGCAGCGGCTGCACCTGGTCGACCGCCGGCTGCTGGGCATATGGGCAACGGGATCGCGGCCGCTGTGGGAACTGCTGCCGGCGCTCCCCCCGCCCCGGAAACCGTCGCAGCTCTCCTGAAAACCCTTGCCGGGCAGGGGCCGCCCGGAGCCGAGGATGCCGTTGGCAACCCCCCGGTCATTACTCGAACGATCACCGTGCGGGACGTCCCTCAGGTGGCGCACGGCCGGGTGGGGAGGGTGGCCAGACGGCGTACATGGCGCAGGAGCAGGGCTTTGGGGAAGGGGACGACCCCTACGTCCGGGTGGTGCCGCTCGACGATGTAGTCGTTGATGCAACTGGTGAGGTCTTCGGTGAGGACCGGCGCGGCGGTGCGGTCGCCCAGGTGTTCCTCGGGTACGAAGCCGTGCGCGCCGAGCTGGCTCTCCCAGTGCTCGCCGTCGTAGAACTCGCCCCGCCGGGTGTGGTCGAGAAAGAGACAGTACTCGGCGATGTGGTCTCCGACGCCGGCGGCGAACTGCCACCAGAAACTGGCCCCTTCGCAGTGGCCCCACAGGTGGAGCATGCAGGCGAACGTTCTGGCGCCGGCCTGGTGCGCGTAGTGATGGTCGATGAACGCCGCCAGGTCCTGCTCCGCCCTCGGGGACAGCAGGACGAGGAGGCTGGCGGCCTGAAGATCTGTGTCCGCGCGGCCGATGCCCTCGGTGGTGCGTGCGCCCGGAGCGGTCCAGGCAAGCCCGCACGGCATGATGGTCGCGGCCTCGGCCGAAGCGATGTCTTCGCCGCCGTGGAGCGGGGACACGGACCTGTGGGAAAGATCGCGGCGCCGTGTGAGGCGCGCTCTGGCTGCGGTCAGGTCGTAGGTGTCGTATCGATCCTTCGTCCTTGCTCGGGCCAGCCACTGGTCGAGGGTGTGCCTCGCAGTGGGCTTGGCGGGGTGGGTCATGACGTCTTCTTCCCCTCGTCGGCGCAGTCGGAGTCCTCGGCCTGCAGGAGACGGGCCAGACGCCGACGGGCCTGGCTCAGGTGCGAGCGGACGGTGGCTTCCTCAAGGCCCAGCAGCGCTGCGGCCTCCACCGTGCTGTACCCCAATCCGTAGTGAAGCGTGACCAGGTCGCGCTGGCGCTCGCTCAGCCTTCGGGTGGCGGAGTACAGAGTGATCGCGTCCGCCAGTCCCTCGTACGGGTCCTCGGCGTTGTCCCGTAACGCTGCTTCGAACGCGGCGATGTCCATCGGCTCCGGCCGGCGTTTCCTCTTGCGCTGCTGGTCTCTGATGCGGTTCTTCAGGATTGCCCAGGCGTACGCCTCGGCATTCTCCATCTGGCGCATCTGATCCCATTTGTCCATGACGGCGTCGAAGGCGGCATCCACTGCCTCCTCGGTGTCCGC
The DNA here is from genome assembly GCF_055607665.1 of Streptomyces sp. NPDC036984. Lineage (NCBI taxonomy): Bacteria > Bacillati > Actinomycetota > Actinomycetes > Kitasatosporales > Streptomycetaceae > Streptomyces > Streptomyces sp. NPDC036984. The sequence continues at coordinate 268,756 of NZ_JBVJRL010000009.1, forward strand.
GTCCGAACCGAGCTGGAGATACGCGAAGCCCATGTAACTCTGGCGCCGATCGGCGTGGAACGCCCAGTACAGGGCCCGGGCGGCATCCGGCCACTGTGCCATGGGCACTGCCTTGCGCCGACGGCTCGGCAGGCCGACGGCCCCACTGGACTCCTCGGTTCCGCCTTCGCTCACCGGTCCCTCCCGGTCAGCTCGGCGGGAGCGGTGTGCTCCTGATCCTGCATGGTCGGGCGCATCCCGCTGATGCCCACGCGGACGAAAGCGGTGAGTATCCGCTTGGAGAGCCGAATCGTGTCGGGGCCGAAGACCCGGATGATCAGTGCGGTCAGCAGCAACGCCGTAACAGCGTCGTGCACGTGCCCTCCCCCATGGAAGTGGTTTCGGTATCGCCGCCTCCCCCCTCGGCGTCGGAAGGCGTACGCCTCCATCAATAGAGCGTTTGGGAGACCGGAAACGTGCAGGCCGAACATCAAGAAAATTTGCGTTCAGAAACCAAACTGCTGTGATCGGAACTTGATCGAAACCGCGACACCCTCGGCGGTACCGGTTCAGGTCAGCGGGCCAGCAGGCAGACTCCTGCGCCGGCCGCGGTGGAGCAGGCGAACAGAAGGCAGGCGACAACGGCATGCCGTCTGAGCAAGGTGCGACGCAAGGCGGCGTACCGGGCTTCGTATTCGCCGCGCAGACGCTGCGCCCGGTCGGCGGTGACCTGGAGCGCCTGGCGTGTCAGGCCGAGCCGCTGCTGAAGGTAGTGGCGGGTCAGGTCGTCGGCCTGCCCCGTGGTGAGCCAGGGCAGGCGCGCGCAGAGGGCTTCGGCCTCGCGCTGTGCCTGCTCTCGCTCCGCATGCAGCAGGAGGTAGCCCTCGACCTCGTTGGCGAAGGCGGCGCTCTGCCGGTTCAGAGGGGCTCCATGAGCGCTCGGTGAGGTCAAGGCCGACCGCCTTTGTGCCCGGACGGTTCCACCGCGTCGCGGTTGCCGAGGTTCGCTTCGTGTTCGAACTCGGCGATCTCGGGGTGGTGCAGGTCGAACGCCGGGGATTCGCTGCGGATCCGCGGCAGGGTGAGGAAGTTGTGCCGCGGCGGCGGGCAGGACGTCGCCCACTCCAGCGAGCGGCCGTAGCCCCA